>JACRDK010000025.1 GCA_016218585.1 Candidatus Doudnabacteria bacterium
ACTTCGACTGGAATCTCTGGAAGAAGGTGTCGACGGCGTCAATTCTGTTCGGCATCATCTGGAGCACTCTCTCTCACTTCATCAAGTTTAACGAATTCAGTTTCGCAAGCCTGATGAAAACCAGCAACCTTCCGTTTTTGGCTATTGGCTTAGTTTTACTGCTTCTAGCCACTAACTTTATTGGACCGTCCAAACCGTCGGCAACGCCGGCGCCATCGTTGGAGAGACATCATGGACACTAACACTAACATGTGGCTCAAGCTGAAAAGCTACGTTCAAACCGCGATTTGGGTGGCCTTGGTTGCTGTCATCGCTTACTGGATTGGGTCAAAAGTCGGTGCAAACCGATATAACCCTGCGGTGCAGCTTTCGACAAACCGACTGCACGCACGTGCCGTCGGCGAATTTCAAAGCAGGGCGGAAGAAATTGACAACACTACCGACCTCGCTGAAGCGGCTAGGAAACTGGCCGAAGCTAAGATCGAGCTGGCGCACAACCGCAACTTGGTAGACGATTACCGTAGGCCATGTCCGGCAACGGACGGCTGGAGAAACGGTGTGCAAAAGATAGTACTCACCGGGTGCGACGCGGGTAAAGGGATCTGGATCCTTCCTCCGGACGGAAACGAGTTCAACGAGTACAAACTCTCGGCGACGCTGTATAAAATCAGCGACGGCGACAAGTTGGTACAGGTGGCTGTGAGGCCAGAGCTTGTCGTACGCAAGCCCAACGACGGCTTCAGTTTTGTTAAAGAGACGTCCCCAACGGGATCTGTCTCCCCCGTAGACTATCAAGTCCGCGGAAAACTTAAATTCGTAACCATCGGCGGCGACGCTGATGTGCTAGTCCTGGAGCTCATAAAATGAGCCTCCACATCTTAACCTACAATAAAGCGAGTCCCCATGCGCCCAGCGCGCGAGCGCCGGATGCAGAGACTCGACCCCCTTGATGACGAAAGCTTAGGTTCAACCCCTTCTTTCGCCATCAATCTAAAAACCCCGTATCGTAAGATACGGGGTTTTTAGATTTTTATGGGTTTTGTTTTTTAAACTAATTTGTCAGAAATTAATGTAGCGGAAATTATAGACACTATAGTATAAGCTAAGACCACAACAACCAAACCAATAAGTGCATTTATAATTGTCTTCTTTCCTTTTTCCGCCAGTTCTTCGTTTCCGGCAGAAGTAATATACCAGAAACCGCCAATCACTAAAATTAAAACTCCAATCGCTCCGGCAAAGGTAAGTAATAATTTAATTATTTTTACTACCAAATCGGAAAGGCTGCTGCTAGCCGCAATTCCGGTAGTGGCAAACCCGGCGTCTTTCGGCAAGCACACTCCATTTGAGTAAACTAAATTTGGATCGTTATTGCACCAAGATGAATTTGGGCCACCGGTACCGGCACCAGGAACAGTTGGAGTTGTATCAGGCACTCCGGGAACCGCACATTTTAAATTTGAATTACATATTAAGCCTGCTCCGCAAGTGCTTTGTTCTCCTGGATTTGAACAAGTAGAGCCAGCTATGCCTGGGGTTGTTTGGTTTCCAGAATCACCAGAACCATTTGGATTACTAAAACATTCTCCAGTATTTTCGTCACACCCATATGCACACGGGAATGTTCTCTGCTCACACATTGAGGACGCCTTTGCGGTTAGGGTTGTAACAGCAAAAGGCAACAGCGCCAGAGTCAAACAAAAAACAATAATTTGAAGTTTATTTTTCATTTTATTTAAATTAACCGCCATAACCATTTGAACTGCTTACCAAATTAACAATTACGTTTATTATTACGTAAGCTAAAATTATAATTACCACGCCAATTATGGCATTGGTTAAAGTTTTTCTGCCTTTTTCCGCTGTTTCTTCGTTGCCGGCGGAAGTTAGATACTGGTAGCCGCCAATAATTACAAACACCACGGCAATGGCTCCGGCAAACAGCAACATTAATCTAATTACATTGGCAATTAATTCCGGCAAACTTTGCGAGCTGTTAAGCCCGCCGTAACCAAACAACCCCTGCAAGCCGCCCATCTGCAAACCGCTTTGAACTTGGTTTTGAGCCAAGGCTAAAGCCGGCACCGCAAAAATTGCGGACACGGCAATAAATTTTATAGCATTGATAATTTTTTGTTTCATTTCTCGTATGTTAAATTTTAAAATCCAAAAATACAAAAGAATTTTCTATTTTTAGATTTGGCCCCATTAAATTAAATGGGGCCGAAAATTTATAGAGATTACGGCGCAGCGTTTGAATTGGTATTTGCTACCAAGTTAGACACTACGTTCACTATAACGTAAGAAAGGATAATAATGACAATACCGATAATGGCATTGACGGCTGTACCCTTGCCTTTTTCCGCTGTTTCTTCGTTGCCGGCGGAGGTAATGTACCAGAAACCGCCAATAATTAAGAACAACACGGCAATACCGAAGGCTACACCAAGCATCCAATTAATTACAGTTCTAATTAATTGGTTAACGCTGGTACCGGCTGTACAGTTAAGTCCTGTAGAAGAGTCACACTGGAAGTTTCTGCCCAATTGAGCACTGGCAAAGTAAACCGGGGCGAACATAATCACCACGGCCAGCAGGACTTCGGCTACTTTAAGGAAATTAATTTTTTTAACAATTTGTTTCAAGCTGTTCACCCCCTCTCAAGGGATAAATCCTAAATTATAATTCCAAATACTAAACTTATATTTGGTATTTAAAATTGTTTAGGACTTAGAGATTAGGATTTAAAATTCTTCCCTGTTTATTATAACACATTTCGGGGAATCAGTAATCGGAGGTCAGAGGTCAGAATATCAGATGTGCGTTTGTGTGCTTTTCCAAACTTTAATTGTAGTATTTATCTGTTTTGATACTATTCTATAATTGGCTATTAAAGCGTCGCAGGTTTCAGTTTTTATTCCTTGAAAATCAATAAGTTTAATTTGTTTTAGGTGTGTAATTGTCTCATCAGACGACCCAAGTGCCATAAATAAAAATCTTTTGAACTCTTTAATAAATGTTCTTTTAGCAAAGCCTTCCGCTATTAACGCGGGAATTGATTTTGCTGAAGCTGTTAACTGATCTTTAAGCCTAAACTCTTCCTTTGGTAATAAATTACTTAGTTTATAAACTGGCTTTATAAGCTTCATCGCCCTTCTATAAACATCTAAATCTTCAACATCAACTATCATAAATTTTTGTTGACTCTCCGACTTCCGACCTCTGATCACCGAATTTATTTACCTAAAGCTAAGGTATTAGACACAACCCTAACTATTGTAGCCGCCAAAAGTATTACTACTAAACCAATAATTGCATTAATTAAAGTTTTTTTGCCTTTTTCTGCCTGTTCGTCATTTCCCGCAGCAGTTAAATACCAAACACCGCCAAGCATAACAAACAACACAGCTACAATTCCCGACATAACTAGCAAAAGCTGAATTACCCAGAGCAGCAAGGCGCTGGCGCTGCAATACTGATCCGGCATATTGGCGAACACTCCATTAAACTGATTTTTGAACTTAGTACACCTTACTTTGTCCTCAGCACTAATCTCCACTGCCTTAGCCACAACCGGCAATGCCATAACAACGCCGCTAAAAATTATGCTTCGTGTGCTATAGAATATTTTTTTTAAATTTTTCATTTTTATAATTCTTTAATATCTATTCCCAATAAATTTTGTATAATTGCGATAATACTAAATGAAAGCAACGCGGCAATTAAACCTAAAACCGCCCAGGTAATAGTTTTTTTAGCAGCAGCAACAGCTTCGTCATTTCCCTCAGACATTACCAACCTAAACCCGCCAATAACAATAAAGATAACTGCCCAAATACCAATAATGGCTAAAAAGCCGTTCATTATTTTAAGCAACAGTTCGGTTATGTTATTAACTCCTGAAATAGGATTATATAATTCTGTACCACTTTGTCCCTGCATTCCACTAGGATTCGCGCCAGCCCCATCCTTACCGCTGCTTGGATCGCTTGGGTTAGCTGAAGGGTTATCAGAAACATTTACTGAAATAACTCCATTATTTTTTAAAGGTTTAGAGGTGCCAGCAACTTCTATTGCAAGAGTTATTGAATTGTTACTATTATTATTAAACCCATTGTCAACAATAACAGAGAGAGGGTAGGGGCTTGCAGCCATCGGCTTAACTGTTTGATCATTAATATTTATGGACCCTTCCCAGCCAGGAGGAGCATTTTTTAAACTGAGATTTATTGTATCCCCCAATTTTACAGAGTATTTGTCAGAAGTCAATTCCGGCATACCACTAGCAGAAGTATTTATGGAAACAGCAATGGGTGGACCAGATTTTGTCAGTTGATACCAATTATTATTAATATCCGAAACTTTTACTATTGCAACCAAACTTAAAGAACTGGCGCCGGCCAAGCTAACGCTGTTTAGTTCTGTTACCCCAATTTTTTTTGTATTTAGTTGCCAGGTATGGTTTGTGCCTTGTCCGCTGGAATATGTAAAAGTGTTATACAATAATATTTGTTTTGAACTTTTCTCGTCAAAAACAGTAACAATTATCTGAGACATTCTTAAACTATTAGTTCCCGGGATAGTACAAATAACTCCGCCCGGGGTGGTTAAGGTTACCGATCCGGAAATTGAAGCAGACTGTGAATCTGTTATTGTTGTTGGGCTTACTCCAAAATTTACTGTTGCACTGCAATCATATGCTCCGGCATGAGCTAATGTCGGCATAAAAGATGCCAGCAAAAATTCGGCAAACACGACCATTAAAAACAAAGTTTTTATTTTTTTCATATTTTTATGTTATTTTTTGCAAGCATCGGAATTTGGAGCCAGATAACAGACTGGTTTAGTTAAATCTATCATTTTGCTCTTGTCGCCGCCGAGTAAAATATAATTTACCGCGGTATTTATTAAAATAAATGCGGCCATAACAAAAACAAAACCAAATACGGCCTGAAACAGGGCATTTTTATTTTTGGTTATGCTTTCTTCGTTTCCGCTTGATACTACCAGCCAGAAACCGGCATTAACAATTTCAAACACCGCGTAAACGCCGGCTAGCGAAATTAGCCAGTTAGTGACTGTGGCAACTAATACAAAAAAATCCAGCACTGTGCAAGGCGGTTCTCGTTGCGTCCCGGCATCATCTTTATAACCGCCACAAGGAACAAGGCCCCGAGCCAAAGTAAAAGATGGCATAAATACCAGGCTTAACGCTATTAAAATTGCTGCGATTTTTTGTTTCATTTGGTAAAATTGATATCTATATTATATACCATTTTTTACTAAATTTCTAATTAACCTAATTATACTAAGTAGCCTAAATAATTACTAAGCACCAAAAACAATATGGCGGCGTAACTATTTATCCTTTACCTTTATGTAAATACTGTTAAATATTAAATTTAGTTCTTTAGCTTCTACCCATAATTTTCTAGCTCTATCTGCAATTTCTGGAACTGCTACGGCCGACATTCTTAAAAAATGCTTACACTCTCTGGATTCTTTTTTACAAATCCCAATTTTATGTCTAAAATCTTTCGAGCTCTCTGCGTCATCTGCTTCACAATAATTTGCCCCTACACTAGTAGCACAACCAACAAGCTGATCGATAATTCTTTTGGTTAATTCGCTTTTGGGTAAGTCTTTGCAAAACCTAATTACTTCTTCGCCAAATTTAGCAGTCCGCTCTTCTAGATCATATTTTTGATCTTTGGACATTTGAGTTTATTTAGGTCAATTAGAAATTAGAGTAATTAGGTTAATTTTGCTTACTGCTGCCTGGAGATTGCCGAGGCTTCCTGCAGGGCTTGGTTTAATGCCCGGTCCGCAGTTAGCCCATTTAAAATAACATTATCAATCATTCGCCCAAAAATCGTATCCATTTTAGCCTGGTCCGGGCGGTAAAATGCCTTTGCTGTAAGGTTTGCATTGGCAAAAACACCAATCTCCGGATCCTGAATCTGCAAAGAAATTAAGTCTTTGCGGGAAGAAGGAAGTTTGTGCTTAGCATAATATTTATCCAAAGATGTTTTGCTGCTGAGGAATTTTAAAAAGTCCCACGCCACGGCGGAATTTTTGCTTTGTTTGCTTACAACTTCTCCCCAATAATTGGCAAAGTTCACGCTTGGATCGTCTAAATTCGGCTGGGGCACCGCTGCAACATCAAAATTTAAATTAGGATTCTTTTGTTTGATTGTGTCGGCGGCATACGAGTAGCTAAGCATCATAGCCGAACGTCCGTTGGCAAAAGCGTCAACAGAATAGTCGCTGCGTGAATTCCAGTTATAATTTGGGCTATACGGATTGGCAAAAGACGTATAATACGTTAAAGCATCCAGCCCGGGATCGGTATAGTTGCCGTTTTTTTGCACGCTTTGCGAAAATGTCGGTTGAGTGCCGTCCGAAGAATATGGCACCACCCCTTTTTGCAGCATAAACAAATACAAAATATCCACTGCTCGGTTAACATTAGCATTAGTCCCCATAGCAATGCCGCTGCGGGTAAAATAGCCTTTGGTATCAGCTTTCTTAATTTTTTGCACATCGGTAGCAAGTTCCGCCCAAGTCTTCGGCGGGGTAGCAATGCCAACTGTTCCTAAAATATCTTTATTATAGTAGAGAGCCAGGCTATCCACCGACATAGCCACTCCGTAGATCTTCTGGTTTACCGTAAAATCATTCTCAACTGCATCAACAAAAGCATTTTTAAAATCAGAATAGGTAAAAGCGGTTGTCGGAGCCGGAGTTACTTTGTCCATATATGCCGGAAGCCAGGCGTTGTTGATAGAAAAAATATCGGGACCCTGTCCTGCGGCAAGCGCATTTAGCAAATCCTGCTCATAAGTGTCAACATTCTTTTTGGTGTAAACAATTCTTACATTTGGATGAGCTGTCTGATAAGCGGTAATCAGCGGTTCAATATTGGAGCTGTCTTCAAAAGTTTTCCAAAAATTTATTACCACCTGCTGCTGAGTTTGGTTATTATTTGAACTGCCGCACCCGGCTGCTAGCAGGGCAATTGATAAAAAAACACCGACTATTTTTATATACTTGTTTTTTATTTTTAATTTCATAAAGCGATCCTAATCTCCGAATAGCATCCCTGCCTACCGAGCAGGCAGGCGAATTATCCGAATAAATGCACTGAATTATTAGGGGCATTCGGATATAATTCGTAATATTCGGATTGAGGGTTATATTTTTAATTTTTTTAAATACTGGCCAAAATCTTCTTTTAATTCGTCGTGTTTCAAACCGTATTCCACCACGGTCTTTAAATATTCCAGTTTGCTGCCGCAATCGCGGAATACACCGCCTTTTATTTCCGCAGCCAAGCACTTTCTTTGTCTTTCCAATAATATGTTTACCGCATCAACATAAACTAACTCTCTTGGCGTGTTTTCCGCTTCTAAGCGATGCATAGATTCTTCAATGGCATTAAACATTTCCGGGTCATAAACCGCGCCGCCAATTATGGCATAATCTGAATCAAACATTCCCGGACCGGGTTTTTCTACAATTCTATTTATTGCCAGCGCTCCATCTTCCAGTTCAGTGCCAGCGGCATAGGCATAGCGCTTATAGTCTTCATCTTTATTCATTCGAATGCTCGCCAACACCGCCGATGACTGATGCTTTTCATAAGCTGCGACCAGCTGTTGGCAGCGCGTCGGTGAAGCGTCGACAAATTCATCGCCCCAAAGCACCACAAATGGCTCGTTACCGACAATATCTCTGGCATTCCAAATCGGCGTGGCATTGCCAAGCGGGCCCTTTTGCCTGACATAATAAAAATTTGCCAAATTTGCAATCCGGCGTATTTCTTCCAACGCTTCATATTTTCCGGACTCTTCTAAGCGTTTTTCCAATTCAAATGGATAATCAAAATGGTCTTCAATGCTTCGTTTTGACCAACCCGTCACTATTATAATGTCTTCTATCCCGGCGGAAACCGCGTCTTCTACTACGTATTGAATAATTGGCTTGTCGACAATAGGCAGCATTTCTTTGGGCTGAGCTTTGGTTGCCGGTAAAAATCTGGTTCCATAACCGGCGGCCGGAATAATTGCTTTGCGAATCTTTTTTGTCCCCCCGTTAGAAATAGCCATGTTGATGAGTTTTAACTAAATTAAATATTCTTTATCTATTATTACTGCTACTTGCAGCAGCCACAACGATATTATAACACAATGGCAGATACCAATATACTATGCACCGCTGTTTCTTATTTCGTTAATATTAGTATCGCGTATTAGCTCACTCTGTTTTTGGGCGATACTGAATTGCCTCGGCCAAATGATCAGTTTCAATTTTTTCCGCCCCGGCCAAATCGGCAATTGTCCTGGCAACCTTTAAAATTCTATGTAAACTGCGGCCGGAAAAATTATACTGTTTCATTGCCTGTTTAAGCAGCTCTTCTTGCAACGCCCCCAACTGGCAAAACTCTTTTATTTCCACCAGCCCCATTTCGCTGTTGGTTCTGCTCGCCCCGAATCTTTTATTCTGTACTGCTCGCGCTACCTCAACTCTTTGTTTGATGCTAACTGAATTTTCCGCTCTCTCTTGAGCCGCCATTTTTTCATACGGCAGCCGGGGAACTTCCACATGCAGGTCTATGCGGTCTAACAGCGGCCCGGATATTTTTTTCTGATACTTAAAAATCTGTCCTGGGCTGCAAACGCATTTTTTCGTGCCATCTCCAAGGTAGCCGCAAGGGCAAGGGTTCTGCGCTGCCACTAAAGTAAACTTTGCCGGAAAACTAAAGCTGCCGGAAGCGCGGGAAACCGTAACCACCCCATCTTCCAAAGGCTGGCGCAACGCCTCTAAAACATTTCGCGGAAATTCCGGAAATTCATCCAAAAATAAAATTCCCCGATGCGACAAAGTTATTTCTCCGGGCTTAGGATTTGCTCCCCCGCCTACCAAAGCCACATTGGAAGTTGTATGGTGAGGGCTTCGCACCGGCCGACTGGTAATAAAATTGCTTCTGAGTTTTCCGGCAATGCTATAAATTTTTGTAAGCTCCAACGCTTCTTCCAAGGATAGGTTCGGCAAAATTCCCGACATTGCCCTGGCAAGAAGAGTCTTTCCGCTGCCGGGGGGCCCGGACAGTAAAATATTGTGGCCGCCAGCCGCGGCAATTTCCAAAGCGCGCTTAGCTAATTCTTGCCCCGCCACATCTTCCATATCCAAAGCCGCGGAGGCATTTTGCAGAACATCCTGCGGGTTTATTAACGGTTCGGGCTCTATTTTAACCACTCCCAATAAATGCCCAATCAACTGCTTTAAATTATCAACCGCGTATATATTCAACTCGCCTACCAATGCAGCCTCTTTGGCATTTTGCTTTGGCACAAAAATCTCAGTTGCTCCTAAACTTTTTGCTTTCATGGCAACTGCAAGCACTCCGGGCACCGCTCTAAGCTTGCCATCCAGCGACAGTTCACCCAAAAATAATTTATTATTAAAATCGCAAAATACCTGGTCGGCAGCGGCCAAAATTGCTAATGCAATCGGCAAATCAAAGTGAGTTCCTAGTTTAGGAACATCCGCCGGAGCCAAATTCACGCTTACCCGGGTTTGCGGATAGCTGCATCCGGAATTTTTTATTGCCGTCTTAACTCTCTCCCGGCTTTCCTGCACGGCCGTATCGGGTAAGCCCACCACAATAGTTGCCGGCAGACCATTGGTTACGTCGGCTTCTACTTCCACCGCCTCGGCATCCAAGCCAATTACCGCAGCGGATAAAACTTTAGAAATCATCCACGTAAGAATTAAGGATTATGAATCAAGAATTATGGAAAAACTAATTCCATGATTCTTAGTTCTTGACTCTTTATTCAAACGTTTATTTCAGTTGTTGATTTTTTTTAAAAAGCTGTGAGGCCAATAAAAGTATGACGCCTAAAATAATGTACGCGTCAGCCAAGTTATAAATCCCCGTCCATCTGTAAAAAGTTATATAAATAAAATCCTTAACGTAACCGTGTAAAATTCTCTCCGCGATATTGGAAACAGCGCCCGCCAGAATTAGGCACCAGGGCAAAAGTTCCGATGCGGAAAATTTTAAATAATTTCTTTTTAAATAGAAAAAAATAAAAGCCAAAGCGGTGAGGTAAATTCCGTACATTAGCCAAACCGGCAAAGGAAGGCTGAAAGCAAAAAAATAGTTTCTAAATGGATTGGTAATAAAAAATTTAACCAGTTGATCTACGGCAATAAAAAACAAAAAACCCAACCCCCAATAATAATTTTTAGTCATTTTTGGGTTTGAGTTTTGTTCTGTCATTTGAAATTTAGAATTTGAAATTATATTGCTTTATCCGCCCAAGGCAAGGCGGCAAGGCGCTCTTGGCTAATTTCTTTTCCTTCGTCATCGGTTCCGTAAGTTCCGTCTTCAATTTTTGCCAAAGCTTTTTCTATTCTTTCCAAATCAGCGCTGAGTTTTGCAATTAAATCTCTGCTGACTTCATCGTCTTCCACTTCCTGGGCGCTGGAGTCTAAATCTCCTCCCAATTCCTGATGCGGTTTTAAATCGGCCAAATCTGCCTGCATCTTGGCTTTTTGGGCCAACAACTTAGTTTTCATCTCTTCAATAAAAGGTTGTGGTAACATATAGTTTCTTTAATTCCTATTTGCTTAATTATATCCGATTATATTTTTTACTACAAATGAAAAAGCGCCTCAACGGCGCCGATGAATGTGAATTAAAGGGCGGTTAGAGGCGCTTGAACCCACATTCGATCGAACAATCTTCGCAGTAGATGCAGGGCTTAAACTGTTTAAGCCCTAAACCTACTGCAAAGGCTGCTACTCTGTCGAATACAGGCCTTTCCCAAGATAACACCTGGGAAGAAAGCGTCTGAATTCCAATCTATTTCAAACTACACTTCAAACTTCTCTTATGGTGATTTAACACCTAACATGGATTATATTTTATTTTGAAATATAACCTGCTAATGTCTTTTGGACTTTAGCCTTCATTGATTTTTGTTTTTGTTTTGCAAACAGCCTAGATTGGATAGGCTTTGACGAGAAGTTAGAAGGAAAGCGACTTTCAAATGATTTAAAGGCCGATTTCCTTCAGCGAGTTTGTGTGACTTTTGATTTTTTAAAGAGCTTTTTGTTTCCGGAGTTCTCCACACGTTTACTGTATATTTATAATAACAGGCTTATATTGCCTTGTCAACTCTAATGACTCTTTAACAAAAAAACTCCTTTAGATAAAAGAGTTTTTAAATTAAAAAGGATGAATTTAGTAAAAAAATGGTGTTTTTTTAATTTGGATAATATGTGGATAACCTGTTTAAATATAAGAAAACTATTTAATTTTGGCTTTCGGAATGGATTTGTAATAGTCTTTAAAGACTTTGGCATAATCTTTTGCCAGTTTAGCATCAACTATATATACATCTTGGAGCTTGGGGGTATAAAAGAACCTTAACAAATTATGAAAGTTTAACAGCGCTTTAGGCAAAGCATAATCCATAAAAGCATTATTTAAGCTCTGTGAAACCGCTTCCTGATAAGGATGGGTAAACTGCTCAAACGGCAAACGGCAAACAACCAAAGTTTTAACTTCTAAATTTTGCACCGGATCCACAGCAGAAGGAGCGGTCATATGGCGAAGAACAAACTTGTCGGTCGCCAGCAGCAGCCCGTTTTGATTTATGGAAAAATTGCGAAAAATTTTATTGCTGCCGCCTGAATTGGTCTGTGCATACAGGGAAGCGAATTTTTTAATATCCTGATAGTGTGCGTCATAAAACTCTCTGATAACCGAAGGGCTTGGCAGCAAAGCCGCTGCTGGCAGGCCTGAACCATTTTTAAACAGCTCTGACAGGTATTCCGGGGAAATTGTATTGGGCAAAAAATGAAAACGTATTTCTTCACTCTTAACACCCAAAGCTTTTTTTAATCCGGAAAATAAGTCGCCTTGCTTTGATCCTGGTTTCTTTAAAAGTTTTGCTTCTTTGTTATTGGCATTTATAACTGTAAATTTTTCCAGGCCAAGGCGCTTAATAAAAAAGTCCAACAACATTCCGGACCCCAAAGCGTCGGCAAAAACAACAGAGCTAAAACCTTTCAAGGCTTCTTCAACTAAGCCGGTAATGTTAAGCGGCATGCTCAAAAATGAACAGCGGTTCTCCGAAAGTTCCACCCATTTTACTTTATTGGATTCCGGCTGAAAAAAGTTTTGAAAATTTGCAATAAAACTGCTAACCTCTTCCGAGCCCAATGTTTCATTGGCCTTGCTAATTTTTTCCTCGTAGTTTTTTGCCGCTGTTTTTATTTTTACAAATCTTTCTTCATTTTCAGTTTGTTCATTTACTTTAAAATATACAAACCCCGGGGGATCGCTTTGCAATAAAGCTGAAGCTAGGCCAAAAAATAAGTCGCTGGCGGCGAGAGCTTCTTCTACTTCAGCTTTAAACTTTTTTTCACCGGTTTGAAATTCCGGATTATAAAAAGATTTCAATAAATAATTTATATAGCCCCAACTGGTCTTGGTGCCAATATTGGAAACAATAGCTGCCTCGAAGTTATTAAGCCCGCAAATCACGGCCTGTCTTTCGGCATATAGTTTATTTTCCGACAAATGAAAAAATGTTTGTAAATCACAAGCAACTAGCTTGGCGGATTTTTTTTCTACCAATTTTTCCCCGCTAACCAAGCCCTTAAATTGGCCGCCAAAAAAAGACAGGTTCATATCTATTATGCTTTCTGTCTGCCAATTGGTCATTTGCCAAACCAAAACCTTCAGCAAAAACCTTAGTTCCTCTGGACTAACTTTTTTCTTCTTTAATGCAGCTTTAAACTTTTTTTCGTTGAATTTCAGTTCGGGCATAAAAGCCACGCCATCTACCAAACCCTGTTTATACAAAGCCAAAACTTCCTGAACTTTTGGCAAAACCAGCAAGCCCTTAACCTTAATTTGCTCTGGCAATTGCTTTATAAAATCTTCGCCAAAAGTAAAGTTGTAAATTGAATTTTCCGCCAAACCTTCAACAAGATCTTTTTTTATTTGAGACTTAACTTTCTTTGCCGGCTTGTTGCTTATCTCGCTAAAATTAATCCCCGAAAAATCAATCTTTAAAAATTCTTCCCACAAAAACTTTTGCGGCTTAATTAGCTTATAAATTTGCTCTTTTAAGGTCTCGGGAAAACCGCAAAAGACCTGAAGCAGTTTTTCTAAAAGTTTCAGCGTGGCCTTGCTGTCAGCCAGGGCCCTGTGGGCTTCCTTATGAGAAATCCCGAAGGTGTGCATTAAATTTTCCAGGTTGTAGCTATGGTGAGTTGGCAGGAGCCACTGAACTAAATCTAGGGTGTCAATTTGCTTGCCGGAAAACTTTATTCCAAACGCCTCAAGAAACTTTATGTCAAAAGAAATATTGTGCCCGACTATTATTGTATCTCCCAATTTTTCCTGCAGTTCTTCTCGAAATTCCGAAAAAGCAGGCGCTTCGTCTAATTCCTCCTGAGATATTCCTGTTAGCCCAAGGATGTTGGAAGAAACCGGGCGGACGGGTTTAAAAACCTTAGTCCACTCTTCGGTAATTTTTATACCTTTATTGCCCACTTCAAAAAAAGCGAAACCAACTTCTAAGATTTCGTTAACCAGCGGGTCAAATCCGCTGGTTTCTATATCCAAGCTGCAATATATTTTTTTCTGATCTGTTGGCATAATCTTTATTTTAGCGCATTCCACATAATTTCAAAAGCCATTCGTTGCATCTGGTTAATTTCCTTGCTTTCCAAAATTACACCCATGAAATTTTCGGTGTGGGATATCAACGCAACTTTATTCGCGTAAATTTCCGTGTCGGCAGAAAATTTCCATTCAGCCCCTGGCACAACTTTAATTTCCCTTAACGTACTTTGCGCCTGAGGTAAAATTTCGCGTGTCGTTGGAAAGTCAGGAACTATCATTTTAATTCTTATTTTACGGCGCACGCGTTCCTGTACATACCAATCCATATATTCACGTGGCATAAACTGATAATAGTCGTGAAAGCCGGTGTAACTCAAAATAATACCCCCGCCATGCAAACTGTCCAGCGTATCCTGATATAACTCTTTCATCCCGCCCACTCCTTCGTAGAAAGTTATACGCGGTTTATATGGTAAAACATTATGAATAGCACGGAGCTCTGGTAATAATTTATCTACCAGATGTATTCTATCCTGGTAATCTTGTTTTAAATTATTTGGATTCTCTATAAAGAAAAACCGACGGCTCTTTTTTACTGCTGTCCGCACCAATCCGTCCTGCACCATTTCCGGCAAAATATTATAAACCGTTGTCCGCTTTAACTGGGTCTTTTTGGCGATATCAATAACACTGGCCTCCCCCAATTCCAAAAGCGCGATGTAGATGGATGCTTTTTTTTCGTGAAAACCCAGCTTTGTCAAAGATAGTTCTAATTCTTTCATATATGTCTACCAATTTAGACATATAAATATTACCACCGTTCCTTAATAAAATCAATATTTTGATATTATCATTTGTAATATTATAGACATACATTATCAAAATGATACACTAGAAAGCTAGAGAACATCGAAACTATTCCAAAATCTTAAGGAGAAAGTAATGAAAATTCATTGGGAGAATGACTTTGAGCATAGCCTTGAAGCAGGATTAATTGGTCTGATGCACCAATTCGACCCTTGCGATATTAAGCTACTAGAAACTTTGACCTGGGCGCACCGAATTAGGCAGCATGGCGGTTTTCAGGAAATCACAGGGCTCACTAAAAGCCCATGTAGAGTAGTAAACCGTCTGCAAAGAGCCAAAGCGCACCAAATTACCGGCTCAGCATTGCGATGGATGGATATCTACGATGAGCAAGAGCAACGCACAGTCATGTTAGAAGTTTGTGAAGGTGTTCACTCGGCACTAAACGAGGTCATTGCGACAGGATTATCGGTGATGTTCAATGCCGCCAAAGACTGTCCTACCAGTTTCCACTTCGATTCTTTCTTTGAACTTGTGGATGTTTTAATCTCACTGATAAAGGATCCAAATGTAGCCAAGGACGCTCGTTCCCGCTTCACTGCTCTGCGAGCTCTACTTGTCAAAGAATGATGCAAAACCGCCCCAAGCAGATTGCGAGGGGCGGTTAATTTTTTACTACCACTTATAATTTTGGTCTAACTCCAATTTTTGCACCAGCCATAATAGCCCATTGAACAATGCGATCTAATTTTTCTTTGTCCGCCAGCTTCTCCGCCATAGCATCCATTCCTTGTATAACTGATTCAAAACCCTCTGACATGTATTCTTTTAAGCGTTTTTCTACTCCGGCAATCTCTTCGTGTAAATCTTTCTTGCCAGCTAAATCCTGCCTTAAAACCGCGGATTGTCTATCCATTAAGCCACTCACCAAATTTCCCACGGCTTCCAAATCGGCCGGGGTTAAAGTTTTATGCAGTTTTACTGTTTGCGTTTGCTTTTTCATGCAATTATTTTACTCTTATAAATTACACTTCGTCAATTATTCCGCTGTTTCTTCCGGCTCTTCCGCTTGCTTAACCGGGATAACCTCTCCGGCCTTCACCTTATCTCGGACAGCCTTGTCCACTTCTTTAAAGACTTTTGGATTGTCGCGCAGGAATTGTTTGGAGGCTTCCTTACCAACACCCAGCTTGACTTCTCCAAAACTGTGAGTGTTGCCGCTTTTTTCAATTACTCCTAGTAAAACTCCGGTATCAAGCAAGTCGCCGGCCGCGGAAATGCCTTCGTTATACATAATATCAAACTCAGCTACTTTAAATGGCGGGGCAACTTTATTTTTGACAATTTTTGCCTTAACCCGGTTGCCGATTATCTTGTCGCCATTTTTTATCTGGGCGTTGCGCCTTACTTCAATGCGCACGGAAGCATAAAACTTTAACGCATTGCCGCCGGTGGTGGTTTCCGGATTGCCAAACATTACGCCAATCTTCATGCGAATCTGGTTAATAAAAATAACCGTGGTTTGAGTTTTTGAAATAATGGCTGTTAATTTTCGCAAGGCCTGGCTCATAAGGCGGGCTTGTAAACCCATATGACTATCTCCCATCTCGCCTTCAATTTCATTGCGCGGGGTAAGTGCCGCAACCGAATCGATAACAATTAAGTCTAAACCATTGCTACGGACCAAGGTTTCACAAATATCCAAAGCTTGTTCTCCGTTGTCCGGCTGGGAAATTAATAAGTCTTCCAATTTTACGCCTATGCGCTTGGCATACTCCGGATCCAGAGCGTGTTCCGCGTCAATAAACGCCGCCAAACCGCCGCGCTTTTGCACTTCGGCTATCATATGCAAAGTTAAAGTTGTTTTACCGGAACTTTCCGGACCATATATTTCCACAACTCTGCCTTTAGGTATACCGCCAACTCCCAATGCTAAATCTAAAGAAATGCTGCCGGTTGGCGTGCATTCCACATCCATCGTTTTTGAATCTGATAACTTCATAATGCTTCCGGCTCCGAATTTATCCTGAATTTGATCCATAGCGCTGGTAACAGCCTTCCACTTACCTGATTCTTGAGCCTGAGCTTTTGTTGTTTGTTTCGTCATAAATTTAATAGCTTATAAAATAAGTACTTTAATCTTATACGAACGTTCACCTATTGTCAAAGACCTGCAATTATTAAGAAAATTAACATCTTTAGTTAATTTATACACAGCTTAAAAAGCACTCTTTACTACTTTTTCAGGCTTATATTCTGAGCAGTAAACGGAATATTTTGCAGCTGTTCCTTACTCCTGCCCATTGCCCCAAGCGCCGTGCCATTTAAAGTAACTTTGGTCGAACCGGCATCTGAAGTTGATAATAAAATCTTTTGATTAGCGGTAAAAGTTTTGCTCTCTCCGGCATTAAAATCCATAGTTTGCATAGGCTGGTCATCAAGAGAAAAACCTAAAGTCACATGGGTGGTAAAATCTACTCTTAGTTCCAAGGTTTGGCCGTCACTGTGAACTTGTCCGCCGCTGGTAACATTTATTGTCCGGCTCACCGATTTGTCAAAACGATTTTTTGCGGTTACGGTAATTTCTTTCGGCCCGGAGCTTAAACCAAGCTGAGTCTGAAAATTGCCTTTGCTGTCTACAAAAATACTCTGGTCATTTATAGTAATGTTAATGCCTGGGTCTGTCTGGCCGCGCACATTAACAAACGACCCTTGCAGCACCGCATTATCCTGGGGCTCAAAAATTTGCAAAGACGGGGTGCGGTTAATTGACCAAACCTGCCAAATAATGTAACCAACAGTTAAAAAAACAAACAACAGCCCTGCGCTCAGGCTCAAAATTTTTGGAGTAATTACAATTTTTTGAAAAGCTTTTTTCGGCCAGGAAGAGCGCATCATTGCCTCCTGCTTCTGCAGCTGGCGCTGAATTGTTTTTTCTTTTTTAAATTGGCCGATTAATTCTTCCGAATCTACGCTATAAAGCCTTCCCAGCTGCCTTAAAAAACCAAACACATAAACCTCGGCGGGAAGCAACTTAAAATTGCCCGACTCCAGCGCTTGCAAAAAAACCGGCTTGATTGAAGTTTTCAGGGATACCTCCACTGCTGACAACTGCAAATCTTCCCTTACCGCTACCAGGTATTCGCTCAAAGTTTCAATTTGAATTTTTTTCTTTTCAAATAGCATACAATTTAAATTCCCAATTACCAATATCCAATAACAAAAAACGATTATCTTTTTTTGTTTTGGTTTTATTGGGAATTGGGAATTAGAAATTAGATATTCTGTTCTTCTTCCTCTATTCCATATTCTGCTTTTTCATCCGGCGGAATTACGCCATATACCTCGCGCGGCTTAGCGCCGTCGCCCGGGCCAATTATGCCCTGTTGTTCCATTAAATCAAGCAGCCTGGCGGCTCTTGCGTAGCCAACTCTTAAGCGGCGTTGTAGCAGGGAAGCGGATGCTTTGCCGGCTCGCTTTACTTCATCAACAGCTTCAGTAAACATTGGGTCGCTGTCCCCTGAATCTCCTTCCATCCCCGGAATGCCTAAAGGCCTTTTTGGCTTTTCTAAAATTTCTTCGTTATAAATTACCGCGCCAACCTGAGCTTTAAAGAAATCTACCACCTTTTTAACTTCTTTCTCTCCAATATAAGCTCCCTGTACGCGCTTTGGTTTATTGTACTCGGCGGAAGTGTAAAGCATATCTCCATTGCCAAGCAGTTTCTCAGCGCCCGAGGAATCCAAAATTGTACGGCTATCTATTTGGCTGGCCACAGCAAAGGCAATACGCGAAGTAATGTTAGCTTTAATTAAACCGGTAATAATATCTACGCTTGGGCGCTGGGTGGCCAAGACCAAGTGGATACCAACCGCACGAGCCATTTGCGCCAAACGGACAATGGCAGACTCAACTTCTGCCTGAGCTGTTGCCATTAAGTCGGCCAACTCATCTACCAAAATTACAATGTAAGGCATTTTAAGAGGGGCGTCCTCGTTATATTCCAGAATATTTCTCTTGCCAACCTCAGACAACAATTTATAGCGGCGATCCATTTCTGCCACGGCCCACTTTAAGGCGTTTACAGCTTTTTCGTTTTCGGTTACCACCGGAGTAAGCAAATGAGGAATTCCGTTATATAAATTTAGTTCCACTCTTTTCGGGTCAATTACAATAAACTTTACATCCTGCGGCGTGTTGCGATAAAGCAAAGAAATAAACAAACTGTTTATAGAAACGCTTTTTCCGGTACCGGTAGCGCCGGCTACTAGTAAGTGCGGCATTTTAGCCAAGTCTACTACCATTGGATGCCCGGCAACGTCGCGGCCCAAAGCCAAAGCCAATTTACTTTTATGATTTACAAAATCATTAGTTTGCATAACTTCGCGCAACCGAACAATTGCGGTGGATCTGTTTGGCACTTCAATACCAACCAGCGCCTTGCCTGGGATTGGCAGTTCCATGCGAATGCTATGAGCAGCCAAAGCCAAAGCCAAATCGTTTTGCAGGCCAGCAATTTGCGACAGCTTAACCCCGGTTGTCGGGCGCAGCGTATATTGGGTAACTGTCGGTCCAACATTTACTTCCCCCATTTCCACATCAATACCAAAATCTCCCAAAGTCTTTTTTATAATCGCTACATTCACTTCAATATTACCGCTGTCTACCTCTGTCTGGTTGTCATCTAACAAATCAAAATTTGGCAGCTTCCAGTCTTTGCGGTCTTTTAACGCAATTGCTTCCATTTGAATAGGCTGGTTTTTTGGCGAATTAATTACCTGAGGGACCGGAACCTTCTGTTCGGTATTTTTTTCTTCGTCGTCTTCCTCTTCTTCAATCTTTTTATTCTTTTCAATTACTTTCTCTTCAGTAAAGCCTTCTTTGCCCATTGCATTTATTTTTAATGGGACGAGCTTTTCCTCTTTTAGCTTTGCTTGCGGCTGCTCGTCTTCTTCTTTTTCTTTCACCGGCCAAAGCGCTTTTAGAGAAATATCAAAAGTTATTAAAATGCCAATAACAATTAAAGCAAACAGCACAAGCGACCCGGCCCAGAATCCTAAATACCTAAAAGCGGGCTGGGCAAAAATCGCGCCAACATAACCGCCGCCCCGCCCTTCAGAAGCCAGGCTAAACCCGCTAACTTCATTGCTTAAATAAAACATATGAATCAGCCCGCCAATGCTGCCGGTTAAAATTAACGCTCCTAAATAAATGCGCCAGTAAAAACTATTGCTTCTCCCGGCAGCTTCTAAATCTTGTTTGTATAAAGAAATCGCTACGGACAATAAAATTAATGGCACTGCATATGTCATTAACCCGAAAGTTATAGTCAAAATTTTAAACAAGCCCTGGCCCAGGGAGCCCGCCAAGTCAGCCAAGCTCAAAACCACAATCAAAGCCAAAACAACAAAAATTACCACGGCAATACCTCTTTTGGTTTCCGAGGAAAGGTTAAGGTTTGGTGCTTGAAATTTTGTTTCTTCTTTGTCTGCTTTTTTGTGTCGGCCCATGATAGATATTTGGTATTAGATATTAGGTTTAGTTCAGCAAAATTTTTATTGCCTTAGTAGCTCTATTTTAACATTTTTTTACATAACTTAAAACCCCATCCCGATTTATCGGGATGGGGTTGTTTCAGCGTTATTCCGCGTTAAGTTCTGCGTGCTTCCGCGATTTAAAGGCCCTTTACTTTCACCTTCTTGGTTTTGGCTTTAGCGGCTTTTGGAATTATGACTGTTAAAATTCCGTCTTTTAGGTCAGCTTCAATTTCTTCACTATCAATGTCTACCGGAATAATTACGCTTCTGGAGAAATTGCCCCAGTAGCATTCCTGATAAAAGTAGTCATCCTGGACAATGTTCTCTTCTTTTTTGCGGCTTCCTTTTATGGTAACCATATCATTAGCTACCGTAATGTCTATGTCTTCAGGGCGAACGCCGGCAATAGTGGACTTAATAATTACGTTGTCCTTGGTCTGATACATATCTATATTTAACTGGCCTTCAAAGTCGTTTAGCCAATCTTCATTGCCTTCCTTGGCAGCAGATTGTTGCTGCTTGGGGGCCACGACAACCTCTTCTTCTTCAACTTCTTCAATCTCAACATCCTGGTCTTCTACTTCTTCCTCAGGTGTTAATTCCTCAGCTTCAACTTCTTCCTCCACTTGTGAAACAGCAACCGGCATTGCTTCGTCAGTCACGCTTCCCCCCATTATTTTCCCGAAAAAGGATGTTTTTTCTTTCTTGGCCATGTTTTTCAAAATTAGTTTCTTTAGGGCTTGGCCAGCCGGTTTTATGCCGATCTGGCTATGCCTCGCTTAAGTAATTTAATGATAAACAATACGGGAAGATTAGTCAAACCTGGCAATTTTTAGTGAAACTTAAGACAAAATCTTTAATACCGCTGCTTTAGCGCTAGTTTTAGGGTTAACAATCTCCTCTAAAGATTGGCTATAAATTGCTGGTTTTTGTTTAGCTAAAAGATCCCTGGCTTGAGCTAAAATATCTTGGGAAACTTTTTCCACTAAATTTTTATTTAGCAAGTATTTCAAATTTTGGTCTTCTTGTCCGGGTAAAGTATGGGTTACCACCATTGTCAGGCCGTACTGCAAGGCTTCGGCAGTGGTAAGTCCGCCCGGCTTGCTGTAAAAAATATCCGCTATCGAATAAAGTTCAGCCATAGGCTGATAAAAACCCAAAGCCAATATATTTTGTCCGCGGAATTTTTGTTCCAGATATTTTTTATAGTCTTCATTTTTTCCGCACAAGACCACAACTTTAACGCCAGGCAAAGTAAGCAGCCTGGTAATTAAGCCCTCGTTAAAGCCTGTGCCAAGGGAACCGCTGCCAACCAAAATAACTTTTTCAGCACTGGAGATGCCAAGCTTTTGTTTTACCTGGGCGCCATCAAACACAGCTCTTGCCTTTAATGACATGCCGCAGACAAATATTTTTTCAGGTGCTATTCCCTTTTTAACCATTTCTTGTTTTTGCTCTATTATATTCGCCAAATAAAAATCCGCCTCTTTATACAGCCAATAAGGGTGCAGGTGGTAATCGGAAAATGCTATGCCAAATAAATTTTTATAAATCCTTTTGCTTTTTAAATAAGCCACTACCGCGGAACCTGTTGTTTGGGTGGAAATTATTAAATCAGGATTATACTCCGAAATAAGTTTTTTAGCGGCGGCGCAGTTAAAGCCGGCAATAATTGTCCGAAACGGGTAAATAATATAGTGGCCCCAAAAATACAGCCAAGCCCAGACAAAAGGTAAATACAAATTTATAAATTTATGAACGGCCACCACAATATGTTCAAACCGGCCGCGCTGCACGCTGCCAATGTCCGCCAACTTAACTTCAAGGCCGGCCTCTTTTAGCTGAGCGGCGATATTCTCCGCCATGCTCTTATGGCCTAGGCCAATTGCCGTGTGAAAAATTAAAACTTTTTTCATTAATTAGGCCTTACTTGCCAAATGGCATTATGGTTATATCTTCCACTACGCTGTGCTCCGGCTGATTCGCAATAAAACTTACAACACTACCCAAGTCTGCCGCAGTTAAAAATACAGGTTCTTTGCCGCCCCAATTTTCCTTTTTGCGGCGGGCAAACTCTTTTTTACTCCAGAACTCTGTTTTTACTGTGCTAGTGTAAATAACCGAAACTTTTATTCCCTGCTTTGCTACTTCAGCTCGCAGGCCTTCACTGTAGCGCATTACCGCGGATTTGGTTGCGGCATAAAATTCGGACTTGGCGTGTCCAACCTTTGCTGCAGTCGAGGCATTATTAATAATTTGTCCGCGCTTTTGCTTTTTCATTACCGGCAAGGCCTGCTTGGTTAAGCTGGCCATGCCAATAACATTTATTTCCATCATTTGGTCAAACTGCTTCATATCCATTTTATCCGCCTCACCAAAATAACCAACGCCGGCATTGTTAAACAAAACGTCCAGGCTCTTAAATTTCTTTTTGGTTTCCGCAACAACTTTCTTTAATTCTTTCTCTTTTGTCATATCGGCAAATAAAACCAGCAAGCGGGACGACAATCCTTGCAACTTGGCAATTTTAATAAATTCTTGGTTGTGCTCAGCTACATTGGAAAAAACGGAAACATTCCATCCGTCTTCCAAAAATTTTAAAGCTGTCGCCGCCCCAATCCCCGTTACCCCGCCGCTAATAAGAATAGTTTTATTTTTTGACATTTGTTTCTTGAATTAATAAATGAAACAGTTGTATTATAACCCATTTATTAGGTATAATAAATAGCGTTGACCATAAAGACCCGGAGAGGTCGCATAGTGGTCTAGTGCGCTGGTCTCGAAAACCGGTAACCCCGCAAGGGGTTCGAGGGTTCGAATCCCTCCCTCTCCGCCAGATCATAAAACCCCTAAAGTATTGCTTTAGGGGTTTTATGATGGAACAAACTTTAATGTTCCATTGTTAGATAAATTTTTTGCAAAAACTTCGGCGATGGATTGGACATAGGCCGTGGCTCTTAAGCATATTTCGATGATGCAACGTTCCATAACCTTTATGCTTAGCAAAATTATATTGCGGATAAATTTTATCCATCTTGCTCATTAATTCATCTCTGTATACTTTTGCAACAATGGAGGCTGCGGCAATAGAAAATATTTTGTTATCCCCATCCACAACTGCTTCTTGCTCCATGTCAAACTTTGGCTGGCCCTCCATAGCTTCAGCGACGGAAGGGATTACAAATTTTCCGTCAATTACTAAAAACTTTTTTCCGGCGTCATCCTGAGGAGTGCAGCCGACGAAGGATCTCCTGCTTAAAGTTTGAGGTTCTTCGCCCTCTTGGGCTAATTCGCACGAATTAGCCCAAGAAAGATTTTGCACAGCTTTGCGCATTGCCAGCAAGGTGGCATTATGAATATTTATTCTATCAATTATATCCGCGCTAACTTCGCCAATCCCCCACTGAAAATTTTGTTTAATGAAACAAGCAAGTTCCTCCCGCTTCTTGGGACTCAAGAGTTTACTGTCCTTGATGTCTTTCAATCTTAAATCATCAATCAGAAATCTTAAATCAAACGCGACTGCCGCTGCCACAACCGGTCCGGCCAAACTCCCCCTCCCAACCTCATCACAGCCAATGACGAACTGGAACCCCTGTTCAAATTTTCTATTTTCGTACTTTGTGTCCATCCTTGATTCTTAATTCTAGATTCTTGATACTTGCAATGTTCTATATCAAACAGAGTGAACCGCAAGCGCGTTTCACTCTGTTGTCGTTTGTTTGTAAGGAGTTGCTTTATGGAACATTAATTTAGCTTGGTCGATTTTATTTTTGAACCCTTAAGCGAGGTTAGCAAGCTGGATTCAAAAGTATAATTAATTTCTTTTTTCTCTTTGGCTTTCTCTTCGGCAAAAGAAATTAATTTTCTCAGCAGTTCAGGGAATTCCAAGCCTGAAGCTTTCCACAAGTGATGATAAAGCGTGCCCGGAAGCGGATTAACTTCATTGGCAAAAAATTTCTTTGATTGTTTGTCAAACAAAAAATCTACGCGGGCAATACCGCTGCAACCAAGAGCTTTATAAACCTGTTTGGCGCAATCTTGAATAGCTGTGGTAGCCTGCTCGTCCAGTCTGGCCGGAATAACCAGGCTGTTTTGCGCGTTGCCGGTTTGGGCGCCGCCGTCTTTTAAATATTTTTCATCGAAGTCAAACATATCTTTGTTATACAAAGATTCCTGCAACAGTGAAGCAGTTAAAGTTTCATTGCCAATTACGCAGCAAGTTACATCCATTATTTCATTAACCGCCTCTTCCACCAAAACCTTATTGTCGTAATAAAAAGCTACTTCAACTTTTTGTTGCAATTCTTTTTCGTCCCTGGCTTTGCCAATGCCAATACTAGATCCCAAATGAACAGGCTTAACAAAAACTGGCCACGCCAACTCTCTAATTCTCTGCGTCTCTATTTCTCTATTTGTTTCCCAATCTTGTTTTTCAAACACTACAAACTTAGTTGTGGGTATGCCGCTAGCCAGCATTATCTGTTTTGTAAATGCTTTGTCCATAGCGATTGCGGAAGCCGGAACATTGCAGCCAACATAAGGCACGCCCAGCATTTCAAACATCCCCTGAATAGTTCCGTCTTCCCCGTAGCTGCCATGAAACGCCGGAAACGCTAAATCTATTTCTACTGATTTGCCCATTAAGCCTTTTTTCTTAAAAACCAGTTTGCCAAAGCTTTCTTCCATATCCAAAAAATACTCTGAGAGATTTTTCTGCTCATCAATTTTTTTACCGTCCTCAGTAAACTGTTTTAAATTATCTAGGCCCTCTCCGAGCATCCACTTCCCTTGTTTGGTTATGTACACCGGCACGACGTTATATTCCAAACCCTTCAGCCCGGAAATAATTAACTGCGCGGTAATAATCGAAACATCATGCTCCGGACTCCTGCTGCCAAAAAATACGCCGATAGTATTATTCATAATTTTCTCTGTTTAAATAATATTCAAAAACTCCTGCCTCCAAAGTAAAAAACTTTTCCGGTGATGTATTAAACAACTGTTTTAACTCTTCTTTCTTTATCCACCTAATATCTTTTACCTCCGACTCTTGAGCAACAGGTTCCCCTTCGGCAACTTCACATAAAAAAATAAAACCTATCCAAGGCTTACCGCCCTTAGTTTGCTGGAAGCAAAAGTACGGAGCAAAGGCAAAAGATTCATCGCCCTCTTTTAAAGAAAACTTTTTGGTCTGAACGTTAGGCTTTATCTTGGTTATTGTTAGTCCGGTTTCTTCAAACACTTCCCTCTTTAACGCATCAAACAAATTTTCATATTCTTCAATCCAGCCGACCGGCATTTCTATCGTCCCGGAATAAACAGGGTCCCACTCCGGCTTCCATCTTGTCTGAATTAGAACCTCGGCCTGTCCATTATTTTCTCTTTCTATAATTGCTCCCACAACTGGGATGTTTTTGCCTTCATTCATAAATCTTAAATCTAACTTCTTATATTTTAAATATACTGGTCTCCCCAATCATTCTGAAAAACAATTACATCATTTGGTTTTAAAATTTTTGAGAGTGATGCGTGAGCTTCTGTTGCTGAATCAAAAATTATTACCTCTGGTTTTTTATCCATGATTCTTAATTCTTGATTCTTAATACTGCCATTTATTCCTTCCAGAATAAATGGCGTCACGCTGTTCTTAATTAGTATAACCACATCCGCCACCTCTGCCAACTGCTCGCCGATTCTTTTATGAATTTCACTTGCGGCTTTGCCGGTCTCTACCAGCCCGGGGGTAATGAACAATTTTCGGCGATTTTGAAAACGCGACAAAACCTTTATTGCCTCCGCAACACCCGCGGGGTTTCCGTTATAGGCATCGTCTATTACCAAAACTCCCCCGGCAGACTTGATTGGCTGTAATCGATGCTCAACCGGTTTAATTTTTGCAACTCCTTTTAAAATTTCTTCATTGCTCATCCCGAAGTTCTGGGCAATAGTTATTGCTGCGCTAACATCCCCCAAAGCATACTCACCCAACAGATTAATTTCCAATTTTCCCAATTTCTCAATTTCCCCTTCCCAGCATAATTTTTCTGTATCGAATTTCTTCAATCTTAAATCTTCAATCTTAAATCTTTCAATTCTATGGTCCGGCCAAACATACTCTTTATAATGTTTAACCACATTTTTATCATCGCCATTTAGCACCACCAAAGCGCGCGGAGCGGCCTTAGAAACAATCTCAAAAATAGTGTCGGTAATATTGGACAAGGTTTTCATTCTTTCCAAATGAGCCTCATTTATCCCGGTAACAACAGCAACATCGGGCTTGGCAAAATTACAAATCTCTTCCACATCGCCTTTATAGTGTTCTCCCATTTCTACAATCAAAATTTCCGTATCGTTCTTAAGCGTCTTTAAAATCCACCTGGCAATTCCTACTGGGGTATTCACGCTCTCCGGCGTTGCTAAAACCTGAAACCTAGCGCCTAAAACCTCTTTTAAAACTTCCTTCATTGTAGTCTTGCCGTAGCTGCCGGCAACACCGATAATTTTTAAATTTTGTAATTTTGTAATTTTTAATTTCGCTCGCCAAATAATTATGTTCTTTATAATCCAATCAACCGGGGCAAGAATAATTACACTTAACGGCAAAAAGAAAAAACCTAAAAACTGCAAAATATAAAATGCCGCCAAACCGACAATTGCAGCCGCGACAGTATTTTCCAAAACATTTAAAAACAAAGCATGCGCCAGCCCAATAGATAATCCTAAAACAATAATTTCCGCCAACCCAAAAATTAAAACCGCTTTACCTGTCCAAACCAACTGCTTTCTTTGTCCCCCCTTTGGCAATAAACCTTTTTTGAATAGCAACTTCCAAAACCGCCCGAGTTCGTAACTCTCAAGCTGTAACAAATAAAGTTGATATTTTATTGCCTTAAAAAGATTACTCATATATAAATTATCCGACTGGACAATTCCTGCCTGCCGGCAGGCAGGCGCGCTGTCCACTAGATAAATTCTGTTAAAACTTTTGCAAAGTCTTCCGGCTGATCTAAAAAACTGAAGTGGCCGGCACCTGAAAGAATTATGAATTTAGAATTATGAATTATATTCTTCATTTTCTGGCCATATTCTACCGGTGTATCTTTGTCGTTCTCACCTGTAATAATCAAAGTTGGGCAAATAATTTTTTCCATTTCTGCAGACAAGTCTTCATTTATTGTATTTACAAAAGTCTGTTGCAAATTAGGCGTAGCAACATAATCTTCCGCGCCAATTATTTTATAGATACTTTTTCTTAAGCCCTGCATAAATTTTGGGCGGAACAATGGCTTAACAATTTTAGCCGCAAAGCCCATTACGTTTTTTTTTGCCGCTGCGTTTGTAAATCCTGCCGCATCAACTAAAATTAGTTTGCTAACTAATGATGGATATTTCGCCGCCAACTTAATTCCAACGCGTCCGCCAAAAGAATGCCCAACTATAATAATAGCTTGTAATTCTTTTTGTTCAACAAAGCCTTTTATAATTTCCGCATAATCCCCTACTCTCCAAGGCTCTTTTGGCGCTGATGATGACCCAAACCCGGGCAAATCAATTGCGTATACTTGATAACTTGATAACCTAATAACTTCATTAACTACCCCGTTCCAGACTTCCTTATTGCTTCTCCATCCATGCAAAAAAATTACCGCGCAATCCCCTGCCCCGTATTGATTGTATGAAATTAAATTTCCTTTTACTATTATTTGTTCCGGCATAATTAAATCATATCACTACCTTATATTATGACAAAACTCCGGTTTAACCGGAGCCTTACCGTGGCCGATATGTCTGTTAATTCGGCTCTTAAATGCCCTATCAGACAACAGAACCGCCAAGCTGACATTAAACTTAAAATGATTAGCTTGTCGAATCCGTGGTCGGGATGCTGGGAATCGAACCCAGTCTCCACGCACCCGAAGCGTGTGTACTACCGGTATACTACATCCCGAAAACTAAATAATTATAGCTATTTTTGACTATTTTGGCAATGCTTATACACAAATTAAAACCCGCCTCAATGGGCGGGAGTTTTGTTGAATTGGTGGACCCTACCGGATTTGAACCGGTCGCCTCTTCCATGCCATGGAAGCGCTCTACCAAATGAGCTAAGGGCCCAAAATAATTTGCTCTTGCACTATTTTCTTAATAATTTCTTTGTTTTTATAATTTTTTAGCCTCAATTCTGTCTGCACCGCTTCTTCTCTTGATGAATACTGTTGTTTAAAAACTAGCCTCCAAGGAATTCCATATTTAATGGATTTTGTCTTTCCTGAATTATGCTCAATAACTCTGTTTTCAGGATAGGCTGAAGACCCTATATAAAACCTACCATTTTCATTTTGCAATATATAAACCCAGCAAATCATATAGTTCCTGTCGCCTCCCCGATGTACATCGGGGCGCTCTACCAAATGAGCTAAGGGCCCAAAATATATGCCTTGATATTCTACATCATATTTCGTTTTCTTTCAATCCCCTATTGAGCCAATTGAACTTTAACTTGCCTGCCATCTGGCAAAATAATCGTCGTATCGCCTGCTTGCTGACTACTGGTGCCGCTTTGTTGATTCTCCCCGCCAATATTCATTACTCTTTTCGCTTCATTAAAGAATAGTTGATAGTCTTTTAATTGCTGCTTAAATTGCGCGGTTAAGCCTAACTTATTTAAAAACCATCCTAAAATTACAGCAACTAAAGCCAAACCAACAATATAACCAAGAGCCGAAAACATGCCGTTAAAAAAAGATCTCCAAATTCCAGGACTCTTTTTTGCTTTAATTTCCGTTAAATGCAAGTTAATTCCCGAAAGGTAATTTTTTAGCTCTGGGTCTAACATAAATTTTGTTTTGTTATTTTAATATTTTCTGGTGCCCTCGGCAGGAATCGAACCTACATCTCATCCTTAGGACGGATTTGCTCTATCCATTGAGCTACAAGGGCGACACAACTGTGAAAATTATAACATAAATATACTACTTATGTTAGAATCAAGGAGGATTGTTAAATTATGAAAATTTATTATTTATACAATAAATATTTAAAATAGTCAACTTATTATATAAATGCCAAATCTTCCTATAAATAAGCTAAATATTGCCAAAGCTTTCTATCTCCTTTTTTTAGCAAGCCTTTTCTTCCCTTTAAGGTTCGTCTTTCCTACTAAAGATGCCTTTGAAACAGGAGCTTATTCTGATTTTACTTCAATTTCCTTATATTTAAGCGATATTTTTTTATTTTTGACTCTTTTATTTCTCTTTCTACCACGTGGGATTGCCTCTCTACCACGTGGTGAGGGTATTCCACCACGTGGTGAGATAGATATATCACGTGGTAGAATTGCTTTTTTACTTAAAAATAAGCCATTATCTTTATTTATATTTTGTTTTTGGCTTATTTTAGGCTTATTTTGGCATTTTAAAACTCTTTCGGAAATAAACTGGTGGTTCTTCTTTAAATACCTTGAATTAATTGTTGCATATGGAACAACTGCCTATTTGTTCAGAGAAACATCAATAAAAACCACATTTCTTAAGGTTTTTGTGTTTTTCTCAAGTTTTCAATCGATTTTGGCAATTTCACAGTTTTTTGCGCAAAAATCCATAGGATTGCAAAAAATAGGGGAACAGGTACTATCTCCTAGCATTTTGGGAA
Source organism: Candidatus Doudnabacteria bacterium (assembly GCA_016218585.1). Classification (GTDB taxonomy): domain Bacteria; phylum Patescibacteriota; class Doudnabacteria; order UBA920; family UBA920; genus PALSA-1336. The sequence continues at coordinate 29,653 of JACRDK010000025.1, forward strand.
TTGCTAAAATTGTTTCAAGTGGAACAACCTACATTAGAGGGTACGGAACCTTTCCGCATCCAAATTTACTTTCAGCCTTTCTATGTGTTAGTTTAATAATCTGCTTGCACCTGCTTGTATCCAGCCGGAAGCCAATTGAAAAGATTAGTTACTTAGCTCTATTGATAATTAATGCAGTTGGGTTAACGGTAACTTTTTCCAGAGCTGGATTTTTAGGAGCCGGGGTTGCCATACTTATATTTTTTGGATTATTCTCATGGAAAAATTGGCAAAGTAATATTAAAACAATTCTTTATTCGCTATTAATTATGGCCTTGCTAGGCTTGGGTCTAATTTTAATTTTTAAACCTTTCTTAGAAAGCAGGGCAACAGTTAGCGATCAAGCTTCGCTTGAGCGAATCTTTTACGCCAAAACTGCCTGGCAAATGATAAAACACCAGCCAATCTTTGGCGTTGGCATAGGGGAGAGTGTGATTCACATGCAACAATACACTCAAATAAAACTTTGGCCGTGGCAAATCCAACCGGTCCATAACTATTTTATTTTAGCGACTGCCGAACTTGGCTTTCCTGGGGCCATTATTTTGCTCTGGATATTTTTCGCGCACATTAAAATTATTATTTTGAATTTAAAGAAAGAATTTTCTGAATATTCATTCCTACTGCTTGCGATTTTTCTGCCATTCCTTATTCTCATGCAATTTGATCATTACTTTTATACTTTACAGCAAACCCAAATGCTACTTTGGATATTTTTGGGAATAATTCTTAGCCAACAAAAAACTCCCCAAACAAGGGAGTTATAATTCTGTAGGTTTCGGTAGTGTTTCAATTTCGTGGTTCTGTAGTTTATTTATGGTATTCTTTGCCGGCCAAGATTGTACAAGCTCTATAAATTTGTTCTTCTAAAAGAATCCTTGCCATATTATGAGGGAAAGTAAGAGGGGACAAAGAAATTGAATAATTGGAATAACTTTTTAAACTAGAATGCAGCCCAACACCGCTGCCAATTACAAAAATTAATTCTTTGCCCAAGCCGCCAGTTCTTTCTAAAAATGTTGCAAAATCAGGAGAATTTCTTAAAGTTCCTTTTTCTTCAAGCAAAATAACTATTCCATTTTCCGGCAATTGCTTAATTATTTTTTCCGCTTCTTGTTCTTTAATTTTTTCTATTTCCTGATTTTTACCATAGCCAATTTCGGGTAATTCAATTACCTTAATTTTAGCAAAAGGGGATAAGCGCTTTAAATATTCCGCTTCCAATTCTTTGTAAGCTGATTCCTTAAATTTTCCTAAAACAATAATCTTTATTTTAAACATATTCAAATAATACTACTGAATGCTCAATTTGAGCAAATTAAAAAACAGCCTTCCGGTAAAGAAGGCTGTTTTTTAATTTAGGAACTACTTTTTAAACAAAGCTCCGGCCTGCGCCCAATTATCTGTCTTGGAAAGAGATAAGGTAGCGGCGACTGCGGAAGTTGTGGTTTGAATTTTGTAAGCCATAGCTAAAGGTTGATAGGTGCTGGCATTTTCATTTGTTACCGCAACCAGAGTAAACCCTGATCCTGCGCTGGTAACTTCGGTGTTGTCATGAGTACCCGCGGAAATTACCAGTTCGCCAGTTGCTACAGGAGTCATATTGCCGGAGGAAGGAGTGGAGCTGCGGCCAGTTGCGCCTGCTGTTTTGTCTAATGGCGCAGAAGTATTGGCCCCGGTAAATTCCGCAACAATAATTGAAAGCTCGCTGCCGCCGGATGCGGTTTTAAAAGTGATTGTATCGCTGCCGCCGGCAACATTTTTTGCGTAGTAAATTCCAGTATAAGCTCCGCCGGAAGTTTTTCTGGTAGTTCCGGCAAGGGTATATACATTACCAAGGCTGTCTGTGATTGCGGTGGCTGCTGGCGCGCTGGGCCAGCTGGAAATTGCTACTACAATTAAATTCCCGGCAGTAACTGGCGATGCTAAAGCAACAGTGGCCTGTGAAGTATTTAGTACATTATTTGAGCCTTTTTGTACCAGCGTTATTGAAGTTGGGGCTGTGTTTGAAACTGTAACATTTACAGTGGCGCTGGTGCCAACATTGCCAGCCAGGTCATAGGCCTTGGCAATAATCGCATGAGATGCGTTATTGGACTGAGTAGTGTCATAAGACCATGCATACGGGGTGGAGGTATCTGTAGCCTTTAAAACTCCATCCAGATAAAATTCAACTCTAACTACACCCACATTATCCGAGGCTGATGCCGCAACATTAACGGTACCGGAAACAGCTGCTCCGTCTGTAGGGGAAGTAATGCTAACTATTGGGGCAGTGGCATCCGGAGCACTTGCAGTGGTGAATGTAAAATCTCCCGAGGCCGCAAGATTGCCCGCCGCGTCTTTTGACCTAACCCGAAAATGATAGGTTGTTGCGGCTGATAATCCGCTCAACAAAACAGAGTGAGAAACTGTAAGGTTTGTGTCTAGCGATGAAAGAGTGCCATAACTTATTGTTGGCCCAAATTCTACCTGAGAATCAGAATTTTCATTAGTGGCCCAGGCAATTGTTGCTTGGGCAACGATTATTGAAGAAGAGGCAACGGAAGAAATTACCGGAGGTGTTACGTCTGCCTGGGTCTGCGTAGTTGCGCTTGCCGGATTTGACTGTGCAGAGTAATTTCCGGCTGCGTCAAAAGCGTCTACCATGTAAGAATAAGTGGTTCCGGAATTTAAGCCTGAGTTGTTATAACTTGCTGATGTTGTAGTTGCAATTTGTACGCCATTTCTGTACACACGATAACCGACAACGCCTACGTTATCTGTAGCAGCTGTCCAAGTCAAACTTATTGTGGATACAGAGGTTGCGGTCGCAATAAGATTGGTTGGAACCGTTGGCGCAGTTGTGTCAGGCGTTATTGTTCCCACAGTAACCGCCACATCAACCCAATAATTTGTCGCCATATAAGACGATGACGGGAACACTCTGGAAGACCCATATGCATACAGGCCGGCATTTACCGGAGCGTGAAGGGGAGAGTTATCATACTTCACGGTGAAATAATTTTTATCAAACGCATAGTGAGCAGAAGGCGCATGGTAAGAAACAACATAAGTTGTGCCTGCGGTAATTGCTACTGGCGAAGACAGGGTAACTGTTTGCCAGCCTGAAGAAGTTTCATTGCTGGCAGTGCCGCTTGCTAAAAGAGTGCCACTGTTGCTCCACAAAGCAACCGTATGGGTTCCGGTGTTTGCCGCAGACTTATAAAATTTTATAGCTGTAACTTGTCCGGCAAAATCAGAAGTAAACTTTATGCCCAATTCAACCGAACTGTCTGTACCAACATCAGCCACAGTTGGAACATTAGAACCAAACAGTGTATAAGTTTGGGAGGCGCTGGCTAAAGTGGATGTAGCAAAGCCGGCAGACAGCGCGGAATAATTTCCAGAAGCGTCAAAAGCGCTTACGTTATAGGTATAAGCGGTACTAGCCGAAAGACCGGTATTGCTATAACTTAACGCTGTTGTGGTGGCAATTTGCACACCGCCGCGGAACAATTTATAACCCGCTACGCCGACATTGTCGGTAGAAGCTGACCAGGATAAATTAATTGAAGAGGAGGTAACATTCGTAGCGGTTAACCCTGTTGGAACAGACGGCGCTGATAAATCTGGATTTAAAGTTGTCGCCGAAACGCTGCCAGATTGAGCAGAAATATTTAATGATGCGTCGTAAGCCGCAACTGTATAGGCATACTGAGTTCCCGCTGCAAGTCCGCCATCGGCATAGTTAAGGGCTGTTGTAGTGGCGACTAAATTGCCGTCTCTAAAAATTTGATATCCGGCAACCCCCACGTTGTCGGTTGCCGCAGACCAAGACAAATTAATTACCGCAGCGGAAACCGGTTGAGCAGTTAGGTTTGCCGGAATAGATGGAGCTTCTATGTCTGGACTAAACGTGGTCGCGTTTGAAGCTGTCGACTGCGCTGAAGAATTACCAGCTGCATCGTAAGCGGATACGGTATAGCTATACTGCGTGCCAGCAGAGAGATTCATATCTGCAAAATTGGTTATTGTCGTGGTGGCAATTTGCAAGCCATCGCGAAAAACTTTGTAACCCGCAACCGAAACATTGTCGGTACTAGCAGACCATGACAGATTAATTTGAGTAGTAGACACAGGCGAAGCTGAAAGATTTGTCGGAACTGAGGGACTGGTGGTGTCAGGGGCATTATTTAAAACTATCGCTTTATAGTACAGGGTGGCATGATGATCATATCCGGCTGTGCCGTCATTTTCATCGTAAAAAAGCACGTCGATAATTCCCGGGTTATTATCACGCAAGGGATCAAAACGCACTGAGGCAGAACCGTCTAATCCGGGAGTTCCGGCTGTAGTATTGGTGCTATTGCGCGGGTCAAGCTGGGAATATGCGCTCCAAGAATTTCCAGGGCCGCCAATTTGATATTCATAGCCGCCACCCGAAATATTAATATCGTGGCCAAGAAAAACCCAAGGATCTCCGGTTTGAGAATAATACATTTGGGGCGAGTGAGTGTACCATGTTCCATTAGGGTTGCTTGGTCCGCCTGCTGTTCCTGGGGGAGTATTATCGGTCCATACTCCGGTAGAATTGCGATAACGCAAACGAACATAATTGTCCGGACCATTTGGGACACCATCTAAATATAAAACATGAGGCTGGCTATTTAAGTCTGTAGTAATGTTTGGACCCTGGTCGTCATTGGTAGTAGACAATACTAAGCTATCTCCAGCGCTAACTGTTTCTACCGCACTCCAAACGCCGCTTGCGTCTCTATGCGCATACTTAATAATTGAATGGGTTGCCAAAGAATTATCCAGCCAGGCCGCATGAAGCGTGCCGTCTAAAGCGGTAACTAATGATCCGTGCATAACATTCGTACCGGTTGCGATTGTCGTTGGAGAGCTCCAAGTCCCGCCAATCTTATTTACATACCTCATACTATTTGAGGTGCCGGAGCTGGGATAAATAATATTAGGAACATCGTTTGCGTCCAAAGTCATTGCCAACTGACCGGTACGGGTCCATCCGGTTCCGGAGGAAGTTAAGGCGCCTGTTGCCGCAACTTCTCGAGCGCCCCAAGTATCGGTTATAGTTGAATAAGTCTGATAATAGACGTTTCCATTACTGCCATCAATATAAGCGACACCAATTATACCATTAGAGTTTAAACGAATATCCGGACTAAGCAGGGTTGACGCAACGCCTCCGGCAAACACACAGCTTCCGCTTACTGCAGCGGTCGGACGGTTTGCCGCATCTTGTTCTGTAAAACTAGTTGGCACCGCGCTATTACTAGCTTGTGCGCCAAGGCCCTTCCAAATATGAATAACGCCTTTCCCTCCGACTTGGCAAGGATTATCATCTGCGGTTACAACGTAAACCACATTATTACTTGTGCGAACAACTTGCCTGGTAGTGTGCTCAACAAATCCGGAACCCACTGTTAACCCAACCTGGCTTGCCGCCGGAACTGGGGTAGGGGCTGCGGCATAGGCATTCAAGCCGCCGGCTAAAAACAAAAAAAGAATACTGGACAAAAAACTTATTTTTTTTCCAATACCCTTAAAAAACAACACATTGTTCATAAAATATTTTTAATTATTATTTTGAACTTGATTGGATAATAACCCGAGCAGGGGAATATTGCAACAACCCTATAATCCACAGGACTGCGGGCTATTTTACAGCCCAATCCCTTTACCAAAATCCCCAGATGAGTTAAAATTAGTCAGTATTTAATAGGAAAATATTAAACGCCGTGGGCCTGTAGTAAAGTGGTATTACGCGGCATTCGCATTGCCGAGGCGGGGGTTCGATTCCCCCCAGGTCCACCAAAGAAAAATCCCGATTTAAAAAATCGGGATTTTTCTTTGGTGTGAAAAAAATTTATTTAAAAAATTCTTTGCGAATAGTTTGGACGTGATGAATAAAATCCGCTTCCAGCTCGCGCCTAGGGTAGGGAAGCTCTATATTATAAATATTTTTTTCTTTTCCCGACTTCATTAACATAATTCTTCCGGCCAAGCTTACTGCCTCTTCTATAGAGTGGGAAACCATAACTATTGTCTTTTTTGTTGTTTTCCAAATTTTTATTAAATCTTTATGCAGTTCTTCCGTAGTTCCTGTGTCCAAAGCGGAAAATGGTTCATCGAGCAGCAAAACTTTTGGACTAACCGCCAGCGCCCTGGCTAAACCCACGCGCTGCCGCTGTCCGCCGGAGAGGTCTCGCGGATATTTGTTTTCGTAATCGGACAATCCAACCATTTCAATAAATTTATAAGCTTCTTCTTTCATCCAGGCGTTGCTTACCCCTTTGGCCTTTAACCCCAAGCAGACATTTTCAAAAACATTTAGCCATGGCAGCAGCGCGCCGCTCTGAAAGACCATCGCCACCTTGTCTGGCTTTACAACTTCCCCGGAAGTTTCTTCTTCCAAGCCGGCAATAATTTTTAAAATGGTTGATTTCCCGCAGCCGGACGGGCCAACAATGCAAAAAAATTCTCCATCGGCCACTTCAAAATTTAAACCGGCCAAGCTTGGCAGCGGGTTGCCGGAATAAATTTTTGCAACATCTTTAAAGCTAATTAAATTTATAGCCTTAACGCTTTCTTCCGCATGCTGTTCAGTTTTCTTTGCTTCAGTTTGCATATTCTATTCAAATTTAAACTTTTCCGAATATTTTAAAAGCTTTTGCCAAACAAAAAAATTCATCAATGCAACAAATACCACCAAGCCGGTTAAGGCCATCAAAAAGTCTCTCTGATTATTGGAAGCCGAAGTGGCAACCAGCACGCTGCCAATACCAAACAAATCCATGGCCCCGCTGCCGCCGGGAATATAAGTATGTAAAACCTCTGCCACAATAATTATGTTCCAGCCGCCGGCCCAAGCCAGCAGCGAACCGGTAACCAAATAAGGAACTACGGCGGGGAGAAGAATTTTATCAATATAATTTATTCCGGTTAGGCCAAAAACTTTTGCCGCGGACTTAATGTCGGAAGGAATTACCTGCAGGCCGCCAACCATGCTAAAAACAATGCTCCAGGCCATTGTCACCAACAATACAAAAATTGCCGCTCCGTTATAAAAGTTATAATGAACAAAAAATAAAATTACTACAGGAAAAAATGCCAAGACCGGCACCGACTGGATTACATCAAACAGCGGAAATAATATCCTTTCAATCTTTGGGCTGTAGTTTATTAGCAGAGCTAAGGGAATTGCTATTAATAAAGCCAAAACATAAGCTAAAAGCAGCCTGGCAAAGGTAACAATTAACGCGGAAAAAACATAACCCCAGGTTATGCTTTCTCGCAAAGCAAAGCCTTGCCCGCCAAATTTAGACAGAACTACAAAAACTAAAATAAAAGAAAGAATTGGCACTAACACAAAAGAATACAGCCTTTGCCGCAGAGAAACAGCATAGCTTACGCTCATATGCCTGTGGTAGCGATGAATATGTTTGTTTTGGTTTGTCATGCAATTTTTATATCCTGCTTTCATTATACCACCAAAACATTTAACAACTTATAATTCTTTTTGCAGCCTTCTGTTTAATAAGTACTGTCCTAAAAAGAAAAGGACAAAAATTGCCAAAAAACCCTCTTGCCCAAAAGCCAAAAATTTATTTATAGCTTCAACGGAAACGCCAAAGGCCAAGCCTAAACTTAAAATAATTAGCAGCCACAAGGTGGTAGATTTAATAGTGGCCTGCAAAAATTTGCGGAAACCAATTTTTAGCATGCCGCAGCGCATAAGGACAGCGCGATGAAAACCATAAACAAATTTAGACACAATTAGCGAGCGAAAAGTTTTATGCAAAAAATGGCTGTCATATTTGCCTACGGTTTTATTTATCCAGTCGGCAAGGCGTCCGGTTCTCGCCAAAAATAAACCAATGACATAATAAAAAAATTGTTCTAAAAAAGCGCCTAAAGCCAAAATTCCAACAACGCCGCCGGGATTAAAAAGTCTTTGGCTAATTAGCACCGCCCCCGCTAAAATCGTTATGTTTGCCTCAACAAACATCCCTAAAAATAAAGCCCCATAAACCGCTAGCTGAGCATGGGGCAAATTTTGAAATAATAAAGGATTTATTTCCATATTAAAAACTGTGTAAAATTTCTATTTTCGCGCCAAGCGCACTTAGCCGGCTAACTAAATTTTCATAACCGCGATTTATGGAGTAAACATTGCGCAAAACCGAAGTTCCTTTGGCCGCCAACATTGCAATTAAAATTATTGCCGCGGGCCTTAAAGCCGGAGGGCAAATTATTTCTGCCGCTTTCAACTCACTCGGACCTTCCACATAAACGCGATGAGGATCTGCCAAAATTATGCTGGCGCGCAATTTATTTAGTTCCATATAATAAATTGCCCGGTTTTCATAAACCCAATCGTGAATAAGAGTGGTGCCTTTGGCTTGAGTAGCAACAGGCACAAAAAATGGCAGGTTGTCGATGTTTAATCCCGGATAGGGTAGGGGATGAATTTTTTCTTCCAGCGCGGTGAGTTCGGAAGGAAGAGTTTTAATGTCTACTAAGTTAGTATGGTTATTATAACTCTTATATCGCTTGGTGATCTTATAATTAAAACCCATTTTTTCCAATTTTAAAAGTTCTAGTTCCAAAAAATCAATTGGGCAGCGCTCAATGGTAATGGCCGACTTGGTCGTGGCGGCCAGGGACAAAAACAGCATTGCCTCAATAGGATCTTCGCTTAAATGATAAACCGCTCTGGTATTTATTTGTGGCTTGCCGTGAACAGTTAGTGTGGTGGTACCAATTCCTTCAATTTTCACGCCTAAAACATTTAAAAAGTAACATAAATCCTGCACCATATAATTGGAAGAGGCGAGTTTAATGGTGGTGACTCCGGGAAGTTTAGCGGCAGCCATCAGGGCATTTTCCGTTACGGTGTCGCCCATTTCATACAACACAACTTCCGCCGGCTTTAAGTTATGGGCGGAAACGGAATAATGGTCATGATGGGTTTTTATTCCCATACCCAATTTTTCCAGCGCATACAAATGCGGGCGAACGGTGCGCGCCCCTAATTTGCAGCCGCCTGCCAAAGGCAGGGTAAAATTATCCAACAAATGAGCCAACGGACCAAGCAGCATTAATACGCTCCTGGTTTTTATAGCTGCCTCTTTGTTTATTTTTTTTATATCAATTTTTTTTGGGGGAACAATTTCAACATCTGCCCCCTGCCATTTTACGGAAACGCCCAAGCTAACCAAAACTTCAATCACCCGATGTACTTCTTCTATTTTAGGTACGCTTTTTAAAATAGTTTTACCGGAATTTAATAGAGAAGCACAAAGCAAAGCCACCGCGGCATTTTTTGAGGTGTTAACAGCAATATTGCCGGAAAGCTTATGTCCGCCTTCAATCTTAAAATTAACCGATTTATCCGCTAAGGTAATTATTTCCTGATTTAACACGCTGCTGATTTTTGCCAGCATTTCAGTGGTCATATTTTGCTGGCCTTTTTCCATTCGCGCCACTGCCGACTGGCTGGTTTTTAAGCTGCGAGCAAACTCGCTTCTGGTAAAACCCTTTAACTCCCTAATTTCTTGAATAAATTTGCCAATTTTTTGGCGATCTTGCAAAGTTGATTTCATAAATATATCGTATATGGTATAAGTACTAGTATTTTACCACTCAAAAAACTCTTAAGTCAAGAAAATTATACCACATATGACAATCCCGCCCTTTCTTTTGAAAGGGCGGGATAAATATTCGCTTATTTTTGCCGGATTATTAGAAGTGCAATATTTTGGAAAACCACTTATCCATATAGTGAGACTGGAGATTGGTGTAGTAGAGGAACATTAAAGCGGCTAAATATATAACATTTAACACCACAACTTTAATTAAATCTCCCTTAATTATTGCATATTCCGCCTCATGGGACAGGGAGTGCACGCCGGTTGGAGAAGAGGAATTTTGATTATGCTGATGTTTTTTGCTCATGGCTAAAATTCGATTATCTAATTTTCAAGTTATTTAATGCTCATATTATAACACTTTCAGCCATTTGAAAGCAACGGCTTAACAGTGCTACAATGTCTAAAGCTTATGAATTTCAATTTGTCCATCTTCAACTTAATTTTAATTGTCCTGACGCTTATGGGACTAGGTTATTGCCTGTGGCAAATAACGTCTCTTAACCGCCTGCGCAAAAGTTTTTTTAAAAGCTCCGACGGCTTAGACTTGGAACAGGTGATATATTCTTTATCTTCCTCCCTGCAAGACGGACAAAGGCAGCAACAGGCTCTGGAAAACGCTTTAATTGAATTAAGAGAGAAAACTTCCTTTGCAGTGCAAAAAGTTGGCCTAGTAAGATTCAACCCATTTGACGATGGGGGAGGAAATTTTAGTTTCTGCCTTGCTCTATTAGACGAACATAACAGCGGCGTAGTAATTACCAGCATGCACGGACGGCAACAGAACAGGATTTATACCAAAAAAATTGACGACGGCAAAAGCGATTCTCAGTTAAACGACGAGGAACTCCAGGCCGTAAAAAATGCACATTATAAAAATTAATTTATTATTCTACAATTAACCTTAGGCGCAGGAACCTAAAAAAGGAAAATATTTATGGAAAGAACACTGGATGACTCATTAAATGCCCCGTCCGAAACAGTAGTAGGACCAAGTGTAAAAATCCAGGGGGATTTAAACAGCGAAGGCAACATAAAAATAGAAGGACAAGTGAGCGGAAAAGTTAAAACCAGCCAGAGCGTGTTTGTAATCCCGGGAGCAAAAATTGCCGCCGATGTTTTGGCCGGAAATGCTGTTATAGGGGGAGAAATCCAGGGTAATTTAAAAATTGCCGGGCATTTGGTTTTGCAAAGCACGGCAAAAATTTTAGGAGACATTGCCTGTTCTGTCCTTCGCGTAGAAGACGGCGCCCAATTTAGCGGTAAATGCGTAATGGGTGTTAGCGGCAACGGCAAAAAGAATGGTTCCAGCCAAGACCCGGAAATAGAGCCGGAATAAGCGTTTAATTTCAAATTACCAATTTCAAATATTAAACAAGCACTAGCCACGATTCTAACTTTGGCATTTTGCTTTTTATTTGGAATTTGGAATTTGATATTTGGAATTTAAAATTGTATTACTACATCCTCGATCAAAACGGATTACCCATAGAAAAATTTGAAAAGCTGCAAACTGAGCTGCAAGGTTTGTTGGCGGAATTTAAAATTGCCGGGGAAACAGCCCGAGTCACACCGCTCCGCTCGGTTCAAGATTTAGTAGACACTGCCAGCCAGCGCGGAGCCAAAACTTTGGTTGCTTGCGGCACCGACGACACTTTTAATATGATGCTAGCAGCCCTAAAGGGGAGAGATTTTACCCTGGCCTATATTCCATTTGAGGAAGATTCTGTGCTGGCCAAAATTTTAGGAGTAGATTCCGTATATTCCGGAGTAAAAACAGTGGCCGGGCGGCGCATTGAAAAAATAGATCTGGCCAAAATTTATGACAACTATTTTATTAGCTACCTGGAATTCGGAGTTATGTCACACCGCTTAAAAAACACAGGGCTTTGGCAAAGCTTAAAATTACTTTCTTCCGAGGCCCGCAGCTTTACCATCAGGGTAGACGACTCTTACAACGTTACTATTAACGGCTTAGGGGGGTTGGTTGCAAACATACGCGCCGCTTCAAGCAAAGACGAAAAAATCGGCAACCCAACCGATGGAAACTTAGACCTGCTAATTTTGGAAAAATTAAATAAACTGCAAATTATGACGTATCGCGGCGATATTGCGCAAGGAAGTTTGGAAAAAGTTCCAAATGCCACAGTCATAAAATGCAAAAAAATCCAATTCCTTGAGCCTCGCGGCTTTAACCTAACAATGCTCGGCCGCGTGGTTGCAAAATTCCCTGCCACAGTAGAAATAATCCCTCAGCGCCTGCGAATGATAGTCGGCAAAAACCGAACTTTTTAAAAATCACGGATTACGCCTGCCTGCAGGCAGGAATAAAAAACAGATAACTCAGGTGGTAAAAAATAACCCGGCAACTGTTTTGGCACTCTCCTTTGTGCCTAATAGTTACCGGGTTTTACTGCAAGCAACTCAAACCATACACTCAAATTATCTTGGATAGGATTTGAGAAAAACTGTCTCTTTTTTCACCTGCTCTTGGCCGAACCCACGGGTTTCAACCACTGCTTTTTTAGTCGAGACTAAAGCTACAGTTACGGTCTTTTCACCAATGCCGCTTAGCGGGAGCTCAAAATCATGAACAACCGAGCCAACATCCTTATCGGTAACAACAGTGAGCCCAAAAGATTTTCCAGGTCTTTCCCTCGCTCTAAAAACAAAACGACCTTCGTCATCAGTATGGTAACTAACCTCGAAGCGAGAAGAAGACCCTCTCCAACTTCCACCTCCTCCGGCCGATGTCAAAAAATCGCTACGATCTACTGTGACCGTTGCTAGCGCAATCAACTTTTCAGGTTCCATTCCCAATCCCTTATGGTACTTGCCTGGCGAACAGATACGCCCGCACCCATCAAGGACAAATAGCTCAAGAGAATCCTCGGTATAGTTAGGGTGCTGCGTAGAACACTCTGTTACCACATACCATAGGTCTTCATTGTTTAGGCGCTGCACCACTTCCTTAACCTTAACATCCAGATACCAAAACTGCCCCTGATGCCTGCGGTCAAGAATCCTTTTAGCCTCTTCTAACTTGGTCATGCTTTCTCCTTCATGTTTAATCTCGCCTGTTGTTGTAGGAATTTAGAGGAACAACCTCATCATCAGACAGAAAAAATAGATGACAGCAACTGCCGCCAACCAACGCGCAACCCCTTTCAAAGGATCGCCCCTCTGACTCTCTGAAAATGTAGTGTACCAATCCATAAGATACCCAATCCCTACAATGGATTGGATTAGGATAAAGACTATTACCCAAACCGCAATTTCCATAACTCCTCCTCAAATTTCGCGTATTCATACCCAGCCGGGTGTTTTTGTTTTAACAAATAACAATATAATAGAATTGACAAAACGTCAAAAAATATGTCATAAAATGATATAAGAAATAGCTTAATTTGCTTATATTTATTATGTTTGTTATACTGTTGACGTAAAAAACGTCAATTTTATGCAAGATGTCAAACAGACTTTAAAAGAATACGGATTAGAAGATGCAGAAGCCTCTTTATATCTGGCCGGTTTAAAATTAGGGGAAGCCGGCATGTCAGAATTAGCCAGGGAAGCGCAAATAAAACGCACTTCCGCGTATGTGATTTTTCAAAGCTTAGAAAAGAAAGGCTTAATGGGCAGCTTTAAAATGCGCGGCCGTCATAAGTTTGTCGCAACCAGGCCTGATTTGTTAGTTTCTCAAACAGAAAAAGAACTGCAAGATTTAAAATTAATCTTACCTCAACTAAATAGCCTCACCCAAAAAAAAGATCAACGGCCGCAAATTACTTATTACGAAGGAAAGGCCGGATACTTTTTAGCTTCCGAAGAATCACTAAGCACAGCAAACTCCACGGTTTACCATATTGGCTCCATAAGCGAGACGCATAAAGTGGTGGGGGAGGATTGGGATTTAAACTATTACATCCCATCTCGCCTAAAGAAGCGCATTCGCTTTAAGGCCCTATATTTTAAATCTCAAATGCCACAGAGTTTTTTAAAAAGCAACCATTCAGAACTTCTGCGGGAAGTTCGCTATTTGCCCGAAACTCAGATTTTTGGCACTTCCAAATTAATCTACGGAAACAAAGTGGCAATTTTTAGCTCCCAAAAAGAATTAATTACTGTTATTATTGAAAGCCCTGACATTGCTGACGGCGAAAGAAAAAATTTTGAATCTTTTTGGCAACTAACAGGCCCGTTAAGCGCTTAATCTTTCCCTTGATTTTATTGAAGATTTCTGGTATGGTTAATTAGTTAAACTTATATATGAACCTCTCTTCACTCTCCAGCCAACTGAATATGTCCATCCAAGATCTCCGCGTGAAAGCAAAAGAGAAAGGTTTTTTTATTTCCCCAAAAGCAAATAAAGTAGATAACTACGTCGCCAGAAAACTCTTAGAAGCTTTTGGCGAACCAGTAAAGCCTGTTTCATCCGGCCCGCAGGAAATAAAAAAAATTAAACTTCCGTCTTTTATTAAAGTCCGCGATTTTTCAGATATTCTGAAACTCCCTGTTACCACGGTAATAAAAGAGCTTATTAAAAATGGCATTATGGCCACGATTAATGAGGAAGTAGACTTTGACACAGCCAGCATTGTGGCTCAAGACTTGGGTTTTGAAGTGGAAGTAGAAGCGGATAAAACCGTAACGGAATTTGGCTTGGGTTTTTTGCAAGATGTTTTAAAATCAGAAAAAGAAGAAAACTTAAAACAGCGTCCGCCAATTGTGGCAATTATGGGACACGTTGACCACGGAAAAACCACGCTGCTCGACACAATCCGCAAAACTAAAGTGGCCGAGGGCGAAAGCGGCGGCATTACCCAGCACATCGGTGCTTATCAAATTAAGAAAAACGGTAAATTTATTACTTTTCTGGACACTCCGGGCCACGAAGCTTTTAGCGAAATGCGCGCCAGAGGCGCCAACGTTACGGATATTATTGTTTTGGTGGTTGCGGCAGACGACGGCGTAAGGCCGCAAACCGTGGAAGTTGTTAACCGCGCCAAGTTTACCAACACGCCGATGATTGTTGCCATAAACAAAGTAGACAAGCCGGATGCCAACATTATGCGCGTAAAGCAGGAACTGTCGGGCATTGGCGTACTCACGGAAGAGTGGGGCGGCAAAACTATTGCCGTGGAAATCTCCGCCAAACAAAATAAAGGAATAGATAATCTGTTGGAAATGATTTTATTGACTGCCGAAATTGAAAACTTCCGCGCCAATCCGTCGGGCAAAACCATCGGCACAATTATTGAAAGCAAAATTTCTCAGGGAAAGGGAGCCACTGCTTCTGTAATAATTCAAAATGGCACGCTTAAAGTTGGCGACATAATCGCCGCCGGAGCTGCTTTCGGGCGCATTCGTTCCTTGGAAGATGAAACCGGCAAAAAACTTAAAGAGGCCTTGCCGTCTATGCCGGTACAAATTTCCGGCTTTTCCGAAGTGCCAAAAGCCGGCGATATTTTACAAACCACCGCCGACTTAGATGCTGCCAAACAAATTGCCGTTACCGTACAAAAGAAAAACCAGAGCCACAGAATGGCCAGCAAGCAGGGGATTGTTGGAGACATTGCCAACAAAACTTTAAACCTGATTATAAAAACCGATGTTGGCGGATCTTTGGAAGCAATCAAGCAATCCATCGCCAAGTTAAAAAATGATGAAGTAAAAATCAACATTTTAAGCGAAGGCGTAGGCGAAGTAAATGAATCTGATATTTTATTAGGAGCCAACTCTAAAGCCTCAGTTATTGCCTTCCGCACCAAAGTTAACCCCAAAGCAGCTAATTTAGCCAAGCAGCAAAAAGTTGTAGTAGACAGCTACGAAGTAATTTATGAGCTGCTAGAAGATATTACTTCTGCGGTTATTAAAATGTTTACTCCGGAACTGGAAAAAATTTCCAACGGCAAAGCTAAAGTTTTAGCAATCTTCCGCACTGAAAAGGGACAAATGATTATTGGCGGAAAAGTGGAAGAAGGAGAGTTGAAAAAGAACAGCCAAATTATGATTTTGCGTGCCGGCGCCGAACTTGGCCGGGCGGAAATTATGGAACTTCAACAAAGCAAAGTCGGCGCAAAAACTATTGGCCGCAACGAAGAATTCGGCATTAAATTAAAAACCCCCATAAAAATTTTAGAAGGGGATGTGTTGGAAAGCTTTGAAGAGAAGATCAAGCAAAAAACACTTTAACCCGATCCGAATCAACGAATACTATGCGAATTATCCGAATAAAACCCCGCGAACACGGGGTTTTATAATGGGCTTGCCACGTCGCTCGCGAGCGACGTGGCTTGATAAAATGGCAAAAATTGACTATACTATATAGTCATCTTACACTTTGTGTATATTTGAAATTAATTTAAAACTATATGAAGCCAATAAAAAAAGACACCAACCGCATAGCTAAAGTAAATTCCTTAATTGAAAAAGAATTAGGGCCGGTTCTGCGCGAATTTTTAGATTGGCAAAAAGGCTTGGTTACTATTACCAAAGTGGAAACCAGCCGCGATATGAAGTACGCCAAAGTTTGGATTTCTATTTTCAACGGGGATGACGAAAAAATTCTGGACCATCTGACAAAAAATATTTATGACATTCAAGGCGAATTAAATAAAAGCTTCCAAACTAAAATTATCCCGAGGATAAGTTTTCACTTAGATACTTCTCCCCGCTACGTAGAACACATTGATGAGCTAATTCGTGAAGTACATGAAGAAAAATAGAATTATGAAGTATGAATCAAGAATTAAGCAAAAGGGTACCGGCCTTAATTCATAATTCCTGATTCTTAATTCAATTCCATTATGGAACAGTCTTTTGAACAAGCTAAAAATCTAATTGATAATTCAGCCAACATATTGCTCACCATGCACGAACGCATGGACGGGGACGATGGCGGCGCGCTTTTGGCTATGGGCCACCAATTAGAGAGCTTGAATAAAAATGTAACTTATTCAATTAAAAAAGGAGTCCCTCCAAATTTATCTTTTTTGCCGAAAAGCCATAAAATTTTAGATGACATAAGCGAACAAGACAACTTCGACTTATTAATAACCTTTGGCTGCTCAAGCATTGAAAGAACTGGCTCAGAAAAAATTACCAACCTGCAATCGCCTAAGCCTTCAGCTTATGGCGGGCAGGAAAATTTAAAAATTAAGGTTATAAATATTGACCACCATCCGGACAATACCGGCTTTGGGCAGGTTAATTTGGTTGACGCGGCTAAATCTTCGGTAGCGGAATTAGTTTACGATTTTTTCATTTTTCACAATTGGGAAATTAACAAAGATATTGCCACCTGCCTGCTAACGGGAATAATTACCGATACTGGATCTTTTATGCATGCCAACACGCAGAGCTCCACCTTAAAAGCCGCGGCCGAACTTATGCGCAAAGGCGCGCAGGTTAGCAAAATAGTCAGGCAAACTTACAAAAATAAATCGCCGCAAATCCTCAAAGCCTGGGGCAGGGCTTTAAAGAATGCCTATTATGATTCCAAAAATAAAATAATTTATTCAGTAATGACGGAAAATGACTTAGCGGAATTTTCCGCCCTGCCCCAGGCCGCTTTTGAAGGGTTTGTGGAAACTTTAAACACAGTCCCTGAAGCTAAGTTCGCCATGTTCTTAAGGCAAGACGGGAATATAATTAAAGGAAGCCTGCGCAGCGACACTTTTAAAAATACCGATGTATCCCAAATCGCCCGTATTTTTGGCGGCGGCGGACACAAATTAGCCTCCGGCTTCTCCGTTGCCGGAAAGCTTATGAAAGACGAAATGGGGAAGTGGAAAGTGGCGTAAAATCACAGACGCGCAAATTAATCCAGATTACACAGATTAAAAAACCATCGCCTTAGGGCGATGGTTTTTTATCCGCGTTATTTGTCAGTATCCGCGTATTTGCGATTTTTTAAAGTTTCCGCCCACCAGGTAAGGCTGCCAAGCAAACCTTCAATTTTTTTGTCCAAAGCAGGTTCCAGCAACTGACCTTCGTCATTAAAATACTTTTCCACCGGGCCAATCATAATTGTTTCCCTCATTGCTACGGCGGCAAAATTTTCTATAATTGTTCTAAGCTGTTCAATAACCCGAGCGCCGGAAACCGTGCCGTTGGAAACCCCAACTAAACCAAACGGTTTTCTTTCAAACTCTGTATACAGCCAGTCCAGCGCGTTTTTTAAAACCGCCGGGTATCCGTGATTGTATTCCGGGGTAACAATTATAAAAGCGTCTGCGGCCCGGGCAATATTGCTCCACTTTTGAGCGTTCTCATTTGGATAACCTTTTTTATAATAAACCACGGGAACTGTTGGCCCGTTATAAAACGGCAAAGACAATTCTTTAAAATCAACTAAGATTGATTCATGTCCGGCTGCCCTAACTTTTTGGTGAATATATTTTGCCGCAGCCTCGCTCTTCCTGCCCTCGCGTACGCTGCCTAAAATTATTGGGATGTTAAGCATTTTATTTTTTCCTTTCCACAAACTAATTATAGCCCAAAATTAAAAAAACGTCCTATAAATTAGAACGGTTTTTTGGTGCCCGAGGAGGGACTCGAACCCTCAAGCCAAAGGCATACGCACCTCAAGCGTACGTGTATACCAATTCCACCACCCGGGCGCGTTTTAGCTTTTTTTATCTTTAACTAAGATATTATACGCTTTTTTATATTTTCTTTCAAGCCTTGGAACAGTGTGGTTATAATACATCTTGTTAATTAGCAATCTGGAATCGTTCTTTGCAAAAACCAACTTATATGCGCCAGCATATGCCTGTTTGCTCAAACTGCCTTTTATCTCAATGAATCCCTTAATTTTTTTCCTTAACCAGGATAAATGGTTAAAGCTCGCGGAAGCAAAATTAATATAGAATGCGAAACTATTTTTCCATCTTTCGTCATAATAAGAATAAACTGTCCCATCTCCATCAAAAGAACCTCGTAAAAAGTCAAAAAAATAAATATCTGGGACTTTTATAACGCCAATGGTTTTTGACTTGTTCGGAGTCAACCCTAAACTAAGAAGAAAATTATAGAAATTTACATCGCCAAACTGAACCCAATAAGAAAAACTTCCACCGACAAAGCCACTCTTTTTCTTTAGGATTTTAACCTCTAAACCTAAACACTTCATGAAAACCTTAATTAACTGCAAATCTTTCGATATAAAAGCCATATGTCTTTTGTCATTATATAAGCAACCATCAGTTGCAATCAGACCAATGGCATAAGCCAATTCTGGTGACCATATTGTAGAAATTTTCTTCTGTGGTTTCATATCTCAAAGCTAAAGCGTATACCAATATTATATCATATAAATTATTAATATTCCTCTTGATTAAAACCGCTCCTAGGTGTATGATTGCGACAATCAAAAGGAGGCTCGATAAGCTGTAAAAGCATACTCGGACCTTCTTTTTACTTTCACGTGAAAGAGGAAAATATGACCAGAGAAGATGCGCGGTCGCGTATTATTGTTGCACTCGACGTCAACAGTGTCGAGAAAGCCATTGAGCTCGTGTCCAAACTGAAAGGTAAGGTCGGCGGGTTCAAAATCGGTTTCGAATTCATCTACTCAATGTTCGCCACGTTGGTAACATCGTCGGCGGAAGTCGCCCACCAGACCCTCGACCAGCTTCGCGAACTATTTGCCAATCTTGATCACCAGGAATTTCTGGACGGGAAGATTGCAGATATTGGCAACACAGTCGCCGGCGCCTGCAAAGCAATTTGTCGGCTACAGCCGCTGATGTTCAATGTTCACGCTTTCGCTGGAGAACCCGCCATGAAAGCGGCACGTAAAGCCGTGGACGAAATGTCGACCACACTCGAACTTGAACGCAAGCCGTTACTCTTAGCAGTCACCGTTCTCACTAGCCTCGGAGAGGAACACTTGATACAACTCAGTCTCAAAACCGAGGAAGACAAGGCTCCTCGCCGCCTTGAACTAGTTATCAAATACGCCATGCTGGCTCAAGCCTGTGGCTGCGACGGCGTTATTGCTTCACCTTTGGAGGTCTCAGCTATCCGCACAGCCTGCGGGCCGAACTTCCTCATCTTCACACCCGGCGTGCGTCTGCCCGGCTCAAGCAAAGGGGATCAAGTGGCAGTCAGCACCCCAGGAAATTCCATCCTCGACGGCGCCACTGGCGTTGTGGTGGGTCGCGACATTACTGGGGCTGAAGACGTGGTCGAAGCCGCCGAACGTGTAATCGACAACATCCTCACGACCGTCAACGAACAGATTTAGAAGGAGAGCTAGAATGACCGACGACCAAGTCTTTCGCGCGCTTCAAAATTGCGGCGCGGTCAACATCAAAAGCCATTTTTGTCTGACCCCCAAAGAGATTCCACCGGGATCAGGCATTAAACGGCACTTTCACTCTGACACCTTCATCGCCAAAGACAGGGTGTTTGAATATGCCAGAGAGCTCTACTGTCTTGCCCAGGAAATTGCCGACCGGCATCTGATGCAGACTCAAAACCGCCCCTGCGACTTTGTGCTGGGTTTAGAAAAAGGGGCTATTGCCCTTGCAAACCTGGTATGTCACCATCTGCAAATATCCGGACACGACCATGTTCGCGCTGGTTACGCTGAAGCCAAACCCGGCGGCGGTTTTACCATCGGCCGAGGCTTCGCCCGCAACTACACCGGACGCACGGTTCTAATAGTTGAAGATATCGTGGTTTCCGGCACTTCTGTAAGAGACGCCATGGAAGCGGTTCGCGAAAACGCTGGCATACCCTTTGGCATCTGGGCAATCTGCTTGCGAGGCGACGCGGACACCGGTGGTGTCCCGCTCAACTACCTTTGCAAGGTCGACGGCGCTCAAATGTGGGCGGAAGAGGAATGTCCTCTTTGCGCTGACCCCAAGTGGGGGCCGACATCGGTCCGCACGGACATCAACAAGCACGGGCCGGAATTCTTCAAGCGGATGAACCTGCCTATTCCACTGTAACGCTGGGTCCATATTTACAGCAACCATCCAAAAGCGCCGCGATCCCAACCGGGTTGCGCGGCGCTTTTTCAATTAAAAACACAAACGACCTGTCCAAAATCTTTCGATTCCAAACAGGTCGTTTTAAAGTTGCAAGTGCAAGGGAGATTACTTGTAAACTTCCAAAGCGTGGCGGATAATGCCGCGAACCCGCCATGGACGAAGCATTGCAACGCTGCCAATGCAAACTGCGTCGGCTCCGGCTTCTTTTAGAACATCCACCGCGGTGGCGTTGAGAATTCCGCCGCCTGCCGCAATTGGTTTTTCCAAACCCGCATCTCGCGCCGCCTTCACCCAGTCAGCAGTCAGAGGCAACAATGGCCAGCCGGAGAGCCCGCCGCCGCCGAATTTCTTTAGCGGCGACTCCTTGGTCCCAAACAGTTCCTGCCAATCAATTTTCTCCGGCAACTTCCCCCACGGCACTGTATTGGAAACACAGACCGCCGAAAGACAAGGATGCCGCGAGATTGCCACCGCTGTTTCCGGCTCGGTGGTTACTGAATACTTGTCGACAATGGGCACACCCAACATCGACAGAACACCCAAGTGCCGCCACGATTCGTCAATGAATTCGTCTGGTGAAATTTTCTCGAGCCCGACATTCGGACAGGAAGCGTTGCGCTGAATGGCGATGTTGGCTTTAAACTCAGACAGGCGCGGCTTCAAAACATCCACAAACTCCTTTGTCTCCGCCAAACGTTCGCCCGCCGTTGCTGCCACCGACATAAACGAAATCATAAACGGTTCTCTGCGCGCTTGCCACTTGCCGGTATCAAGCAAAGCCTTTAAACCGTGCCCGCTCAAACCAACCGCGTTAAGCGCAACGCCGGCGAAAGGCTTAACCACAATACATTTGGGTTTCAGCTCAGCCGGAGTCGTGCCGTCTTTTTTCAGTGGCATGTTGCCAACGCGCGGGGCAACTGTCGTGGTCTTGGCCACAAAAGTAATCCCCGAAAAATCCAAGCCAAAAGGTTTACAGAACTTATGGAAAGGGTAGCCCTCACCAAAAAAATTCTGTATGCCCGATTGACCCCAAACGGAGCCAAAATCAACACCTCGCAATTTCATAAGGCCTCCTTCAGGTCTTCAAATAGCCAAATCATAATACAGAACTATGTGAAATAGGTCAAAATAAATGCTTGTCTTTTTTTAGACTTTCTGTAATACTCCTGTAAGAAATCGCAAGCCCTTAAGGAGGCACAATGACCGGAGTAAAGAATATCTTGATTAACGGAGAAGAGCCCGGGGCCATCGTTTTTGATGGCAAGTTGATCCACGCTGTTTACAAGCCGGGAGACACCTTACCGCCCGATGTGGACTGGATTGACGGACACGGCTGCGAGGCCTATCCTGCCGGCGTAGATATGCATGTCCACGACAGGTGGGGCGAACCCAAACGTGAAGATCCGCAACACTTGGAAGCGGCTTGCATCGCGGGTGGCACGGCGACTATCGTTACCATGCCAAACACAATACCGCCTTTTGACCAAGCAAATCAAACCAGAACAAGACTTGCGGGGTTTAATTCCATCAATGTCCTGGCTTGGATAGCAGCCACGCGAACCAACTACACAGAACGGGAGATGGCCTATCATTATTTTTCGCGTCAAATTCCTGGTGCGAAACTGATGATGGCTTCTACCAACAACCCAGAAACCCTGGTAGACGACGGCCTGTCACAACGTCGTATCCTGGAAGAGAATGCTGACCTCGATTGCATTACAACGATTCACGCTGAGGCTGAAGACCTAATCAAGAGGAATGTACAAGAATATAAGCAGCTGTACGGCCGGCTGCTTCGCCAACACCACTGCAAAATCCGTGAAAGCCAAGTTGAGGTTGAAGGCATCCGCCGCATCCTCAACATTCATCACGATGTTGGAGCCGGGCGCATTCACATAGCGCATGTGTCTACCGCAGACGGCATAAAGCTAATTCTAAGAGCCAAGTCCCGGGGACAGAACGTGACATTTGAAACCTGCCCCCACTACTGGACATTCAACAATTTCTGGGTAGAGGCGGGTAACGGCGGGTTCTACAAAATGAATCCCGCCCTCAGGTCACCGGAAGAGCAGTTGATTGTCTTGCAACACTTGTGCAACGGTGATGTCGATGTTTCTGCCACCGATCATGCCCCTCACCCTCGCGAAGCCAAGACAAATCCAGGCCTCGACGAATGCTCCAGCGGGGTTCCTGGAGTGGAGACGAATATCCCGTTGTTGTATGACCTGAAAACTCGTCGGATGATCTCCACCAAGAGGTTCATCGACCTGACCTCAAGAAACGCGGCAAAAATCCTGGGACTCAACAAAGGGTCGCTGGCGGCCGGGTTTGATGCCGACATGATTCTCATCGACCCATTCGCAAAATTCAAGATTGATGATTCTGGCGTCAAAAGCAAATGCGGTTGGACCCCGTACGCCGGAATGACCGTCAACAAAATTGTTTTCGTCGTAATTAGCGGCCAAGTGGTCGCACAAAATTTCGTCGAACAACAAACATGAACACTCCACAACAAGACGCCGCGCGATCCCAACCGGGTTGCGCGGCGCTTTTTCAATTAAAAAATATTTGTTAAACTACCTTTACTACAACCTCTCTGTCCCGACAAGTCGGGACATCTCCCCTCAAAAGGGGAGAAAATAATGTAAAAACTATGTCTACTAAATTCATTCGCAAAATTGAAGACTTTAAATGCGGGCATTGCGGCAAAAAAACCAAAGGCAATGGTTATACAAACCACTGCCCAAAATGCCTTTGGAGCAAACACCTAGACAATTACCCGGGGGACAGAGCTAACCCCTGCGGCGGACTTATGGAGCCTGTTGGTTTGGAACTGGAAAAAGGGGTATATCACATTATCCATCAATGCGAGACCTGCGGCGCCCGCGCCCGCTGCAAAAGTTCGCAGGAAGACAGCATTGAAGCCCTAACCGCGCTATCTGAGAGCCTTGCCAAAAAGCTAATGTTTTGATATAGTATTCAAGCGATTAATTTACAATTTGGGCAATTAGCTCAGTGGTAGAGCGACTCGTTTACACCGAGTAGGCCGTAGGTTCAATCCCTACATTGCCCACCACGTAGTTCGCGAACGACGTGGCCCACCAGGTATAATTAGTTTATCAAGTTAAAAGTTATCAAGTTTATGAAGTTTGGTTGTAGGAACTTTATAACCTTTACCTTTACGAACTTTATTACTTCCGTGCCGGGCTAGCTCATCGGTAGAGCGCTGCCCTGAAGAGGCAGGCGTGCCCAGTTCGACTCTGGGGCCCGGCACCATAAATATACTTGCCAAAGAGTATAAAAAATTGATAGAATAGTATTTGAAAATTAGTTCGCGGCTATGGTTCAATGGTAGAACTTCTCCTTGCCATGGAGAGGATAGGGGTTCGATTCCCCTTAGCCGCTCCAAAAGAATTTGCCTCACCCTAACGGGTGGGGCATTTTCTTTTGTGCAGATAAGGATAGATGAGAAACCCAGGCTCGACTAAAAGTCCGCCATAGCTTTAGCGACGGCGGATTCCCCTCGAAGATTCCGACTTCATGTCGGGGTTAGCCGCTCCACAAAAAACATCTGTTATATACAGGTGTTTTTTGTTATACTACTAAACAAAGATTGAATTAGATAATAAAGCGTATGAAAAAAAATATTCTTGGTTCTATAACCCTAATTATATTCTCCATACTAGCTTGGATTTGGTGGCGAGGGAACCAACCCGGAACCGGACTAGGGTTAATTGCCTATATACCTATAATAATTATATTGCTGTTTTTAGGATGTATATCTTTAATCTTCTGGTTGGACTCAATGAAACCCACCTCGGTGCCAAGCGTTGGTGAAACAAGTAAAAAAATAATAACTTCGGTTATTATTGTTATTGTAACAATCGGAGTAATTTATCTAGGATACCACTTACTTATGGTGCAACTAGGAATATAATCTTAATAAATCTTTTTAATCAAATAACTAAATAAAATAATTTATGAAAAAATTTTTAATTTACTGGAGCATAATCCTATTGGCGCTTACCGGAGCCGACTATTGGATGTCATATTATGGATCCAAAGCCACTTCTCTTTTTCATGGGTGGTTTTCTTTTATGGTGTTTGGCATTGCAATTCTTTGCATTATGCTCCCATCACTCCTAATTGGTTTTATTCTTACACGTCCGAACAATTCCCAAAACCCGTCCGACTCTCAAAATTTTTCAAATACCACCAAAACAATTCTTGTAATAATTGTACTTTTAGCAGCGCTATTCATAACTCGCTCAATATTTTTTAGGTAAGCTTGCCTGTTAAGTCACCCTAACTAATGCAATAACAAAACACCCCTCACAAACTGGGGTGTTTTTTAAATATTACCTTAGCTATGGGGGCTAAGAAAAACGTTTCAGATTTTCTGAATTTGGCAAAATTCTGCTAAAAATCTGGCTTAAATAAAAGTAATTTTTTTGCTTATTTTAAGAGTTAAAAAAGGTTTTTCCTCATATTTAAGCCAAAATAAGGCAAAAAACCCTTGATTTTTTCCCCGATAAAGCGTATAATGCTTCTACAGAGTGCAGTTTGGCACTTTTTTGTTTACCCCGTTAAATTTGAGTTAACCCTCTTATTTTCCAGGGTACACCCAATTTAATCAATGTTTATAGTCATATATTATGGTTATTTACAAAGATTTAACTGGGTGAAATAAGCACTCTTAAAGGAAACTGCTTTTAGCAGCAACCTTACGACTGTCGTTCAAAAATTCGGACGGGTCCAACAGTCGAACCTTAACAATATTTCTTCCCGATTTATCGGGATGAGGAGAAAGGAGTTTGATTCTAAGAATGAAAGCTCTTTCTACCTTGAGGTCTGCCATTAGCCAAAGCTCCAATTTCGGCATTATTGCTTTGGTTATGCTAATTCCGGTTATTATGCCGCATTTAGCATTAGCTGCCGAGCTTCAGACCGCGGGGCAAACAAAAGCTCAAATTTTTGAAATCAAAGTTTCTGACCCAAATTTAGTCATACAAACTTTAAAAACAAACGACAGCAATTCACTTACTATAGATTCCATTCAGGATAACGACCCATTAGTAGTTAAACTGAAAGCTTATTTGGAAAAAAATGATTCTCCGTTAGGCATTTACGCCGACCAGATTATTTTACAGCCACAATGGCAAAGAGCTTTAGCTATTAGCTATGTGGAAAGCCATATGGGCCGCGATTGTTTTGATAACAATTGTAGCGGTATCGGTGTGAAGCCCGGACATCCGTCTTGGCGCAAATACCAGACTAAACTTGATTGGTTCGTTGACTTAAACACTTTATTGGAAAAACCAATTTATAAAGAAAAATATACAACCTTCGCTAAAATGAAAGGGGTATATGTACAACCAGGTAGCGCAAATTGGGTAAATGGTGCTCAAAGAAAATACGATGAGCTTATGGCCATTACCGAACAAGCTGAGGCTGAAAGACAAGAATTAGCTCAAAAGCACGTAATTACTGTTGCTTCCTTGTCTACTTTCTCTAGCGATGCTAACTAAACAAAACCCCTCCTTAAATGGAGGGGTTTTCGTTTGTATAAATGGTGCCCGAGGAGGGAGTCGAACCCTCAATCCCGTAAGGGCGACTGATCTTAAGTCAGTAGCGTATGCCAGTTCCGCCACTCGGGCACGTATTCAGTTTTTGCCCCTAACTTTTTTGGAGCTAAAAAATCCGCGTTTCGAATTTTCTGGAGGTGCAGATGGGAATCGAACCCATGCATTGCGGTTTTGCAGACCGCCGCGTTACCACTTCGCCACTGCACCATAGCCATTATTTTAGTGGAAAACGCGACTAAAATCAAGGCTTAACCTGGCGGAAGTAAATTTATCTTCTTAAACGGATAAAAAACCACGCGTCGTTCTTTGTCTGCTGCAAACCCAAACAACACTATATATTGTAATGCAATTGCCTCTGGTTTGACAAACCATTTCCTTGGGTGTAAATTATGTTTACAATTAATTTAGCTTAGGAGTTGGCAAGAATAAAAAACCAAAACTTTTTAAACCACAACGCAAGCAAGTCAACCCAATGGCTTAATTTACTGTAAACGGATTTCTTTGAGATCACGTTTTTTTTATTCCTGTAAAATCAGTATTCCTTGTAGTTGCTCGATTTATCGAGCTGCAATGGCCTGATAAATCAGGCAACTACAGCCAAGACAAATCTTGTTATTTGCCAAACCCTTGACAAATTTCTCAATTTCCAGTACAATATTATGTTTTGTGCGTAAAGAGCATTTTAATCAATCATAATTCTAAAGTAAATGACCACAAAAACCGCCAGCAAAAAAAAGAATGGGTTCCGCAAATTTTGGCGCCTTGGCGCTGAAGAGCACAACACCCATAATTTTGACATTAGCCCCGACGGGGAACTGGTAGTCCGCGAAGGCAACTATCAATACAATATTTTTGATATTGTAAAAAAATACGGCACTTCCACGGAAATTGTTTTTCCTACTATTATAGAAAACCGCGTGCGCGACTTAATTGAAACTTTTAATGCTTACATTAAAGTCTTGGGTTATCGCGGCCGCTTTTTCTATCACTACGCCATGAAGGTCAACCAAAATAAGGAATTTGTTTTGCCGGCCGTTGCCGAAGGCGCCAACCTGGAAGTCTCCAGCGCCAATGAACTTTTCCTGGTAAAACGGATGATTGAGCAGGATAAATTTAACGCAAAAATTCGGGTTATTTGTAATGGGCCGAAAACTGAAAAATATATTAGCCTGGTGGAAGAACTAAAGAGCAAGGGCTTGGTTGTTATTCCGATTATTGAAGACTATACCGAACTGGAACGCTTAAAAAAATTCAAAGGCGAAGTGGGTATTCGGGTAAACCTGAATATCAAAATCAACAGCCACTGGGATAAAAAGTTTAACCGTTTTGGTTTTACCGAAGAAGAAATTTTAAAAATCGGCAAAGTCCGCGGGCTTTCCGTTTTGCACTACCATATTTCCAGCCAGATTGAAAAAGTTGACGGACTGGTTAAGCCTTTAAAGCGCGCCATAGAACTTTACGCTGTTATGCGCGAAAAAAATCCAGGGTTAGACACCATAGACATTGGCGGGGGAGCGGGCGTATCTTATGAAAAGAAAAAACATTTTTATACAGCCAAAAATTTAATCCAGCAGCTGATAAAAAATGCAAAAGCTTCCTGCGACAAACTTGGAGTAAAACATCCAGACATTATTGTGGAATGGGGACGCTATGTTGCAGCGCCGGCGCAAATTACCATTTATAAAATCTTGGCGGAAAAAACCGTAGAGAACAAAGGCAAGAACAAATGGTATGTGGTCAACGGCAGCTTTATGAATGACCTTATAGACACCTGGGCCATTCACCAAAAATGGCACGTAATCCCGGTTAACTCCATGAACACCAAGAAGCTGGAAAAAGTCTGGCTGGCGGGCAGTTCCTGCGATTCAGACGACAAGTACACGGCTGGCGGCGGCTACATTTTACTGCCAAGGCTTTCAGATAACGAAGAACTGTATATTGCCTTCTTAGACACCGGCGCCTACCAGGACTCTTTAGCCTCTCACCACTGTTTACTTTCTTCTCCGGCAAAACTTATTGCTCAAAATGGAGAAATAAAAGTTGCCCGCAAACGCGAAAGCTCGGAAGAAGTCGGAAAAATGTTTGGTTGGTAACAAATAGATAAAAGATTTTAGATTATAGATAAAAAACCCTTCGCTTCGCGAAGGGTTTTTTTGGGGATAACTAATTCGCTTTTATTAAGGCCAGTAGTATAATAGAATTATAAAAGGAATTTTAGTTTGCTATAACAAATCCTTTGAGAGGGGGTGAACAAAATGAAAGCTTTACATATGACAGCCTGGGTTTTAGTGGTTATTGGCGGTTTAAACTGGCTTCTAACCGCATTTCACTGGAACCTCGTTGAAAAAATCTTTGGCGTTGGCTCTACCATCACCATGATTATTTACATCCTTGTCGGACTATCAGCGCTTTACGAATTATTCACCCACAAATCAACCTGCAAGATGTGTTCTTCCGGCAGCCAGCCGACAATGTAGTATAAATTAAAATAACCCGCCCCGACAAAATCGGGACGGGTTATTTTTTTGTTATTTAGACTCTGTTTCAGCTGGCGCTTCTTCTTTTTTTTCTTCTTTTTTCGGAGCTTCAGTTAAAGCTTTAAGCGACAGGCCTAAGCGATGTTCGGCCGGTTCAATAGAAATAATTTTGAATTCTTTCTCTTCACCGGGCTTAAGAATTTCTTCCGGATTCTTAATGGCTTCGTGGGACAATTCCATTACGTGGGCCAATCCTTGAATATCTTTATCTAATTCCACAAATACGCCAAATGGCATAATTTTTATAACTTTGCCTGTGACAGCCTGGCCGATTTGGTATTTCTTTACCGCTTCCAACCAAGGATCTTCCTGCAATTGTTTTATAGACAACGACACGCGGCCTTTGTCGATGGAAATTACTTTGGCCTGAACCTTCTGCCCGACTTTTACAATGTCTTTCGGGTTATCAATTCTCTGCCAAGCCAATTCGGAAATGTGGACCAAACCTTCTAATTCGCCAAATTTCACAAAAGCTCCAAAATCTACCACGCCGGTAATTAAGCCTTCCACCACCATACCGATCTTAAGTTGAGACAATTTGCTTTCCATCTCTTTTTCAAAGACGGCTTTTTCGCTGACAATCAATTTTTCTTCATCGCTGTCGGCGGTAATAATTTGAACATCAAACATTTGTCCGACATAGGACTGCAAAACGGAAAGAATGCGGTTCTTGTCGCCATCTTCCACGCGGGGATAGTGTTCTAAGGACAACTGAGATACCGGCAAGAAACCGGTAACATTGTTAATCTCTACCATAAGCCCGCCTTTGTTAGCTTCCAAAATTTTGGTGCGAACCAATTCGCGGCTTTCCATTTTTTCACGCAAAGTCTGCCATACTCTTTCCTGGCCGGCCTGGCGCAAAGACAATTCAACAATGCCTTCCTTGTTTTCCGGTTCCACTACGGAGACAAAAATTTTGTCGCCCGGCTTTAAGGAAGCCAAGGTGGCTTCGTCGTCGTACAATTCGCGTCCGCGAACTACGCCTACGCCGTAGCCTTCCAAATCTACATAAACTTCATTCTTTCCCACGGAAATAAGCGAGCCTTCGACCATATCGCCTGGCTTTAACACTTTAATTTCCACCCCGCTGGAGAGCAGGTCAGCCATAGTTTGAGCTTTGGCTGCGGCAGCCGGGATTACGGCTGCGGCTTGAGTTTCTTCTGACATAAATAATTCCTATTGACCAAAATTAAATAAATTCGTTGTTAATTGGGCAAAATTGCTCTGAGACAAAATAAAACAACGGCTAATCGTTGTCCAATTAAAAACCTTATTGCATTTGGTTAATTGTTAAAACGCTCTTCTAAATAAACTTATTTGGGGATTAATATTTTTTAACTTAGAGCGTTGCGCCAAATAAGTAAACGCATTATAGCATTTACAAACCCTCTTGGCAAGTCTTTAAAAAGTTTCTATGATAGTTACGAAGGGGGATAGATGAGCGAAAAAAATATCCGTTGCGCGTTAATTAGACCAGGGGCAAAAGAAGCCTGCGGCGGGGAAGTGATCCCTTGCGCAGGTTTTCCTGAACCATGGCAGTCAGGACACATAACCTGGTTTAGGTTGTACGGACTAACCAACTACCAAGCTGCCAAAGCCAACCCTGACAAGGCAATTTGTCTGCAATGCGGAGAAGTTCAGACCCTTCCTGGAGCTGAAAATATCCCGCCTGAGTGGACTGATACCTGCCCGATTTAAAGGGCGACGAAGACCATGCTAAGCCTTGGACCCATGTTGTTCCAAGGCTTCACTTTTTGCCTAAAAAAGTATATAATTTAACTACAAAATCGCAAAAATTCACTACAGATACCTACAGAAATTGTCTGTAGGCATCTGTAGATTAGTATTAATTATTAGTAATTCTGTAGACCTATGCAAATTCAGTATTTTGGCCTTTCTTCATTCAAAATTAGCACTAAGGAAGCCGTAGTAATTACCGACCCGTTCCATAAAGACTCCGGTCTAACCCCGCCGAGAGGAGCTGCCGATATTTTAATTCTCTCCCAAAAAAACAAAAGCCTTTATTCGGCAATTTCCGGCATTTCCGGAGAGCACTTCGACATAACCGATCCAGGCGAATACGACGTTAAAGGGGTTACCGTTACCGGCATTCCTTTAAAACAGGAAGATAAATATGTCACGATTTATTTAATTGAGAGCGAAGAAATTAGAATTCTAAATCTTTCGCATATAAAAGAATTCAACTTAAAAGAAGACGAGCTAGAAGAGCTTGGCGATATAGATATTTTAATTTTGCCTGTTGGCGGCAACACAGTAATGTCCGCCTCTACTGCGAGCAAGGTCGTTAACGAAATTGAGCCAAAAATTGTTATCCCTTCCCACTACAAAATGGGGGATTTAATTTTAGATTTGGATTCGGTAGAAAAATTTGTAAAAGAAATGGGCGGTAAAAAAGAAGAGATGGATAAGCTAACCGTAAAAAAGAAGGATCTGCAGGAAGAGGGGACAAAACTCATTGTGTTAGAACCGCTAAGGTAATTAAGGCTTGGTGATTGAGGTTAAATTTTAATCTTTCAATCATCTAATCTTTAAATTTTAAAATTATTATGTCCTGGATTCAAAACATACAAAATAAAACTCAGGCGGAAAAGCTGCGGATTATTTGGGCGGTGGCGATTGTGGTAGGAATTTTGTTAATCGCGGTTTGGGTTATTAGCTACCGTATGCATAAAAATGCCCCTGCCGATACCACCCTGTTTCAAACCATTGGCCGCGGCTTTAAAGATGTAAAAGATAATTTTAAAAAATGAACCCGAGAAAACCACACGAATTAAGCCCTGAGTTAAAACAAAATTTTTTAACAAAAGAATATCTTACAAATTTTGTTAAAGAAGACAATGGGGAGAAAGCCAAGATTTTTTTAAACCGTTTGGATAAAATATCCGACTGGCTTAATAAATCAAAAAATTCTTTTACGGAATACATGATTGCAAAAAAAGAATGGGAGAGGTGGAAGAAAGAAGGGATGGCAACCAGAAAACCGCAAGCCGAAGAACTAACACAACTCAACTTGGACATTCACCCGGAATTTAGTAAGGCCAGGCAGGACTACAAAGAAAAAAAAGCCGCTTACTACCAAACCATAAGAGATGCCAGATTAAGAAAAAACTCAAAAAGCGGAATAGGCTTACAACACGACGAAAGATTAAAATTAATTAAACAGATAAATGAGTTTGCGGAAAACCTAAACATCCAAGCACCGAATTTTGAAAATCTTTTTTTGCCCGATGAATCAATAACGGTAACGGAAGAAGATATAAATAACCCGGACAAAGAAATTAATTACCCATTCTTAGAATATTTTTTTACAATAAACGAAATTCGAACAATAATTGGAAATCAACTCAGAAGTTTTAAACTAGAACAAAACAAGAATTTACCATTATAAACTTATGCCAAAAGATTCAAAAGCAGAACTTAGCAACGATATAGGCACAATCAAAGCGCGCGACATTCAAACCGAAATGCAAGAGTCATATTTAGACTATGCTATGTCGGTAATTGTTGCCCGCGCCTTGCCAGATGTGCGCGACGGACTCAAGCCGGTACATCGCAGAATTTTATATGTAATGCACGAATTAGGCCTGCGCCACAACGTTAAATTCCGCAAATCCGCGGCTGTAGTCGGTGATGTGCTTGGTAAGTACCACCCGCACGGCGACGTGGCTGTTTATGACTCTATGGTGCATATGGCGCAACTGTTTGCCATGCGTTACCCGCTAATCGACGGGCAGGGAAACTTTGGTTCTATGGATGGCGATGGCGCGGCTGCTATGCGTTATACTGAAGCCAGAATGTCGGCCTTGGCTGAGGAGCTATTAACGGATTTAGACAAAGAAACTGTTGACTGGAGAGACAACTATGATGCTACCAGAAAAGAGCCTGTTGTCTTGCCCGGCAAACTTCCTAATTTGCTGCTTAACGGCACTCTTGGCATTGCCGTTGGTATGGCCACAGACATCCCGCCGCACAATTTAAACGAAATTAGCGATGCAATTATAAAGCTAATTGAAGACCCGGAAGCCACCACGGAAGACTTAATGGAATTTGTTAAAGGCCCGGATTTTCCAACCGGCGGAATTATTTATGATGTTGCTGCCATAAAAAACGCCTACGCTACCGGCAAGGGTGGAATTGTTATGCGCGCCAAAACCGAAATTACCGAAAGCAAAACCGGAGCTTTCCAAATTTTAGTCCACGAAATTCCTTACCGCGTTAACAAAGCTACTTTGCTGGAAAAAATTGCCGAACTGGTTCGCGACAAAAAAATTGAAGGCATTAGAGACGTACGCGACGAATCCGACAAAGACGGCGTGCGTATTGTGGTGGACTTAAAAAAAGACGGTTTGCCAAACAAAATTTTAAACCAACTTTTTTCCTACACGCAATTGCAGGAAACTTTCCATTTGAATATGCTGGCTTTAGTGGATGGTATTGAACCGCACGTTTTAAACTTGAAAACCGTTTTAGAAAAATATTTGGAGCACCGCCAAATTGTGGTTAAGCGCCGCACGGCTTATGAACTAAAAAAAGCCAAAGAACGCGAACATATTTTGGAAGGGTTAAAGAAAGCTTTGGACCATATTGACGAGGTTATTAATACCATTAGAAAATCACCGACCAAAGAAGAAGCCAAAGTTAACTTAATTAAAAAGTTCAAGCTCACCGACATTCAGGCCGATGCCATATTGGAAATGCGCTTGCAAACCTTGGCCGGTTTGGAACGCAAAAAGATTGACGACGAATTAAAAGAAAAGAAAGCGTTAATTGCGGAACTGGAAGGCATCTTGCATTCCAACAAAAAAATCCTGGGGATTATTAAAAAAGAAGTTCAGGAAATGAAAGATAAGTACGGCGACGACCGCCGCACTGCGGTAGTAAAAAATGCCATTGGCACTTTCTCCGCCGAAGACCTTATTCCGGAAAGCAATGTAATTATTACCATTACCAAATCCGGCTACGTAAAACGTTTAGCTCCCGACACCTACAAAACCCAAAGCCGCGGCGGCAAAGGTGTTATTGGCCAGACTTTAAAAGAGGAAGATGTTGTCGACAAATTAATTTCCTCCAACACTCACGACGACATTTTGTTCTTTACCAACAAAGGCCGCGTTTTCCAAACCAAAGTTTACGAACTGCCGGAAGGCAGCCGCACCAGCCGCGGACAGGCCCTGGTAAACTTCCTGCAATTACAAAACAATGAAATTGCCCAGGCAGTCTTAACCTTCTCTAAAAAAGACACTTCCAAATTCCTGGTAATGTCCACCAAGAATGGTTTAATAAAAAAAGTTTCCCGCGACGAATTTGCCAAAGTAAGGCGAAGCGGCATGATAGCCATTTCGCTCAAAGGCGACGACGAATTAATGTGGGTAGAAACCTCCGCCGGCGATGACCAAATAATGCTCTCCACCGAAAACGGGCAGGCCATCCGCTTTAATGAAAAAGATGTTCGCCCAATGGGACGCAATGCCAGCGGCGTTACCGGTATGCGCATAAAGAAGGACGACCATATTATTTCTATGGACATTATCCGCAAAGATATAAACGTGAAAGATTTGGAAGTGTTGGTGGTTACCGAAAATGGTTTAGGCAAAAAAACCGAGGCCGCTTACTATAAAATACAAAAGCGCGGCGGCAGCGGCATTAAGACGTTGAAAGTCACGCCCAAAACCGGAAAAATTGTGGCAATGTATATTCTCAACAATTCCGAAGAACACGACCTGGTTATTATCTCCAAGTCCGGACAGACTATTCGCACTCCGCTTAATGCCATTTCCACGCTTGGACGCGCCACACAAGGCGTCCGCGTTATGCGCCTGGAAGAAGGGGACAAAGTCGCCTCAGCAACAATTATCTAGATATTCAAATGCTTTTAAATAAAATAAAGTCCATCTGGTCTTCCTTTGCCAAAAACTTTCGGGCCTGACCCGAAAGGGGAGTTTTTGAAATACAAAACTTCGAGGCCTGCCCTTTCGGACAGGTCTTTTTTGTTTGGCAAGGAGGTAAAATGTGGCATCAGAGTGTTGGAGACAAAATCGCTGTGAACCTGGCAAGCTTAAAACTTCCCATCAGCGATAGCGCAGCGTTGGATATTTTAGAAAGCATGGGTTTTTTGCGGTGTGATATGAGTGTGACCGCTATTGCGCGTGGTCTTGTTGGAAAATCTCAGTATCGGAGAGGCGCAAACCCCTACTTGGCTCCTGAAATTGTGGATTGCAGCAGCATGACAAAGTGGATTTTTGGTGAGATCGGCATTTGGATGCCCAGACATTCAATTGATCAAAGAGATATGGGCAGACGAGTTACCAAACCAAGGGAGGGTGATTTAGTTTTCACCTCCGGATGGAGAAACTACTACTGGGACGATCAAAATGATGGCGTTGGACATGTAGGAATAGTAACCAAAGACTCGACGGTCATTCATGCCGCAAACTCAAAAGTCGGAGTGGTTGAAACAAAACTTAAAATGTTTTGTCATGATCCTAAAAATCTAAGAGGGATTACGAGAATCTTGGCGACCACAGACAGATTTCTCACGCTGCGGATGACGAAGCGCATCGCCGAAACATCACAAGAATTGCGATGGATTATCTTGCAACACATCTAAAAAAGCGCCCCGTCACATGACGGGGCGCTAAATTATTATTCTGGTGGGCGTGCCAGGATTCGAACCTGGGACCCTCAAGGTATAAGCTTGATGCTCTAACCAGCTGAGCTACACGCCCTAGTATTTACTTAACCTACACATTATATAAAATCCTGCGGTAATTATCAATACTTGAAAAAAGAAAATTACCCCTAGACAAGAGAGAAAATTTCTGCTATAATACCTATAGAAAAGTGAGTTCTTCATTAGAAGAAACAAAAATAAAAAACAATTCGACAAAAAACCAATCCCTCTAAACGTGGGATACTTATCGCCCTAATTTTCTGGGTGATCGGCTATAAGGTTATTCTTATGGCTCTAAGCTTCTTCTAACTTTTCTTAAAAACCCCTCTACCATGGTCAAATAATCCCAGACAGGATTAGACCAGAATAGGTCAGGGGTTTTTATTTTGTCCAAATTGGGCTAAAATATTAAAGTCAGCTAATTAATAACAAGGTTTACTGTAACCAAAATCTGTTGGTATCGGTAAATCTGTATATTTATATGAAAGACCAAGAAGAAATACAAAATTTGTTCGAAGACAAGTATGAGGAAGCCTTGGGGTTAAGCTATAATGACTGGCTAGAAAAAGGCCCTCAAACCCAAGAGGAGGCCTATGCCAGATGCATAGCCATAGATAAAGAGCTGGAAGCCAGTTATGAGCAATGGTATGAGGCCAACGGCGAAACAAAAGAACATTTAGGAGAACACCGCGACAAACTCAAAGCGGAATACGACCTTATAGAAGACGTCTTCGGACTCGAAGCGCAGGACAAAAACTTTTAACCAAATGACAAGATTGACATAATTGAAAAGAATGACAAAAATTATGTCATCTTGAACATTCATGTCAATCATTTAAATCTTTTAATTCTTATTAATCAAAAAATGCTTTACGTTGTTGCTACGCCAATCGGAAATTTGGGGGACATAACATTGCGCGCCATAGAAATGCTGCGTAAGTGTGATTTTATCATTGCGGAAAATCCCGGCTATTCAAAAAGATTACTGCAATATATAGACGGCCTGCCTATTGGTGTCATTCCGGCCTCCGAGCAGGAATCCAGCAATGAAACAAGTTCTGGATCCCGGATCTCGTCTGACTCGTCCGGGATGACAGCAAAAAAAGAGATTGTTCAATTCGCCGAACACAACGAACAACAAATTTTAAAAGAGTTAACCAGGCGATTAATTAAAGAAGATGCCTGCTTAATTACCGACGCCGGAACTCCGGGAATTTCCGATCCGGGTTTTCGACTGGTGCGCGAGTGCGTAAAAAACAGCGTCGCTGTTGTGCCAATCCCCGGAGCTAGTGCGGCCATTGCCGCGCTGTCTGCGTCGGGACTACCAACCGACAAATTTATGTTTTTAGGTTTCTTGCAAAAAACCGCTACCAAAACCGTAGAAGCCCTGTCTGCCGCGGCCACAGCCGAAGCAACGGCAATTTTCTATGAATCCCCGGAACGCATTTTAAAAACCTTAAGCTACATCGCCAATGCTTTTCCCGCCAGCCAGGTTGTGGCGGCCAGAGAGCTTACCAAAATGCATGAAGAATTTATTCACGGCGACCCGTTGTCTGTAATACATCAACTAAAACAAAAACCCGCCATAAAAGGCGAGTTTACGATATTAATTTCTTTTAAATAAGATTATTCCGCCGGAGGTAATTCTGATCTAATGGGTTTAGTATTTATAATATGTGATTTAACCCAATCCATGATTATTTTTTGCGACTCGGGATCATTTTCACGATCTCCTGAAAGCACCCCCAAGGCATCCTGAATTTTTTGATCATCTTCATCTAATAAATCTATAGCGATTTTCTGCAAAACCCTAAGCGGATATTTGGTTTTAATTTCAGGGATAGTCATTAAGATCGACGTTATTTTACCCCTCTGTTCAAGCTCAAAAGCAGTCTCTGGATCGGCACCCCAACCCTTTAGTCTGTCATACATATCCATAAAATTGATATTAATTTATAATAATATTAGTGTATCATATTTAATTAGCATGATCTATAAAAACGCAAAATTTGTAAATTTTAAAGCTACTGACAATCTGCCTTTGCCGGGTTTGTTGTTTAAAAAAAATAACAACAAAAAGATTCTTATTAATCTTCACGGCAATGGGGGAGCATCCGTCTTTTACCGCCCGGATAAATATCAAGAAATGGCCAACGACGCCCACAAAGCCGGCTGGGATTTTTTTGCCTTTAATAATCGGGGGTCGGGGATAACCAATAAAATAAAAATAGTAAAAAATGGCAAGCTTCGCCGCTTTCAATGCGGCACTTCTCACGAGCTGATTGGCGATTGCATAAAAGATATTGACGGGGCAATAAATTTTTTGAAAACTTTAGGCTACAAAACTTTCGCGCTTTCCGGTTTTTCCACCGGCGCAAACAAAATTTGCGTATACCATTATAAAAAGCCGCGCAATCAAATTACCAAAAATTTAATTATTTGCGGGGCGGATGATGCCGGGATATATTACAACGAGTTTGGCAAAAAAAAGTTTTTTAATATCTTAAAATTGTGCAAGCAAAACATTAAAGCCGGCAAAGGCAAAGAGTTTATGGATCCCAAAACTATAGGCGGCCGTTGCTATTCTTACCAGGGAATGTACGACATTTTAAACCCTGAGGGACTGTATAATACTTTTCCTTTTTGGTCGGAATCGCAAAAAATAAATTTTTCCAAAAAACCTGCTTTTCGGGAAATTAAGGCGGTCAAAACGGACTCATTAATAATTTACGGCGGCAAAGATGAATACTCATTTGGACAAGTTGAAAAAAATGTTTCAATCTTAAAAAATGCTTTAGCGGGGAAGAGTAACTTTGGCTTTGAAATAATAAAAAATGCCGACCACGGCTTTACCGGAAAAGAACGCGAGCTGGGCAAGCTAATAACCAATTTCCTAAAATCCTAAGCCTCTACAAACAAGCTATGTACATCTACAACGTTTAATCTGCTTGGCAGGCGAGTATTCACGCCCGATGAATCAGGCAACTACGCAGCTCTGATACTGCTACCAAGCTATAAGCTAATTACTAACACCAACAAGCTAATATATGTCCGGACATTCTAAATGGTCACAAATTAAAAGAACAAAAGGCGCGCTAGACCAGAAGCGCGGACTTTTGTTTTCTAAGCTTGGGAAGAAAATTTCAATTGCGGTAAAGGAAGGGGGCAGCAGCGGCGACCCGGCAGTTAACTACAAACTTAAGGCAACAATAGATTACGCTAAAGAACAGGGCATGCCCAACGACAATGTGGAAAGGGCTATTAAAGCGGCTCTTGGCAGCAATGCCGGAAGCATAAAAGAAGTAATTTACGAAGGCTACGGTCCGTTTGGCACGGCTTTTTTGGTAGAAGCCGCTACAGACAATACTAACAGAACCTTTAACAATGTCCGCAAAATCTTTTCTGAGCATGGCGGCACCATTGGAGCGCAAGGCTCGGTTGCCTGGCAGTTCTCGACTAAAGGCCAAATTCTCGTGGAAAGAGACAATAACCTAAATAATTTGGAACTCGCGGCAATAGATGCCGGAGCTGATGACGTGCGCGAATCGGAAGAGGGTTTAGAAGTTTACACTCAAGTAAATGACCTGCAAAAAATTAAACAAGTTCTTCATAAGGCCGGAGCAAAAATTGCCCGTGCGGAAATTATTCAAGAATCTTCTCAGGGAACTGACTTAACGGATGAACAAAAACCAAAAGTTGACGCGCTGTTTGCCGACCTGGAGAACGACGAAGATGTAATTGCGGTTCACACAAGCGCCAACCTCTAATTTTAAAGAATTAACAATCGAGAATTATGAATTAAGGGCTTGGCCCCGAACCATAATTCTTAATTCATGCTTCATAATTCATGATTATATTAGGAATTGACCCCGGCACAGCCACCACCGGATTTGGAATAATCAAACAGGACAAAACAAAAAATGGTTTTGGCATTTTAGATTTTGGCGTAATTGCTACGGAAAAAACCTTAAGCGATGCCGAGCGTTTAAATATTTTAGGAAATGACTTGGAAGAAATTTTAAAAAAATTTAAGCCTGATGCAGTAGGGATTGAAAAGTTATTTTTTACTACCAACCAAAAAACCGTTATGACCGTAAGCCAGGCTAGGGGAGTAGTGTTGTATTTAACCCAAAAGTATAAATTGCCGATTTTTGAATTTACTCCGCTCCAGGTAAAAAGTTTTATTTGCGGTTATGGCAAAGCGGACAAGAAACAGGTGCAGTACGTTGTGCAAAAAACTTTTCAATTAAAAAAAATTCCCAAGCCGGACGATGCCGCCGACGCTTTAGCAATTGCTTTATGCGCTGCGCATTATTTTCCCAAAGCGGCCAAGCTTCGCTAAAAGTTATACACAACACGGTAAAAAAATAGATAGACACAAAAAAAACCCGCTGGTATAATTGCCGTAAGCTCTTTATTTGAGCCCAAAAAAATTATGCCAATTTTGGCAAAAAGGAGAAGGCTTATGTTATTTGACGACACTAATATGGATGACACCGCCACCGACGGCGGAACATCTACCACGGAAGAAACAACCGAAGAGACTCCTGATACTTCTGAAGAAACAATGTAAAAAAATCCCCCAATCCGGCATTGCCGAGATGGGG
Organism: Candidatus Doudnabacteria bacterium; assembly: GCA_016218585.1. Classification (GTDB taxonomy): domain Bacteria; phylum Patescibacteriota; class Doudnabacteria; order UBA920; family UBA920; genus PALSA-1336. The sequence continues at coordinate 69,771 of JACRDK010000025.1, forward strand.
GATTTTTAAAATTTAATTTATTCCGCTTTTATTTTTACAAACCTTCTTTTTCCGACTTGAAAGAGTATTTCTTTTTTTCCAATTTCCAAATTTCCATCCGCTTTTACAACCTCGCTATCAATTTTCACCCCGCCTTGAGCAATTAACCTTCTAGCTTCGGACTTGCTTATACCCATTGTTGCGGCAATCACCCCGGAAATTAATTGCGAACCGGCAGGCAAAGTTTTTACTTCAATATCTTCCGGCAGCTCGCCTTTGGAAAACTGGCTTACAAAAGCCGCCTGGGCAGCTAAAGCTTTTTTCTCGCCATAAAACTTTTTAACTATTTCCAAAGCCACCTTAGCTTTTGCGTCGCGGGGACCTAAATCCAAAATGGCCTTCTTTTCAGACAGCGGGATGCGGGTAACATTCACAAATAAAACTTCTATCATTTCATCCGGCTGCGCCATTACTGCCCCATACATTTCATTTGCCGGCGAGGATAAAAATACTCCGGTGCCCTGGCTCTTGGACATTAGCGCTCCTGTTTTCGGGTTGGCCATCAAGTTCACAGTAACCACATACTTGTCTTTGTTGTTCAGCCTCTTTTGCAACAACCTGCCTGCCAATGCGTTAAATGTTTGGTCGGTGCCGCAAAGCTCAACGTCAACATTCATAGCCACGCTATCATAGCCTTGCATTAGCGGGTACAAAAATTCATGCAAATAAATCGGCACATTTTCATTCCAACGTTTCTCAAACATATCCCGCTCTATCATTTGCTGAACCGTAAAATTAGATGCCAGCTTTATAACATCGCTAAGTGTTAATTTGGACAGCCATTTGCTGTTATAGGCTATTTTTGGGGGATTGACCTTGTCGGCAAAGTTCATTAGCGGCTTAATTTGTTTTAGCCAGTTTTTCACATTCTTTTTTATTTCAACAGCGGACAACTGAGGCCTGGCGGCATTTTTTCCCGTCGGATCGCCGATTTGCGCGGTAAAGTCGCCAAACAAAACAACTACTTCGTGGCCTAACTGCCTTAGCTCTTCCAAAAACATATAATTTTTTGCGTGGCTCAGGTGCAAAGAATTGGAAGTTGCGTCGGCCCCGATATATATTTTTAATCGCTCGCCCGACTGTAATTTTTTAATAAATTCTTCTTTAGAAGGAAGAACGTCTACCACCACTCCTCGGTTAAAGATCTCTTCAATTCTGTTTTTATCTGTAATGGTTTTCATGTCAATTTCTTAGATTAATATACGGGTAAATATGATAAATATTAGCAAATTCACCAATGATATTATAGCATCTTTTACTTGAGCCTTAAAACAGCTATAATTACCCCATATCTAGCGTGGCCGATATGTTTGAATTAAAATGCCGCCTAGCAATATTTATAACGCATAATAAAAGATGAAAATATATAGCTATAAGCCTCCTAAGGTTAACTCTGCAGGCAAAAGCCCGAGGAAGAAGATTTTTAGAAAATTCTCATTTAAATTCAAATTTAAGGCGAAAGGATTTTTTACCTGGGTCTTTCGTCTTTTTGCTTTGGGCATCTTAGCGGCAGCTTTGTTGTTTTTGTACTATTCCAAAGACTTGCCAGATCCAAACAAACTCCTTGAACGCAACGTCCCGGAATCCACTAAAATTTTTGCTCGCGACGGCAGCCTGCTCTATGAAATCCACGGCGAATACAAACGCACGCTGGTTGAACTGGACCAAATTTCCCCGGACTTGAAAAACGCAACCGTAGCGGTGGAGGACAAAGATTTTTACAAGCATGGGGGTATTTCCTTTACCGGCATAGCCCGCGCTATTGTTGTTGATATTTTGTCGGGCAAGAAAAGCCAAGGAGGCAGCACTATAACTCAGCAGTTTGTTAAAAAATCAATTCTTACGGACGACAAGTCCTGGGACAGAAAAATTCGAGAATTGATTTTGGCTGTGGCAATTGACTCGCGTTTTTCCAAAGAACAAATTTTAAAATTGTATTTAAACGAAATTCCATACGGCCGCAACGCCTATGGCATTGAGGCCGCCAGCCAGTCTTACTTTAATAAATCGGCAAAAGATCTGACCTTAGCGCAAAGCGCTTATTTAGCGGCAATGCCCCAAGCGCCAACCTTTTACAACCCGCTCGGGCCCAACCGCGCCAGCCTGGACAACAGAAAGAACACAATTTTAAGTTTAATGCAGCAGCAGGGATACATAAACGCCGAACAGGAAAAACAGGCCGAAGACGAAAAAGTGGAATTTAGCAAAATTACCACAGGCATTAAGGCTCCGCACTTTGTTTTGTGGGTGCAGGATTATCTGGCCAATAAATTCGGTGAAAAATCTTTAGAAGAAGGGGGTTTGAAAGTTTATACCACGCTCGACCTGCGTCTGCAGGGGATTGCGGAAACGGCCGTAAAAAATGGGGTAGAAAAAAGCAGTAAAAAATATAACGCCGACAATGCCGCGTTAGTTGCCATAGATCCGAAGACCGGACAAATTTTGGCAATGGTTGGAAGCAAAGATTATTTCGGCGACCCTGAGCCGGCCGGCTGCACTCCTGGAAAAAATTGCCAGTTTGAACCTAACGTCAACGTCGCTCTTTCCCAGCGACAGCCCGGTTCCAGCTTTAAGCCTTATGTTTACGTAACTGCATTTAAAAAAGATTTCAAATACTCTCCGGCCACAATGCTAATGGATGTGGTTACTAACTTTGGAACTTTTAACGGCAAGAGTTATATTCCCGGCAACTATAACGGCCAGAGCTATGGGCCAATTTCTATGCGCAAAGCAATGGCCGGAAGCCTTAACGTGCCGGCGGTAAAAACTTTGGCTTTAGTTGGGGTAGATAACGCCGTACAAACCGCCCGGGATTTGGGAATAACATCTCCGCTGTCTAACTGCGGACTGTCTTTGGTTTTGGGCGGATGTGAAGTTAGGCTGCTCGACCACACTGCGGCCATGGCCACCATTGCCAACGAGGGAGTAAAAAATGAAAAAACTCCAATCTTAAAAATTGTCGACAAAGATGGCAACACTATTGAAGAATTTAAAAGCAACCCGCAAACTGTGTTAGACCCGCAAGCGGCTTATGAAGTAATTAGCATAATGACGGACAACGACGCCAGAAGTTATGTGTTCGGGCCAAACTCTCCTCTAATTTTGCCGGACCGAGTAGTGGCGGCAAAAACCGGAACAACCCAAAACTGGCACGACGGCTGGACAATGGGCTTTACCCCCAGCCTCGCAGCTGGAGTTTGGGCCGGCAACAATGACGGCACGCTTCTAAAAAAAGGAGCTGACGGGGTTTTGGTCGCCGCGCCAATTTGGCACGAATTTATGGCGGAAGCCTTAAAAGGAACTCCGGCGGAAAACTTTACCGTGCCAAATGGAATACAAAAAGTTGTGGTTGATGAAGTTTCAGGAAAATTGCCGACAGAAGCTACGCCTAATACAAAAACTGAAGTTTTTGCCGACTACTCAGTGCCTACCGACTATGACAATGTCCACATAAAAGTAGCGGTTGATTCTCAAACCGGATTGCCAGCCGATTCAAATACCCCGCCTGAAAGAATTTCCTACAAAGTTTATTCAGTTCTTCACAGCGAAATGAGAGACAATCCAAACTGGGAAAATCCGGTTGTAGAATGGGCTTTGGCGCACGGCTATAGCTACCCGCCCAATGACGCGCAAATAATTCAGCCCGGCGGCAGCGGGCAAGCGTTGAGCGTAAATATTTCCGAACCAAGCGACGGCGCGGTAATTTCCAAACTGCCATTTCAAGTAATTGTAAATCCAATTTCCTCGCAAAATATCAACAGGGTAGAATTGTCTATTAACGGGGAGCTGTTTCAAAATCTAACTCAGCAGCCTTTCCTGTTTAACATAACCAAAAGCTTAAGTGACGGCTCATATACTATTGCCGCCAAAGCTTTTGACAGTGCGGGAGCCTCGGCAGACACCAGCATTAACATAACTGTTGCCGCCAACACGCCCTTAACTTTAACAGAACCGCAGGATCAAAATCTTTTATCCTTTCCGGTAAATCTTTCCGCGGAAAGCCCAAACCGCTATGACACGGTAAACTTCTACTACCAAAACGACAAAGGCCAAGCCAAATTAATTGGCACAGCCACCAACACCGACCACACAGGGGACACCTATCGTTATACTTTTAAATGGATTACTCCGCCGCCGGCCGGCAGCTATAAAGTTTATGCTCAAGCCGGGAGCAATGTCATAACCAAAAAAGTTAGAGTAAGCGTACCGTAAACTATGGCTTATTTATTCCTGCTCACATTACTATTGGCCCCCACTTACGCCATCCGTTTTAAATTAGGAGGCCTGCCCGCAAACTTATTAATGATTTGGGTATTTTTGTTTTGGCTGATATTTTTTTTCTACCTATTGGCCGGTAAAAATATTAAATCATTTTTTTCAAGTCCAATTAACAAATCGGTTCTAATCGGCACCGGATTGTTTTTCATCTCCGGGCTGGTAAGCTTATTTGTTAAAGGACTTAGCAGGGAAAAAATTGGCCAGTTCATCGTTCTGTTTCTCCAGCCAATCAGTTTATTTTTTATAGGAAATTATCTTCTGCAAAAATTTCCCAACTTAAAAAAATATTTACTCTCGGCTATTTATTTTGCCTTAGCCGCAGCCGGACTGCTGGCTATTATACAATATTTCAGCCTGTGGAGCCTGCCCATGGCATTCTGGGGTAATAGCAACGAGCCAAAAAGAGCTGTGAGTTTTTTTGTGCATCCTAATTTTTACGCTTTGTGGTGCGCGCCGTTGTTAGCTTTTGTTCTGCCGGAAGCATTAAGTAATTTTAAACTTAAAATTTCCCGCCTGCAGTCGACCGATGCTCCAGCAGATGGCGGGCAGGTTAATTTAAAATTGCTGGCTTGGGGGTTGGGCTTAATTGGTTTAATTCTTTCTCTTTCCCGAGCCGGATGGCTTGGCTTCGGTTTTGCAACCCTGGTTTATTTGATAGTCGCGGCGGACAAAAATATTCGCAAAATTGCCGGCGTTATTGCGGTTGTTCTTGTGGTAATTATTATTTCCGTGCCAAACCTTCGCTGGCGCTTTACCTTGCCATTTTACGGCGAGAAGTCCGCTGTTTCCCGCCTTTCTTTATGGCAGACCGGAATTAAGGGCATAAAAGAGTCTCCGGTGTTTGGTTTGGGTCTTACCGGATTTTCCCGCAATTGGGAAAGGCTTAATACTGACAAGGGGCTAACCGACGCTCATAATTTTCCCCACAATATCTTTCTTGACCTTTGGGTTGAAACCGGACTGTTAGGCTTAATTAGTTTTACCAGCCTATGTTTTTATTTAATTTATTTCGGCATAAAAAATCGCGCTAATCTACTTAAGCTTGGAGTGAGTTTATTTTTAATTGCCTTAATTTTCCAGGGGATGGTGGACAATCCTTATTTTAAAAACGACCTGGCTTTAGTTTTTTGGACAATCCTGGCCTTTGCAATTTAACCCCACAAACAAAAAACTCTCCCGAACTAAGGGAGAGTTTTTTTAAAATTTTACATCTTTTATATTACTCAGGCGTTATTATAATTTCTCCCCGCTGGTCAATTTTATAAACCGGGCCAAACGCGTCAACTTTTGTCCGCCTTAATTGAACAGGCTTTAAAACCTTAACAGGAGTAGATCTTCCTTGTTCGCCAGGTTCAATGCGAAAATTTCCACCCTTTCCCATTTCGTGGCTTATATTTAAAGCTTTAAGATGTGCTATTCTGTTAGGACCTATTAATGAAGCACCTCTATTTGGGATCAAATAAACCCTATCACCGACTTCTATGCCAAAACTGTCGGCATCCCCGACCACATTCTGAACCTTTAAACCAAACTCATAGATTAAAGTGGACAAGGCCTTTTCAGTATTCTGTAAGCTGAAAGGCCTTGCTCCAATCTGGTTTAACAAACCCGATACTTCAGATGGTGTAAATTTTTTATTTGGATACACCTGATTGTTGAATAAGGCTATAAGTTGCTTTACTTGCTGAGGGAGTTTTTGATACTCCGGGTCTGATTCTAAATTTTTTGCCAGCAACTCATTATTAGCTTTAATAATGTTACTTTTATATTTTTCCCAATACGCATTTACAAATTCACGCACATCGGCAAATCCCTGAGCAATTCCTAAGGATTCAAACTTACGCTGCATGGTTGGAATTTCGTTTTTAAGCGCTTCCTGATAAGCGTCATAGCCCCGGCTAACAAATCCTTCAAAAAACATACACGCCAACTTATTCGATTCTTCAATGTCCTTTGGCCATTTTATATCAGACTTACCATATCCTCTAGACATTTTGACTTCAAACTCCAATAAGCTCATTTCTCTTTGCCTGTCAGTTTTTGGTTCTTCACTTAAAATATTTTTTGGAGCTTCTTGAACAATACCATTACCGACCGTTGACGAAGAAGGTTTTTGGGGTTCGGGCTCTGCCGGTTTTTCTATTTTTTTCTCCTTTGCCGCATCCGACTCCAATGGCAAGTCCGGCATATTTTTTGCCTGGCTATACAACTGCACTATCTCGGTATACATATCATGATGAAATTCAAATTTATCTAAGAGCTTGCCTAAAGCTAGCAGTTGTCGTTTAGAATAAACCCTGGGGCCAACCTCCTTCTTAAAACGATCCATAAAATTATTATAGCCATAACCATTAGAGGCATAAGCAATTAAAAAATTACGCACAGCTCCAGGCAATTTATTGCCCGTAGCTGAAACAAAAGCCTGCTCAATAGCTGGAATTGCATTACTATAAATTTGGGGGAATTTGTTTTCAGTTAATATTTTATTCAAAACAACAATATTAGACTCACCTAATTGCTCTGAATAATTTTCAGGAATCCAAATTAAAAGTTCAGGTTCTTTTGGTTTTAGCTCAACAGACTCTTTGGTGGGTTTCGGTACGGCTAAATCTGGCCGCTCGGCTAACATCTCTTTTTTTGCTCTTTCGATTTGTTCTTCTGTGGCAATTAAAACACCATCTTCGGTCAAACTGGCGCCTTCTTCTAACATTTTACCTTGATTGATTAAGGCCTTTTTAAGATCTTCGGGTTGATATTTTGGAAATTCTTTTGTCATATTTTTTGACTGTTAATGTTTAAATTATACACCCTTTCTTGCATATTTGAAACAAAAAAACTCCCCCTAAGTTCGGGAGAGTTTTTAAATTTATCGTTTTAACCTTATAACAACTTTTCGGTAAGGTTCATTGCCAATGGAGGAACTTTCTACTTCCGGACAGTGCTCCTGCAAATATGCATGAACTAATCTTCTTTCATAGTTCGGCATTGGTTCCAAGCCTTGGGCGCGTCCGGTGAGCTTGGCTTTATCTGCGGCTGCTTTTGCGGTTTCTTTTAAAAACCATTCTCTTTTTCTTTTGTAATCATCAACATCCAGAGAAAACCAGAACGGGCCTTCCTGCCCAAATTTTCTGGAAACCACTGCCTGAACCAAAATTTGGAATGAATGGAGGGTTGAGCCTTGGCGCCCAATCAATAAGTAGGAATCGGGGGTGGAAATGTTAAACACCAAACCTTTGGTAATGCTCTCTTCAAATTCAACAGAGCCCTGAATCCCACACTTCTGCATTAATTCTAAAATAATATTTTTTACCGCTTCAATTTTATTGTAATCGGTCATATGGTCAGTATTAAGAATTATGAATTGGGAATTAAGAAATATTTTTCCTTAATTCCTGATTCTTATTTCCTAATTCTTGGGTTGCGGATGCTTTTTTATTATATAATACTGCTGGGCAACAGCAAAGAGAGTGGTAACAATCCAGTATAGCGGTAAGCCGGCCGGGAGCTTAATGGCAATAATTACGCTGATTACCGGCAAAACATAAGTTGTCTGCATAGCCATTGCCTTGGTAGTCATGTCCTGCTCGCCTGTGTTTTTTGGCATCATTAACTTTGACTGCCAGAATTGGGCCAAGCCGGCCAACACGCCAAACCAAATATTTGGCTTGGACAAATCTATTAGTCCTAAAAAGTTTGGATTCAAAAATTCCGGTCGGGCAATAAAAGAATACAAACCATTTAACCGGGTAGCAATATCAACATGTGGGTTTAATGCTTTGCCAAAAACCTGATACAAAGCAATTAAAATTGGCAGCTGAATAATTAACGGCAGGCAGGAGGACAGGGGATTTATTTTATGTTCTTTATATAAATCCATCAAAGCTTTGGCTTGAGCTTCTTTATTGTCTTTGTGCTTCGCTTTTAACTCGTTCAGCTTCGGCTGAAGATCATTCATAGCTTTTTGGCTTTTTAGGGACTTATGGAAGCTGGGAGCTAAAGCCAAACGAATGAGCAAGGTAAGTAAAATAATCACCACCCCAATATCATGGCCGGGGATAATGTTATAGAAAAATACCAGGAGGTTAAGCAGCGGGCGATAAATTACGTCGTTATAAATTGTTGAAAACATTTAGATTAAAATAAATTATAAATTTTAAGGAATAGGGTCTACTTTTGGATCAACGAAAGGGTTGCACGTTAAAACTCTTTTTACCCCCAGTGCACCACCCTTGATAAGGCCAAATTTTGTTATTGCCTGTTTGGAATATTCGCTGCAAGTTGGATAATGGCGGCAGTAACCATGCGGATATTTGGCTTTAAACAAGCCATGATCCGGGGAAAGCGTAGCCTGATAAACTTTAATTAAGGCCACTGCTGTTTTTTTAGGCAAACTTGTTAATTTTGTAATGATTTCGCGCATAGATTATTTGGTCTTATTTAACAATAATTCCAGCGACGACAAGGCCTCAACCTCTTTTATTTTAGTAACTTTTGACTTGGCCATAATAACATATAAACCAGTATTTAAACCAGGCAGGCGTTTTTTTATCAGTTCCCTAATTATGCGCTTTAACCTGTTTCGGTCAACGGCATTTTTATAAACTTTGGTAGAAACCACCACGGTTAATTTTTTTGCGCCGGCCGATGGTAAAAATTTTATGGTAAAAAAGGGATTAAAAAAAGTCCGCCCTTGGGCAAAGGCTGTGTGAATTTCTTTGCTTTTAGCCAGGCGGTTTACTTTTTTTAACATTTGCTTGTAGTTTTAATATCCTAGGCAACGGTGAGCTTTTTTCTACCCTTAGCTCTGCGCCTTGATAGTACATTGCGACCGGTCTTGGTTTCCATGCGCTTCAAAAAACCGTGTCTTCTCTTTCTTCTCTTTACTTTCGGTTGATATGTTCTTTTCATAAATTCTCCTCAAATACGCGAGAACTACTTTAAAATAAATCTGCGGTATCTGATTTTAATCCGCGTATCCGCGGTCTTTAATTCTTGAATAATTATAAAGAAAAAGTTGGTTTTGGTCAACCCGGGCAGGCCGCCGAGCTTGGCCGCTAATTAAATTTGGTTTGGCGTTAGTAGTTACAAAACCCAAAACCCCTGCTTAGCACACCTTTTCCACAGCATATGAACACCTTAAGAAAAACCCCCTAAATTCAGGGGGTTTTCGTAATTTTACATGTTGATAACTCCCTGTTAGAATAGATTAGTAGCATATTTTTTAAACAAAAAAACTTAATCCAAACTGAGACAGACACACAAATAATTAGAAAAGAGTTACATTATGACCAACCAACAGCTCTGGCAAGCAATCTTAGGAAGCATGGAAATCTCTTTAAGCAAAGCCAATTTTAACACTTGGTTCAAAAATACCAGCATTGTAGAAAGAGGTGCAGATCATATTATTGTTGGGGTGCCGACAGCGTTTAATCGCGACTGGATTGCGGCAAAATATCACCAAGAAATGCTTAAGGCCTTAAAATCTTTAGCCCCGGAAGTAAAGGAAATTAAATACCAACTTGGCGGACAGCCACAACCAGCCCAACAAGGCCAAAATAAACCCCAGCAGAAAAGCCAAACCGAAAACCACGTTCAAAAAGACAGTTTTGGCACTAATTCCTCGGGACTAAACCCAAAATATACCTTTGAAACCTTTATTATAGGAAAAAACAACGAGTTGGCGCATGCTGCCAGCCAAGCTGTGGCTAAAAACCCGGGCACACAATACAATCCATTATTTATTTATGGCGGGGTGGGTTTAGGAAAAACCCATTTAATGCATGGTGTTGGGCACCGGCTGCTTCAGGCTAACCAAAAAGCCAAAATTCTTTACGTTACCAGCGAAAAATTCACCAACGACTATATTAATGCCATTAGCCAAAAGCGAATGGATGAATTTAAAAAAACCTACCGTGAAATTGATGGTTTGTTAATAGATGATATTCAGTTTTTGGCAGGCAAAGAGGGTACACAGGAAGAATTTTTCCATACCTTCAACGAACTGCGGGATAAAGGCAAGCAAATTATTATTACTTCCGACCGTTTACCAAAAGATATTCCGGCCATTGAACAAAGACTGGTCTCCCGTTTTGAATGGGGGATGGTTGCGGATATTCAGGCGCCGGATCTGGAAACAAGAATGGCCATATTAAGGACTAAGATGGAAAAAAAGGGTGTGGTAATAGCCGAAGACATTCTTTTTTATATTGCTGAGAGTATTCAAAACAACGTCAGGGAACTTGAGGGGGCTTTAAACAGATTGGCGGTTTACCAGCAAATGGAAAATAAAAGTCTGGCCTTAGAGCAGGCAAAAACAATTTTAGCCAGTATTATTGGCGTGAAAAAGAGAATAACCTCAGCAAAAAAGATTGCTGAGTCGGTGGCAGAGTTTTATAACATCACCATGGAAGACCTTATTAAACAGTCGAGAAAAAAAGAGTTTGTTAAACCAAGGCAGATTGCCATGTATTTAATAAGAAAAGAGTTAGATAATTCTTTTCCTTCTATTGGCGGTTTTTTTGGCGGGCGGGACCATACCACAGTAATGCATGCAGTTGAAAAAGTGGAAAAGCTGATGACAACTAAAGATATATTCAAACAAGAAGTGGATTTAATTATGGATAAGTTGTTCACTTAAAATATTGCCGCCACCCTTGTTTGTTATTTGTTTCTCGTTGTCCACTTTCGCACAGTAGTTATGCACACAATTTTTATTTTACTTTTCTGTTTTGTCCCCGGTTTTCATTGATCGGTTTTAGTTCTCCACATTTCAACAACCCTTATTACTATAATTATTTATTTTTATTTAATTTAATATATATGAAAATTATTTGCACACAGGAAAACCTAAAAGCGGGTTTGTCTACAGTGGGGAGAATAATCTCTTCAACCAACACATTGCCAATTTTAAACAACATTCTATTAAAAACAGAAAATGGAACGCTAAAGATTTCCTCCACCAACCTGGAAATAGCCATAACCACCCAAACCAGGTGCAAAGTGGAAGAAGAAGGGGAAATAACAGTAGCCAACAAAACTTTCACCGAACTTATTAACAGCCTGCCCAACAAAAACCTAACCCTACAAGCAGCTAACGGCGAACTGAAAATAGAAACCGAAAACTATCACACCTCGGTAAAAACCTTACCAGCAGAAGAGTTCCCATTAATCCCAACAGTAGAGAAAGATAAAACATTCACCATAGACACCCAAGAACTGAAAAAAGTTATTAACCAAGTTGCTTTTGCCGCCTCCAACAACCAAAACCAGCTGGAGATAACCGGGGTTTATATGAACCTGGAGGGTGAAGAGTTAAAAGTGGTGGCGACCGACAGATATCGCTTAGCGGAAAGAAAAATTAAAGCAAGCAACCCAAAACAAAGCCAGGCCGAAGCCATAGTTCCGCAAAAAGCCATAACCGAACTGTCCAGAATAATAGGAAACCAAAAAGAGCAGGTGGAAATAAGCTTAAACGAGAACCAAATATCAATCAGCCTAAACGAAACTCAAATAATCAGCCGGCTTATTGATGGCCAGTATCCGGACTATAAACAAATTATCCCAAACAATTTTTACACTACTACCACCATCCCAAAACAAGCATTAGCCAGCGCATTAAAAGCGGCGGCGATATTTGCCCAAAGCACCAACAGTGTAAACTTTCAATTCTCCCCCGAAACCCAAAAGCTTATAATTACCACTGAATCACAGGAGTTGGGGAAGAGTGAAGTAGAGTTGCCATCAAAAATAGAAGGCCGGGAAGGAAAAGTTATTCTAAACCACCACTACGTTTTAGACTGCTTAAACAACATTGATGCGGAAAATATTGTAATAAAGGTTATTGACGACAGTTCTCCAAGCGTAATAGTTCAGGAAAATAACAACGAATATATTTATCTGGTAATGCCGATTAAAAATTAAAAAAACTTAACCGCGGATTCTTAAAGCGGAAAGTCCCTATCATCCGTAATTCCGTACATACTATGAAAATAACAAACATTGAAATAAAGAATTTTAGAAACTATCCAAACTTAAATATTGAAATAAACAACACAACTGTTATTTTAACCGGGCCAAACGCCGTGGGAAAAACCAACTTGCTCGAGTCGGTTTATTTTGCCTCATTGTTTAAGTCTTTTCGCGACGACACGGAGTTTATATTTTTAAAAGACGCCTCAAATTTGTCCTTAAAGCTAACCCTGGAAAAAAGCGGGGAAACCAGAACGCTGGAAATCTTTTTAGAAAAAAAAGAAAAGATTTACGCGAATTTTATGATTGACGGGGTTAAGAAAAAACGCCGCGAAGCCCAAGGATTTATGAGTGTGGTAATTTTTGACCCGACCGATGTTGATATGTTCACCAAAACCCCGGAATCAAGAAGAAAATATTTGAATATGGTTTTAAGCCAAAAAAACCTGGCTTACTTAGACGCTTTGGGAAATTACAAAAAAGCTTTGTTAATGAAGAATCGCTTATTGCAAGATATGAAAGCCGGCCGCAGCCAGGGGCAGGACTTGGCCGAATGGGATGACCAACTGGTTTCCTTAGGAAGCTATATTATTTTAGAGAGAAAAAAGTTTGTAAATTTTCTTAACACCAGCGTGGCGGAAATATATGCCAATATTTCCGGTTTCCATCGCCCGGTCGAAGTTTTTTACGAAACCCTTGCCGGGGATACCGTGGAAGAAATTGCGGAAAATTTCCGCCAGAAACTTTCCCAGGTAGCGGCAAAAGAAAAAATGCTGGCCACCTGCTTGGTTGGCCCGCACCGCGACGATTTCTCTTTAAAAAGCGAAGGTTTGTATTTGTCCCCATTTTCTTCCCGCGGGGAATTAAGAAGCCAGGTTCTATCGCTGAAAATTTTAGAGCTTGAATACTTGAGCCATGGCGACGAAAAACCGATTTTGTTGCTCGACGATGTTTTGTCGGAACTGGATGAAACCAGAAGGACTTTCCTTTTAAAGTATTTGCAAAACCGTTTTCAAACTTTTATTACCACAACTCATCCGCTGGAAATGCCGGCGCAACACATTACCCTTACCCCGGCCTTGGAAGAAGAGGAAGTGGAAAGCTAAATAATATTACAAAAATAAAAATGCCTAATTATAATAATTATCAAAAAGGTTTTTCCAGGATAGACAAAGTAATTTACCGGACCGCAAAGAATCATAATTTTGACACAGCCCTGCATAAACACAAGGCCATAAAACACTGGCACGAGGTAGCGGCCTCCTTTGTTGAAGATGTAAAAAATACCACCCAGGCAATTAACTTAGAAAAAGGCGTGCTAACCGTGGCGTGCTTGTCTTTAGAGGTGGCCCGCAAGCTTAAAATCTTGGCCCAGCGAATTATTTTTGCCCTTAATGAGATAATAGGTCATCGTGTTATTTTTGCCTTGAATTTGGAGGTTTAAATTATATGCCTTATTTTTTAAGCGAACAAAATTTAAAAATTGGACAGGAAGTTAGCATTGCCGGGGACGAAGCCAGGCACATTCTTCTTTCGCACAGAATTAAGGTTGGGGAAAAAATTAAACTGCAGGGTCCGGACAAACAAAGATTTTTATGCGGCGTTAAACATGTTTTAAAAAACGGCTTAACAGTTGAGCCGCTAGAGAGAATTGAATTGCCGAAGGAACCGGCAGTGGAAATTTTTTTGTTTCAATCGGCGGTCTCCGAAAAAGCGCTGGATTTTATTTTCCAAAAAAGCACGGAGCTGGGAGTAAAAAATATTATTCTTTTTAATTCTGCAAGAACCGCCACAAAACTATCGCCGGAAATTTTTAAGAAAAAGCAGCAGCGCTGGCAAAAAATAATCACCGAAGCGGCAAAACAAAGCGAGCGCGCCGAGGTTCCAGTTTTAGAGTTTTTAACCGGAATTGACCAAGTAATAAAAAAAGCGCAGAATTTAGATATTAGCTGTGTAATGGATATTACCGGCAATTCCAAAGCAGTAAATAAAAATATTGGATCAATTGGCTTAGTGGTGGGCCCGGAAGGCGGTTTTGATGATTCAGAGTTGGAAATTTTTAAGCAGGCCAAGTTTTCTTTTTTGAAAATCGGAGACATTTTATTAAGGGCGGAAACGGCAGCTTTGGCCGGGGTGGTGGCGGTTAGAACAAGCTTTGGGTTTTAAGTTAAAACTTTATGGGTTATTGGTTTGCCAAATTATTAATATATAAATATTTTATTGCTTTCCCGCTGGCTATTGTCGAAGGACCAATTATTATGGTCGCCTGTGGGTTTTTGTTAAGATTAGGGGCCTTTAGTTTTTGGCCCATTTATTTGGCTTTGGTTCTCGGGGACTTTGTTGCGGATATTGGCTGGTATTTTGTCGGTTTTTATGGCGCTAGAAAATTCGCCGTCCGCTGGGGAAAGTATTTTAGCGTAAGCCCGGAGAGTCTGGAAAAGCTGGAGAAAATTTTTGAAAAGCATCACGATAAAATTTTGTTTATTTCTAAAATTACCATGGGTTTTGGTTTTGCCCTTGGAACTTTAATTGCCGCGGGCATGGCTCGGGTGCCTTTGAAAAAATATGCGCTGTATAATTTTTTCGGCGGTTTTATTTGGACCGCGCTTTTAATCGGCATGGGTTATTTCTTCGGGCATCTTTACACGCTAATAGACAAAAGTTTTAAAATTGCATTTTTGGTATTCTTAGCGTTCCTGTTAGTAGCCGCTCTTTATGGGGCCGGCAAATATTTTAAAAATAACGTGGCAAAAAAGTATTTATAAATTATTGTTATGGAAAATCAGCAATTAAAAATTTCTTTTATTATCCCTACGCTGAACGAAGAAAAGGTTTTAGCCGGGCTAATTAATAACTTAAGGGAGATTAAGGCTTTTCCCTATGAAGTAATTGTTTCCGACGGCGGCAGCAATGATTCAACCATTGCTATTGCAAAACAACTGGCCGACAAAACCGTAGAGCATAAAGAAAAAAGCCGCCAGACTATTGGCCAGGGGCGCAATGCCGGCGCCGCCGCAGCCGCCGGAGAATATTTAGTATTTCTGGATGCCGATGTTCATATTTTTGAACCGGATAAATTCTTTGCCAAATCGCTGGCGCATTTTTCTAGCAATTCTAATTTGGTTGGTTTGGGTGGCTGGTTGAGGGTGTTTAAAAACCAGGAGACATGGGCGGACAGAATTGGTTATGGAATTTTATCTAACCGCACCTTCTCGTTTTATAATAATTGGATAAAAGTCGGCGCTAATTGCGGAGAGTTTGGCATGGTAAAAGCTGAAGTGTTTAAAAAAATTGCCGGCTACCGCGAAGATTTGCCGGTGGATGAGGATCGGGAATTGTTTCATCGCTTGGCGAAAATTGGGCGGACGCTTACGGATTCAAAATTGATTGTTTACCACACCGGACGCAGGCCGCATACCATAGGCTGGCCAAAACTTTTATGGGAATGGATAATTAACGCCGTCTGGCTCGCCCTGTTTAATAAATCCGCCAGCAAGGAATGGAAAGTCATTAGGTAAAACTAACAGTCAAAAAACCACTCTATTACTATAGTGTAATAGAGTGGTTTTGTTTTAAGTTATTGATTTCCAAATTCCTTTAAAGACTTCCCGAAGGTTGGCGGCCAGCAGGGCGTCGTTTATTTCCACTAAGTAGTAAGGTTTTTGGTTTGTAGCTATCATTACCACGTAGTCGCCAAGAATCCAGGTGGTAGCGGAAAAATTATGACTCTCTTTCCAGAATTTGATTTGCCGGCGATCAAATTTTTTCTTTTTTATTTCTTCCGCCGACTCATTGCTTAAAAGTTTAAGTGTGGTTTTTGGATTAGATCCTTTTTCCCAATACCAATCAATCCATTTTTCATAATTTTGCACAAAGGTGTTGTCCTGAAAGCCCCACCAGCATCCGTCATATTTTAAAATACTTTCATCCCAAACCGGAGTTTGCTTGTATAAATGGTTTTCTACTTCGTCTTGCGCCATAAAAACTATTTTCGGAACGGTGTACTGGGTGGCTTTGGTAATGGCTTGTAGTTCGCCAATGGCGTTTTGAATTACTGCTTTTTTATCCTGCAGCTGTTTTTCTTCCTTTTGGGCCAACATGTTCAGATCCGCCGGAGGTTTAGCAACTAAAAATAAGGTTTTCCCTCCCAAGTCTTCGGCAATCACTCCTTTGCCCACCAACTCTTTTGCTGTGCTATAAACTGTTGTTCGGTTAATTCCGACAATCTTTGCCAGGGAAGCCGGGGTGAGTTTGCCGTGCTGAAGCAGGGTAACATAGACCAAAATTTCTTTATCGCCAAACCCCAATGTTTTTAAAAGCTCGTTTATCATAACTTAATGATATCATGTTGTTGAAAATTTGTCAACAGTATTTTCACCAATAAAAACAAGCTTTTTGCGTTATCTATAAGATAGATTGTTGCATTATTATTGACAATTTGTCAATTTTCTGGTATTCTGTTTTGTTAGTGACGATGCCGAGCGATTAATAATTTTACTTGGCAATTCTTTCCAGCAGAAAAATAGTAAATTTGTCTGCGGAAACAGAGTTAAAAATTTATATTTTCCCTTTAGAGGGAAGAGAAAGGAATCATTATGAAAGAATTATTGGAAAAAGTTTTTAGTATTGATAAATTAAAATCCAGTCTCAAAGTTGAGGTCTTGGCAGGGATTTCCACTTTTCTTTCTTTGTCTTATATTTTTGTGGTTAATCCAGCAATTTTGTCTGCGGCTGGCATTCCTAAATCCGCGGCTTTCTTTGCCACAATTGTTGGTTCAGTAGTAACCACTTTAGCAATGGGGCTGTGGGCTAACAAGCCTTTTGCTGTTGCTCCGGGCCTTGAGATGAATGCTTATGTGGCATTTGTGGTAGTTGGTTCTTTAGGATTTTCTTGGCAAGGGGCTATGGGCGCGGTTTTTTGGTCCGGAGTTTTAACTGTAATTTTAAGTTTAACTTCACTTCGAGTAAATATAATCAAAGCCATTCCGGATAAATTAAAATTCGGTCTGTCTGCTTCGGTTGGCGTGTTCTTAATGCTGATTGCTTTAAAGGTTTCAAACTTAACTGCCTATCAAGGTATTCAAATAATTGGCCTTGGAAAAATTGTTTCTAAAGAAGCTTTGGTGTTTCTGGTCGGGTTGGCGCTAGTTTTAGTCTTGAAAAAATTTAAAGTTAAAGGTTCTGTGCTAATAAGTATTATTGGCGCATCGGTGCTCGCTAATTTAATTGGATCAAGTCAGAGCATTGAGCCGATAAAATTAGGCAGAGAAATGTTTAGCGGAACATTTGCTTTAGATCTGTCGGTAATATTAAATCCAAAAATTTGGTCGGTGGTTATTATCTTGTTTATCTTGGACTTTTATGGAAGCATTGCCAAATTTATAGGTCTTACCCAAAACACCTTAATTGTTGATGAACAGGGAAATTTACCAAAAATGAAAGAAGCTTTGATTATAGATGGTGCTGGTACAGTGTTGGGGGCGAGCTTGGGCACATCCAACTTAATTACTTTTGTGGAAAGCGCTGTGGGTATTGGTGAGGGTGGTAGAACCGGGCTTGTGGCAGTGGTTTGTGGGGTTTTAATGAGCTTGTTTTTGTTTTTAACCCCGCTGGTTAACTTGGTGCCCGTGGTTGCCACAGCCGGAGCTTTATTCTTTGTTGGATGGTCATTGTTACCAAAGCTTGATGATGTAAAAAAATATACTTGGGCGGAAATAGTTTCTCTGGCGGCAATGATATTGGTAACAATTTGGACTTTTGGTTTAGATAAGGCAATGTTTGCAGGGTTTGTAAGTTTTACTGTGTTCGGCTTAATTGTCAATTTTAAACAAAAACCTAACTACTACCTTTGGGGTTCCACTATAGTATTACTAGTGAGCATATTACTTTCTTAAGAGTAGGTTAATTAATTACAAGAGTTTATTTTTCCCGCAAAGAAATTTGGGGGGAAGGGGGCTCTTGTGTCCGAAAGGAAATTTATGAACAATAACATTATGGTAAAGTCAATTGACTTCCAAAATCAATGGCATCAAGTTGCAGGGGAATTAGAAAAAGAAAATATTAAATTAATGTCTTACGACCAAACACTTATTGAGCAAGTTGAAACTTGGCAAGGAAAAAAAGTTCTCGATTACGGAGCGGGTCCGGGAGTATTGGCTGTAACTTTGCAAAGGCTGGGCGCGGATGTGAAAGCTTACGATATTAGTTTGGAAATGAGAAGTAAATTGGAGCAGCGCGTTGGGTACGGAAATGTTTACTCATCTGCTACAGAACTCCCCAAAAATTATTTCGATATAATTATTTGTAATTTGGTGTTGTGCATTGTATCTGAAGAAGAAGTGGAAAATATTATGTCGAACATTAGGATATGTTTAAAACCAGGAGGCGTGGCTTTTATAGGGTTTTGTAATCCAAAAATTCATAATGTGGCAGAATCACAGTTGGATTTTAGATTTTTTTCAGGGCGCCATTATCAAGAAAACCACACTTACAAAAAAATCAAAAAAGAAGGCTTATATGAAATAGTAGAAACTCATAGGCCAGTAGATTGGTATTCCAAAGTTTTTCAGGGTTGTGGGTTAATTCTGCTTGATATTATATTAACGCCGGAATATAAAATTCGCGACCAAAGAATTAACGATTTTACTATCTTTAAATTAGAAAAATAAAAATACCCCCTCGTTATAATGAGGGGGTATTTTTATTTTGCATTTTCCGCAGCTTTTTTTATTAGCCAGCTGGAGCTCTGAATTTTTCCATGCTTCCCAACATTAAACACCATCTCAATGCCTAATTTTTTGCAGGTCTCTATATCGTAGTATAAAGACGAGTTTGGGTCTTTGGCGTTTTTTTCATCCCTGTCTCCGCCGTTAGCAAAAATATCCGGTTTAATTTTTTCCAGCTCCGCGCTCACGGACATTTCCTTGGCGCCTTGCGGATTTTCGGGGTGGCTGGATATTACCACTTCGTCTACGTAACGTATGGCTTCTATAATTGCTTTTCTTTCCTTGTCTTCCATAAACGGCACGCCTTTTTTCTTTTTTATCCAGTTGTCGTTATTGATGATAACAATAAGTTTGTCGCCTAAAGCTTTAGCCTCTTTCATCATTTCCACGTGGCCGATGTGAAGAGGATCAAACCCGCCTGAGACTACAACAGTTTTTGCCATAGATTTGTGTTTAATTAAAATTATTTTTCTTCTTCCAGTCCCTCTTTAGCGAAGTTGGAATTTTTTTCGTATAAGTCCAAAATAAGTTTTTCTATTCCGGCCGGGTCAGGGACATTTTGGAATTCAAAGCGCTCTACTGTGCCGGCGGTTTGAATATAAACATCGCCATAATTGAAAATGGTGCCAAAAATTCCATTGGTGTTGCTGGTGGCGTCTTCCATTTTATCAATATGCAGCTCGGAGATGGTGTGGGAGAATAACCCGGTTTGAGTTATATCGACAATGCGGATGTTAGTAATAATTTGAACGTTCAAATAGTAAAAAACAAAAATTAAGAACAGGGCCAAAGCTAAAAACAGGGTGTAGACTTGGACAAATAAACCGGTCACAGTGCCCCAAACGCCTTCTAAAATTCCCGGGAGATAGGTTGCGGCAAAACGGTTAAATAAAACTAGGGCGGCGGCAAAGAAAACCCACACTAATGTTTTTAGAACCAATGAGACCCAGTGTTCACGAACAACCAAGTAGACAGTCTCGCTTTCGAGTTGGCTGGGAAAAAGCTTTTTGGGCATAAAATTTTATGAAAGTAAGATGTTTAAAGTTTGATAAGTCTCTGCCAGTATCCTTAAAAAGAAAAAACAAAAAACCAGAGAAATGGTTAAGGCAAGCGGAGTAGAGCGGCCGTAGCGAATCAGAATATAAACCCCGAAAATTGAAAAGAAACATAAAATGCCGACAATAACATAATATACGCCGGCAATTAACAGATTGGTTGGTGAACTTAGGTTCATTTGTTTTAGATTAAAGTTTTTTGTCCCGTCGGCGCGTCCGGCGGAGTTATTCCTAAATGTTTATAAGCGGCTTCTGTGGCCACCCGTCCTTTTGGGGTTTTGGCAATAAGCCCGAGGCGGATTAAAAAGGGTTCGTGAATGTCGGTTATGGTGTCTTCTTCTTCCCCGGTAGCCGCGGCTAAAGTATTTAAGCCGACCGCGCGTCCGGAAAATTTATGCACCAAAGTTTCCAAAACCCGGCGGTCATTTTTATCCAAGCCAAGTCCGTCGATTTCCAGAAGCTCAAGAGCCTGGCGAGCAGTTTCTAAAGCAATTGTATCATAGCCTTTTACCTGCGCAAAGTCTCTCACGCGTTTTAATAAGCGGTTGGCAATGCGGGGAGTAAAGCGGCTGCGGCGGGAAAGTTCGGCGGCGGCCGGCCCGTCAATTTTTGCATTTAAAATTAAACTGTTGCGGTCAATAATTTTTTGCAAGTCTTCTTCCGGATAATATTCCAGTCGGTAAGTGGCGCCAAAGCGATCGCGCAGCGGACTGGAAATTAAGCCAATTCTGGTAGTCGCTCCAACTAAGGTAAACCTCGGCAGCTCCATTCTTATGCTTCTAGCTCCCGGGCCTTTTCCCAAGACAATATCAAGCACATGATCTTCCATTGCCGGATAAAGCACTTCCTCCACAGCCTTATTCAGGCGGTGAATTTCGTCTATAAATAAAACATCGCCTTCGCTTAAATTAGTAAGCAGGGAAGCTAAATCGCCGGCCCGTTCAATCGCCGGCCCGGAAGTTACTTTTATATTGCTCCCCATTTCTTTGGCAACTATAAAAGCCAGTGTGGTCTTGCCCAAACCAGGCGGCCCGTAAAATAATAAATGTTCCAGAACCTCGCTGCGCTGTTTGGCCGCTTGAATAATAATATTTAAATTGTTTTTTAAAGTTTGTTGCCCGACGTAATCCGCCAAAGTTTGCGGCCTTAGGGTTTGCTCTATAATAATTTCCTCTTCGTCGAGATTTTCGGCGTCTGCCGGAGAACTGGCTTGGTTGTCTTGTTGTGATTGAATCATAAAGCTACAGAACTACAAATTAATACAAATTTACACCTGCCCGCCATACTTACCTATTTTATCAACTTAATAAGTTGCTTGATAGATTGGTTATTTTAATTTAGTCAAACAATTTGGCAGGCGGGGATACCCACAGATCAGAATCAATTGGTGATAGTGGCTGGGGTAAAGTTTGGAGCCGTTTGTGCCGGAGTGGAAGTGGTTGAGACAAACTGTTCTTCCTTATGGTACAAAGCAGGGGATTGATAAATTGATTTAAAAGTTGAAGAACTGGTTTCTCCGTCTTTGGTAATGATTCTGGTCCAGCTGGCTTTTAGCGAACCATCCGGTTTCCTGTCATACTGAATCGGTTTTTCCAGAGTTACCTGCCGGTCGTCCTTAGTTCCGTAAAAATCAAAAATTAAAGTATCTTTGTCTTTAAAATACGGCCAGACTAAAATCGAGCCCGGAGTGTTGTTAACAAATTTTAAATCAACAACGCCAGGATAAATGGTGGCGTCTGTTCCTTGCGGGGCGTAATACTGAACCGCGTAAGCATGGTTTCGGCGCTGGGTAATCGGCAATCCGGCAATCATTGCCGCCCTGAAAGTGGTGGAGGAAACTTGGCATAAGCCGCCTCCGAATTCAGGGACAGTGCCTTCTTTTTTAATAACCAGTTCCGGCAAAAATCCGCTCTCCGCATCAACCGGACCCAAGTATTTATTAAAGCTAAACTCTTCTCCTTTTTGAATAATTAGCCCTTTGAACTTTTCTACGCCAACTTCAATATTGTGCCGGCGATTTTTTGGGCTGCCTTTAAAACTGGAAACTCCTTCGGCGATTAATTCATTAATGCCTAAGGCGTTGGTTTGGGCCAGGGTATTTTTTGGCAGGCTTTCTTCAACAGTTATTTCGCTTTCGCTGCGCCCGGCCGACAAGTTTCTTAAAGCGTCCAGCGCGCTTTTGTAGGAATCAACGGCCAGGCCGTTTTGCGGCGGGGTAAATTCTACGGCCCTGTTATTTTCAATTTTAAGAATTGTATCGGCTGAAGTGGTGTTTACAGTTTGCGCGAAATTATTAATAAAAGCGTAAATTGGTTTTAAGCGGAAGCTGTAATTATTTACAGAGGCTGGCGCTGTTGTTTTATTGCCAACATAATTTTGCAGTTGTTGTTGAAAAGTTTTTGAGGCGCCGGGAAAAACATTGCTCGGGGAGACGGCTTGCGCGCCTTTCCAGGAGTCCAAAGTTTCCTGGTCAACCGGGATTTTTTTGTCGCCATAAACCAAAGAAAAATTATCCGCCGCCCAAGCTTTGGGCGACGCGGTTAGCAGCAAACTAAAAATAAAAATAATAAAATATTTTTTCACCGGGATAAGAATTTAATAACTTTAGTTTTTTTAGGGAGATGCCTGGAAATTTTATCGGCCCATTCAATAAAGGTAATGGTATTTTTTTGCCCCCAGAATTCCGTTAAGCCCAAGCTCTTGGCTTCTTTAAAATTTTTCGTTCGGTATAAATCCAAATGGTATAACAACACGGTTTTTTTGGGTTGTTTAAGCTTAACCGGAAAGCAGTGAAGCAGTGTAAAAGTTGGGCTGGTAATGCGGTGCCTGAGCTTGAGGTTTTTAGCTATTGCTTTTACAAAAGTGGTTTTACCGCTGCCCAAATCTCCAATTAATGCAAAAATTTCTCCGCCCTTTAGGCTGTCTGCTATTTTTTTGGCTTGTTCGGGTATTTGCGTGAGTTCAATGTTCATAGTTATATCCGGTTTTACTCCCTATATTTTAACATATTTTTAACAAGTTCGGGACCAAAAAGGAGTCTTTTGCCGCGGTTGACGAAAGGCCGTAAATTAACTATACTAATTAACTAATCTAAGTTAAAAATCTTATGGAAATTTCTGTTGAGCAGCAAATATTTGACCAGTTTAAACGGGCGGCAAAAATTGCCGTTGTTTTGCCGGAACATTTAACAGCAGACAGCGTGGCTACCGGCCTGGCTTTAAAGTTATTTTTGCAAAAGTTGCAGAAAGAGGTGGTTATTTGTTCCAGCGGAGAGATGCCTTTAAATTTGCGTTTTTTGCCCCAGGCCAACTCTTTCCAAAAACAGGTTTCCCAAGGCAGCAGTTTTGTAATTAGCGTGGATACCGCCGTAAAGAAATTGGACGAAGTAAGCTATCAGAAAAGAGAAGATAAAGTGCAAATTTATTTAAAATCTTTAGCTCAGGAATTTGACCAAAACGATTTAAACTTTTCTTTGGAAAAATCCCCGCTCGATTTAATTGTGGCGGTTGGCGGAAAGTCCCTGGAAGATTTTGGCCGAATTTACGAACAGTCAGCCGATCGTTTTTTTGAAACGCCAAAGATTAACATTGACCATAAGCCGGGCAACGAATATTTTGGCACAATTAATTTGGTGGATATTACCGCAACCTCAACCGCGGAAATATTAACCGAGCTGTTTCAGAAATACGAAGAGCAGTTGGTGGACGAAGATATTGCCACTTGTTTGCTTGCGGGAATTATAGAAAAAACCGCCAGCTTCCAACACGTCCAAACAACCCCCAAGGCGTTTATTAAAGCCAGCGAGCTTATTTCCTTCGGCGGACGCCAACAGGAAATTATAAAAAATATTTTTAAAACTAAATCTCTGCCTTTGTTGAAATTGTGGGGCAGGGCCTTGGCAAGAATGAAAGTGGACGAAGGCGCCGGCCTGGTTCATTCCGTGCTGGCATTGTCCGATTTTGAGAAGTCAGAAAGCAACGAGTCGGAAATTTTACCGGTGCTTCGCGAATTTGTAGACAACATTAGCGGATATAAAATAATTGCCGTTATTGCCGAAGCACAAAAAAATCAGCCGCACTTAGTAGTCGCAGTCCATGAGCAGGTGCCTGCGGCGGCTATTATGGAACGGTTGGGCGCCAGCGCCAAGCTAATGAATTTCCAGTTAGGCAATTATAAGATTATTGAGCAGTCTTATGACAACGCCACTCTGGAAAATATTGAAAGCAGATTTCTAGGAATTGTAAAATCATAAAACCAACCCCGCCCAAATTTAATTTGGGCGGGGTTTTTGCTAAGCCCTGCCGGTCAATGTTATAATATCTAGGCAAAAAGAGTTTAAAATAAATTCAACAGAAACAAAAATGTCCGGAAAATTTTTATCCAGCACCCCAAAAGAACTTGAGGAAAGCCTAAGCGAACTCAACCGAAAAATGGAAGAGCAGGAAACCCAGGCCAAAGCCGGTTCTTTAGGCTTGCCCTACATAGATTTGCACAATTTCCCCGTTGATTTAAGCGTTTTGGGCATTTTTACCCAGGAAGAAGCCTCAACTATGGGCGCCGTCCCATTCTATAAAGAGTTATCCGATTTGCGCATTGGCACAGTTGAGCCAAAGCATCCGCTGTTGCTGGAAAAAATAAAAGAGTTGTCGGGAAAAAATAAAATTAGTTTGTATTTTATTTCCAAACATAGCCTTGCGCAAACTTTAAAGTTTTACAGCAAGGTTTTACGGCCCAAAGCAGCGATTGACGATACGGTTAGAGCTAAAACCGGAGAGGACTTTTTAGCGCTTTTAAAAGATTTTCAAAATGAACAGGTGCAAAAGCAGGCAAATGCCACCAGATTTTTAGAAATTATTTTTGGCGCGGCTATGGCCTATAAAGCCTCCGACATTCACATGGAGCCGGAAGATCATTTTATTAAGTTGCGCTACCGAATTGACGGCGTGTTGCAGGATTTTTTACATATCTCCAAAGATTTGCAGCGCCCCATAACCAACCGCATAAAAATATTAGCCAAGCTAAAAAGCAATGTAGAGAACATTCCCCAGGATGGACGCATAACTTTTTATTATGCCGATAAGCCGATAGATGTCCGTGTTTCCAGCCTGCCTTCTTCTTATGGCGAAGAAATTGTAATGCGCCTTCTTGGCACCGGCGCAACAAATTTAAAGTTAGCCGATTTGGGTTTTAGCGAACAGGCTAGAGAAGTTATCGAGAGGCAATTGCAAAAACCAAACGGAATGATAATTACCACCGGTCCAACCGGCAGCGGAAAAACCACAACCCTCTATGCTTTCTTAAATCAGTTAAATCAGCCCGGAGTAAAAATAATAACTTTAGAAGATCCGGTTGAATATCAGCTGCAGGGGATAGTACAAACCCCGATTGACCATAATGTAGACTTTGATTTTGCCAAAGGCTTGCGCGCAATTTTACGCCAGGACCCCGATATAATTATGGTTGGTGAAATTCGAGACCAGGAAACGGCGGAAACGGCAATGCAGGCGGCGCTTACCGGACACTTGGTTTTTTCTACCTTGCATACTAACGATGCTTCCGGCGCGGTGCCGAGATTGCTGAATATGGGGATCAAGCCTTTTGTAGCGGCTCCTGCGCTATCCTGCGTTCTGGCTCAGCGTTTAGTCAGGAGGCTTTGTCCTTCATGCAAAGCCCCGGCTAAGCTTTCGCCCACGGTTATGGAAAAAATTGTAAGCTTGCTAAAAAATTTACCCCCGTCTGCCGGAGTTGCTTTGCCTAAAGAACTGCAGTTTTACCATTCCTCAGGTTGCGCCGAGTGCAATAATTTGGGCTACAAGGGGCGGGTTGGCATATATGAAGTATTGGAAAACACCGAGGCCGTGCAAAAATTAATTTTGGCCGAGAATTCTTCAATGGCGGAATTTAAAAAGACTGCCGTAGCTCAAGGGATGGTAACAATGGTTCAGGATGGTTTGTTAAAGGCTTTAGCCGGTCTTACTGATGTTGAAGAGGTCTTCCGCGTCGCGGGAGGGGATTAATTTATTAAAACCCCACAAATAAAAGCATAAAAAATTTAATCCATAAGAGCAAAAGAAAATTTTTTCTTTTGCTCTTATTTTGACAAAAATTTTAATTTCTGCTATAATATATTTAGTCGATTAAACTTACTTTCGCGCCAAAATAGTGCGAAAGTTTGAAACAAAAATAAAATTAAATTACAAAATCAATTCAGGGCTCAAAATTAGCTCTGCAAGATTTTGCAAAGGTGTTATATGAACCCTTATGCTTACCAGAAGACGCCAATGCGTCCTTCTGTGAGTGCCCAAGAAGGCGAGTCTTTAACCGGACTAGCCAAGAAGTTTTTAAGTGCCTTAGCGGGAGCGAAAATTAGCGCCGTTACCGCTGTGGCATTTATTTTATTTGCAGCGGTTTCCGTTGGTGCGATTACGTTGGTTAGTTATTCGGAAATTGCCGGAGAAAATGGTTTGGTAAATGCGGTCCAACCGGTTAAATCAAAAGTTCTCGGCGTGGCCACCTATGGCTACAATCAGCCAATCTGCCAAAAAAATACCGCCAACTGTTTAAATTACCAATTAATAGGTTACTCCGGCGCGGGTTGGCAAGTTCAAATAAACTATCAATTGCAGAATAACCTTAAAGGCGCGATTAAGGTAAATACTTGGAATTTTATGGATAATATAGTAGGCAGCGGCAATGGCCGCACCGGTTACGATTTAATTCCTGGGAAAACCTATACTTTTGTCTTATATGCCAAGTCAGGATCATCTCTATATAAACTAACAAGCCTGAGCATTACCGCTCCGCAGGCCCCGACTGATCCGGTTGCTTGCGCGCAAGACGCTTACCTTTGCCCCGATGGATCATATGTCGGAAGAACTGCTCCGTCATGCAATTTTATTTGCCCAGCGGTTCCGGCTTATGGATATACAACCGCAAATGTTGGTCCTGTTAATCAGGGGGAGTGGAGAGAAGGTTGGATCGAAAGATTTAGCGCAACTAATTACGCCACCGAGCCTTCAGATGTAACAATTGAAGGTTGGGCTTATGATTCAGGTAAAAACATTGACTTAAAAATTGTTCTTAAAGATGCTGTGACCGGTCGCGAGTACCAAGGGCAAATGGTGGCACAGTCGCCTCTAAGAAGCGATATCGTTTCGTATCTAAATAAAATTACCGGCAGCAATAAGTCCAGCACTTCCGGCATGTTTAGGATGTTGTTTTCTAATGTCCCGGCTGGAAAATATTATTTAGCAAATGCCAGATATAATGGATATTTATTTAATATCCATAGCCAGGCCAACCAGCCTTTATATATTAGCGCTAAGCCTTCTTATGGGTATAAAGGCGGTTTGAATATTTACTCTTGGGATACTACCAAACAAGTTGAGACCTCCGCTGGCAAGACCGGAGTAGAATTATTTTCTTTCGAGGTTAGCAATAGTGCCGGAACCGGCCCTTATGCTTTAAGCAGTTTAACTTTCAGCTCAGCTTCGGCAGATGCGTTAAAAAGTCTTGGCAACTATTGGGTTACCGACGAATATGGTAACATTATCGGAAAAAAAGATACCGTGGTTTCACCAAGTGTAACTTATGGGTATAATGTGATTTTTACTTCGCCTTTAGTTATTTCTGTTAACGCCGTAAGATATTTGAAATTCAAAGCCGACATATTAAGCACCGCGCCAAACACAACTTTTCAACTCCAGGCCCTCGGAATTGGCTATTGGTATCCAAATACATATGGATATAGCTATCCCGGCCAAGTTAACGGTTTAAACAACCCAATAAGCAAAACAATTATTATTACTTCATCAGCTGGGCAAACTGGTTCGCCCAGGGTGGGGCAGTTAATAAATAAATCAGGCACTGTGTTTTTGGTTGGCAATGGTGTGATTTATGGCATTCCTTCTTTGGCCGTGTTTAATTCTTGGGGTTGGAATTTAGGGAATATTGTAAATTCTAATTCGTCTGAAGACGCGCTTCCTCAAGGCGGCGTGGTTCCATTTAGGGATCCAAATTGCAGTACTGCTTTAGACCAGATCTTGGGCAAGTGTCCGGTTAGCGCTAAGCCAATCGATGTCGCAATTTCCTTAAACAACGCAGTGGCATCGCCGATAATAGTTATCCCAGGGCAAACAAATCAGAAAATTGCCTCATTTGTAATTAGCAGCGGAACCAGCGGGGAAGTTAATGTCTCATATATTGGTTTCTTTGCTCAAGCAGGGATAGAAAAATTTCAAAATTTGAAAATGATGGTTGGTTCTACCCAAGTTGGAGCGACAGTGGCGGCTCCTATTGCCGGACAAAATTACTATTTTAGCCCCTCAGCTTCGGGCTTAAAGATTCCGGCAGGCGGCCAAATAATTGTTGACGCTTACGCTGACGCAACAACAAGCGCTAATGTTAACAACGCAATACTTATAGCAATTAATAAAATTTCAGGAACGCTGACCGCCAGTGGCAGAGCTTTGCCTGATGGTTTGGGATTGACAGGGCAGTTAATTATAACTGACAGCGCCGCAGCAGACAGTGGCTTTAGTATTAAGGCAAGCTCTTTAGCATACTCATTGACAGTAACACCTGGTTTGGGCAAGCAAAAAATTGGTTCGTTTGATTTAACAGCCAGCGTCGCAGGAGACGTTGCGATTAACACTATAACTGTTTATATGACAAGAAATGTCATCGGTGATAGTTTTAGCGGCCTATATTTAAGGGATGGGCTTACAGGTTACCCATTAGGTTCTGTTCAATCTTATGTTACCAGCAATGGCATCTATACATTTACGCCAGGCAGCCCATTGGTTATTGCCGCCGGTTCTAAAAAGGTGATTGAGATTTATGCTGACATAGCGGCCAGCGCCTCATCTTTAAACATTAGCGGACAAAACTTATTAGGGATTTTAAAAGTAGCCGCTTATAAATATAATACAGGCGTGGCTATAAATATTCCTTCTCCAGTCGCCGGGCAGTTAATTTATTTTTCAAACACATCCGTTAATCATGCTCCGTCCGCTCCGAGCATTCCTTTTGGTTTGGGAACCGCTTTGCAGCCTGGCGTTTCGCAAAAGATACAATTTGTCGCCAACGATGCCGATCAGGACCAGCTTACTTATAACATAGTTTGGGGCGATGGCTCAGCTACTACTACGCAAACCGGACTTGCCGGCACAACATTGGAAACATCTCACGTTTGGGCCTCTGCCGGGACGTATATTGTCAGAATTTTTGCCAGTGATGGCAAAGGCGGATCGTCTAGCAATTACTATATTGCAACAGTAATAGCTACGGTACCGACGCCGACCGTTGCTTTGTCCGCAAGTTTTGTATCTCAAAGTGTTCCTTCTACTGTGGCCGCCGGATCTTATTTGGATGCCGTAATAATATTTAAAAATACCAGCACTCAAACCTGGACTAACAGCCTTAGTAACTATCAGTTTCAAATTGGTTCTCAAAATCCAACCGGGAATAAAACTTGGGAAGGAAATGCTTTAACTCTTTACAAAGATATTTTGCCTGGAGAGACGGTAACTTTTGCATTTCACGTTAAAGTTCCCACAGTAGCAGGGACTTATAATTTCCAGTGGCAAATGCTACAAAATACTTCCGCTGGGGCGAAATATTTTGGTGATTTAACGCCGAACGTTCAAATTGTTGTAAAGTAACTAAAATAAAAAAATCCCGTTCCGAGAAATCGGAACGGGATTTTTTAGTCGGAACATTTGTAGTTGTAGCGAAAGAAATTTTCAGAAACAGGTATTAGGCATTGTTGCAAAAATTGGCTTTGTAAGCGGTAGCTGCGCTGGTAAAAAAATAACGGCCGCGGGTAATGGGAAATAAATTGAATTTCATTTTGTCCTTGCCAAAAGTTTTGCCAGTCTTCGTAAGAATTAGGGTCTTCCAGCAAACCAGGGGCGCCTAAACGGGCATTGTTGCTAAAGCCTAACAGCCACGGAGCGTCGTCCGCTGAAGTTGCTAAAATAAAAGCGCCAGGCTGATTAAAATTTTTAATTTCCTCAATCTCAGCTCGGCTAATTAAAGGCTGTTTGGCGGCGGTAAATTGAAAATTTAAGTAAAACAAAAACAAAAGAACCAAGGCAATGCCCAGTTTTTTGCCCCAGTGTTTGTAATCGATTTGTCCCAAAAAATATGCGCCATAATAAATAAGCGACAAATCCAAATAAATTAAAAATCTTCGGTAAAAAGGCAGCTTCAGTAAAAACCAAGCCAGACAAACTAGCGAAAAGACCGTCGCAGTTAAAGACCCTCTTTTTTTAAAACTTAAATAAATTCCCGGAAGAGCCAGAAGCAAGTAGGGCCAGAATAACAAAAAAAGATTTTGCCCGTCCAAAAATAACCCGGTGCGGACGCTGTCATTCTTATTCTGCAGCAATTCACCAACCACCGATTTTAAATGCGGAATAAAAATAACCGCTAAGGTTAACGCGAGTCCGGCAGCTAAAGGTAGTGTAATTTTCCGGTATTTTTTATCTAAAATTTGTTCAGTGAGATAGGATGCCGCCAAAGACAAGAGCAGGACTATTAAAGTTGTCCGGTGAGTTAAAGCAACTGCTAAAGCGCTAAAAATTAGACCGTTCCATTTTTTTTCCTGATAAAATTTTATTGCTAAAAGCAAAAACGGCATCGCCGCCCAGCTTTTCCACAAAAACATAGAATAGCTTTCGGTTTGGATGAGAGAGCCGGCACATAGCAGCACAGCAAATAATGCGGATTTTTTATTATTGCCGAATAGCCAATAGAAACTTAAAGCCAACAGCGGGGAAAAAAATAAATAAAATTCATTAATTAGGATGTTGGGAGGAATAAAAAACAATTTGGCTGCATAAAATAACGGATTGCTATAGCCTCCCCAAAGAGCTACCAGCCAACCGGAAGCTGAGAGTGGGTTTAAATGAGTTGCGGCAAAAAGGTAGAAACCGTAGTCGTAACCAAACAAACCGACAGGTCCTTTAGCAAGTAGAACCAGTCTAATAATAAGCAGCGGAACCAAAGCAAACAATAAATAGGCCAATGGGGGAGTAGAAATTTTTGTTTCAGGATTTTTCATTACCATTTAATTATAACAGGAAATAAAAAAATGATTTTATTTTGACAAGAGCTAAAATTTCTGCTATAATATATTTAGTCGATTAAAAATTATCTGTTGTGCCAAAATAGTACAATAGATTGAAACCCCGGTAGTAAAATTCAAATGTGATTTTATTTCGGGGTAGAAACAAAAAGGTTACTATCTTGCCCGCGTGCAATGTTATAAAAACATTTACTACGGGGCAGGCAAAAATAAAAATTAATTAGGCCAGGTTTGATTTTGCGTTATAGCTATACGCGAAATTTTCTAAATTTGCGCCCAAGGAAGAAAAAATGAATCCTTACACATACCACAAGCCAAAAAGAATGGCTGTGGCCGCAAGTCAGGACAGTCCTTCCGGCTCGCCTAAAGGCGGCGGGTCGTGGCTAAGCAATATAATTAATGCCCCTATAAACTCCGCTGTTGCCCTGGCTTTTGTTTTGTTTGCCGCCAGCGCAACCGCAGGCATTGCTGCTATAGCATCGCCGGAAATTGCCATGGACAATTCGAGTTTACCAGCAACACATATAGTTGTGTCCAGAGTTTTGGGAGAGTCGGTAACCCAGCCGGTTATTGACGACGCAGCTTTGGAAGCCGCAGAGCCAACCGGTTATTTAATTGCTAAGCCGGTTAATTTTGACGCTACTTTAGGGCGTTGGGATTATAAATTAAGTTACGAAGTCGCTAACTTAACCGGTCCCGCGGTTTTGTCGATTGGCAGCTATGCCGTGCAAAGCAATATTACTGCTTCCGGCACAGTCGAAACCGGTTATATTTTAAAACCTAATAGGGTTTACCGGGCGACTCTTTGGTTTACTGATTCAGCCGGCCAAAAAGTTAAACTGGCCAGAGTGGAAATTAAAACAGACAAAGCACAAAAGCCTGGAAAGAATGACCGCAAGCCGATTTTGTGCCCGCAAACGCAGGTGCAAGGCCAGGTTGCGAGCTCAACGCCAAGCACCAAACCTTCCTTGTGCGTGAAGAAGGAAGACGGCACGCTGGCTTGTTTGCCCCAGCAGTGTATTGTTCCGGAATGGAAGCCGGAAGATAAAAACGCCAGCGGCACTTCTGAAGGGCTGTTGCATAAAACACCTCTTGCCCCAATTCGATAATAATATATTAAAATACCCTGTCCCATTTTATCGGGACGGGGTATTTTTTTATGCTTCTGTTTTTAAGTAAACTTAAGTATAATATTAGATATGACTACTCCAAAAACCCCTAGATATATGCTGGTGGATGGCAATGCATTAATCCATCGCGGTTATCATGCCATTCCGGTGTTAAATACAAAAAGCGGCGAACAAACCAATGCTGTTTATGGTTTTACCACAATTTTATTGCGCGCTATTAAGGACATTAAGCCGACCCATATTGCCTGCACCTTTGACCTTAAGGGGCCGACTTTTCGGCATTTGCAATATAAAGAATATAAAGGGACCAGGGTAAAAACCGACCAGGAACTATATGATCAGATCCCCCGGGTAAAAGAAGTTGTAAGAGGTTTAAATATTTCCATTTACGAGAAGGAAGGTTTTGAGGCAGATGACCTGCTTGGAACTTTGGCTGTAAAAATCCATAAAGATGATCCGGAAGCGGAAGTAATTATTGTTACCGGAGATTTAGACACCTTACAATTGGTTAACCATAAAATTCGCGTTTATACTATGCGCAAAGGAATTACCGACACGGTGATTTATGATGCGCGCGCCGTGCGCGAGCGCTATGGCTTGGCTCCGGAACAGATGGTGGACTATAAAGCTTTGCGCGGCGATCCGAGCGACAATATTCCCGGAGTAACTGGAATCGGCGAGAAAACCGCGGCCGGACTGATTAAAGATTTCGGCAGTTTTGAGAATTTATACAAGGAAATAAAATCCGGAAAGGCCGAAGGTAAAATTAAGGCCCGGGTTTTGGAATTGTTGAAAACCCAGGAAGAGCAGGCAATTATGTCGCATCAATTGTCCAAGATTGATTGCGCCGTGCCCGTGGAAATAAATTTGCCGCAATACGATTTAGACAGTTCACATTTGCAAACCACAGTAAAATTATTTCAAACTTTAGAGTTTCGAAGTTTAATAAATAAGCTGCCGAAGACAGAGAGTCAGAGTATCGGAGAATCAGAGAGTAAGAAACAAAACAAAGAAGATATTCAGACCGATGTGGTATTGTCAGATATAGGAAAGCAAGATTATATTTTTGTTGATACCGAAAGCAAGTTAGGTGATATGCTAAAAGAATTATCTAAGGCCAAAGAGTTGTGCGTAGACACCGAAACAACAGGTCTTGATCCGTGGCAATCTGAATTAGTAGGAGTGGGCTTGTGCGCCCTCCCGGGAAGGGCTTTTTATGTTCCGGCTAAATTGGCCGGAGCAAGCCAGGAGCTTAAAGATTTGTTGGCCAATGAAAAAATTAAAAAAATCGGCCACAACATCAAGTTTGACCTGGAAGTCCTGCAGGCAAATGGTTATAAGCTGGGAGCTATAAGCTTTGATACTATGATAGCCTCTTATTTGCTTAATTCTGCCACACGCCAGCACAATTTAGATGCATTAGCATTTAATGAGCTGGGCTATCAAATGCAGCCCATAGACGACCTAATTGGCAAAGGGAAAAAGCAGATTACTATGGATCAGGTAGATCCGGCTAAGGTGAGCTGGTATTGCTGTGAAGATGTGGATATGACTTTAAGGCTAAAAGAGCTTTTTGAACCTAAGGTTAAAGCCGAAGGTTTGCTGAAAATTTTTGACGACATTGAAATGCCTTTGGCGGAAGTTTTGGGCGGCATGGAAAAAAACGGCATCAAGCTGGATGTAAAATTTTTAAACCGGCTTTCCGGGGAAGTAGAAATAGATTTAAAACAGGCCGAGAGCGATATTTATAAGTTATGCGGCCAGGAATTTAATATTAATTCCCCCAAACAGTTAAAAGAAATTTTGTTTGATAAATTAAAGTTAGAGCCGATTGAAAATCGCAAAACTAAAACCGGACTATCTACCGCAGCGGGAGAGCTGGAAAAAATGATGGGCCAGCACCCAGTAATTCCAAAAATTATGCAGTATCGGGAATTGGCCAAGCTACAATCAACTTATTTGTTGGCTTTGCCGGAATTGGTAAATAAAAAAACCGGGCGGCTGCATACCAATTATAACCAGACTATTGCCGCCACCGGGAGGCTGTCTTCCACTGACCCGAATTTGCAAAATATCCCGGTGCGCGGCGAAGGCGCTGGCAGTAAAATACGCCAGGCCTTTGTGGCGGAAAAAGGATACAAATTACTATCTATCGATTATAGCCAGATAGAACTGAGAATTGTGGCACACTTGGCTGGCGACAAAAAAATGCTGGACGTGTTCAAGCGAGGTGAAGACATCCACACTAAAACCGCCATGGAAATTTTTGGCGTGAGCAAAGACCAGGTAACTAAAGATATGAGGCGGGACGCCAAAACCATAAACTTTGGAATTTTATACGGCCTGTCGAGCTTTGGGCTGTCTGCCCGCATTGGCGAAGTGTCCCGCGTTGAGGCCAAGCAATTCATTGCAAAATATTTTGCCGCTTATCCGGCCGTGGAAAGTTATATTGAACAAGTGAAATTGCAGGTTAACGAAGAAGCTTTTGTAAAAAATGAACTTGGCCGCATCCGCAGGTTCCCGGAAATTCGTTCCTCCCAATTTTTCATTCGCGCGGCAGCTGAACGGGCGGCGGTAAATTTTCCTATTCAGTCTTTGGCTGCAGATGTAATTAAGGTGGCGATGATAAATATTTTTAAAGAAATTGAGAAATCAGGAAATTCGGAAATAAAAATGTTGTTGCAGGTGCACGATGAATTGGTTTTTGAAGTTAAAGAAGACAAGGTTGATTATTGGGTCAAGCAATTAATTCCGCTGATGGAAAGTGCCATTAAACTTTCTGTGCCAATTACGGTGGAGGCGAAGGTGGGTGACAATTGGGGAGAGATGGAAGCGACAAAATTGTGAATTAAGAATTAGGACTTAAGAATTATGGAAGAAACAAAAAACGGAGAGATAATAATTTACAAAGCAGAAGAAGGGCCTCAATTAAAAGTGCAAATGGACGGGGAGACGGTTTGGTTAAATACTGCTCAAATGGCTGAGCTGTTTGCAAAAGACGAAAAAACAATTGGGGCTCATATACGCAATATATATGCGGAAAAAGAGTTAATAAGAGAAAAAACTTCTCTTAAACAAGCCAATACTCAAAAAACAAGCATTGGCTTAAATAAGCCAACTACGTATTATAATTTGGATATGATTATATCTATCGGATATAGAGTTAATTCTAAGCGCGGAACTCAGTTCAGGATTTGGGCAACACAACGATTAAAGGATTATTTGGTTAAAGGTTATGCGGTAAATGAAAAACGGCTAAAGGAAGAGCATGACTTAAAAATGAAGGAGTTGCAAGATACCGCCAAGCTGTTTAGAAATGTTCTTGAAAGCCGGCGCGCGGAGGGTTACGAAAAAGATTTGCTTAAAATAATTACCGACTATTCCGGCACTTGGGCGCTGCTGAATAAATATGACAAAGGCGAACTGGCAATTGAAGGCGTAAGCAGGCGCGCGCCGGTAGAACTTGCTTATGAAGATTTAAAAAAGAGCATTGCAATTTTTAAAAAGCGCTTAGTAGTAAAAAAAGAGGCCGGAGATTTATTTGGCCAGGAATCCGGAGAAAAATTTAAAGCGGTTTTAGGCAGCATAAACCAGACTTTCGGCAGCAAACAGTTATATTCTTCCCTGGAAGAAAAAGCCGCCCATCTATTATATTTTTTGGTTAAAGATCATCCGTTTGCCGACGGCAATAAAAGAATTGGTTCGCTTATTTTTATGCTCTATTTAATTCAAAACAACGCATTATTTAGCAGCAAAACCGGAGAGCGAAAAATAAATGATAATGCCTTGGCGGCCTTAGTCCTGCTGGTAGCGGAAAGCAAGCCCGCGGATAAAGATGTTATGGTTAAGTTGGTGGTAAATTTAATAACCAATAAATAAAGGTTCCTCGGATCCGCCTCAGGCGGGTGCAATGGTTAAGATCACACATAGTAAAAAAAACCGTCCCGCCTTTTATAACGAAAGGGCGGGACGGTTTTTAAATTGTTACTTTTCTACATTCAACCTGGCGCTGCCGCCGCCATCACAGGTCATAACCGAAATGCCTTCTGTTCTGGCATAAAGGATTTGGTAATCGTAAGGAGCGATTCTAATGCTTTGGCCGCTTACTTTAATGGTGTGAGCGGTTTTGTCGCGGTTGTCTAACATAACCGGAGAATTTTTCTTAACTGACATAGTGCCCGGGTTGGCGCTGCAGTTTACAAACTGGAAACGGTAAGGGTAGGCTTTTATGGCGTCGCCATAAGAAAGTTTTTTGGTGCCGGTTCCTCCGGTGGTGGAAGCGTTGTCCGGCAGTGGGGCGCCGGTTCCAGGTTCCAAACTTTCTAAGCCATTTTGGCTCAGGCCATCCCCGTTGCCCGGTTTGTTTTTATTGCCGGCCATTTGGAAATATACGCCAATGCCAATTGCGACTACTACAACTACCGCGATTGCGGCATACACATACTTTTTGTTTAGGTTGTTCATGTTGGTTTCATTATTTGTTAGCTTAGGTTAAGTATAGTATATATCGCTTATCTTTGCATAGTTGTTTCCGAGCTGTAAATAAAAATATTTTTTTGCTATACTGATATAAATTAATAGTTAGCGACTTCTTTTTAAGAAGCCCTATTTTTTTAAACAAAAAATGGAAAAAATAATAAAAAAAATTGAAATTTTTGTCAGTTTCCTAATTCATTTTATTGCCGGTTTGTTCTTAGGATAAAAAATCCCGCTCTTTCGAAGAAAGGGCGGGATTTTTAAAATTCTACTTTATTTTACCAATGGCTTTGGTAAGGCGGGATTTTTTGCGGGAAGCGGTGTTCTTATGAATAACTCTGTTTTTGGCAGCCTTGTCTAAGGTAGACATGGCGTTTTTCATAGCTTCAATGGCTTCGTTTTTCTTGCCTTCGGCAATCAGCTTTTTTACTTCTTTAACAGCGTCTTTGAATTTATCTTTAGTTTTAATATTGCGAACTCTGCGGCGGATGGACTGTCTCATGGCTTTAGCCGCGGATTTGATATTTGGCATAGTATAGTTAATTTACGATTTAGTGTATAAAATTTAAGCCACAACAATTAATCTACTGCGACATAGACAACCTTTGTAGCGACTTGGATATTCTACCATTTATTAAGAAAAATGACAAGTCCCGCTCTTTGGCACAAAGAGCGGGACTGTTGTTTGAGTGAGGGTTAGTGCCAGATGATGCTAAGGTATCCGCTAAGATACTTATCGCCGCGCTTACCGATTTCGTAGGCCGTGCCTATTAAAAACAGGCTGTTGCGCCAGCTGGCCATAGGACCGACGTAAACCCCTCGTTCAATCGCGGGAATGGTCTCGTGCCGGAGTCCGTGCTCGCGTTCGGCCGCCGCTTCATTGGCCGGACCCATGTAGCAACTGGCTGTTGCGCCAAAGAAGAAGCCGCGGCCGATGTGACGCGAGGCTTCGGCCAACGGCTCGCACGTGGTGAAGTTGACCTTCCCCCGGTAACTATCAATCCAGGAAGCAAGTATCCACTTGTGCGTTTCCAACTCCAGCCTAGCGCCGAAGACGGCGGTGTTGCCGAGCTGGTGGCCGTGAGCCAGTCCAGCGTGGGGCTCGAAAAAAACTTCGCCGTTGCCGTGCTCGATCTTTCGCTCAAAGCGATAACCGGCCAGGGCAAAGCCAAAGCGTCTGTCCTCAGAAGAAGCGTAGCCCGGAGTGAGTACCCAGTTCTTCCACCCGGCAGTGAAACTTGCGCGCTTATATGGCTGCGAGTAAATACCTTCGGTTGAGAAGCTGGTTTGGTCCCGGCTGTGGTCTTCCTGGGCATAGCCGGGAAGAGCTGCGAGCGCGAAAAAGAAAAGAACGAATCTGACCCTCATTTAAAGGATCCTCCTATTTTTGATGGCATTTGAAAAATCCGCTACCAGTAGTAAGCGGATTTTACGTAAAAATATTACTTAAAATTAGGGCTTATGTCAAGCCCCCTATGTCTTGACACGTATTAGTCGCTGAGGCATTAATCTTAACTATTTTCGTTAAGAACTTCTTTTTCAAAAATATCAAATCCAAAAGTCTTTTCGAATTCTTCAAGATTAGTCATAAATACTCCATGAGGAATGACGTTTTTCATTAGGTCTTTGTTTACTATTCTGCTTATCATCTCTTCTGTGGGGCGCCAGTCCATGCCAGCTTCGGTGTATATTTTTTCCAATTGGTAAGATTCTTGCAGCATAACCATGCGCTTCAATTCTTCAAAGCTTTTACTCCTTATATTTTTATAAATATTTTCTGCTTTAGTTCCAAGTTCTGCTATTATTTTTTTTATTTCTTCCACAGTTAAAGTTTTTCCATCAGCAACTACAGAACACCATTTAAGCCCTTCGATTGGATTGCCATATTCTAAAGTCGTGTGGCATCCAACACAATTTATGCGCCATTTAACGCCTTTAAACAATTGAAAAATTTTAATTTCCTTTACCGATGCCAAATAAGACTCTGGCCATAGTTCGCTTGGCTGGAGGTTTGGAAAATGTCTTATTAAAAATGAGTATTTTTCATCACCAAACTGAGTATCTTCGTAAGGTCCGTAGGCATCCCATCCTAAGTCGGTAACAACATCATTATATAGCCCATGAACCAGTGATCCAGCAACAGTAATAAGCTGTCCATTTGTTCTTGCTATTTCCTTTGTGCCCGGTTCCCATAATATATTGTTTACCATTTCGTTAATTTGTTCCGGGGTGTGAAGTGGTGTTGATAATAAGCCAAATGGGTCTGTGGGACAGCTTTCCATAAGCATCCTTGCAATAAAATTAGTAAAATCTTTAAGGTCGGCCTTTGAGTTATGGTCCATGCCCAGATAGGCTGGTATTGTTTTTTGTAGCAAAGCCCTTAAGTTTGATGGCGGTGGAAGTAACTGCTCTAAGTCCTTATAAGATTTTTTCAGAGCACCTATTTTGCGCAAGGCAACAAGATTTCTTTTAATCCACAGGTCATACCATTGCGGGAAAAAATGAAAAAAATCTAATGGTTGAAACCCATCTATCGTTTGTCCCGCGCTGATTGAATAAATAGCTTTTGAAGCATCTTTAATCCAGTTCATATATTTCTCCTTTTTCCCCGTCAACTAAAATTTTCATTCCGGTCTTAATAATTTTAGTAGCTTCTTTGGTATTTACTACGCAAGGAATACCCATTTCACGGCTAAGGATGGCAGGGTGGGAGGTTATACCCCCAATATCTGTAACTATTGCCAAAGCTTTAACCATGGCATTTGCCATTGTTGGGTCTGTTAAGGTTGTTATCAAAATTTCTCCTTCCTCAAGTTTAGTCAAATTTTCCGATGGAAGCAGAATTCTTGCGATGCCTTTTGCGGAGCCAGCGCTGGCTCCAAGTCCTTTGAGTATGAGCTTCATAATTGTTACAGTATTATTTATTGTTTTTTGCCAAGAGCTGATTATATATTTCCTGGTCAATTTTATAATTTTCTCCGCGAATTTTAATAACAGTAATAGGATTGCCTTGCTCATCGGTCTTGGTAATGCTTTCCCATTGGTCAAGAATCTTTAAACTTCCTTCAATATCAGAAAGCTTGGTGATTCTTTGGTTATCTTTTTCTCTTATTAGCACACCGGAAGCA
Source organism: Candidatus Doudnabacteria bacterium (assembly GCA_016218585.1). Taxonomy (GTDB): domain Bacteria; phylum Patescibacteriota; class Doudnabacteria; order UBA920; family UBA920; genus PALSA-1336. The sequence continues at coordinate 109,659 of JACRDK010000025.1, forward strand.
AGAAACGGTTCCGTTGCTGTTTTATGTGTTGTGTTAAACAAATCAATTTCCGAATTTGGATTTAGCTTTTGCGCTATTCGTTCGTGCCGCTGATTAAATAAGTTTGCAAATTTTGCGGCTTGAATTTTAGGAGGAAATTTTTTGGCCAATGTGCTGTCGGGGTTATCTATCCACTCTCTTATTACAGGCTCTTCCGCCGCTTCGGCTATTTCTTCTTGTTGGTCGGAAGTTAGTTTTGCGAATTCTGTATCCGGGTATTTGCCCTCTTTTATTCCTTCCATAAGAATTATTTTTTTGTTTGCACTCCACTTAGCATCATATTCCGCCATCCATTCCTTAGTGCCTGAAGGAGAAAGCAAGGCCTCTCTGACCCTAACTTTTTCTTTAATTGGCGCAAATGGATTATTCTCTTGGTACCCTGCATTAGGCCGTCAAAAGTTTCTTGGGTTCTGGGTGAAGTGCTTGTATATCCCTTAGCGCCATCCTTACTGGCTTTAATATTCATACCTCTTGTTACCGCTCTCTTTACGCCCTCAGGCGAAAGGCTTGATGTAGAAATGGCGTTGCCGGCACTATTAAAAACTTCGCCGCTGGCTTTTTGTGAATGGCGGATCCAGTAATTATGGATTTGAACATTTGTTCCCCGCTTATTTTCTTGTTTTTCAAAATTTAAAGTTTCCATATTGTTATTTTTTGTGGCTTTATAATTATTATATATTAAAATTAATTAAAAGAAATAGTGTGGTGGGGAGAGGTTTTTGGCCTCCCCCCTGAGTGCGCCGGGCTACACAAGCGTGAAGTCCGGGTTGAATTCCGCAACAACGCCGTTTGGGGCGTAAATAATGCCGCCGCCGTTTTTTGGAACCCAGGCCGAGGGGTCGTAAGGGATGTGCTTGCGCGCAAACCCTTTGACATCCATGTAGTGCAGGAGCACGAGCTGTTCGAAGTTGAGGTCAAACAGCACGGGGCCTGACAGGTGAAAGCGTCCGATGTTGTTGATTGCGGAATGAATTCGATCATCAAACACATCGGCGGTCTCAGTCCACAGACCTTGCAACTCCGGGCTGTCAGCCAAATAGGCGTGGGCCGCGAAGTCACCAAACTGTTCCCATGCAGGCACCACCTTTGTGGCGTCGTAGTAGGGGTAGGTGACGGCTGGGGATCGGAGCACAGACAGGGGGTAGTCGCAAATTTTTTTGACTCCTGCTGCCGTTTGCAGTCCGCCTTCATAGTTGCGCAGGTCGATTCCGGTGATGATTTTGGCCGGACGGACCCCCATTTCGGCAAGAAGCTCGCCTTGGCGAAACATCATTGCCGAGCCTTCGGCGTTGAGGCCGAGAAGGTTGGAATCTATGGCCCGCGAATAGATTAGCGCGCACATTGTATTGTTGTCTACCGGCAGGCTCGGCTTGTTATAGGTGGCGTGCCGGCGCACAATGGCGCGTACTCCATTTTCGTTCACGAAGTCAGCGATGGTTGCGGTATTCATTTGTTAAGGTCCTCCTCAAGATTTTCTGCGTATTTAACAACTCCCGCCGGAGTATCACCCCAAGTTTATTGTCCCGTGGGCTCTCTGGACTTTTTGTTTTAACAAAATACTATACCATATATTTATAAATATGACAATAGTTATGACAAATTAAATAATAAAAAAGCTTTTAAATAAAAGTAAAATTTATGATTTTAAATATTTGTCAGAATTATTGACAAAATGTTCAAAATGATATAAACTTAATGTATGGAAATTATTGAGGTTTTAAATAAAATTGGCCTTGAAGAAAAGGAGTCCGCTGTATATTTGGCTTTGTTAGAGCTTGGTACTGCAGATGTTGGCGCAATTTCATCAAAGGCTGGAATAAAGCGTCCGACCTGTTATTTGGTTTTGGATGGTTTAAAAAACCGCGGGCTAGTTTCTCAGGTGCCGGCTAAGGTGAGTTTATTTACCGCCGAAGGGCCGGAAAAATTATCCGGGGAGTTATATAAAAAACAGGAACTTTTAAAAAGGTTTTTACCAAACTTACAGGCGCTGCACAATTCAAAAAAAGAAAAACCCCAAGTTAAATTATTTGAAGGTAAAGAGGGCATTAAGGAAGTTTATAATCAGATTTACAATGCCGACAGCGTTTCTTTTTTTGGCACGGTGAAGGAAGCTTTGTTTTATGACCCCGAAGGCCTAAATGCATTTGTTGATCGGGCCGCCAAACACAGTTTTAAAATTCGCGATTTACTTACTTTATCACCTGATGATATTGCCTATGCGAAGAAGGCAAAAGTTGGTAAGGATTATGAAATTCGGTTTATTTCAACAGGTGTCGGTTTTTTGACCGATAACGCTTTTTTTAACGATAGCGTAGTTTTCTTTTCTTTTCATCCACAAATATTTGCGGTCGTGATAACTAGTCGCGAGGTAAGACAGGCAATTGCCACTTTATATGAGTTTGCCTGGAACGCGGCCATGCCTTATGAAGAAGCTATAAAAAAACAGCTCCATTAGTGGAGCTGTTTTTTTATTTTTTATTTTGAAGTTTTTTTACTTTTTTTATTTCTTCGATTTTATCCCGCAAGCGGGCGGCAAGTTCAAATTCCAAATTTTGTGCGGCTAAATCCATTTGCTCATTTAGCTCGTCCAAATAAAATTTAATTTCTTCCCCGGTCATTTTAGTCGGGTCAACTTTGCGCATCTCTTCATCTTCCTCTGCCACTTTTTGTCCGGCCAGGCGGGAGTCGCGAATAGCCTTAATAATTGTTTTTGGAGTAATGCCGTGCTCTTTGTTGTAATCTTCCTGAACTTTGCGGCGGCGGGTGGTTTCGTCTATAGCTGCTTTCATTGAGCCGGTGATGCGATCGGCGTACATAACCACATGGCCTTCCACGTGGCGGGCAGCGCGTCCCATCATTTGCATAAAAAATGTTTCCGAACGCAAAAAGCCTTCTTTGTCCGCGTCGAGTATGGCAACTAAAGAAACCTCCGGCAAGTCCAAGCCTTCGCGCAGCAAGTTTATGCCAACTAACACATCAAAAACCCCAAGCCTGAGGTCACGCAAAATTTCCAAGCGGTCAAAAGTGTCCACGTCGGAATGTAAATACTGCACTTTTATGCCGTCTTCCTTTAAGTATTCGGTAAGCTCTTCAGACATGCGCTTGGTAAGAGTGGCTACCAGCACGCGCTGGCCTTTTTTGGTAGTGGCTTTAATGCGTTCCATTAAATCGTCCACTTGGTTTTTAATGGGCTTTATTTCAATGGTCGGATCCAGCAGTCCGGTAGGCCTTATTAACTGTTCAACAATAGAAGGGTAGTTTGCCGATTTATCGGCCTTTCCCGATTGCCCATAAATGGGCTTACTACTTTTATCTTGCTCCAAACATTGCTGGATTTCCCATTTGCCAGGGGTGGCAGAGACAAATACTGTTTGATCAATTTTTTCCAAAAATTCGGGGAACTTAAGTGGGCGGTTATCTAATGCCGAAGGGAGGCGAAAACCGTAGTCAATCAACGTGGTTTTGCGCGACCGGTCGCCTTCATACATAGCTCCGATTTGCGGGATTGTTTGGTGAGATTCGTCTATAAATAGCAAAAAGTCGTCCGGGAAGTAATCTATTAATGTGGAGGGCGGACTGCCGGCCGGCCGGCCTTCAATAACCCGGGAATAGTTTTCAATGCCCGAAACAAAGCCGGTGTTGCTTAACATTTCCAAATCAAAATTGGTTCTTTGCTCAATCCTGGCCGCTTCCAAAATTTTCCCGGCGCCTTTTAGTTCTTTAGTCCGCTCGGCTAGTTCTGTTCTAATATCGTCGACTGCTAATTTTAGCCGGTCTTCCGGAGTTACAAAATGTTTAGCCGGAAAAATTGTAAATTCGGTTAAGTCTTCAATCTTATGGCCGGAAACCGCTTCCAGCCTTTCAATTTTTTCCAAAGTGTCGCCAAAAAAATCCATTCTAATAATGGTGTCTTCGGAAGAAAGGATTATTTCCACCACATCGCCGTGGCTGCGAAAAGTTCCTCGCACCAGTTCGGTGTCGTTGCGGTGATATTGCAAATCCGTTAGCCTTCTAAGCAATTTGTCGCGTTTAATTTTTTCTCCCTGTTTAACGTCTAAGGCTAAATCTAAATAGTTGGCCGGATCGCCTAAGCCGTAAATGCAGGAGACGGAAGCGACAATAAGCACGTCTTTGCGCGAGAGCAGGCTTTGGGTGGCGGCATTGCGCAGACGGTCAATTTCTTCATTAATTTGAGTTTCTTTTTCTATGTAAGTATCGCTTCTTGGAATATAGGCTTCGGGCTGGTAGTAGTCATAGTAGGAAACAAAATAATGCACCGCGTTGTCCGGGAAAAATTCCTGAAATTCCGCGGCCAGTTGCGCGGCCAAAGTTTTATTATGGGAAATAATCAGCGTGGGCTTATTTATTTTCTCTATAATATTGGCCATAGTAAAAGTTTTGCCGCTGCCGGTAACCCCAAGCAGGGTTTGGAAGCGGTTTTTGGCTTTTAAGCTTTTAAGCAAGCCGTCAATGGCCTTGGGTTGGTCGCCAGCCGGAGCAAATTTTGAAGTAAGACGAAATTTATTCATATAAAAGTATATTAAGTTTAACACCAATTTTAGACAAAAAAAAGAGGGCCGCCCGGAGGAGGTGGGTCGGCCCGTGGGAGAAGACCAGGCTTTATTGGTCTAGTCCTTGCAGGTGGTGAAATCCTGCAAGAGGGTAACGGGTGGCGGTGCGCAAATGCGCTTAGGCTTGCCAAAAGAGAGGAGAATGGCACAGCTTCCACACCACCCGCTGACGGAAGGACGAATCAATGGCCGAACGCGGCAAGGCCAATTGTTTTTGGCTAGCCCTGGCAGGCTTTGCCAAAATCGTCTCCCATCAAAGTTTAGAGATTCCTCTTTATTATATTGCAAACTATGATTGCTTGGACGAAAAGGCTCTTAAACGTCCATTGGGCTTTGGGCATCTTTCGATGCCGTGTTGTTAGGGTCTTTGCGCCCAGAATATTTTACCCGCTGACGGGCAATGGAGCCTTTTAAACTCTTTATAATAGAGTAAACAAATAATACTTACAACAGGTCTTTTTGTCAAACACCCGGGGAATTGGTAGAATTAAGTTAATTAAAGAACAAAAATGATTGCTTACTTAAAAGGAAAGGTTTTGGAAAAAAGTACAAGCTTTTTAATTTTAGAAAATAATGGTATTGGTTATAAAGTTTTTGTAACTCCTGAGACTTTGGAAGCAAAAACGGGTTCCGAGGTTGCGGTATATATCTACCACAAAGTTTCGGAAGACGGGCAGTCGCTTTATGGCTTGCCTGATTTTTCAACCTTACAATTTTTTGAAATGTTAATAACGGTTTCCGGAGTGGGTCCAAAAGTTGCTTTAGCAATTTTGTCCGCCGCCAGAGTAGATGCGGTTCGCCAGGCAATTGCCAACCAGGACGCGGGAATGTTTAAGCGCATTTCCGGCATTGGCACCAAAACCGCAGAGAAAATAATTGTGGAATTGAAAGATAAGGTCTTAGGAGGCGGCGAGGGGGCTGCGGGCAGCAGCGAGGTTTTTGATGCTCTGCTGGCCTTAGGTTATAACAATCGAGAAGTGCGCGAGGTGATAAATAAAATTGATGCTTCCGCCAGCCAAGGGGAGCAAATAAAACAAGCTTTGAAATTACTTGGAAAGTAATCTTTAAAAATTATTCTAATTATTCTAATTATTCTAATTGACCTAAATAAAACCTAATTTCTAAATTTTAAGAAGTTTCAATTTTAGAAATTAGGCATTTGGAGATTGGATATTGATTAGGGCAATTAGGTCAATTAGGTAATTAGAAATTGTCCAACTTAAATTTAATTCAAGTCAATAATAATCAGAAGGAAGATTATAATCGGTTTGTGGCCAGTTCGCCAAACGGTAGTTTTTTGCAATCCTGGGAATGGGGTGATTGGCAGCAGTCTTTAGGCAGGGAGGTTTATAGATATTTGTATTTAGATGAAAACAATAAGCCAATTGTCTCAGTCCAATTAATAAAAATGCCCCTGCCTTTAGGTCAGTATTATTTGTATGCGCCATATGGACCCGTTTTCGCCGAAGGCGAAAATTTCCAATTTCCCTGCCTGGCCGGCAGGCAGGCAATTTCCAATTTCCAAAAAGACATCAAAGAAAAATTTCCTGAGACATTGTTTGTTCGCATCGAGCCAAAGTTTTTACTATCCACTAGTCACTATCCACTGGTCACTAAATCCCCAAACGTTCAGCCGGGAAAAACGCTGCTAATTAATCTTGCGCAAACCGAAGAAGAGTTGCTCGCGCAAATGCACCATAAGACTCGCTATAACATACGTTTGGCGCAAAAACACGAAGTGGAAATAAAAGATGAGTTTAATATTACAATCGGCCACGGTTTATTTGCCCAAGAAGCAGCCGGCTTAATTGTGGAGACAGCCAATCGGCAAGGCTATAAGGCTTATGGCAAAGACTACTATGAACATCTTATAGATTTTTTTACCGTGCAAAACAGAAGCGGCCTTAAGGTTCGTATTTATAAAGCGATTTATCAAAACAAACTTTTGGCTTCGGCCATAATGGTGGACTGGGGCAAAACTCGCACCTTTTTGTTTGGCGGGTCGGCCGAGGAAAATAAAAATGTTATGGCTCCTTATTTAATGCATTGGCGGGCAATGGGCGACGCAAAAAAACAAGGCCTAAATTTTTATGATTTTTGGGGCACGGAAACTTCCTCCGGGCAGTTGGCGGGTTTTGTAAGGTTTAAGTTGGGCTTTGGCGGGCAAGAGATAACTTATGCGGGAGCTTATGATTTAATTCAAAAAAAATGGGCGCATAAACTTTATAAAGTATTAAAAAAAATCAGACATTAAAAAATCCCCAAACTTTTTGAAAGCTTGGGGATTTTAATAACCAAATTATTTTCCTGAGGCGAGCTGGACAAATTTTTCGTTTATAATGCTGATGTCCAGGGACTTGGCTGTGAGTGAGGCTTTAACAAGGTATTGCAGAGCTTTTTTGTGGCGCATATCTATATAATAGTCATGGCTCAAATTTACCGCCTGTTCAATAGCCGGAAATTCAAAAAAATATCCAAAGGATTCTTCCAGGGCCGTGGCCTGGCGGCAGCAGTACAGTAATTGTCCGGCCGGGGAATTATTTGGGAATTCATAGTTTAAGTTTAGGGTCCAAACGGAAAGAATTTTTAATTTTTCCAGATTCAAATTGATGTTGGAAAAAATAGCCTGTAAAATATTATTTTTTGGGGTACATTTAAGCAACGCGCCCAAAAGCATAACGCAGCCGACCGAAGGGCTGTGAATGTCTACCGCCAAAGCAAATGCCTCAAAGGGCAGGAGCTTAACCGCGTCATCGCTGGTTTGGCGGGAGAGCCGCAAATAATTACTTAAAAAAGTTTCCGCGGTTTTAGTGTTGGTTTTCATTCGGACAAAAATCTTTTTTACATTTGGTTCGTCCAACAGGCTTAAAAATATGTCCTCCACTCCTAGTGGCCGTTTATGTTTGGCTGCGCGCTTTAAGGCTTTGGTCCAAGCGCGTTTGGCGTCTTTGCTAAACAAATCATAAACATCAACATTAGTAATTAATCCTTTCGTTTCCTGAGGCTGCGGCTTATTAAAACGCGCGGCAAGTTTATGCCAAAGGCCTTCGGGTTTTGCGCCGGCGCTAAAAATTAGGCGATAGCCTTCGTATAGAGCAGTGGTTCCCCAGCCTTCGGCAGTTTCCTGGTACTTTAATGCCGCAGGGCTTGAAATTTTCTGCTTTATTTTAGTTTGAATTGTTGGGTTGTTGATTTTTGTTTCCATATAGCACCCGATTTTAGGTAAACTATAGTTTGCTTTAAAATACTTTAATATTATAAGCGATTTCTAAATTTTTGGCTATTAGTATAATATATAGTTATGGTTAAAAAAATAATCAAACAAATTATCCCGTCTTCCTGGCTTAAACCTTTGCGTCCCGCATACCATGGCTTGGCGGCCTTAGGCGCAAGTTTTCATTTTGGCCGGCCATCGGAAAAAATGATTGTGGTGGGCATAACCGGCAGCGTTGGCAAGTCTACCACGGCCGCTATGCTGGCTTATATTTTAAACCAAGCCGGAAAAAAATGCGGCTATATTACCACAGTAAATTTTTACAATGGAGCGGTTGATGTGCTAAATAAACACGGGCTCTCTATGCCGGGCGGCTGGTTAATGCAAAAGCAGCTTAAGGAGTGTTATAAAAACGGCTGCAAGTACGTAATAATAGAGTGCACTTCGGAAGGTTTGGCGCAGAATCGCCACTGGGGAATAAATTTTGATATGGCTCTTCTTACTAATTTGAGCAAGGCTCATTTGGAAGCTCATGGCGGATTTGAAAATTATAAAAACGCGAAAAAGAAATTATTTTTTGCCACAGCCGGGTCTGCGGTAAAAAATAATTTTGGCAAAAAAATCTTTGGTTCAAACCTAGACGGAGGATTCGCCGAAGAATTTTTGCAGCTATCCGGGGCGGAAAAATTTGCCGTCAGCCTTCGCGGAAATAAACCCTCAGTTTCTTTAAAAATGTTTAATATAAATCCCGGGGACATAAAATTAACTATGGCCGGGGGTTTTAACGCCGACAATGCTGCCTTAGCGGCTGCCGCGGGAGATATTTTAGGCGTAGGCTTAGTCGAGGGCTTAAAATATTTGGCTGGGTTTAAGGGTGTGCCGGGCCGAATGGAAGAAATTGAAAACAGCCGGGGAATAAAAATTTTTGTTGACTATGGCTGCGAGCCGGCCTCTTTTACCGCGGCTATTAAAGCCGCCGCTGCTCTGGCTCCCCAAAAACTTATTCATGTTTTTGGCTCTACCGGAGGACATCGCGATAGCGAAAAAAGATTTTTGTTTGGCCAAGCCAGTGCGCAGTACGCGAACGAAATTATTATTACCAATGACGACGTCTATGACAGCGACCCGGAAAAAATAGCTAAAGATATAGAATTAGGAATCAAGAATCAAGAATCAAGGAAGGGGTTACAGGTTCGGACAATTTTGGACAGGCGCGAAGCAATTAGATACGCCATATCAACAGCAAAGGCCGGCGACTTAGTTTTAATTACGGGAAAGGGCAGCGAACAGTTTTTGGTTCTACCGGGAAATAAAAGGATTGTCTGGGATGACAGGGAAGTGGTAAAACAAGAATTGGGACAAAATAGTTCATCAAGTTTATAAAGTAAGCAAGTTTATCAAGTTGGTATGAAGATTGAAAACTTTGAAACTATTATTTCATGGCAGAAGAGTACTCAACTGGCTGTTTTAGTTTATACGATCTTGAAGGACAATAAAGATTGTGGTTTTAAAGACCAAATTCAGCGAGCAGCAGTTAGCATAGGCAATAACATCGCAGAAGGTTATGAGAGACATAGTAATAAGGAGTTTAAACAATTTTTGTATATTGCAAAAGGTTCGGCAGGTGAGGTTCGCTCGATGCTGTATATAGCAAAAGAGCTTGGGTATATATCAGCAAAAGATTTTGAAAACATGTATAATTTATCTATTGAAATATGCAGGTTAATATCCGGTCTTATTAAAACTTTATAACTTGAAAGACTTGATAACCTGATAAACTTTATGACTTTATTTATAGACACCACAGATTTTAATAAAATGACTTTTGGTTTGGAGGATAACGGAAAAATCAAACAAAAGTCTTTTAAAATTGATTCTCATAAAAGCCATGAGACTTTGCAAAAACTTGACGAGTTCTTGCGTGAATCTAAAATCTCTAATCTTAAATCTGGGATTCGGAAAATCGTTGTGAACAAAGGCCCGGGCAGTTACACAGGCACCAGAGTAGGCGTAACTATTGGCCAGGCGCTAAGCTTGGCCTGGCAAGTTCCGGTAAAATTTGTTAGCGCAAGCCAATTTAAAATCGCGGATACGCGGATTGGGAACAGATAGCACAAAGAAAAACACTCCTATGGAGTGTTTTTCTTTTATCCGCGCAATCCTGGTTTATCCGTAATCCGCGATTATTTATTCTTTGAGCTTAAAAACCTTAACCGTGATAAACAAAATAGCGATTAGCCAAACAGTAAGAATTAAAATGTCAAAACCAATTTTGTTAAAGTTAAAGGGAAATAAATAGGCTTGTCTTAAACCGTCGGCCAGATAAGTTATGGGCAGGAGTTTAGCAAAGGTTTGTAGGGCGCCGGGCAGAGAATCTACCGGGTAAAAAATATTGCCTAAAAAAGTTAGAGGCAGTCCCACGGCAGAGGTGATTGGCGCCGCAGTATCGTAGCTTTTGGCAAAGCTGGAGATAATCAGTCCGACACACAAGAAAATTGCCCCGCCAAGTAAGACCAGAATTATTGTTGAAATAATGTTGCCGGCAAAGTCAGCTTTAAAAACAAATATTCCAAGCAAGGTAAGAATAATTGTTTGAGCAATTACCACAATCAATCTGGCGCTTATTAAACTCAAGGCCAGTTGCCACTGTTTAATTGGCGTAGCCATTAACCGCTTTATAATGCCTCGGGACTTTAAGTCAACCATCCAGTAGGCCAGGCCATATATGCCGCCCTGCATAATAGTCATGGCAATAATTCCGGGGAGGACATAATTGGAGTATTTTATTTGCGCTCCTGAGAATTTGCCGATTGGCAAGACGGACAAAGCAATATAAATAAATGCCGGCATTAGAACGGTCCAGAAAAAACCTTCCTTTTCCCGCAGAAACATTTTTAGGTTGGCCTTGAAGAGCTCAATAAACGAATTCATAATGAACACAGATTAATTACGGAAAAATATAAAAAACACAGATTGGTTATGGATTAACACAGATATGAGCTTTACGGTCGTTAGTATAAATTTGCCTTTTTAAATATAGCGGTGAACTACAGAAATTTACAAGAAATCCAACTTCGTATTTACTGGCTTTTAAATATGAAAGTTGTTGTTTTTTTGCTTGCTCAATAGTGAAATCGGTCGCTTTAATTTCTATAATTATTTTATCCTCAACAACAAAGTCTGGAATAAAGGTGCCAAGAATTTTGCCCGTATTGAGAGAGTTAATATTTATTCTTTTTTGCTGTTCAAATTTAATTTGTAATTTATTAAATTCTTCAGCGAGTGCTTTTTGATATATAATTTCCTTTAGGCCTTTGCCATATGTATTAGAGACTGTAAAAATGGCGCCCCTAATTTTATAAGTTAAGTCGTTAAATAACAAATCCGTGTTCTTTTGTTTGTTATCAGTGTCCATTATCTATTGTTCGTATTCTTTCCCCGTTAAGTCCAAATAGACATCTTCCAGGCTGGCGGTTTTGACGGTAAAACCATAAAAAATAATTTGTTTGGTTTTTAGCAAATCAACAATCGCAGAAATTTTATCCAGTGAAGAGATTTCTAAAATTACTTTAGGGTAATCGGCGTAAACTTTTTTTATTTCGGGGATGCCGGAAAAAACTTCTTGGTTTAATTTAGTTTCGGTAAAAAAAGAAATTTGAGTTGTGTCGGAAAGCCGGTCAATAAGTTTTCTTGGTTCATCAATTTCCAAAAGCTTGCCGCTGTCCATAATAGCTACGCGATGGCACAAAAATTCGGCTTCTTCCATAAAGTGGGTGGTGAGAACTATGGTAATGCCTCTGCGGTTTAAAGTTTTAACGAGCTCCCATAAATCACGCCTGGCTTTTGGGTCCAGCCCGGTAGTAGGTTCGTCTAAAAAAAGAATTTCCGGGTTATGAACTAAAGAAGTGGCTATGGTAAAGCGCTGTTTTTGCCCGCCGGACAAATCTTTTACTTCAGCATTTTCCTTGTCGCTCAAATTTACCAATTCCAACAATTGTTTTCTTCCGTGTTCATCTGTTCTTGTATCCGTGCCCATCTGTTTTTTCCCGTAGAGGGAACTGAATAAATCCAACAACTCGCCTAAAGTTAGGTGGTGCAGATATTGGCTGGATTGCAGCTGTATGCCGATGCGTTTTTTTATTTCATCAGGCTGCTTTAAATTGTCTAACCCTAAAACCGTAACTGTGCCGGAAGTTTGGGTGTTTAACCCTTCTATAATTTCCAAGGTTGTAGTCTTGCCCGCGCCATTGGGGCCCAAAAGCCCAAAAATTTCGCCTTTTTGCACGGTAAAGGAAATGCCTCCGACAGCAGTAAGGCCTGTTTTGTTTTCCCCTTTTTTTGAATAGGTTTTAACTAGGTTATCTATTTTTATCACGTTTTCCATATTAGGAATTATAACATGGATTTCTTTAAGAAAAATAAGTATACTATGGATATGGTATTTAGGCGTTCAACAATAGAAATGGGCGGTATTCAGCCTGAGGCTGGTGCCGCTGCTAATCCTGAGCAGGAAACTGCTGTTTTTAAGCTTGCTGATAATGATGTGGTAGATTATTACAAAATGGTTCGCAGTGATGTTGATGCTGAAAAAGAAAGGGTTAATGAAATAAAAAATCAAGTTAGGCAGGCGGATTTAAATTCCGATCAACTTATAAAAATTATGGAGCAGCCGGGGGATTATTACAAGAAATTATTAATTTTAGAAAATGTTCCAGAAAAAGCCCGTGGTGAAAAGTGGGCGGACTGGCTTGAAAAAAGGTTTGTATCTTCTGTGCCAGAAGAAGTGACTGGTGTATTGAGCGACAAGATCGTCTTGAATGTAATAAGTTATGATGGGGAGTATGTGAACAGTCCTTATTATGACACTTTATTATACGCATTGGGGGAAAACGGCCATGCTTCGGAAAAGTCATTATGGAAGATAATGGATTGGTTTAAGGAAAAAGACAGAAAAAAAATTGAGCGTAATGCCGGCTTAAATTATGAGGGTATGGTGCCGGGTGATGTTCACGCTGTAGATAACGAAGGCGATTTGTGGGATGAAGAATATAAATCTCTGTACGACATAAATTATTACCAGAAAAAAGTTGTTCTGGATTTTTTGGGAAAGTTCGGCGGCGAACAAACAGTTTTGGGTATGGTGGATTTAGTTAAAGACGGCGATGTAGAATTTTTTAAAGAACAGATTACAGATGCTTTGTCTAATATTAATCCCGAGCTGGCATCCAGAGAGTTAATGAAAATTATAGCCGATGCGCAAAACGAAGACATAGTCAGGCGCGATGCCGGTAAAATTCTTTATAGGCTGGAACTTGGCCGAATTGGTATGTCTAAAGAGGGTGTTGAATATTTGGGCAGGCTGTATGACCTGGGTAATTTTAATAATCCTGAATTTTTTGCGCAAAGAATATCCCCGGATGGCAAGGTTGGTATTTTTGACAAGAACCAGGAATTGCAAAAGTATTTTGAGTTGGGAGATTTAGCAGACCATCAGACAAGAATTAAAGCTAAGGTCCTGCATCTAACTCAAGAGATGATTTTAGAAACAGGTTCCTCCAGGTCCGTAAGCGAAGCGGAACGGAGGCGAAAAATCTTTGAAGAATTTAATGAAAAATACTTTGCTGTTAGCCAGGAATTTTTCGCCAATACAGGCCTGCATTTCAATAATTTTAGCTTGCAGGAGCAGGGTTGGTTTTTGCATTTTGTTGCGGAGGCAGAACAGCAACAGAGGAAAGAAGTATTTTCTTTGGCAAAAGAATTTGGGGAGTCCGGGGTACGTTCGTTTCTTAGTCTGGATTATGGTGATGAATTAGGCCAGGCAATTTTGGATATTGCCGCTAAACTGGATAAAAAGTCCGCCCAGGCTGTGTTTTTTAAATATTCGGAGATTGTAGATGCCGCTTACAAGGCTAAAGATTACTTAACCGGGCATTTTAATTCTGAGGCTGCGGGCCAAGAAGACATTTCCAGAAAACTAGCGGAAAACCTACTGAAAAAAGGAAAAAACCTGCTATCTGAATTTGCCAAAAACAACACGCAAATCGAAAGCGTGTCGGTTATGAATAAATTGGATTCGTTAAAGACAGAGGTATTGATGTTTGCCCAGGCTTTTAAAGTTTTACCAAAAGAAGCAAAATTTGATTTTAATGAAGTTGAGGGAACCGAAATTCAAGACAGGGATTCTTCTTTGTTAACCAGCGCTGAACGAGGGCAGATGCTTGAAATTTTTGAACTAAACAGGGTCGGAAATTATCCGGACGGATTAAAGAAGCAAACTTTGAAAGATTTTAGAAATTTAATTCACGAGCCCGGGCACACCTTTAGAATTTTAAAACATAATGAAAAAATTATTGCCTTTTTGCATTATGACCAGCTTAGCAAAAATGAAATTTATGTTGGTTCTTTAAATTTGCATCCTTCTGCAAAAGACAGCCCGGTGGCCACGGCTATGCTTAAATCCGCGCTGGAGGAGAAGGGCGGAAATAATTTACTTAAAGCGGTGGTTTGGGAAAAGAATCCGGCTAAAACTTATTATTCCATGTTAGGTTTTAGAAAGGTTGGAGAAGATACGAATTACGAAAATACCGGAGAAAAATATTGGCAGATGGAACGACCTCCTACAAACGAAAATAAATTAGAAAAAGCCGCCTAAGGTTAAGGCGGCTTTTTGTTTAAGCGGTAATTTTTTTGGCGGTTTGCCAGGTGGTGTTAAATAAAAATTTATGCATCTGATAAATTGTTGGATGTTCAACAATCATTCCGATAATGTGTCCGTTGTATCGGCTAATGTATGAAACCTTGTTGTCATAAATAAACATTATGCTGGTAAATGGCTGGCTTGGCGGCAGTACGCGAATTTCTGTATTTTGTGAGTCAAAGCTTTTGTGGTGTTGGCGAATAAAAGGGGAATCTATGGTAATCATCCGCTTTTTTATTTGCTTGGATTTTCTGTCGCTTACGTAGGATTTGTTTAACTCCGGGAATTCTTTGTTTACCACTTCATTGTCTATATAAGATAAAATTTCCGTAGCCGAGGTTAAAGAGTCTTGGGCCACTTTTAGGGCTCCTTCTAAGCCTTCATAAAATTTGACCCCTGGCTTGGAAGAAATTAACTGAAACATACTTCTTAAATCCGGCAGGGCACGGCCTAATTCTTCGGCGGCGTTAAACAGCGCTGCTTTTTTCTTGGCAAGCATGAGTTCCAGATTTTCGGGATGTTTGGCCAAAAACCGAATAGGTTTGCCTGGTTCGTCTAATTTTTCAACCAAACCTTTTTCCACCAAGCTGTCTAAGTGGTAATAGGCGTTGCCGCGCTTGAGACCAGTGTCAGAGAGTAGAGGTTTTATGCCTGTTGGCCCGGCCTTAAGCAGAAGTTCATAAATTTGGGCTTCTGCTGAATTTAACCCCGCGGATTGAAGGATTTCCGCATACTGGGAAGAATTAGTGCTGTTTTTATTGGTTATTTCCATATACTTGCTACTTAATACTATTTTTGGCTTATCTAAAGGTATTATATATCATTTTCAAAATCTTGTCAAGTTAAAACTGACAAATTTTGTGATGAATATACTTTAAATTACTTAATATATTGAATAATATGTATATTTATATCAGTATATTATTGACACTTTGTCAAGAATGGGGTATACTGCTAAGTCAACCTAGAAATGGGTTGAGTACATTACAAAAGGAACGATAGTATTAAGTACCTTAATTCTTGATTCTATCTTCTAAATACTAATTTACATATTCTTG
>JACRDK010000027.1 GCA_016218585.1 Candidatus Doudnabacteria bacterium
ACGGCGATTGTCCAGAACATTTGCCAGTTGTTGCTGGTAGGCACATACAGGAAGTACATTCATGTGAGCGATCCCAGCATGAAGGCGAACTTGAGGAAGCGGAAAAACCCTTGGCCCATTCGCCGGTAGAGGGGAAGCACGAAGAGTAAAATCTCAATCGGATATCCCATGACTTTGGCGAAGTAGTAGGTGAGAGTTGCCACCGGATGGGTGATCCCTCTGACGGCAGGCAGATTGGCGTTGTCGCCGCCGTTACTGTAAGCGGCCAGCAGCTTCATCAGCTTTTCGAAGTCTTCATCTGGCAGGCTGCTGAAAGCGATTGCCATGTCCAGCGGAATTCCTCCCAAGGTCCAGGTTGCCACCGCCGTGGTGCCCAGAAAACACAGAGTCCACAGAGCAGTTGGGGTGCTAAAGTAGCCAGGGAAGACTGCCGCAATGGCAATGTGTCCGCCGACGTACAGCACGGCCCAGAAGAAAGCGTAGGTAATCCACGCCTTTGTCTGTTGGCGGTAAGCGTTGGCGAGATTCCAAATCCCGCCGATGATAGCGCCAGCTCCTACGATCAGACCACCCGCAAGGCCGGTGAAGGCCGCGGCGATCATGGCAGCTACGATTGTGAGGTTGACGAACATCTTAGTCTCCTTGTTCTATCGAAAGAATCGGTTCAGGCCACGCGAGCGGATTTGCTGGGCCCTGTTGTTGAGGTTGTTGGCGGCGTTGGTCGCCGCATTCTGGATAATAGGGGTCGCGGCGGTAATACTTGTAGCCGCAATTGCTGAAAGTGCGAGCATACCGGTTGGACCGGGGTCGTTCATCCAGGTACGGATTTCGACCATAAAGTCACGCGCACTTGCAAAAACTTTACCGCGCAACCGTTCGAACATCACCATCTTGTAGTCGGTTTCCCGACTACGGCAGTAGCGAAGCTGAACAATGCGCCGAAGTTTGTACAGGTTGGGAAGCTGGGCAATTTCCGTGAGAAAGTTGCACAGTTCTTTTATTTTTTCGTCCTTTTCAGCGCCTTTGAGAGGCGTCAGAACCGGGCCTGTTTCAAACATTGCATCAACCAAGTTGAGCCGGAAGTCATCCCACTGATGAGGTCCGATTTGGCCCAACAACGGGTCAGGGTCAGCTATGGTCGGATTGGGTCCCCAGTTGTCAAACAAAGAAACCCTGTGCGCTGCTTGGAAATACTTGGAATAAGTAATCTCGCGAAGGAGATTCTCATCCAAACTTGTCCTGGCATAGAGACGTGGGGCTTCTTTGCGCAGCCATTCCGGATTGATTTTCCTTGTGGTTGTGTCCCCATGCTTTTCTTTGATGAACATTTTGCCCATCACGAAATCCCCAAGCCAGTCGATGCTGTGATCGATTATGGGATTTTCGACCAACTTTTTCAAGCGGTCTCCCAACAGTTCGAGTTTTTCTAGTAACGTCATGTCTCCTCTATTTCGGTTTAACCATCGGCACGGTTGCCGTGGTTCCGTCTGGGGTTGTGATGCTCAGCTCATTTTCAGAGCCGACGAACTTCACAACCAGTTTGAAATTTCCTTTGCTGGGGGTCAGGTTGAAAGTGTTGGGGTCGCTGCCGGGCTCGATTTTGCCCAGCCGCCCTTCAACTTCAACATCTTCCGGCGAAGAATAAACAACGCAGATACAATCACCCGGCTTGTTGTCAATTGTGACATTGCCGGAGATAACAAACTTGTCGCCGACCGGATGCGGTGCATCCAGCTTGGCCTCAATGTTGTACTTCAGTTTTTTGTCAGCTGCTTTTTTAGGCGGCCCGGCAAGTTCAACTTGGTTTGAAATGAGGCTGGCAGTCGGCGAGTGAGCCAAGAATGCCCATTTGGCATCGAATTGGTCAACTTCCACCGTGATGGTGGCGTAGCCGGTGCCGGAGTTGGTGGTGCCCGAAAGAGTGCCGCAGTTCCAGAGAATGTCTCCGGCGCTAATGCACTGCTTCTTCTGGTCACGCACAATAAGCGTGACATTGTAGATCATCTTGTCGCCTACAAGCGTGCCATTGCTGGCAATTGCTTCGAGCGAAGATGCTTTGAGCGTTTCTGGTTTCTCCTTTTCCTTCGGCGCGGGCGGAATGTCCACTTCCACTGCGCGGCGGATGCCGCCGCGGATTTGGATTTCGAGTTTAGCCCGTTTACCGTCCGCAGGGCGGCCGGCAAAGGTGTGAGAGAAACGGCCGTTGTCGTCCGACTTGATGCCGGGCGCCAACTGGCAAACAGTCTCAATCCGTCCTTGGTAGAACAGATCAAGCTGAGCGTCCACCACCGGGATGTTATTGTTGGTAACAATGCCGGCAATGGAGACATCACACTTCTTACCGTCGTCTGTTGCAGTGGGTTCCAGCGCCGTAACGTCAATTACGACTTTGGACTGCTGGTTCTGCTGGCGAGCTTGACTCGCCGCTGGCGCAGGGTTGTTGGATTGCCGTTTGGCCAGGCTTCGGTACACCCGGTTGCCTTGAAATTCGGCAACCATGGTATCAAAGCCATTATTCGCGAAATACTCCAAACCTATTGGTTGACTTTGCCATTCGCCGTTCCTTACTTCCGCAACGAGATCTTTCCCGTCGAGAGCAATGGCTATAGCGCTGGCTTGATCACGGCCTTTTTGCATGAGAATGTTGACATCTCCATCCAATTTAGCCGCATTTTGATTAACCTGAGGATTTTCATCAAACAGCTCAACCAAAATAACCATAGATTTGGAGTCCCCTCTGGGATCCAATCTAATAAACATCTTAACCTATATCCTCCTTAGCTCTTGTCAAAGAGCTGTCTCTTAAGTTCGCCTAAGCGAACCGCAGCCGACTCGTTATGAGTGGCAAAACCCCGTAAATCATGGTGGTGATAACAAAAATCCGCCTTTGTGGGGCGGGGCTTTATTATCAGATTTACAGGGTTTTGCCCACCACAAGCAAAAAAAAGTAAAATATTTAATTGACCGTATATTATAGCAAATATTTAACTTCTTGTCAAGTCCCAAAAGAAATGCTAAAATATCTAAGCCTTGTTAATTTGGCAGTATATAATAATATTAAGGTGGTAATTGGCATATTTACCCTGTATAGATGGGGGGCGGGTGGCGAAATGGCAGACGCAATAGCCTTAGGAGCTATCGAGAGAAATCTCATGAGGGTTCGACTCCCTCCTCGCCCACCACTTGTACAGGGCGCACTTGTCCGCCTCTGGCGGACAATTCCAGAATTTCTCCTTAAAAGAGCATTCGGCACCAGACCCATGTTATGGATCTTAACAGCTGCCAATGATTGAATTTGTAGATTTTTGTAGATTCGCGACATTTGTAAATTTGTATTGTTATCACTCTTGCTAAATGTCTGATAATTGAATATAATTCAAATACTATTTTTGTTAGTTGTAAAAATATTAAATAAAATTTCTCATGGGTAAAATTGTAAAAAATATAATTTTGATTTTGATAGGGTTTTTGTTTATTACCGGTTTGTTTGCCGCGTTTTCTAACGATACAAAAGTCAAAGAAGTTTCTATTTCGGAAATTGTGAACTTGGTTGATCAGCAAAAAATTGAAAACCTAACCATAGACAATCAGGTTGTGGTGGCAAAAATTAAGGACAGCGACGTAAGCGAACAGGCTCAGTTGGGCAGCAGCGACAGCATAGTCGCCTTGCTTAAAGACAGCGGCGTCTCCGCGGAAAAAATTCGCGCCGTAAATATTCAGTACAAGTCCGCCAGCCTATGGTCCAGCTTAGCCGGACCGGTCTTTAGCATCTTGTTGCCGTTTTTGTTAATCGCTTTATTTATTTATTTCCTCATGCGCCAAGTGCAGGGTTCAAACAATCGCGCTATGAGTTTTGGCCAGAGTTCGGTTAAGTTAAATGACGAAAGAAAAAATCGCGTAAAATTTGCAGACGTTGCCGGAGCCAAAGAGGCTAAAGAGGAATTAAAAGAAATTGTAGAATTTTTACGCTTCCCGCAAAAGTTTTTGCAGCTTGGCGCTAAAATCCCTAAAGGCGTTTTGCTTTTGGGCAGCCCGGGGGTAGGTAAAACTATGTTAGCTCGCGCCGTAGCCGGAGAGGCCAACGTGCCGTTCTTTCATATTAGCGGTTCCGAATTCGTGGAAATGTTTGTTGGTGTTGGCGCGGCCAGAGTTCGCGACTTATTTAAAAAAGCAAAAAAGAATGCGCCCTGCATAATTTTTATAGATGAAATTGACGCAGTCGGCCGCCAGCGCGGCGCCGGTTTGGGCGGCGGGCATGACGAGCGCGAACAAACTTTAAACCAAATTTTGGTTGAAATGGACGGGTTTGAAACTGACACCAACGTTATTGTTATGGCTGCCACTAACCGCCCGGATGTGTTAGATCCGGCCTTGCTTCGCCCAGGCCGCTTTGATCGCCAGGTAGTTTTGGATTTGCCAGACATTAAAGACCGCGAGGAAATTTTAAAAGTCCATTCCAAAAATAAACCAATGGCTGCCGGCGTTGATTTGCGCAAAATTGCGGAACGCACGCCCGGGTTTAGCGGCGCGGATTTGGCCAATTTAATTAATGAAGCCGCGATTATGACGGCCCGGTTGAATAAAAAAGAAATTTCCGGCGACGAGTTAAAAGAGTCAATTGAAAAGGTTATGCTGGGGCCTGAACGCAAAAGCCACATACTTTCCACCAAAGAAAAGGAAATTACCGCATACCACGAAGGCGGCCATGCGCTTGTTGGTAGTGCTCTAACTTTTTCCGACCCGGTGCACAAGGTTTCCATTATTTCCCGCGGCCGCGCTGCGGGTTATACCATGAAGCTGCCGTTTGAAGACAAACACTTGCATACCAAACAAAGCTTCCTGGATGAAATTGCCGCACTTCTTGGCGGGTACGCCGCGGAAAAATTGGTCTTTAAAGAATTAACCACCGGCGCCTCCAATGATTTAAAAGTTGCCACAGGAATGGCCAGGAAATTGGTTATGAATTACGGAATGAGCGAAGAGATTGGCCCGATAGTTTTGGGCGACCAGCACGAAATGGTTTTCTTGGGCAGAGAAATTTCCGAACAGCGAAATTACAGCGAAGCGGTGGCAAAAACCATAGATGAAGAAGTTTCAAAAATAATGAAACAAGGATTGGACCGAGCTACCGAAGTTTTGAGCAAGTACCGCAGCTATTTGGACACCATTGCAACAAGGCTGGTTAAAGAGGAAACTTTGGAACAAGAACAGTTTGCGGAAATTGTTAAAGATGTTATCCCGGCGGAAAAAAAGAAGTCTTCGGAATTCGAAGCCTTGCCGACTGAAGCAGCGGTAGCATAGTCAATTTAAAAGTTGGAAATTATTTTATGCTTTCTTACACCAACATTGTAAAAAAAGCTTATCACACGGCCATAGCTAATTTAACGCTATGGCTGTTTGGTCTGTTTGTAGTTGGCGGTTTTAATTTAAATTTTTTGCATTTTAATAATATTCCCTTAAGAAGATATTTTTTAGAAGGTAGAATATTGGAGTTGGCTTATTATTTTCAAATTCATCCCGGCAAGCTGGCTTTGTTAAGTTCCGGGATTTTGTTGTTTACATTAGGCGGGTTATTCATTACCAATTGGTCGCGCATTATGCTAACTTTGCTGGGCCAGGATGCGTTAGAAAATAAGCCGACATCCCTAAAAAAACATTTTTCCCAGAGCTTCCATTATTTGCGCCCAATTATTCAAATAAGTCTAATGACCAGCGCGCTTATGCTGGTGGTCGCTTTGGCGCTGCTTGTGCCGCCAATGTGGTTGCCGGTTGATAATTCCTTAAAAATTGTATTTTTGGAAACCGGGGTTCTGCTGTTCCTGCCACTTGCTTTTACAATGTCATGTATAAACATTTTTACCACTTTTTACGTAATTTTACACAAACAGCCTCTAACTAAGGCTTTAGATTTAGGCACAGATTTCTTTATTTCCCGCTGGTCTCAGGTTTTGGGGCTAGTGGCGGTGTTAATGGTTATTTATTTTGCCAGTTTTGCCATCGGGGTGTCTTTTATCTTTATTTTCAAGGAATTTCTGCATTTTTTACTTTCTTTTTTGCTGAGGTTTCACATTTTGCCACTTTCTGCTATTATACTAGTGCTGAAAATCGTTTCCAGCCTATTGTTCTGGTTTTTGCTCGCAGGATTGAGCGTTTTTTTTAACCAGGCGGTATTAGTCCTTTTTAATGAACTTTGCCGGCCTTTGGAAGACCAGGAATATAAAAAAGGCAGACAGCCAATGCAGGCGACATCAGTATAAATATATTTTGGGCGGCTAGCTCAGTGGTAGAGCATTTCTTTGACGTAGAAAGGGTCGAAGGTCCGATTCCTTCGCCGCCCACCAGAAAATTATGAATTAAGAAGTAAGAATTATGAATTAAGGGTTATCCGCCAAAGGGCGGGCTGATTCATGGTTCTTGTCTCTTGATCCCAGGGAAGCTTAAATGCCTAGTTTAGACAAACCAGAGCTAGAAAGAATACTCGGTTTAAAAATACAGAACACAGATTTGTATCTGTCTGCTTTTACCCACCGGTCCTATTTGAATGAGAACCGGTCGTTTGCATTGCCCCACAACGAACGTTTGGAATTTTTAGGGGACGCAGTGCTGGAGCTGGCGGCCACGGAATATTTGTATCGCAACTATCCGCATCCGGAAGGCGAGCTTACAAACTTCCGCAGCGCTTTGGTAAATTATAAAATGCTTTCTTCCATTGCCCAGCGTTTGGATTTTGAAAAGTTTTTACTTATGTCCCGCGGCGAAGCAAAAGACACCGGAAGAGCCAGGCAGGTTATTTTAGCTAACTGCATAGAAGCGGTAATCGGCGCCATATATTTGGACTTAGGATACCCGGCATCTCAGGAATTTGTTAAGCGGGAAGTCTTGGTGGAATTGCCTCAGATTATTCAGGGAGGCAGCTATATGGACCCAAAAAGCAAATTACAGGAAATAGTTCAGGAGAAAAAAGGAGTGACCCCAACCTACGGCGTTGTTTCCGAAACCGGACCGGACCATAACAAATTGTTTATTGTTGCAGCTTTTGTTGGGGAGCAGGAAGTCGGCCGCGGTCAGGGGCCAAGCAAACAAGAAGCGGAAATATCCGCCGCGGAAAATTCTTTGAAAAATAATAACTTTTAGTTATCAAATTTTCGAATAGGACAAATTTACAAATGTCTTCAAATGTCGCAGGAAACAAAAAGCAAATTACTTTATGGAGAGTTAAGTTACCAAATTAATGGGTTATTATTTGCTGTTCATAATGAGATTGGGCAGTTTGGCAAAGAAAAACAATATGCTGACCTATTTGAAAAGAAATTAAAAGAAAAAAACATTGAATATAAGAGGGAGTTAATTGTTGGGGACTCGGGGAATATCTTTGATTTTTTAATTAGCGAATCGGTGTTGGTGGAATTAAAAAGTAAGCCATTCTTGCTGAATACTGATTATGATCAGGTAAAAAGATATTTACAATCTTGTGATTTAGAATTAGGAATATTAGTAAATTTCCGTTCCAAGTATTTAATACCAAAAAGAATTATACGTAAAAGACCAAATTTGTAGACATTTGCAGATTTGGAGGGATTTGAAGATTCGATATGTATTTAAAACGATTAGAGATTCACGGATTTAAGAGCTTTGCTCAAAAAACCACAATGGAATTTTCCAAGGGGATTATTTCCATTGTTGGACCCAATGGCAGCGGCAAGAGCAATGTTGCCGATGCTTTGCGCTGGGTACTTGGTGAACAGAGCCCAAAAATTATTCGCGGCAAAAAAGCCGACGATGTTATTTTCGCTGGGTCCGACAAAAAGGGGCGCCAGGGCTTGGCCGAAGTTGTAGCCACTTTTGACAATGCCGACCGCCGCATCCCCGTAGATTCATCCGAAGTCGCGATTGGCCGGCGCATTGACCGCAGCGGCGAGAGCGAATATTTGCTTAACGGCAACAAGGTTAGGCTGTTAGATATTATTGATTTGGTGTTAAAAAGCAACATTGGTACTTCCCGCTATACGGTAATTGGGCAGGGCACTATTGACCAAATGGTTTTAGCCGGGCCGGGAGAAGTTAAAAATTTATTGGACGAAGCCAGCGGCGTAAAAACTTATTATATTAAACGTGAAAAGACTTTAAAACGCTTGGAGCAGACCGCGCAAAACTTAATGCGTGCGGAAGATTTAATGGCGGAAATAGAACCGCGATTAAAAAGTTTGCGCAGGCAGGCTAAAAAAATGGAAGCCCGCAGCGAAATTGAGCAGGAATTAAAAATATATCAACGTGAATTTTTTGGCAAAACTTTTTGGCAGTTAAAAGTTTCTTTAGACGAAATTTTAAAACAGTTAGAAGAAGTTGGTTCAAAAAAACATGAACTAGAAGAACAATCCGGCGCTTTGCGCAGGGAAGTGGAAAGCCTGGAAGCGGGCGGGCAAAATGGCAGCCGGGAGTTTAACCATATCCAGGAAGAGTTAAATAAGCTACTTAGCCAAAAGAATAAATTATTGGAAGATTTGAGTTTGGTGCGCGGAAAAATGCAAAGCCAAAAAACCGCGGTAGCCGGAGACGCCTCAACCTTGCAGGTAGAAGTTCATTCTAAGCAGCGGAAAATTGAAGAGATTAACGCCAAAATTGAAGCGACTTCAAAAGAAAAAGAAATTTTGGAACAAAATTTTGTCGGGCAGTTTAAAATTCTGGAAGATGTAAATAAAAAACTAAATGAGTTGTCCCAAAAATTAAGCAATCCGGCGCAGATAGACTGGGCATTTGTTGACCGCGAGTTAAAAGCTTTGGAAACAGTCTGGACCCAGTTTTATGGACAGCTTCAGCATGGGGGCGACTTAGAGCAGTTAAAACAAAAAGGCCAGTTAGTGGCGGAAAATTTTGAAAAGTTTAAACTCGCAACTAAATCCGCGGTAATTGATCCTCATTTAGGCCTGCTCGCGGTTAAGCAGGAGCTGGATAATTTATTAAAAGAAAAAGAAGACTTAAGCGGCAAAGTTAATGCGGCGCAGTTGGATATGGGTAAGAGTAAGATTTCTTTGGACTTTTTAGAAAGAGAGTTAACTGCGGCCAAACAGGAGAAGCTGCATTTGGATTTGGAATTAAAAAAAGCCCAGAGCAGTTCGCCTGATGAATTTTGGCAGGATTTGCTGGCAGAAGAAGATCGTATAAAAAAATTAGTGGAAGCTTTGGGTCAGGAAGTTTTAAAAACCGAAACAATACTAAAGAATCAGTACCAAAAAGAAGACGATCGCCAGAAGAATTTGCGCAAGCTGGAAGGTCAGTATCGCGATTTTCAGGACGGGTTGTCTAAAGTTAAAGACAGAGAATCGGCAATCAGTATTGAAAAGGCCAAATATGACACTCAGATGGAAGTTTTGGCCGAAGAGGTTAGGCGAATTTTAGGCCCGGCTGAGCTTGAAGTTATGGGCCAGCAAGCCCCAACAGATTCAACACCGGATTTGGAAGCTAAAATAATGCGCTTAAAAAATCAGCTGGAAACTATTGGCGGCATGGACGAGCTTACCTTGAAAGAGTACCAGGAAACCGAAAGCCGGTTTACAAATTTAAGCACGCAAGTGGCCGACCTAAAACAGGGTATGAATGACTTGCGGCAGATTATTGACGAACTGGATACTCACATTAAACAAAAGTTTGGCGAAGCCTTTCATAAAATTAATGAGAAGTTTGAATTTTACTTCCGGGTTTTGTTTAACGGCGGGCGCGCGTATTTGAGCATTCTAAAAACCGATGAAGAAGAAAAGCAGGCGGCTGAAGCTATGACCGAAGAAGAGCGCGTGGATGCATCCGAAGAGCTTGCCGGTTTGCGCCCGGAAGAAAAGGTTGTACAAAAATATGAGAAAGGCCCTTCCAATATTGTTGGTATAGACATTAAAGCCACACCTCCCGGGAAAAAACTGGCTTCCATTCAAGCCTTGTCCGGCGGGGAACGCGCCATGACTTCTATTGCCTTGCTCTGCAGCTTGCTGGCCTGCTTCCCGTCGCCGTTTGTGGTGCTGGATGAAGTTGACGCTGCGCTAGATGACGCTAACACTATTCGGTTTGGGCAAATATTGGGGACATTGGCTCACCAAACTCAGTTCGTAACTATTACCCATAACCGCGAAACTATGGCCCAGGCTAATATTCTTTACGGCGTAACTATGGGCGACGACGGCGTGTCCAAATTATTGTCGGTTAAGCTGGACCAGGCCAAGGCATTCGCGAAGTAATCGGAATTATAACAGATGCAAATTTCTAATTTTTAATTCCTAATTTCTAAACAATGTCTAATGATTTAATCACCGATGACAATTTTTACATTAGGCATTACAAATTGCTTAGGTCAATTACCTGCCCGCCAGATATAGTCCAATTAAGCTTGTCTTATTATGGACTAGGGTTTATCTTTTTTTAACTTACTTAATTGGCAGGCGGGGATATTATAATAATTAGGTTAATTTATGGCCATCATTCTTTCTTATATTACCAACCTCATCACCCACACTATTTCTACTCTTGGTTACGCAGGTGTGGGTTTTTTAATGGCCGTGCAAACGGTGGCTATTCCAATTCCCAGTGAAATAATTTTACCCTTTGCCGGATTTTTAGTTTATACAGGCAAGTTCAATATTTGGCTCGTGGCTTTGTCCGGAAGTTTGGGCAGCTGCTTGGGCGCCAGCATTGCTTACTATATTGGCTTTAAGGGCGGCCGGCCGCTGGTGGAAAAATATGGAAAATTTATTTTTATCTCCAAGCATGATTTAGAGCTGGCCGATAAGTTTTTTGCCAAATACGGCGCGCTGGCGGCTTTCCTTGGCATGACTTTGCCGGTCTTCCGCAGCTTTATTGCTTTTCCTGCCGGCATCTCCAAAGTGCCTATAAAGAAGTTTTTGCTTTACGTATTTGCCGGTTCTTTTGTCTGGAGTTTGTTGCTGTCTTACTTGGGAATGGTCTTGGGTGCAAACTGGGTTTCTTTACGTGAAAAGTTTAAAGGTTTGGATTATGTTATTTTGGCAGTAATTATTTTAGGAGCTGCTTTTTGGGTTTACCGGCATTGGAAGAATAGAAAATAATAGTAAATAAAATGTTGCAGCCCGGGTCGCGTAAAAACGCTTCCCGGGCTTTTGCTTTGGTAAATCACTGATCGAGTTTATGAGAGGGCGCAATCTCGTTTTCTGTCGTAGATGCTGCTTGTTCCCGGCTCGTTAGCTTTTCCAGCTGTTCTTCGCATTTTCGACAAGTTCTCGCATGAAACTTGAAGGACGCGAAGTCATATATGGTTTGCGCGTTGGTTTCTCTGATAGCGAACAGAGCCTCATTACCTTTTTGTTTGCGCTTGCAGTGACTCATGGCCTCCTCCTTGTCTTCCAGTGTATATCAAGGACAAAGATTTGTCAGCAAGAAAATAGCCCATCCCTCTAAATGGGATGGGCTATTAATTATTCAAAAGTAATTTTCACAAGCTCTGCTTTGGTAAAGACCCGAATTGGCGGACCCCAGGTGCCAATGCCACTGGAAGTAAAAATTTGCAGGCTACGCAATTTTTTAAAGCCATAGTCGTAGCCTTTAAACATCTTGGCGGTTAAGTATTTAAACGGCCAGACCTGTCCTAAGTGAGTATGCCCGGAAAGCTGTAAGTTAATCCCGGCTTCCGCGATTGGTTCTAAGTGGTTAGGGACATGTTTAAGCAAAATAGAAGGTTTGTTTTTATCAAAATTGATTTTCTTTAGGCGTTCTTTAACGTTAGTGTCCGTTTCTTCCATATAGGCCAGGCCAATTATTTGCAGGCCTTCAATTTCAGTTTTTTCATCCTCCAACACTTTTATTCCCGCATTGGCAATGGCGGTTTCACATTGCTCGTAGCCGGCAATTACTTCGTGGTTGCCGGAGCTAAAATAAATTCCCAGCGGCGCATCAAGATTTTTAAATTCTTTAGCCGTGGCATTCAAGTTAGTTCTCGGCCCGTCATAAAAGTCTCCCGGAATAAAGACAATGTCCGGCCTTTGCTCATTAATCAATCTGACAATTTTTTTGGCTGTGCCGGCGCGCAGGGTTTGGCCAAAATGCAGATCCGAAGCCATAACCGCAATTTTGTTCCTCCAGAATGCCGGCAAGTTGGGAAGTTTTACCGTTATTTCCGTAAACTGCGGGGTTCGGGCATTAATTAATCCATACAAGGTCAGTAAAATGCTGCCGCCCAAAGCAATCATTCCCAACATGGTCAAGTTGAAGGAAAAAATCATATAGACAATTAAAGCCGCGGAAGACAAAACTAAAAAGTATAAACCCCAGACCAAGCCGGTTGCGGAAATTGCATATCCCCAGCGGAGCAGGAAGGTATCTAAATTAAAAGAAGTAATGCTGAAGAATACAAAACTAAAAGATAAAATTAATAAAAATATCAGAGAGCTAATTTTGTACTGAGCCGCCAGGGGAAAGAAGTTTTGCAACAATTCATAAATTAAAAAGTGCAGGAAACTCAAAAGCGCCTGCGCTATAGCTAAGAATATTAGTATTCGTTTGCTGATTATCATTAAGATAAATGTAGCAAAAAAATAGGTTTTTATCAAAAGGATAAACATGTTAAAATTGTTTTGTTAGGAGCCATATGATTATTACAATCCGCGTGGTTGAAACTAACGGGCAGCTCTATGCATTCGAGTACTTCAGGCCTGCGCCTAAAAACGGGTCTAGATGTCTGTTCAAGCAACAGGTTTGTACAACTCCAGAGCGTGGCAGACGCCGGAATCCTTCCGAAGCTCTGGCTTACTTGAGGAGGATGGCGCTGCAATTTGCGCTATCAATGGGCAAGAAGATTGCTAACTACAATCACACCCTGTCCTAGAAAACATTTGGGTCGGTACGAGATAGATTCGAACGTGCCGACCCCAAAAACCCTTTAAAAATGGCCATAAATGAGGCTTAAAAAATAGCAGTATTTATACTTGACACTATTTTATAAACAGTTTATAATAGCTAAGGATTTAGAAATTAAATCTCAGGAGATTAAAAAAGGCATAACATTGTTTCCAATTTTACTCTTATGTATCCTTAATTTAGGGAGATTATAAGGGGTCCCAGATTTACTGGGAGACTGGACAATATCCTTCTAAACAAGGATGTGTTTTTTTTCGCTCTAAAACAGCTCTTTAACAGTTGAATAGTGGTTAGAAAATGTTCTTTGGTTTAATTACCAAAGGACTCCAGTACTTATTTCCGCCCGGAAATAGTGCTGGGTGTACAAAACCATCGTGTCTCAATTATTTAAACCAATTGAGATGCAATGTTTGCGTCAATTCAATATGAGTTCAATGATAATTTATAAGCTTTAACAATTGAGCTTTTCCCAAATCAATTGTGCCAGATTTTTGTCCCGCTCTTTTTTAAAAGAGCGTGACGGGGTCAAAACCTAAATTTAAGTATTGTTTTGCTTTTTAGCGAAACTCTATATATTTACTTTTAGTTCTAATAAGAGTTTGATCCTGGCTCAGGATGAACGCTGGCGGCGTGCCTAAGACATGCAAGTCGAGTGGGTTTAGACCCACGGCGAACGGGTGAGTAATACCTAGGAACTTTACTTTAGTCGGGCATAACCAGTCGAAAGATTGGACAATTCCCGATATTATCGCAAGATGAAAGCAGCAATGCGCTAAAGTTGAGGCCTGGGCACCATCAGCTAGTTGGTAAGGTAATGGCTTACCAAGGCTATGACGGTTAGGGGTCCCGAGAGGGATAACCCCCACACTGGAACTGCGACACGGTCCAGACTCCTACGGGAGGCAGCAGTTTGGAATTATGGACAATGGGCGAAAGCCTGATCCTGCGACGCCGCGTGGACGATGAAGGTCTTCGGATCGTAAAGTCCTTTTGCTCGGGAACAATATTTTGAGCGTACCGAGAGAATAAGAGGTTGCTAACTCTGTGCCAGCAGCAGCGGTAATACAGAGACCTCAAGCGTTATCCGGAATCATTGGGCGTAAAGCGTTCC
>JACRDK010000026.1 GCA_016218585.1 Candidatus Doudnabacteria bacterium
AGTTGCGGTTGGATGTTTCCATTACGTGTGTCCCGTTAGGGATATGAGGATATTTTATCACAAGGAAAACAAGAAAGCAAGGAAATTGAATTATGAATTATGAATTAGGAATGACAAAGTTTAATATAATAACCAAACATTACAAAATAATATTCATAATTCGTAATTCATAATTCAATTTCCTTGCTTTCTTGTTTTATGCTATAATATAAATAGCTTAAAATCAAAAAATAATCATCTATGCCAACCACTCCCAACAAACAACAATCCGATTCTCCCAAAATCAATTTAATCCGCCATCATCACTCCCAGCCATACCCGAAAATCAACCTTTATCGCAAAATTGCTTATAGTTTCGCGGTTTTGGCGGTTCTTTTGGCGCTTATTGTCCTGCATTTTTCCCTGTCAAAAGCCGTGATTACCGTTATTCCGGTAAAAGAAAAAACAGATACCAGTTTTATTATTGATGTGGCGGATAAAACTTTGCCGCCGGAATTAACCGATTATAATACCATTGGCGGAGAAATAACCGAACAAACAATCAGCCGCAGTCAAACATTCCCGTCCACCGGCGTCAAAACCGTTCCGGCTCCGGTTATCGGTTATGTAACTATTTTTAACAACTACACCCGGGACCAGTCGTTAGTTGCCACCACCCGGCTTTTGGCTTCGGACAATACGCTTTTCAGAATTAAAAAAGCGGTCTATGTGCCGGCTGGAGGGCAGGTAGATAATATTGAAATTTATCCGGACCAACCCGGGTCCGGGGCAAATTATCCGGCCGCGCGATTTATCATTCCGGGACTGTGGGAAGGTTTGCAGGATAAAATTTACGCTCAAAGTTTTACTCCCACAAGCGCCGGAGCCGATGAAACAACCGTCGTAAGCGAAGGCGATATTAATAACGCGAAACAAAGCTTAATCAATGATATTATAAGCGAAACTACGGATAAAACCGCGAATAAAAACGACGGCCGCGCTTATTTTATAACCCAAGAGATTTTGGATTTTGCCGCCTCCACCGAAGCCGGAAAGGAAGAAAAAGAATTTACGGCAACACTTATTCTTAAAACCCAAACCGTATTCTTTAACGAACAGGATCTTTTTCAGGCGGCGCAAAAAAAATTACAAGCCGAACTGCCGCCGGACAAAATTTTAGCGACAATTGATACTCAAAGCTTCGTCTACTCCATAGAAAAATACGATAAACAAACCAAAACCGCCAATATAAAAGTGTTTTTAAGCGGGGAAACGATAATGAAACAAAATGGCGCTTTATTCAACAAAAGCCAAATAGCGGGAATGTCCGCTCAAAAAGCAAAAGCATATCTCAAACAATTACCGGAAGTGAAGGATGTGGAAATCCAACTAACGCCTTTTTGGAATAAATGGATACCGATATTGGAGGATCATGTGATTGTTGAAATAGGCAATAGGGGATAGGGTATAGGGTGTAAGGGATAGGGGTGCTATATTTTATAATTCTACCGTTATAAACTCTTACCCTAAACCCTATCCCCTACACCCTATACCCTACATATTATGCGCATCTCTTCCCAACCCAACATTTCTCCTCCCCCTCCTCCGCCGCCCCAACCGGCTGGCCAAGAAAAGGTCATCATTAAGCCAAGACGCCGCCATCGGGGATGTTGGACATGTTGTTCAATCTTTCTGATTGTCATAATCGCTTTATCTTTTTGGGGATTGAAAACAGCAGCGCAAAGCGGCTTGATTGAGCTGCCTTTTTTTTCTTCCACTTTTTATAAACCACCCGCCCCTGAACGGATCATAATCCCGGACAAACAAACTTCCCCTTATCCTGAAAAAATTTTTGAAAAAAAATTATCCGGACAGATAGAACAATTGATGTCCGAATTGGACCCGGCCAATCCGCCCAAACAAATTCCTTTGAAAATAAACCTTACGGAAAATGAATTAACCGCTTTGATTCAAAACCAATTGAAAAAATCGCCGGACACAATCATTGAAAACGCGCAAATTGCCATAAACAGCGGAGAATTGGAACTTTTCGGATACCTTAAACAATTGCCAAAAGACATACCAATCCCCATCCCCCTGCCGGTTAACGGAACATCCTTTAATTTGGGCATTAAACCCATTTATCGGGACAACAATCTGGATATAAAATTAACCAAATTAAAAATCGGCATGCTGTCTCTGCCGATTTCCTTAGGCAACTGGCTGATAGACGCTTTTCTGCGGTCTCATATTAAAACCTTAACCGAACAATTGACCAGCCAAGGGATAAACATCACTAATCTTTCATTAACTCCCGGGGAAGCGCTTTTGGAAGGGGAAGTGCCTTTAAAAAGTCTATAAAGTCATAAAGTCCATAAAGTCTAAAGTCATTATGACTTTCCAGACTTTATGGATTTTATGACTTTACGGACTTTTAATATCGCTTCCGCCGCGTTGCCGCTTTTGAAAATAGCCGAGCCCGCGACAATCCAACCGGCTCCGGCTTGTATAGCTAAAGCAATCGTATCCGCGTTCATACCGCCGTCAACGGCAATGGGCATCCGCGGATATTTTTTATGGAATGCTTTGATTTTATCCATCGCTTCCGGTAAAAATTTTTCGCCATAAAACCCGGGATGCACGGCCATAAACATTACCGCGTCAATTTGGTCAATGTATTCATCAAGGACGGATGCCGGAGTATCGGGGTTTAACACAATGCCAACTTGGATTCCGGCCGATTTAATCTTATCAATTAAATCTTTTAATTTTTTTGTTGATTCGTAATGCAGTAAAATCCGTTTAACCCCGGAGGCGAGCCATTGCCCAATCTCTTTTTCCGGCCGCTCAACCATAAGGTGCGCTTCCAGCTTAAGCGCCGTCTTGAGATTACGGAGTTCAACCGGATTGTCCCATGTAACATTAGGAACAAACTTACCGTCCATCACGTCTATTTGCGCCCAATCAACCAATCCTTCTATTTGCCGGATTTTTTTTTGTAATTCATTAAAATTTTTAGCGATGATGGCGGGGATGATTTTAGGGAGCATAGGGTTGTAGGGTTTAGGGTATAGGGTATAGGGATTAGGGTATAGGGAAGAGGGGATAGGGTAAGAGTTTATAACGGTAAAATTATAAAATACAGTCCCCTATACCCTATACCCTATACCCTATACCCTAATATTCTTTAATTCTCGCGCCGTCGCTTTCTATCACCACATCCCGGTCCATATCCGTCCGCCAAATTTTAATTCCTCTGCTTTGCAGTTTTTCCAAAGTTTGAGCGGCTGGATGGCCGAATTTATTGTC
>JACRDK010000028.1 GCA_016218585.1 Candidatus Doudnabacteria bacterium
AGCCTTCCTGTTTTACAGGAAGGCTTTTTTGTTTTCACTATTTTGGCCAGGAAGAAATAATTATTAGGTCATTTTTTTCCAACAGATTTTGTTCCTTCATTAACTGCCAAATATATTCGGTAATAAACGGCATAAACGGATGGAGCAGTTTTAAAATTTGAATCAGCGAGTGTTTTAAGATGGCCTGAGTGTTGGCTTTAAGTTTTTCATCGGCCAGCTGGGTTTTGGAAGCTTCCAAATAAACGTCCGCAAACTCGCGCCAGGTAAATTGATAAATTTCCTGCGCGGCTTCGTGCAAATTAAAGGTGTCTAAATTCTTGGTAGCTGATTTTATTGTTGTTTCTAATTTTGCCAGAATTTCTTTATCGGCTTCGGTTTTTGCTTCCAGGCTAAATTCTTGATTTTTAATTCCTGATTCCGCAAGGTTTGTCATAACAAACCTGGAAATATTCCAAAGCTTGTTGGCAAAATGCTTCATTCCTTTAATTTTTTCTTCGGCCAAAGGAATGTCATTGCCGGCGGCGGTAGAAAAAATTAGGGCAAATCTTAAAGCGTCGGTGCCATAAGTGTCTATAACGCCAAGCGGGTCTATGACATTGCCTTTGCTCTTGGACATTTTTTGGCGGTCTTTGTCTCTTACTAGCCCGTGAAGGTAAACTGTTTTAAAAGGAATTTGTCCAATATGATATGTTGTCATAAGAATCATTCTGGCAACCCAGAAAAATAAAATATCATAACCGGTTTCCATAACATCTGTCGGGTGGAAGGCCTGCAAATCTTTGGCTTGTTTGTCGGGCCAGCCAAGCGTGGAAAAAGTCCATAAGCCGCTTGAAAACCAAGTATCCAAAGTGTCTGAGTCCTGCTGCCAGCCGTCTTCTTTTGGAGCTTCGACCCCGCAATAAATTTGTTGCAACCTCTCCTGTGTCCTCCCCTCAGAAGTGGAGGAGGGGGCAGTGCGATACCAAACTGGGATTCGGTGGCCGTACCAAATTTGCCGGGATATGCACCAGTCGCGCAAATTATCTATCCAGTGGAAATAAATTTTTTCAAAGTGCTCGGGAATAATTTTAATTAAACCCTCGCTTACTACGTGGCGCATTAATTGTTTTAACGTTACCATTTGCCCAGCGGCGATGCCGGCAATTTCCGAATGTTTAATGGCAAATTCCCGGTTTACATCTATAAACCATTGTTCTTTAATTTGCGGTTCAATAATGCCGCCGCCGCGGGAATTAGTGGCCAAATTGTGGACGTATTTTTCATCCACTTTTTCAATTAACCCTTTGTTTTTCAGTTTCTCAATAATTAGCGGGCGGGCTTTTTTAATATGCTGACCGGCAAATTCCCCGGCGATTGGCAGCAGGCAGCCGCGGTCATCAATTACTTGTTCAATGTCCAGGCCGTGGCGCTTGGCAATTTCAAAGTCTATGGCAGAATGGGCCGGGGTAATTGTCATAACGCCGGTTCCCATTGCCATATCGGCTGCTTCGTCTTTAATGACAGTCGCCGTAAGCGGTCCGTTAATCCATTCCAGTTCAATTTTTTGCCCGTGTTTGTATTGTTCGTATCGTTTGTCGTCCGGATGCATGACGACGTATTTGTCGCCGAACTTGGTTTCCGGGCGCACGGTGCCAATAACAAACGGGCCATACTTAAAATAGTAGAATGGGTCAGCCTGTTCTTTATATTCAATTTCGTCGTCGGACACAGTGGTTTTTAATTTTGGATCCCAGTTTACAATGCGGGCGCCGCGGTAAATAATGCCGTCGTCATACATTGCTTTAAAAGCGGTGCGCACTGCCAGAGTTCTTGGCTCGTCCAAAGTATATGCTTCTCTGGACCAGTCCGCGGAGGCACCTAAGCGTTTTAATTGTCCAATTATGGTGTCGTGGCTGGTTTGCGCAAAGTCTTCCACCATCTTTAAAAATTCTTCGCGCTGAAAATCGAACCTGGTCTTTTTTTCTTTTTTATAAAGCTCGGCTTCCACTTTTGATTGGGTGGCAATAGCGGCATGGTCTGTGCCGGGGAGCCAGAGCGCGCGCTTTCCCTGCATGCGCTGATAACGCGTTAAAATATCTTGAATGGTGGCAAACAGGGCATGGCCAATATGCAGCGTGCCGGTAACATTTGGCGGCGGCATAATTATAGTGAATGGTTCGCGCTTTTCGGCATCCGGCAATTTGTCCGGATTAAAATAACCGGAGTCCAGCCAGGTTTGGTAAATTTTATCTTCCACCTGAGAGTGGTCGTAGGCTTTTGGTAATTCCATATAGCGATCCTAATTAACGAATTGCATCCGAATAATCCGAATGTAAAACGAATTAAAAATAATGAATTATGAATTAAGTAAAATAAAACACCGTGAAATACGGTGTGAGAACCCTCGCGGGCGGTGCCATCTCAAATTTACTTAATTGTGTTATTTACGGATAACTTCCGGCCAAGTCTACTTAGTCAATAATTTGACGTTCTTTTGGCGCCGCTTCGGTGACAGCCGAAACATTAGCTTATACATAGTATACAGTATCAAGAATCAAGAATCAAGAATTAGGAATTAGGAATGGCAGGGGCTCCGTTAGGAGCGCCCTGCCAAGGTGGTTTCTGGTTCGAGCTGCCTGGCTAACAGGCTTGCCGCGGTTGTGTACAAGCTGCTGTGGTGGCCGATTGCGCGGGGCAGGCTGTCTGCCTCCCAATTATTCCACCAGCCAAAAGCCAGCACTGTAATGCCCCCGTCTTTTTTCGGCAGAATCAGGCCGACCATCCGGTCAAAGCTTGGGTTGTTTTTTCTGGCCTCGGCCAAACCGAGCGCGCTGCCAAAATTATATTCCAAACAGTTGTATGGATATATCTCGTCCCACATATTGTCCTCCGGCTAAATTTGTTCCCTCATGGCTGCCCTCATCAGTCATCAAAGAACAAAAAACCCCGCTCTTTAAACAGAGCGGGGTGAAGTTTAGAAGTAGCCTAAAAATCCCACTCTGCCTTGCGGCTAGAGGAGGAAGAAGAGAAAGAAATCATAAATTGTAGAGCGGATTTTATCATTAATCTATTATATCAGTTATTAGTATCTTGGCAAATCTATATTTCCCAGTTGGAATCCGCCTTAACTTTTTTATAAGGAGTTGGTTTTTTGCCGTTATGCAGGGCAAAAGCTGCGGCAATTCCTATCATTTCCGCGTTGTCGGTGCAAAGGTTAAACGGTGGAACAAAGAATTTAATGCCTAGCTTATTGCTCATAGTTTCTAACTCGCTTCTAAGAAGGCGGTTAGCGGATACGCCGCCGGAAAGGGATACGGACTTGGCTTTGAATTCTTTAGCGGCACGCATTGTTTTTTGTACCAGCACATCAACCGCAGCTGCTTGGAAGGAGGCGGAGATATCTGACTTAGTTTGTAGGGAGTAGTTGGTAGTTGGTAGCGAACGAACATAGTAAAGTACGGCGGTTTTTAAACCGGAAAAAGAAAAGTCATAATTTTTGCTGTTTAACATCGGTCGGGGAAAATTTATGGCTTTGGGATTGCCTGACAGAGCCAGCCTGGAAACTTCCGGGCCGCCGGGGTAGGGAAGATTGAGAAGTTTGGCAACCTTGTCGAAGGCTTCGCCGGCCGCATCGTCTACGGTTTGCCCAAGGACTTTGTAAGTTTTTTCATTTTTCATTAGCACAATCATAGTATGACCGCCGCTGACAATCAGAGAGATGTTGGGGAAAAGAGATTTGGGATTAAGTTTTTCAGATTTGTTATTTGGATTTTGTGATTTGGTGCTTACTCGCCCAAAAGGCGAGTACAGGTGTCCCAGCATGTGGTTGGTTGGCAACAAGGGGATGCCGGAGGCCAGAGAAAGCGCTTTGGCAAACTCTACGCCGACAATTAAAGAAGGAATTAATCCGGGTCCGGCGGTTACGGCAATATAATCTATAGCTTCTAGCTTATAGCTGCTACCTGCCTGTCCGGTAGGCAGGGCTTGTAGGGCGTGTTCAACCACAGGGCGGATATTTTTGACATGGGCGCGCGCGGCAACTTCCGGCACCACGCCGCCGTAAGATTTATGCAGGGCGATTTGGGATTTAACCACGGAAGAAAGCGTGGTTATTTCCGGCCAGCTTGTTCCCGTCCCCCCTTTATGAGCCTGCCTGCCCGGTAGGCGGGGGGAGGGATTGAGGGAGAGGTTGATTTCCAAAACCGCTGCAGCTGTCTCGTCGCAGCTGCTTTCAATAGCGAGAATTACTTTTTTATCCTTTTTACTCATAGTCTATATTATAACTAAAAAACCGGTTTAGACAAACCGGTTTAAGAAGTTTTTCGCCCCCCGCAGGAGTTTGCGTCTTTTGAAGTATTTATCCAGCCAATCGTCTAAGGTCAGCTTACCCCCGTCAGAAATAATCAAATTTATTGAGATGCCGTATAAAATTAAGTGCGGCCAAACTTTTTCCTGGAAAAATAACAATGACAGGGTAATATAGAACAAGGAAATAAATACCGTCAGCCTGGTTTCAAACCCAAAAATAATAAATAGCCCAATAGCCGCCTCAGTTAGTCCGGCGCCCAAAGTAATTAACAGCGGGTCGTGCGGAAATAACCAGTGAAATTGAGTTAAGTTATAGTCGCGGATTACATCCAAGGTAAGCTGCGGATGAAGCAGCTTAATTGTAACCGCGGCGTAGAGCAAAGCCAGGCCATAGCAGACGCGGACAATGGTGGTTTCGTATTCTTTTAAGCGGGCAAAGCGGCTTAAGGGCTTAAAAATGTAGCTGTCTAAGGAAAACATCCGGGAGCCAAACAAAGCTAAAACCAAAAATTCACCCAAGTAATTGGCGTAGGTAAACATGTATCCGCCGAAAAGATAAAAAGCTTGGGCAAACAGCCCTAAGCCTATTATAGCCGCCGCTTCCGTAAATAAACCCAGTACCAGCATAAAGCTAACTAGGAATAAAATTGCCCGAATGAGCAGCGGGTGGGGGAAAGCGGTTAAAGAAAGTTCAGTGCCTAAAAATTGCATGCCCAGCGCGGAAAAAAACAGGGATGCGCTTACGGACAGTCTGACAATAAACAGTCCTAAATGTTTTAAATGGCTCAGTTCAAAATTTAAAAATTTTTCCAAATGGGTTCGGCGAAACCAAAGGTTAATTCCTAAGGCCAGCAGAACTCCAAGGCCAACCACTAAGCTGAATTTAATGTTGCCCGGGTCTTTTAGCGCGGCAAAGGCTCCCCAGCTTATTGTTTTTAGGCCGGCTGAAAATTCCTGTGCGCTAAGCACATAAGCTTCGTGGGCTGAAGCAAATAGCGGCAGCCACAACATTACTATAAAGAAAAATATTTTTGTAATTTTTGTTTTCATTTTTTAGCTTAAACTCTTTTACTCATTATACCAAAGTATGGTTAGGGGGCAAAACAGTTTTTGATTCAGAGTCTTCTACTTTTAGAATGAAGTAAATTCCAAATAACAATCCCAGCAGCAGCAATAGCCAGCCTAAGGCATTTATGCTTTGGCTAATTCCGGCAGCGTGCCTAAGCTGTCCGGTATAAATTAACAGCCAATTCCAGTCATGAACGGAAGCATCGCCGCCAAGCAGCGGCAGCTGCATTTTTAACGCGTCTCCGGCATAAACCGAAACATTAATCAGGCTCTGCCCGGACCACATTAACACAACGCAGGCGGAAACCAATTGTTTGTTTTTTAAAAAGTAGCCAGCTATTAATAGAGGAATAAGAACTTGGTTTAAGCTGCCGCCTAAGACCTCCATAAAAATGCCAAACAGCGAAAATATCCAGTGCCCTGCCTCGTGAAAAATTAAATTTACGTTGTCAATAAAATGCCAGGCCGTCGGCGTGGCGGCACAGGAAAGAAAATATAATCCTAAGAATATAAATCCAATGAGGGGTAAAAGCCTCTTCATAATTATTCCGTTGTTACGCCGTCAAAATGTTCTTCATTGGCCAAAGCTTCAGCTTTGGTTTTGCGAATGGTGCCGTCTTTGTGCTCGGCAGGGGAGTAGATGGTGTAGAGTTTTAGTATTTCGGAGCCAGAGGTATTTATTACATTATGTTTGGCTCCAGCCGGAACAATTACTCCACTGCCGTCTTTTACCTGGTGTTCCGCCCCGTCAATTACCACTTTGCCGGTCCCCGCTTCAAAACGGAAAAATTGGTCAAGCGTGTGTACTTCTTCGCCAATTTCTTCCCCGGGCAGCAGGCTCATTAACACCAGTTGGCTGTGCTTGGCGGTATATAGCACGTGGCGGAAATTTGTGTTGTTTAAAGTTAACTCTTCTAAGTTTGCAATGTAGCCGTTCATATAGTTTTTTGATTAATGATAGTAAGGATTACATTATCATTATATTTCAAATCAACAACTATAGCCAGCTTATAAGCGTTAGTGTTTGGCGTCTTCCGGCACCATCATGTAGAACAGAGTTGGAATAATGAAGAGGGTTAGAAAAGAGGAAAGCATTAAGCCAAATATTACCGCGCTGCCTAAAGAGGTCCAGGTTTCATTGGACAGAGTAATCGGCAAAATTCCAAAGATGGTGCAAATGGAAGTTATAAAAATAGCTTCCAAGCGGGATTTTCCGGCATCCACAATAGAATCCAAAAAGCCGATTCCGGTGCGCAAGTTGAGATTAATTTTGTCCATGAGGATAATGGCATTTTTAACCACAATCCCAAACAAGGCCAGAATGCCAATCAGTCCGGGGAAGCTTAAGGTTACGCCAAGTAAGGCCATCCCAATAAATACCCCAATTAAAGCTAGTGGAATGGTGACGAGCACGATAAATGTTTTGCGGAAGGAATTAAACTGGACAATTAACGTGGCGATAATTAATAAGATGGCAATTGCCATAGCATTGATTATGGACTGAACAGATTCCTGGTTCTGTTCGTTTTCTCCGCCATAGGAAATTGAATATCCTTGCGGAAATTGGTATTTGGCAATGCGTTTTTGAAAGTCTGCCAGAACTGCGTTGGAATTTGTTTGGGCGCTTACGCTGGCGGTTAGCAAAACGGTTCGCTTTTGGTTGATGCGCGTAATTTTATCTACGTCCGGCGTAAGTTCAATGCTAGACACGTCTTTTAAGAAGACTGCCTGCCCTTGCGGGTTAACAATTTGCAAGTTTTGAATTGCGGTAAGATCCGGCAGGCTGCTTTGAATAAAAGTCGCAATAATTTTTATTTCTTTATTACCTTCTATTACGGTGCTTACTTCGGTTCCGGCAATGGCCATTCGCAAAGTGGAGCCGACATAGGCGGAATTTAAATTATACTGCGCGAGTTTGGTCGGGTCTAGCTTGAAGGTGTATTGGGGCGCGGAATTTTTTAGGGAGATGTTGGGGTTTATTACGCCAGGCACCTGGGTAAGAGTGTCTTTTAATTCATTAACAATGCTGTTTAATTTAGACAAATCGTCTCCGCTAATTTGTGCCTGAAAGGCGGCGCCGGACGGAGGCCCGCCGGCCAAACCGGCTACTTCGATTTTAGCCAAAGTAATGTCGCTTAAGTCCTTTCTTACTACGTCGGCAAATTCATAAGACTTAAGTTTCCTCTGCGACTTATCTTTTAAAGTAATGTTAATGGCGGCCGTATTGTCAGCTGCCCGGTTTTGGGAATTTAAGCTGACCCCGCCGGTAATGGTGGAAAAGTTTGCAATCTCAGGATATTTTAATAATCGCTGTTCTATTTGCTGCGCGATTTTGTCGGTTTCCGAAAGTTTTAAGCCGGTGGGAGCGGTAATGTCTATAAAGACATAGTCGCTGTCGGAAGCCGGAAAAAATTCGCTCTTTACTAAACCCAACACAGGCAACGAGACGGCCGCAAAGAATACCACAACCGACAAGACAATGGTAATAACGCGCCTTTTTTTTGTTGCCAGTAACTGGCGCAAATATTTTTCGTAAATCGGGAGGAAAATATCAAAATGCAAAATACCGTGCATTA
>JACRDK010000029.1 GCA_016218585.1 Candidatus Doudnabacteria bacterium
CACATAACTTTCAAACAAATCAGCTCCCATACCGGCCACATCCCCCACATTATCTCCCACATTATCGGCAATGGTTGCCGGATTGCGCGGGTCATCTTCCGGAATCCCGGCTTCCACTTTGCCAACCAGATCCGCCCCCACATCGGCGGCTTTGGTGTAGATGCCTCCTCCCACGCGGGCGAACAACGCAATGGAAGACGCGCCGAATCCGAATCCGTAAATAATTTGCGGGTCTTTAAAAACTACATATAACACGGTTATCCCCAAAAGGCCCAAACCAACCACGCTCAATCCCATCACCGAGCCGCTGTTAAAAGCCGTGTTTAATCCTTTGGACAAGCTTTCTTTGACGGCTTCGGCGGTGCGAACATTGGCTGATGTCGCGATTCTCATTCCGATATTGCCGGCAAGCACGGAAAACACGGAACCCAGTAGAAAAGCGATTGCCAAAGCATAACTTAAAAAACAAACCAAAAACAAGCCGACGATAATAACAAAAACCGCCAGTATCTTATATTCTTTATTTAAAAAAGCCATAGCGCCTTGATGAATTGCTTCTGCTATTTCTTGGGCTTGAGAAGACTCAACGGCTTTTCTTTTTATAATTACGGCAAGGACTGAAGCAAAAGCAAGGGCGATGAGGGAGATGAGGATGGGAAATAGCATATTTTTACAGGATGGGTGGGATGGGGGGTAAATTTCTAATTTTTAATTTCTAATCAATGTCCAATATCTAATGTCCAATACCGGCAATGACTAAAATTTTAGACATTTAGGAATTGGGCATTGGGTATTGATTAGAAATTAAAAATTAGAAATTTATCCCATAATCCTACAATCCCAAATAAAACATGTTTCCCTTCTCCTCCAAACCCATCCTCGGCATTGACATTTCCGACA
Organism: Candidatus Doudnabacteria bacterium; assembly: GCA_016218585.1. GTDB lineage: Bacteria > Patescibacteriota > Doudnabacteria > UBA920 > UBA920 > PALSA-1336. Next base: position 901 of record JACRDK010000029.1, read on the forward strand.
ATTCCATAGAGCTTGTCTGTCTGCAGAGTAAAAAAAATAATATAGTCCTAAAAAATTACGGACGCGTTAAACAGGCTAAAGGTATTGTTGAGGATGGCAAAATTTTGGATAAAGCCGCTCTTGCCGCCAATTTAAAAACATTGATACAAACCATTGATTCTTTGGATGTTTCGCAGTGTCGGGCTGTTGTAAGTTTGCCCGAGTCCCGGGTGTTCACCCGTATTTTTTCTTTGCCGGCAAATCTTAACAAAGACCAGCTAAAAAATATAATTTTAGATGAAGCTGAAAATATTATCCCTTTAAGACGGGACGAGATTTTTTTTGATTTCACCTTTTTGGACGGGAAAAACGACGGGCAGGAAATTTTTTACGCGTCGGTCCGCAAAAATATTGTCAAAGATTATATTCGTGTGTTACGGGATGTCGGAATACAATTATCCGTTTTGGATATGGAATCCATAAGTTTGTTTCGGGCATTGGTTAGAGAATGCGGGACCACGGAAGCTGTTTTATTGGCGGACTGCGGGGCCCGCACCACGATTATCAGTATTTTTGACAGGTACGGCATTCGGTTTAGCGCCAATATCCCGATAGCTGGCAATAAATTTACCGGAGACATAAGCGCGCAATTAAATATCTCGGACCAAGACGCGGAAAAACTAAAACAAAAAACAGGATTTAAAAAAACAAACGAGCAGGAAAAAAACATTGCCCTTATATTGGAAAAAAGCTGGCAGCCCATTATTGATGAAATAACCGCGTCTTTAAGATATTATAAAGAACAGAGTGGAAGGGATGTTAAAAAAATTATTTTAGCTGGCGGGTCAAGTTTACTGCCTGAATTGGAAAAATTTTTAACGGAAAAACTCGGATTGGATGTAAAAATCGGGGATCCGTGGCAAGGCATATCCGTTGACAAAGAGATAAAAAGAAAATTAAAAAAACAGGCGATTTTATACGCCACGGTGGTCGGTTTGGCTTTGCGGGAAATAATGGATAATCCCTGCTTGCGCGTTAATTTACTGCCTTCCGGCAAGGAACTGGAAGCTATAAGCAGGCGGGAGACTTTACCCGGCCTTCCCAAAGTGAATTTAATCCGTCCCGGAATTTTGACGGGAACCGCGTCTGGCATCGGGAAAAAAATAAAAGAAAAAATAAAAAAACTAAGTTTTTTTTCCTCGGCGGAGTCTGCCCCGAGCAATGCCGAGGGGCTCGGGATGACCTCCCTAACGGGAGGCAAGACATTCTTAAAAAACAAAACGGTTAAGGCGGCTATGCTGTCCTTGGGTATTATTATTATATGGGTTGGAATAGGATATGGCTGGTATTATTACGGTAAAACACCCCATTATGCCGGCCCGATTGTTTCCGAAACAGCGCCTTCCAAGGATAAAGCCATTCTGCCTTACTCGGTGAACTTGGATTTTGTCATCCAGATAGATCCTCAAAGCATTAAATTGGGACATCTGCTGGAAAAAGAAATCGCGCAAACGGAAATTTTTAAGTCGTCCGGCAAACAATTGATAGAACAAATAGCAACCGGCACGGTTACGATTTTTAATCAGACAAACAAACCGGTAACGCTCATTCCCACCACCAGATTGCTTTCGCGGGAGCAGGCATTGTTCCGTTTGAAAGATTGGGTTAAGGCGCCGGCTTTAGGAAATATAGAGGCCGAGATTTACGCGGATCAGCCCGGGGCCGTCGGAAATATTCCTCCTTCCACGTTTGTTTTTTTGGGTTTGCCCGAATCCAGCCGCAAAATCATTTTTGCCGAGAGTTCGCATCCCATAAGCGGCGGCATAAAAGAACTGCCCTTGGTCGCGGAAGGGGATTTAGTAAAACCAAAGGAAGAATTGTCTAAAAAAATATCAAAAGAAACATTCTTGTCTTTTGTTGAATCCGATTTACGCAAGGATGAAGTCCTAATGCCCGAACTTTTGGGCAAAGAGGATACTTCCTTTACCGCTTCGGCTGTCGCGGGAGAAGAAAAAGCGGAATTTGAAGCTGTTTTAAAAACAAAAATTAAAGTGTTGGTCCTAAACAAAGCCGCTGTCGTGGAATATGCCAAGAAACAATTAGGGGATGAATTAGGCAATCCGTTTGCCGCGGAGAAATATAAACTGATCAATTTAGAGTATGATTTAAAGGAATTCAACATCTCCGGCAATGTCGCGTTGATACGGGTGAAGGCGGAGTTTGAAGCAAGGGAGTAGGGGGAGGGTATAGGGGATAGGGGTTAGGGTATAGGGGTGCTGTATTTTATAATTCTACCATTATAAACTCTTACCCTATACCCTATCCCCTATTCCCTCTTTTTATGCTATACTTAAACAAGCAAACATCCGCTTTCACCTTAATTGAACTAATCGTCGTTCTTGGTATTTTATCCATCCTGATGACTTTGGTGCTGGTAGCTTTGGATCCGGCGACTCGTTTTGCCCAAGCAAGAAACGCCAAAAGGTGGACGGAAGTTAACGCGATTTTAGAGGCATTGGTTCATTATGACGCTGACCATAGCGGGTATCCTTCTGTTATAGATTCCTCAGCCGACACTTCGCAAATTATAGGCACAAACAGCAAGGGATGCGATACGGGTTGCGGCGATATCCTTACCAAAGCCGAGTGTGTTGATTTGGATTATGCTTTGGGTCAAAGATATTTGGCAAAAATACCGTGCGATCCATTAGAAACAGGTTGCCCGGGTTTTAGCGGCTATTATGTTAATATATTGCCGGAAAGAGTTTTGGTCGTAGGCGCGTGCGATCCGGAATTGGGGATTACTATAAAGGTGATGAGGTGATTTGTAGGATTAGGGTATAGGGTTGTAGGGTTATAGGGTTGTAGAAAAAAAAATTTTTATAGTCTTACTATTAAATACTATACCCCTATAACCCTATACCCTACTTTATGAACTTTCAACTTAATAAACCCGGTTTTACTCTCATAGAATTACTAATCGTCATCGGCATTATTTCCGTGCTGGCGGCGTTGACTTTTGTTGCCGTAAATCCGGCTAAAAGATTCGCGCAGGCAAGAAACACGGCTCGTTGGACCGCGACAAACGCCGTCTTAAACGCGGTTTTGGTATATACGGTGGATAATAACGGTATTTTACCCGCTGCCATAGATAATGTGCCGGCCACATCCCAAATTATGGGCACGGCCACAACCGGTTGCGATACCGGATGCGTGGCCGCTTCCA
>JACRDK010000030.1 GCA_016218585.1 Candidatus Doudnabacteria bacterium
CTCGGTAGTTTGTCCCGGCAAGACTTGCAAATTTAACAAAATAGCAAACGAGGTCTGCGGATCGGCGTTTTCTTTAAGCAGTTCTATAACCGTCTGGGTCGCGGTTAAAAAGTTGTTGCCGCTTACAATATCCATAAGCCGGCCCATAGACAGATGGTTGAACAATTGAGTGGTCGACAAAATTAGTAAATCGCCAAGGCGAATTTTTCCCAATGCAAAATTTTCAAAAGTTTTTAAAGGATGGCTCTGGGTTTGCGAGCACGAAATGTCCGTGTATTCTTTATTGCGCAGCAAAAAAGCCGAAACCTTGCCGCAGGTGGCAATGTTAAAATTGTGTCCCTGCTTTACGCCTAAAATACAATTAAGCTTGTCTATCCATTGGGTTTGCCCTAAAGAAGCCAGTTTGCCGAGCTCTTCGTTAATTTGGCTAATGGCATTCTCAAAAGAATTTTCGCTAATTTGTCTTTTGTAAGAACGCTTTAAAGTCGAAGCAATGGCCAAGCAAATTCTTTCGCAAGCTTCTTCGGCAGCAGGATTAAACAGAGGCAATTCCGCCACTACATAAAGCTCGGCCGAACTGCCGGCCGCTTTTTCCGCCATAATATAGACGTATGTGCTGGAAGCTTTGGTGTTGCCGAGTTGTATTTTTGCTATTTGTGACTCTAATTCTTCCATTTGAACAGAGAAATTAGACTAAAAGTTAAAGATAAACGCTTTTTAACTCCCGTGCTATATTTTAGTCTTTAATCTTTAATATTATACAACATTTTTTACCAAAAACAAAATATGCTATAATAATAGGAGATTAATTAAACTTAGTTACTATTAAATGCTCCAAGAAATTATAGATTCCAAACAGGACTCTTCGGTTTTGAGTTTTTTTCTCAGTGCGCCGGAACGCAGTTTTTCGGTTGTAGAAATTTCCAAAAGGCTTAAAATGCCAAACCAGACCGCGTCCCGCTCTTTAAATAAGCTGGTGGCAGTGGGACCGCTGAAAAGTTTTTCAAAAAAAGGGAAAAAATATTTTATTATAAACAGCCGTTACAAGCTTTTGCCGGAAATGAAAAATTTTTGGTTGAAGTCCCCGGTAAAATATCAGGATGAATTATTCTTAGCCATCAAGCGCTTGGGCGATATTCGAGCTGCTTTTTTAAGCGGCATTTTCTGCGGCCAGCCAAACCTGCCGGTGGACTTGCTGCTTGTGGGAAGGGTAAACCTAAACAAACTGTCGGACTTTCTTAAAGCCGCGGAAAAGTTAATGGGCCAGGAAATCAACTACAGCATAATGAGCGTGGATGAGTTTTTAAATCGCCGCGATACTTTTGATAAATTTATTAAAGATATTTTTGACTATCCTCATTTAATGGTGGTGGATGAGTTAAGCGGTAAAAAGCGCAAATAATTAAATTAACCCATATGTCTCTTACAGACGTTCAAAATTTGTATTTGGAGTTTTTAAAAAATTTTCCGGCCGGAACGCAGCCGCTTATTTCCATTGGCCTTGCCGTTCTGATTGTCTATTCAATTTTTAAAGTGCTGAAAAAAGATTTTATTTATTTAATTGCCTTGGTCATTCTGTTGCCTGCCAGCAAAACAATTTTGGTTAGCATCTGGCAGGGGATAGTGGTGTTTATAAAATTCCTTCTTAATACAAAATAGTTACTAGAATAATGAAGAGAGAATTAAGAATTAAGCAAGTCTTAAAGCCCTAAATTCTTTATTCTATATTCTTAATTCTACTTCTGTGGATAACTTTAAGGTAAACGGTTGTTTACCTTATTTTTATTATGTTTTGACAAGAGGTGAACGAACGTATAGTATACTAATACGCGATACAAATATACAAATAAAACCAATGTTAACCAATAGTCAAAAAACAGTTTTATTTTACCCTGAGTTGTCGTATGAAATAACTGGAGCTTTATATAAAGTCCATAACGAATTAGGTATGTATGGCAGGGAAAAGCAATACGGAAATATCTTTGAGCAAAAGTTAAAGGATAAGGGAATTGCTTATATTCGTGAAGGAAGAATTGGTGATAGCGGCAACATTGTAGATTTTATTGTAGAAAATAAGATCATCATTGAACTTAAAGCTAAGCGAATTTTGTTAAAAGAAGACTATGAACAGCTACAAAGGTATCTGCAGTCAACGGGAATAAAATTAGGGATTTTAGTAAATTTTAGAAATAAGTATATACATCCGGTTAGGGTAGTAAAAATAGATCACGCAACACAACATTCGTTTTAATTAGTTTCATTAGTTCTCATTAGTATATTGGTATCTTTAATTAACCATAAATTTATGTCCAAAGACATCACAACCCGGCAAAAAGAATTGCTTCAGTTTATTATCAAACAAATACGTGAACACAATTTGCCTCCAAGTATCTCCGAAATGGCTGAGTTCTTAAAAGTTAAGTCCAAAAATGCCGTTGCAAAGCTGTTAGATTCTTTGGAAGAACAAGGGTTTGTAAAAACCAGCGGCAAAGCCAGAGGGATTGAAGTTTTGCGGTCTCTGGGAGAAAGCTTGCAAAAAGGTTTAATAGCAGTGCCGGTTGTGGGAAACGTTCAAGCTGGCAGCCCGCATTTAGCGGAAGAACAAATTGAAGAGTGGATTAATTTACCACAAACTATGGTTAAAGGAAGACGGGATGTATTTTTGCTTAGAGTTCGCGGAGACAGTATGATAAACGCCGGAATATTTGAAGGAGATTTGGTTATTGTCCGTCCGGCAAAAGAAGTAAAAAATAATGATATTGTTGTAGCATTGCTTCATGACGAAGCTACCGTTAAACGTTTTATACAAATTAAAAACCGGGCCTACCTTAAAGCGGAAAACCCGGATTACAAAAATATTTATCCGAAAGAAGAATGGATGGTGCAAGGAAAAGTGGTTGGAGTAATTAGGCACCTGGAGTAAAAACAAATTAAGCGAAAATTTATGGGAGAACTAAATAAAATAAAATTTAATATACTAAATCAGCTCCACGGCTTGTGCGCTCATTGCTCAACTAATAGCCAAAAAGCTCACCGCTGTCCGGTAAGAGAAATTTCCGCCAGGGTCCAGTCGCTTCGGGGTGTGCCATTAATTGTTAACAGCGAATTTAAAGGTGTGTTGTTCCCAAGAGTTTAGCTGATAATTGAAAAGCGGCGTCCAGGTGAAAGCTGGGCGCCGCTTTTGCCGTTTGCGCAAGAGAGGGGGAAGAGGGTGTGGCCCTCGGCTTTTGCAAACGTTCGCCTGGCCTTTGTAAGGCCTGGCAAAATCAATATGTCTTCCTCTGTTGGGTTTTTGGGTGGGCTAGCGGCCGTTATCTGTTCTACAGGCATCAGAGGAGGAGGTGAACAGTTAGACTGCTAGCCCACTTGCGGGAGCCGTCGCTTCAGGCAGGTCAGCCTTTGGCGATGGTGTGAAGATATTCTACCTGTTTTAAGGAATTTTGCAAGTCTAAAAAACCTGTGAGCCAATAACCCTTACTGTGTCATCCCGGGCGAATGCATCTGAGACCCCAAGATCCAGTATTTAAGCCAGGTTCTGGATCCCGGATATCCCGATAAATCGGGATTCCGGGATGACAGAGGTTATTAGGTTCACGTTAAAAAACCTCTTCCTGAGAAGAGGTTTTTAGTAACTCTATTTAGATCTTTTCAGTGAAATATCCACCGCAACTAAGAGTAATAAAATGGCAAAGGCTATGGCACCTATTATGTCGGAAGTATCGGGGAAGGCATAAGCGCAAATACGGTTGGAAGTGGTGCAATTAAGCAACAGACCGATTTCATCGGCAAACAAGCCAATGCCTAAACCTATTAGCCCCGCAGCCCAGCGCAGTGCTTTGGTGTTCTCGCTAAGCAGAGCCATTAGGCCTCCGGCCGCCAATGCTAATGTCCCAAAATAAAAATGATGAATATGATAGCCGCGGAAGTAAATGCCATTGCCGATAATTAAAGACCAGCCGCGCGCAATGGTAAAGAAAATCAAAAAAGACAAGAGAACAATATGCAGTAGTTGTTTTTTTTGATGGCGAAAATTAAAAATCGATTTTAAGAATCTAAGTATGCTTGCCATATTTAATTAATTCCAGTTTTTTTAGTTTGGTAAAAGTTTTTACTTCGGCCTCCCGTTTTAGGGCCTTGCTAAGGGTGCGAAATTTTTCATTATATATTATTTTTCCGCCGCCCCGGCTGCGGACATAAGCGGAACCTTTGCCGGCGTTATGTTCCGTTTCCCGGCGCTTTAAATCCTTAGTCATCCCGCAATAAAGGGTTTTATCCTTGCATTTAAGGATGTAGAAATAATACATATATTTATTATATCAGAAAATAGCCATCGAAACTTGTAGAATAAAAATAACCCCATTATAGGGTTATTTTTATTGGTAGACCAAGTCGAGAAAGTTGGAAAACTTATTTGGCTTTGGTAAGGGAAGTTTATTAGTTCTTAACGAAATATAATTTTACTAAGTGCCAAACCAATAATTGCTAATACAAGTATCGCCCATAATATTTTTCTACTTTTGTCACCCTTCCAACCATACCAATTTTGGGTTTCCGCAGGATTGCTGTGGTATTGAATGTCAGGGTTGATGGCTTGAAGATCCTTAATTAAATTTTCTTGTCCAACAATAATGTATGGCGCTTCAAAATGCTTCCCATTTTTGTCCTTGAAAGCTAAACCTACTTCTCTCATTACAGGTCCGCGTACAGTGTTTCCGATATAAATGTCTGTCAGATCTGATACGCCCACAGACCACACCTTCATCAAAATATATTTTCGAGACAATAGCCCATCTTCCAGTTCTAATCTGCCAGTTAGGTAGCTTATTGTTGGATAAAAAATTATTATTAAGCCTACTAAAATTGCAACGACCGTGAACAGTAAATTATCCCATATTTGATAGTCATAGCCAATTTTGTATAAAATCGCCCCTACTGGGATCAAAAGAAGTAATGGTACAATAAAAAGGTATTGTCTGCCAAATGAATATATTTTTTTCATAAAATGATTATTTTTTTCTATTGGTCTTCCATCAGAGATGGAAAATTTTATTTGCCTTAAGTATACGCTAAATTATAAAAGGCTTCCACCTGCCCTCATAAAGAGCAATTAAAAGCCTTTTAAAATACTATATTTATTGGAGATTTTTAGAAATGATACTATTGGTAGCGCTACCGGGAATCGAACCCGAATTTGGTGGATGAGAACCACCTGTCCTAACCATTAGACGATAGCGCCATGGAGAGTATTGAGTATTTGGAATTATGAATTTAGGAAGGGCCTTACTCTAAAATTTGTCCTAGTTGTCATATTTGTCCTATCGGACTTATCGATTTTAGCAGATTTAACAACTTTTGCCAATCCTTGGCACTTATCTTTACATAAAAAGAGCCGGGCGTCTCGGAGTGTAGCGCCCGGCTGTGGGAGTTGCCTTAAAGGATTTTCGATCCCTCCTTTAGGCTACTTATATTTTAAGTGCATAGCTTCTGTTAAGTCAAATAAAATTTGGAAGAATAAAAAAAATGTGTCATAATATAGTTAAATTATTGCGTTAGAAATCAAATTAAATTTCATAATTTAGAAACAAAAATGCCAAAAGTTAGGATAAGGTTCCCGGAAAATTTTCTTTGGGGCGCGGCTAGCAGCGCTTATCAAACGGAAGGAAATAATATAAATGCGGATTGGTGGGTCTGGGAACACAGCGAAAAAAGAAAACGCGCGCTAAAAGGACACCAAAATCCTTATGATCAATATATTTGCGGCGTTGGAACGGATTTTTATAATCGTTATGAAGAAGACTTTTCTTTAGCCGCGCACTTAAGCCATAATGCGGTGCGCTTTGGCGTGGAGTGGTCCAGGATTGAGCCGATGCAGGGGAAATTTGACCAAAAGGTTTTGGACCATTATGAAAAAATTCTTCAATCGGCAAAAGCTAATGGATTGCAGGTTTTTTTAACGCTGCATCATTTTACTTTGCCAACTTGGCTTGCAAAAAGGGGAGGCTTTACCACTAAAGCGGGAATACAATTTTATTTGCGCTACGCCGAAATAGTAGTTAAGCGTTTGGGCCAGTACGTGGATTTTTGGCTGACATTTAATGAGCCCGAAGTTTATGCCACCCATTCCTATTTACTGGGAATATTTCCGCCGCAACAAAAAAATCTTTTGTCGGCCTGGCGCGTGGTTAACAACATTATTGCCGCTCATAATTTAATTTCGCCAAAAATAAAATACATAACAGCCAAGCCTGTTAGCATGGCTTTTCATTTAGCCGACTTGCAGCCAACGGGGCTGTTGGGAAGTTTGGCGCGATCTTTTTCCCATTATCTGGCTAACGAATACATTTTAAGGCGGACAATTAATGCTTGCGATTTTGTGGGCGTAAACTATTATGAACACTTCCATGTAAGCATTTTAGGGCGCCGCAAATCCAGCCATTCCGGCCATGAGTCCACCGATTTAGGCTGGAGCATCCATCCGGAAGGAATTGAGCGGGTTTTGTTAAATGTCCAAAAATATAACAAGCCAATTTACATAACCGAAAATGGTTTGGCCGACCATAAAGATGTTAAGCGGGAAAAGTTTATAAAAGACCACTTGTATTACGTTCATGAAGCCATAAAAAAAGGCGCTAATGTCCGAGGCTATTTGCACTGGTCTTTAACCGATAATTTTGAATGGCAGCACGGGTACTGGCCTCGTTTCGGGCTTATAGAAATTGACCGCGAAAATATGTTAAGAAGAAAAGCCCGTTACAGCGCTTTAATGTACGCCCAAATTTGCAAAGATAATTATTTTGATTACGAGGTAAAATGATAATTACTCTGCTGGCGATTTTTCAATATGCGGTGCAGGCCACGGTGGATTTAATGGATAAGTTTCTAATTTCCACCAGAAAAATTGAGCCTCTGGCTTACACTTTTTATACCGTGGTAATGGGCCTGCTTATTGTTTTAATTTGGCCGCTTACATATTTTTCCCTGCCCATAAAATTTATTTTACTGAACTTGTTATCCGGGGCATTTTTTTCCCTGGTAATGTATGTTTTTTTTAAAGCCCTGTCCCAAGGCGAAGCTTCGCGCGTTGTGCCGTTTGTGTTTGGTTTAGTGCCGGTGTTTGATATTTTAATTTCAATAACCACGGGCAGGGGGATTTTAACAGCGGCTGAGGTTGCCGCAATGTGCCTGCTAATCCCCGGAGCATTGCTGGTTTCGCACCAAAAACACAGCTCCTGGGGAAAGCATTTGGCTTTAAAGACCGCGAGCGCTTTTTTGTTCAGCAGTTATTATGCTTTGTGGAAGTTTGGCGCCCAGCTCGGGCCAACATTAAATAACTTAATTTGGAATCGCCTTGGCGCGGCCGCTGTTTTGCTCGTGCTGTTGTGCTGGCCAATTTTTAGAAAAAAGATTTTTTCCGTACAGCAAAAAGTGCCAAATAAAAAAAGCACCGCCGCTATGTTTTTGTTTAAACAGGTTTTGGGCGGCGCAAATTTTATTTTTTTAAGTTTTTTGTTTGTTTTGGGAAAAATTTCTATTATAAACGCGTTACAGGGTTTTCGCTATATTTTCTTGCTGCTGTTTAGCAAATTAATAACAAAAAAGCGCCGCCACTTAATTGAAGAAGACGACTCCAAATTTGTTTTTACCCAAAAGACCGCGGGAATTATTTTAATATTTTTAGGGACAATTTTCTTGTTTATTTAAAATGAAAAGTTTTTTAAAAAAATTTACAATTTTTCTTATCCTGGTTCTGCTTGCGGTTTGGCTGGTGTCTTTGGTTGCGCCTAAATCAAAAAACATTCAGTATGGCATAACTTTTAGCGCTCCATACGCCCAAAGCCTCGGGCTGGACTGGAAGCAGGCCTATACGTCAATTTTGAATGATCTGCAGCCTAAATACATAAGGCTTTCGGCTTATTGGGATAAAGTTGAGCCGGAGCCGGACAAATTTGTTTTTGGCAGCGGCAACGACAATGACCTGGATTTTCAGGTAAGCGAAGCATCCAGGCGCGGAACAAAAATTGTTTTAGCAGTTGGCCGCAGGCTTCCTCGCTGGCCGGAGTGCCATGACCCGTCCTGGATAAAAGATTTGCCGGAGGAGGTCTTGGAAAACGACCAGCTGTCCTACGTGGAGGCTGTGGTAAAACAATACCAAAGCAATCCGCAAATAATTGCCTGGCAGGTTGAAAATGAGCCGTTTTTGTCTACCTTTGGAATTTGCCCTCCGCTAAATACCAAGCTTCTCGACAGCGAAATTGCTTTGGTAAAAAAAATGGATCCCAGCCGCCCGGTAATAATTACCGACAGCGGAGAATTGTCTTTGTGGTATCATTCCGGCAGCCGGGGGGATATTTTTGGCACAACATTTTACCGCTATGTTTTTTCCGATGTGTTTAAGCGCTACTGGACTAATCATATCCCGGCAATCTATTATAGATTTAAAGGCGGGCTGTTGCGCTTGCTTAATCCCGGCAAGCCAATTGCTATAATGGAGCTTGAAACGGAACCCTGGACTACCGCGGGAATTCCCAATACCCCAATTGAGGAGCAGTTTAAAACTATGAGTATCGGTAATTTTAATACCATTGTTAAAATTGCCAAAGATACCGGCTATAGCCCCCAGTATTTATGGGGAGTAGAATGGTGGTATTGGATGAAGCAAAAAGACCATCCTGAATTTTGGCAAGCGGCCAAAGAATTATTTAAGCAGTAATAAATATTTTATGCAGAACAATGTAATTGGCATAGACATAGGCGGGACTAAGATTAACGGTGTTTTGTTTGACGGAAAAAAAGTTTTAAAAGAGCTGGAAATAAAAACCCCGGACAATTTATTTGATTTTGAAAAGAATTTATTAAAGCTGACGGATTTTTTGTCTGCTAATGCTAAAGTTTCGGCGGTAGGGGTGGGAATGGCCGGATTAATAGATTTAAAAACAGGCGTGGTAAAATATTCCCCAAATATTAAATTTATAAAAAATTTCCAGTTGGCAAAGTTTTTTAAGCTCAATGGCTATAAAAATGTAAGAGTGGACAACGATGCTAAATGTTTTGCCAGGGCTGAAAATATGTTAGGACAGGGCAGGGGCGTAAAAAATATGGTTGGAATAACCTTAGGCACGGGAATAGGAGGTGGTATTATTTTTAACGGGGAAATTTACCGCGGAGCCAGGTTTGGGGCGGGGGAGTTCGGCCATATGATGTTTAGCAGCAAGGAAACAATTGAAAGCGTTTTTCAGAAAGCCAGAGACAAGCAAGACAACAAAGCTTTGGCTGAAATTATTGGCGTTTTGTTTACCAATATATACCGCGCAATAGATCCCGATTGTATAATTTTAGGAGGAGGCGTGGCTACTGACAAATCAAGAAACTTTATTAATCAAGCCAAAGCATTTTGCAAAAAGAATTTATTAGCTTATAAAATTGAGCCAAAGAATATTTTAGTTTCAAAATTAAAAAATGCCGGCGCCCTCGGCGCAGCCCTCCTGTTTTTTCAAACCTAGCCAGTCTATTACTCCAGTGTAATAGACTGTGGTTTTATGACAAAACTATCAAGAAAAAAAATTGACCCTGAGAGAATGGGCAAGTATATAAATAATTTTTGGTCCGCTTTGACCTTAATGGACACCAAAGAAGATGTCAGATTGTTGGTTAAAGATCTTTTTACGCACACCGAATACAAAATGTTGTCAAAAAGACTGGAAATTGGCAGGTTGCTGTTAGATGGCGAAAGCTATGATAAAATTAAACAAGCATTACAGGTTACGGCGACTACAATTTCAAGAATAAGTAATATGTTATCCGAAAAAGGCGAAGGGGTAAGAAAAGCTCATTTAAAACTTAATCTCATTGAAGAGAAAAGACTGGCTAGGCAAAAAGCCTATTCAGATAATCTCTCAAATCCTTTTAAGCTTAAAAGTCACAGGAAAAGTATTGCCGGAGCGTTAATTAAATCAGGAATAAAAATTATTGATAAAAAAATAAGCAGATCCATTAAAACAAGTTCTGCAAAAAAGTCTTTAGAAATTTAATACTCTATTACTCCAGTGTATTAGAGTAAGGAAAAAATGATGAAAAAAATAATTTTAAGTTTATTGTTGTTAACATTATTGGCTGCCGGTTGCGGCAAGGTGGTGTTAAAGCAAGATGTGCCATCCAGCCCAAAAGAATCTTACGAAGAACTGCCGAAATAGCTGGTGTGATGTAAGATGTAAGATGTAAAAAAGTCCGCCCCGATTTATCGGAGCGGACTTTTTGTGAGAGATTTTACTCATCTTCATCTTCATCGTCATCTTCTTCAGTTTCGTCATCTTCGTCTTCTTCAAGTATGTCTTCAGCGGCAGTCTCGTTTGGTTCTGCTTCCACAACCGCATCCTCTGCCGGAGTTTGCTGCTCGATTGCTGGTTGTTCCAGCTCTGGAATGGTTTCTGTTTCAACTTTCGGAAGGATTGTTGGTTCTTCCGTTTTTACAGCCTCATCGCTGTTTGCATTTGTTATGGCCGGTGTTTCTGGCAGTTTGATTTGTTCAACTAATTTTTCAAATTCCGGCAGGTCTTTGACCGAAGTTAGGCCTAAGTGCATTAAGAATTCGGTAGTTGTTTGGTAGAGGAAGCTTCTGGCATCCGAAGGGTTGCTGACCTTTTCTATCATACCGCGCATTAGCAGGTTGCGCAGGGAGTACTGGGAGTTAACTCCTCTTATGGCTTCTATTTCCGCTTTTGAGATTGGTTGGCGATAGGCAATAATTGCCAAAACCTCAACTGTGGCATCGGTAAGCTTTTCCCTTAATTCGGCATTGAGAAAATTTTTGACTTGGGTTGAATAATGGCTGTTGGTTGCAAGCTGGTATTCGCCGTTGTTATTTAGTAAAACAATGCCGGACTCTTTTCTAGTTTCCGATAAGGCATCCAGCGCGGTTTGCACCGCCGCCGCTTCCTGTTCTAAAATTTTCGCCAGTTCCTTGGCGGTGAAAGGCTTGGCTGCCACAAACAGCAGCGCTTCCAGTGTATTTTTTAGTTGTTCCTGTTCCATATTATAAATAAGCCAATAATTATTAAAGCCAGACTATATAATAAAATTGTAGGTTTTCTCCCCAGTACATTAACTAAGTCTTTCTTTCCGGGTATCGGGGGCTTAATCCATTTCTGCTCAATCAACCAGCCTAAAGTGCGATTGTAAATATCATCAATCGCCAAGGATCCGTAAAGAAACCCCGCCAGAATAAATAATAAACCAATTAAAGTTTTGCTCATAATATTTTTTAGTTGCCGCTTTCAGCTAAGGGCGGGTTGGTTTCCGCATTATATTTTTTAATGACAACTTCCGTAAATAAAGCTTCCTGGTTGGCCACAAATATGCGTTGTTTAATTAATTCCAGCAGCGCCAAAAATGTAATAATTACTTCATTTTTATTTTTTGCGGTTTTAAGAAGGTCGCTGAGCTTGGTTTCAATTTTGCTGCTAAGCGTGCCGCGGAGATGGTCTATTTTTTCCTGAATAGAAATTGCTTCTTTAAGCTTTGCTTTCGGCAGCGCGTCTAATTCTTTAAGGCCGTTTAAGACAGTGAGAATATTGTTATGCAAAACCTGGGCGCTGACACCGGGGTCAGGATAAAAGCTTATTTTTTGTTCAAAGGTAATCGAGCGGGTAAAGCTTTGTTTGCGTTTGTTGTCGAGTTTTTTTAAATACTTGGCAACTTCTTTAAATTGTTTATACAGCAGCAGTTTGCCTTCCAGGTCAAAACCGGCATCTTCTTCCTCCGGTTCTAATTCTAAAGTCGGCAAAATTGCTTTTGATTTTATTACCAAAAGTTTGGCGGCAATAGACAAATAATCAGCCAGAACTGTCGGATCAATGTCCTGCAGCTGTTTAATGTATTGCAAAAATTGCTCGGTAACTTCAGCGAGCGCGATTGTGGTTATGTCCAGCTGCCGCTGCTCAATTAAAGACAATAACAGGTCAAGCGGGCCTTCAAATTGTTTTACTTTGGTTTGTAACATGTTGGTTTAAGAGATCCTTCTTTTTGATAAATCACGTAGTTCGCGAACGACGTGATAAATCGGGATCAGGATGACGCCTATTTTTTCGCCTTTGAAAAGGCTCCTTTTATTGGTTGCGCCAGTTTTTCAAAATCTTTCATATTCATTTCTATGCTGTGGGTGTAGCTGCCGGCAGAAGCAATAATTTTTTTAGCTTTAGAGAGATTTTTGTCTAGCAGAGTCTGTAAATTATAAACAGAGCCAAAAGGGTGCAATAGGCCGACTTTGGTTTTTAAATATTTGGTAATATCTTTCTCGCTGGCCATGGAAACCTTTTTAGCTTTTAGAGCCTTTTTAATCCCGCCAAAATCTACATATTTTCCGGCAGGTAAAACTATTAGCGCAAAATCGCTGTCAGCCTGAACCAAAACAACCTTGGCAATTTCGCCAAGTTTCTTTTTAGTGGTAGCGCTTACGTCATGCGCTGTGTAAACAACCTTGTGCTCCAAAGTGTTGTACTTAACCTTGGCAGCGTCCAGCAGCTTGGTAACAGGATTGGAAAGTTTTATTATTTTTGGAATTTTTGATTTGGCAGTTTTCTTTTTCTTTGATTTATTTTTGGTTTTCATATATCAGATATACTGATTAGTTCAGATTTACAGATACCTACAGATTCGAAGAGTTGAGAACTCTTTTTGGCGATAGATATTTGGTTCTGAAATTAATTAATAAGCCTAAACGAAAATTTAATATGTGCAGATATCTTTGGATTTGGTTGTAGTCATCAGCCATAAGGAATGGCTTAGCTTTAAACTCAAGAACTACTTTGTCATCAATTATGAAGTCAACTATGTTTCCGGTATCTCCAACTCGAACTTCGCGCTTAGTATTAAACCCGAATTCTTTAAATTTGGTTTCCGCCAAGTCCGCGTATTGTTTTTCCCTGCCGTACATCCCTAATTCATTATGAACATCAAACAAAACTTTTCTAATCTTAAAGGTTAGGTCTCCAAACAAAAATTCTTTTTGAATGGTTGATGGTTTCATAACATCTGTTGGTATCTGTAAATCTGTTTACATCTGCTTATCTGCATTATTTTTCTTTGGCAAATAAGATCCCTCGGCTGCACTCGGGATGAATCTGCTATTTATTTTTTATCAGGTAGACTCATTTTAATATGCAGTTCTTTGAGCTGTTTTTCTTCCACGGTGCCGGGGGCGCCCATCATTACGTCTTCAGCTGAGCCGTTCTTTGGGAAGGCTATTACTTCGCGGATGTTGGGTTCGTTTTCAAACAGCATTAACATTCTGTCTATTCCAGGGGCAAATCCGCCATGTGGAGGCGCGCCGTATTCAAACGCGCGAATCATACCGCCGAATTTTTCGTCTACGGTTTCTTTGGTATAGCCGCAAATTTCAAATGCTTTGTACATAATTTCCGGTTTGTAATTGCGAATAGCGCCGCTAGATAATTCCAAGCCGTTAGCAATAATGTCATATTGGTAGGCGCGGACCTCATCCGGTTTCTGCGAGGTTAACGCATCCATTCCGCCCTGCGGCATTGAGAAGGGGTTGTGCATAAAGTCCCAGCGTTTTTCCGTGTCTGACCATTCAAACATTGGGAAGTCGGTAATCCAGGCCCAGGCAACCAGCCCCGGATCCTTAAGGCCAAAAACATCGCCAAGCTTGTCGCGCAGTTTTCCTAAAACTTTATTGACCACGGTTTTTTGATCAGCGCCAAAGAAAATAATGTCGCCGGTTTGAGCGTTGGTTTTTGAAGTAATAGATTTAATTTCTTCCTCGCTTAAGAATTTGAGAATAGGAGATTTCATTCCATCTTCGCCCAAGACAATATAGGCAAGTCCGCCTGCGCCTTCTTTTTTTACCATTTCTGTTAGTTCGTCAATCTGTGAGCGGGTTAGCTTGGCGCCTCCTTGGCAGCAGATGGCTTTAATAACACCGCCGCCTTTTATAGCATTGCCAAAAACGCTAAACCCGGTGCTCTTTAAGTCGTCGGTTAAGTTAACCATTTTCATATCGAAACGCAAATCCGGCTTGTCCGAACCATAAAGTTCCATTGCCTCAAGATAGGGGATGCGCGGAAAAGGTTTTTGCATGCATTTTTTGCCGGCAAATTTTTCCGTAAGCTCCACAAACATTGGTTCCATTTCCTGAAACACAGTCTCGTCGCGGTCGGCAAAAGCTATTTCTAAATCTAGTTGATAAAATTCTCCAGGGGATCTGTCCGCTCTCGGGTCTTCATCGCGAAAACACGGAGCAATTTGGTAATATTTCGGCACGCCTCCGGTCATAAGCAATTGCTTAAATTGTTGCGGAGCCTGCGGCAGCGCGTAAAACTTTCCCGGATGCAATCTGGAAGGAACCAAGAAGTCGCGCGCGCCTTCCGGGCTGGAGGAAGTTAAGATTGGCGTAGTAATTTCTATAAAGCCATGCTCTGTCATATAGTGGTGGATGGCCTGAATCATAGTGTGGCGTTTTTTTAGCATTCGCTGCATTTTTTCGCGGCGCAAATCTAAAAAGCGGAATTTTAGGCGCAAATCTTCGTTGGATAATGTTTCTTCGCCATGGCCGTGCGCAACCTGAAAAGGCAACGGCTTGCTAGAGTTAAGAATTAAGAGTTTAGATGTAAGAATTTCTACGCCGCCGGTGCTTAAATTTTCATTTTTTGTTTCCGCGCTTCTTTCCACAACTTTTCCTTCGACTTGAATAACAAATTCGTCCCGACATTTTTCAGCGACAGCAAAAGCCTCTTTTTGATCCGGATGTATTGCTAATTGCACCAGTCCGGTGTGGTCTCTAAGGTCAATAAAAATAACGCCCCCATGGTCGCGGCGGGAGTTTACCCAGCCGGAAACGGAAACGTCGCTTCCTACCATTTCGGTAGTTTGTGAAGAAAGTGTTCTTTTCATATATTTTGTTATCCTAATCCGATAAACAGTCGGCAGGATTGATTAATGAGCACAGCAGTAACTGTGCGATTTAAGTGACTATATTTTACCAAAAATATTCATTTTTGACAAATCTTAATATTGCTTAAGCCTTGACTTCTTGACCCAAAGTTGGTAGATTAGCTTCGGTCGTACTCGCGCTAGTCGCGGTTGACTTGCTCACATATAACTAGGAGGATGACTTTATAGAATAACGACAGTGTTCGGGCATAGCTTCATACCTTTCCACGGCGAGCCCTGTATACGGGCAGAAGACCTTTCAAGTCTGAAAATCTTTGCTAGAGCTAAACCCGAGCCGAGCTCGGGTGCCATAATAGTATATTACCCCTTAAGCGCTACCGGGGATCTCCTTCTAGCCACTCTGAGCTTAACAGAGTGGCACTTTTTATTTTAAAATTATATAATTCTTCAGGCAGCGAAAATATCTGCAAATTAGCAGATAGCCGAGATCTTCAAAAGGGCAACCCATCGGGCCTGATTAGATGAAACGGGCTGTAAGTACCAACCATAAATTTTGAACAAAGGAGGTTTGTTTTGAAAAAGCAAGTAGCGGCTTACTTAAGTTTTTATGGCCAAATCCAATAGGGGGACAAGGTCTAAAATTCAAGTACTGCTTGCGCTAGGGAAGCACCGGTTTGGCAGATCGGCTTTTGGTGCGTTCGCGCACCACCCTAAGTAATCAGCGCCTGCCGAGCACTGATACGCGCCTGGCACAGTAACGCATGCCACCAGAATCACTTCCTTTTTGGAAGAGATGGCGAATTATCCGGTTGTTTTCCCGGATCCGAGGGGCTTACTTGTTCTGGCAAGTAAGCCCTGTATTTTTTACCGTTTGTATTATTGTTAATTTCTTTTTATAATACCTAAGCACTAATAAAAATAAGTAATATAGAGATCAGAAATAAAAATGTTAAAAAAGATTGTTTTGGATTTAGAAACGCAAAAATCATTTCAGGAAGTAGGCGGTAGAGGCAAAAATCATTTGCTAAAAATTTCCGTTGTAGGAATTTATGATTACTCAACAGACAAATATTCAACTTACGAAGAGCACGAGCTGCCAAAATTGGCCCCAATTTTACAAACCGCCGACCAAATAATCGGGTTTAATATTAAAGACTTTGACTTTGAAGTCTTGGTCCCTTATTTGAATTTTGATATTTTTAAAATTCCTTATTTGGATTTGTTGGAAGAAATTGAAAAAGTTATTCATCACCGAATTAAGTTAGAGTTGGTGGCGCAGGGAACTTTGGGCTCAGGGAAATCCGGCAACGGGTTGGAGGCTATTTTGTATTATAAAAATGGCCGTCTGGACTTGCTAAAAAAATATTGTTTGGACGACGTTAAAATTACCAAACAGGTTTACGATTATGCCATGAAAAATGGCAAAGTCCTGTATAAAGACTTTTTTAAGACCAAAGAAATTCCGCTTAAACTTTCCGAAGCAATTCCTCGAGTTGGCGTAATGCACCAAGCGCCGCTTTTTTAAGAATTATGAATTTTGAATTATGAATCAAAAGAATGCAAAATATTTAATAGTTTTGCCGATGTTTTTTTTGCTGGCATTCTTTTTAAGCTTGGTTTTTTCCGGACAAATAATTTTACCGCAAAGTTTTAAGTTAGGGCCGCTAACCATTCACTACTATGGCCTAACAATGGCAATGGCGGTCGGAGCCGGGTTTTATTTGGCAATAAAAAGATCGGAGCGGTTTGGCCTAAGCAATTCACAGGCTGAAGATTTATTATTCTGGCTAATTATTTTTGGTTTTGTAGGAGCAAGGCTGTACCACGTTTTTTCATCCTTTGGATATTATTATTCGCATCCGCTTGATATGTTTAAGGTTTGGAACGGCGGCTTGTCCATTTACGGCGCTCTGCTCGGCGGCCTTGTTGTCTTATGGGTTTACAAAAAACTACTCGCTACTCACTACTCGCTACTCGCTCTTCTAGACTGGCTTACCCCGTCCATCATTGTTGGCCAAATAATCGGGCGCTTTGGCAACCTTTTTAACTACGAAGCTTTTGGTTATCCCACGAATTTGCCGTGGAAAATGTTTGTTCCGCTAAACTTTCGCCCAACTGGCCTGGAGGCTTATCAATTTTTCCACCCGTTTTTTCTGTACGAGGCAATCGGCAGCTTGGCCATCTTTTGCGTCATTAAATATATGGTTGAGCCAAAAGTCGGGCGGCCGGCAGGGCGGCTTTTCATAACCTATGTTTTATTGTATAATAGTGTGAGGTTTTCCTTGGAATTCCTAAGAATTGACAGCACTTTTTTAGGACCGCTTAGGCTAAACGCAATTGCCAGTTTTGTTTTGGCAGCTGTTGCCGCGGCGGCTTTAGTTTTAATTAACAGGGGAACACAAGCGCAAAAGTAGCATGATTAAATACCATAAAATTATTTCTGTTTCCATCGGCCTTATTTTTGTAATAGTTTTGCAAAAGTTCGCCACCCCGGAACCGATATTCCGGTTTTTGCTCCCGGCTTTTATTATTTTTGCCGGAGCGGTTACTTTATATAACCGTTGGTATTTAATGCAGAAGCAAAAGTATAATATTTGGATATTAGTTCGCCCGGGATTGCTGCTGGCTGCCGGCTTCGGGATTTTTTTGGTAATTCCCAACGAAACTTTAAGGGGCTTGTTTTTATTGCTTAGCGTTTTTGTAATAACTTTTTTTGAAATTGTCTTGGGAAATTTCGCGGAAAATATTTTGCTTAACGAAACTTTGTTTATTGCTTTTGGCCTGTTTTTTGGCCTTTCCGCGCTGTATCAATACGCGCCAATTTACGGAACTTTGTGCGTAGCCGCTGTTTTTGTTTTTAGTTTTCTTTTGTCCAGGTCGTTCTACGAATTTGTTCCAAAAGGGGATGACGCTAAAATTATTGGTTCGCTGGCTTTGAGCATGTTTTGCAGCGAGCTTTTTTGGGCATTAAACTTTTTACCTTTGCATTTTAGCGTGTTAGCTTTAATTTTGTTTAACTTTTTTTATTTCACGCTGATTCTCAATTACTATCACTTGTTCCATATTTTAAATTTAAAAAAATTGCAATTCCATTTATTTTTAATTGTCGTATGCAGCGCGCTGGTAGTCGCCGCAACGCCGTGGAAAATTTTAACCTAATATGAATAATAAGAAGCAGATTGTTTTAATAATTGTTTTATGCGTAATTTTTTCCTGGGCATTTGACGCGCTGGCCGGCCGTTATTTAATGGCTAAAATTTCCACCTTGCCGGTATTAAACCGCTTAAAATTGCTTAGCCCACAGGCGCCGATTGTCATTAACAATCGGGAAACTGTGCGGGTTAGCGACAGCGGAGACATCTTGCAGGCCGCCGGGCAAATTAAATCTAAAATCAGCACCGTAGTTTTAATTAGCAGCAGCGTTGCCCAGCCCGTGGGAGCGGCGGTAAACCTTACTTCCGACGGCCGGTTTGTAAGCGCTTCATCGGCTTTTTCCAAGCCGGGTAATTATTTTGTTTTGCTTAATGACGGCAGAAGCGCGCAGATTACCGAACAAACCAAAGACCCGGCCACAGGGCTAACTTTTTTTAAAGCCAGCTTAGACAGCGTGCCAACAGCCAGTTTTGGCAGTTCCCAGGATTTAAAACCCGGGGAAAAAATATTTTTTGCCCAAAATTCCGTTCAAAGTTTTTTAGACAAAATATCAATTACTTCAGTAAGTTTTGCCCAGGCGGATATTCAGGGAAAGATTTTTGAAGCCGACGCCCCCCGCCGCAGTTTTGGCGTGGATAACGCCTCCGGCGCAATTGGCGGAGAGCCGGTAGTAAATACCAACGGAGAAGTTGTGGCGGTTTGGAACGGAGAAGGATTAATTTCCATTGATGTTTTAAAACAGGCTTTAAATTTGTATTTAAGCAATAACGCAAAAATTTCCCGGGCTGAGTTTGGCTTTAATTACCAAATTATAACCAAAAATGAAAGCGGCCTGCTTGGCAGTTCGGAAGGCGCGCAGGTTAAAGAAGTCGACGCCTCATCGCCGGCTCGCTTGGCGGGTTTGTTAGTGGGAGATGTTATAAAGACAATAAATAATAAAAATATTTCTGAAAGCTCGCCGCTGGAAGAAGTCTTAGAACAAGTAAAACCCGGAGATAAAGTTTTATTGTCAGTGGCTCGCGGCAAGCAAATGCTTGCGCTTACGTTAACGGCCGGAGAACAAAAATAATAATTCAAAATCCATGAAAATTTTAATTACCGGCGGCGCCGGGTTTATTGGTTCCAACTTTGTTCACTATTGGATAAAAAATCATCCCCAAGATGAGGTAGTAGTTTTTGACAAGCTCACCTACGCCGGTAATTTGGAAAATTTATCCGCCGTCAAAGACAAAATAGTTTTTATTAAGGGCGATATATGCAATAAAGAGGAAGTAAATGCCGCGATGTCCGGCGTTGATGTTGTGGTGCATTTTGCGGCAGAGTCCCACGTTGACCGTTCAATTTTGGGGCCGGAAGAATTTGTCCGGACAAATGTCCTTGGCACGCAAGTGCTGCTTGCCGCGGCCAAAGAAAATAAGATTAAGCATTTTCATCACGTGTCTACCGACGAAGTTTTTGGCCAAATTGCGCTGGACTCGCAGGAAAAGTGGAATGAAGATTCCCCATATAAGCCGCGCAGTCCATATTCAGCCAGCAAAGCTGCTTCCGACCATTTGGTCCGCGCCTATTTTACAACCTATGGCCTGCCGGTAACCATTACTAATTGTTCCAACAATTTTGGGCCGTTTATGTTTCCGGAAAAATTCATTCCGCTGGCCATAACAAATTTGCTGGAAGGCAAAAAAATTCCCGTTTATACTCCGGGCAACCAGGTAAGAGACTGGCTGTACGTAGAAGACCATTGCCGCGCAATAGATTTGGTTTTGCAAAAAGGAAAATTGGGCGAAACTTATTTGGTAGGAGCGGACCATAAAGAGTATCCAAATATTGAAGTTGCTAAAATGATTCTTCAGCTTATGGGCTTTGGGGAAGAAATGCTGGAAATTGTCGGAGATCGTCCCGGCCACGATGTAAAATATGCCATTGATTCCGGCAAAATTAGAACCGAACTGGGCTGGAAGCCGCAAAACGGATTTGAGGATTATTTAAAACAAACAATAGACTGGTACAAAAATAACGAAGCTTGGTGGAAAAATGTAAAATCCGGCGAATACCAAAAATTTTATCAAGATAATTATTCTTCAAAAAAATAATGGAAGAGCATGTTTTAATTTTAGGAAGCAAGGGTATGTTGGGCGGCCAGCTGTTAAAAGTATTTGGCGCGAAGGCTATAGGCTGGGACAGGGAAGACTGCGACGTCTTAAAGACAGAAGATTTAAGATTTAAGATTAAAGATTTAAGATTACCAATCAAGGCAGTCATCAATTGCGTGGCCTATAACGATGTTGATGGCGCCGAGGAAAAGCAAGAGATTGCCAACCTGCTTAACGCTGAGGTCCCGGGGGTCTTGGCAAAAATTTGCAAAGATTTAGGGATTCCTTTAGTTCATTTTTCCACCAATTATGTTTTTGATGATGAAAAAGGCGAATACGCGGAAGATGCTCAGGCGAGCCCAAAATCAGAATATGCTAAAAGCAAATACGAAGGAGAACTGGCGGTAAAAAATAACACAGATAAGTTTTATATTGTCCGGACCGCGGTTTTATTTGGGCCAAAAGGGGAGAGCGAACTTTCCAAAAAAAGTTTTGTGGAATTAATGTTGGATTTAAGCAGCAAGAACCCAACGGTTAAAGCGGTGAGCGACGAAGTAAACAGCATAACTTATGCCCCGGATTTAGCAGCGGCTGTAAAAAACTTGCTCGATGACAAAAAACCGTTTGGGGTGTACCATATAACTAACAGCGGTTTTGGCAGCTGGTTTGATTTTGCCGCTGAGATTTTTAAAATTACCGGAAAGACAACCAAGCTTGAGCCGGTGCCGTCCACTGATTTTAAAAGAGCGGCGCACAGGCCAAAAAAATCCGTTTTGCTTAATACCAAACTGCAGCCGTTAAGGCTATGGCAGGAAGCGTTGGCTGAGTTTTTGAATTTTACTAAATACTAATTTGTACTAATATACTAATCTTCTAATTTATTGTGCCTTATGATAAGTATATTAGCTTTAATTTGTAATTCGTAAAAATATGAAGGGTATAATTCTCTCCGGCGGCAGCGGCACCAGGTTGTCGCCATTAACCAAAGTAACCTCCAAGCAGTTATTGCCGCTTTATAACAAGCCGATGATTTTTTATCCGCTGGAAACTTTGCTTAAGGCCGGGATAAAAGAAATTTTAATTATTGTCGCGCCGGAGCGGGCCGGGGATTACTTAAGATTGCTTGGCAGCGGGCGGGAGTTTGGCGCAAAGTTTACTTACGAAATTCAAGACAAGCCGGAAGGCTTAGCCCAAGCTTTTATAATTGCCCAGAACTTTATTGACGAAGATAACGTCTGCATGATTTTAGGCGACAACATTTTTGAGGAAGATTTTTCCGACAGCATAAAAAACTTCAAGAGCGGCGGCAAGGTTTTTGCCGTAAAAGTTCCGGATCCGGAAAGAAGCGGCGTGGTGGTGTTTGATGAAAATATGAAAGCCACGCAAATTGTTGAAAAGCCAAAAACTTTTATTTCCGATTACGCAATTCCTGGCCTATATATTTACGACAACCGCGTGGTGGAAGTTGCCAAGCAAGTTAAGCCTTCGGCGCGCGGCGAACTGGAAATTACCGACTTGCATAACTGGTATTTGCAAAAAGGCGAGCTAGAAGTGGAAATTTTAAAAGGGGAGTGGATTGACGCCGGAACTTTTGAATCATTATTCAAAGCCACGGAATTGGCTAGAAAAAAAGCATTACAAAAGTAATGACAACAAAAACTCAAAAAATAATTAGTGCCGGTTTAAACGCCCTTGTAATTTTTGGGGGTTTTAAGGCGTTAATTACCATTTTAAACTTAAACCAGATTAGCCTGTTTCTGCAGACCTCATTTTATATTTGGCTGTTCTTTATGCTGCAAACAGCGTTTTTGTACGATTTGCACTTTAAAAAAACCGGCAGCCTGGCGCGCTCCAGAGAGAAGCACCAAATGCTTTCCGGGCTTAACCGCAAGCTTAAAGTTTTTGGCAGCGCCATAGCTGAGCGCTCCAGCCATTTGCGCGACTGGAAATTTATTTATAGCTGGTTAAATTATTTGCTTTTGCCGGGGTTTGTTTATTGGTCAACTATTTCAATTTTCTTTATTAACTTTGGCTTTTTGCGCTTGCAGTGGTTTTTTGCCGGACTTTCCGGGGCGGCGTTAATGCTTAACTATTGGTACATTAAAGAAATTTTCCATCGCCAAAAAGAAAAAGTGGACAGCGACGTTTTTGTGGTAATGTCCATGGTAAAAATTTACGCCAGCGCGCTGCTGTATGGCTCGTCCTTGGCTTTGGTGCGCCATTATTGTTTGTCCCCGGGTTATTATGTTTTTGGTGTTTTTGCCTTAACTTTTTTGTTAATTTATCAGGCTCTCCACCAGCACCGCATGGTTATTTTAAAAAATTTAATTATTGCTTTGGGGATTGCGGTGGCGATGTCTGTGTTGGGGTACTGGACGGTAATTTTTTGGGGCTATAATTATTTTACCGCTGCCGTGTTTATGGGAATTTTTTATAATTTTTTCTGGGGTGTTTTCCATTACCGCCTAGACCATGCGCTTAGCCGCAAAGCTTTTTTTGAGCTGTTAATCTTTAGCATGGTGGTTTTAGTTATGGTTTTCAGCGTGACCAATTTTAAAGCCCGACTGCTCGACGGCTGCCAGTACAGTTGGTTTGTATTTTAATATTGATAAAGCCGCCATTAATACAATATATAAAAACTCACATAGGCTAATTCGCACGAATTAGCCTATGTGAGAAATAAACCAAACACCTATCCGGCCGGCCGGCAGTTAAGATAAAAAAATTATAGCCAGTACAAAAATCCAATAACGAAAATTGAAATTAACAACAAAACCAGGTTGTTAATTTTTTTATCCAAATGGCCGAGTTTTTTTTCTACGGCATCCTTAATATTGGAAAGCATTAACATAAGCAAAACTACGCCGCAGACTAAAATTAAATAGCGGTTGGTTTTGTAGTCGTAAGATTCTAAGCTGCCCACAGGTCCGGCCGGTTTATTAGTAGCGCTGTTTTGGCTGGAGGTTGCCGCGGGTTTTTCCTGCTTGCCGGGCACGGCAAAATTGCTATCAGGATTATTTTGCGCCAACTGTTCTTCACCGCGAATTTTAATAGGTTCTTTGTCTAAGGTTTGAACAGGGGAGGTAGATGGCGTGGCAGTGGTTGTAATTGGCGGTTCGGGTTTGGTTTGCGCCGGCGGCGTTGTTTGAACCGGAGGTTTGGTTGTGGTTTTTGGCGGAGTAGTAGTTTGGGCAGGCGGAGTTTCGGTGCGGCTTGGTTTGTTGGTAACTGCCAACGTGCCAAAAGTGTTTGCCACCGCGGAATGATATTGATTCAAACTAGTATCGCCAAAGGTTAGTCCCATACCCTGGTCGCGGAAGCCTTCCTGCAAAACATTTGCCCGATGGGTTGGGCTGTTCATCCAGGCTGCCATTAAGCTTTCCGTATCATAAAATTCAATTGCTAAATTTTCTCCCAGCTGCGAATAAGGGGAGTAGCCGGCGGCCACAATTTTATCCCAAATATAATGCCCGTCCGGGTCAACGTGGGCAAAATAGTGGCGGGCTTGCATATCGTCAGCCTTGCTTTGCGCGGCAGAAGTTAGCTTGCTGTTGGTATTAAGCAAAACCAGATTTCTTAAAGATCTTTCGCGGTTTACAGCAGTTAAAATTGAGTCTGTGGTTAGATCCGAGGCCTGAAGCGGTTTGTCTTTAGGAACGATAGCACTTAGGGTAAACTTAGCTATTAACAGTAACAGCAGGACCAAAAGCAGCTTTTTGGGGATATGGTTGTTTTCTTGTTGGTTAAAATCGCTCATATTTAAAGGGAATTTTTATACATCCTTTATTCAGTTCATTTGTATATTAGCATTAAGTTAGCTACTTGACAAATTGTCAATTTTATGATAGTATATAAGGTCAGTAATAATTTATCCATTTTCTATGTCTAACGACAACTCTACAAAAAAATATCCAGTTGCCACTCCGGAAATCGCGGCTCTTTTAGGTATGGACAAATCTGACAGCCATTCAGAACACGCGCCAACAGTGCCGGTTGCGGATTTGCCAATAGCTAATTTGCCAGTGGCTCATTCAGCTAAAGAAGATCATAGCCCGATTCATGAAAAAGTTCACGAATCCGTGGGGATGGATCCGGAAACTGATTTGGCTTTGCACCCGGTTTCTAAATCTTCAGCTTTGGTAAAAGTTTTAAAAAGCGCAATTCCTTACGTTGCGGTGTTTGTAGTCGGTTTGTTTTTGTACTATTTCTTTTTTAGCAGCGTAAATTTTTCTTCCCTTTTGAGCTTTAAAAATAATACGCCGGCAACTCCAAAAGAAACCGCGTTGCAACAGTTGGAAAAGCAGGACTTAACCGCCTATAACAAATGGATTAGCGGTTTCTACTATGACGTTTCCGACGCAAAGGTTTTAGACCCGGAAACCGACAACTCCGGCAACGGCCTTTCTAACTTTCAAAAATATCTGTTAAAACTCAATCCGAAATCTTACGATACTTTAGGTTTGGGTATGGCAGATAGCCAAGCCCTGGCTATGAATATTAGCCCGGTCTCCGGCGGCCAAATAACCGATGCGCAAAAAGACATTATGTCCAAGTATGTTGATATGGAAGTGGTTATGAACCGCTTGGCCTTGTCTAATATGCAGAATCAGGGACGCGTAGCCGGCGCCGCGGTTGGCAACAACACCTACTATAACGGCAGCACAAGCAGCAATAGCAACATTAACAATAATAACTATAACGGCAACTATAACAATAACAGCAATAGCAATAATAACGGTTATAGCATCACCCCAACATCGGGCAGCGATGACATAGAAGTGAATACTTCTGTTGCGGGACGTTTGGAAATTCCGGACTTGAAAATTTCCGTGCCGATTATGTGGACCTCCGACCCAAAAAACTTTGACAAAGATTTGCAATCCGGCGTTGTCCATTATCCGGGCACAGCTATGCCGGGACAGATTGGCACTACTTATATTTCCGGACACTCCAGCAATTATGTTTGGGCGAAAGGAAGTTACAATAAAATTTTCTCCACCTTAGGAGATTTAGCGGACAACACATCCTTTAAGATTACCGTGGTGCATAAAAACGGCAAAGTCGCCATATTCCATTACGTTGTTACTTCCAGGAAAGAATATTCTCCGACCGATCAGGAGCAGTTTAAAAATACCGGCAAGTCTATTGTGGCTTTGTCGACCTGCTGGCCGGTTGGTTCTACCGCCAAACGCTTAGTGGTTTTTGGCACCTTAACACAAGTAGAAAAATAATTTTTTATCTCCCTGACATAAATTACGCGGCCGCGTAATTTATGTCAGGGATGAGTTGATTTAAATAATATAGAGCGGGCGCGCCCGTGTTTATAATCTGATTGTAAAAGGGTATTGTAAACATCGCGTGCTCGGCTCTCGGCCGACACATTCGTCGGCTCAGGCCGAGAACAATACAACAAAAGAAGAGGGGATAAGACAGTGAATTTTGGACAACTGATTGCGATTCTGATGACCGTTCTGCTAATCGGCGGGGCTTTTCCCGTCGCGGCGCAGAGCCAACCGGTATCCACACAAACCGCCCAGCCCCACCCGGGTGTCCGGGTGAGCGTGGAGAAGTTTCCGCTCATTCCGCCGGTACCGGGCCAGCGGCCGATTTATACGATCGGCCAGATCGTATTCGCCGCCGAAGAAATATACAAAAGCGGCGTCAACGGCTCGTTTGTGAAGGCTTTTGGCCAGGCCAAGAGCCACGTTGAGCAGGCACAGGCAATCATCTCCTTTGCCTCCAAAGAGTTGCTCGCGCAGCTCGAGGAGATGAAGAAGTCACCCGAAGGGCCGTTGCCGGAACCGGAGCAATATCAAGCGCTCAAGGACCCGAAAGTGGCTTTGGACTACGCCGCTGTCAAACAATCGTTTGTGCCTTTTTCCGAATGGGGTGAAAGTCCTTTCGGAGAGGAAGTAACGGACTGGAAAGGTCTCTGTGAGACCTATCAGGATACCATGGCCGCGATGATCCAACGCACTAACTATTCACCTGCAATGAAGGTGGAATGGGCAGACGCGTTGGCTCATGTGTGTGCCAACGGCCTTGACGGTCGCTACTCCAAGGTGGTGGATTTGGTTGACTGGCCGCTCTGGCAATGGACTACTGGTCGTACTGTTGGGACATCTCATTCTGGAAACAGAATACCTGGTGTCAACGTGATGTACGTCGGTGGCCATGCTTCCGCCCTCTATCTCTACCTGCCCAAGTCGGCTACGGTAGTGATGCACGGGTTCAAGTGCAAGGGGAATCCGATTGTTCCTTTCGTCATCGGTTCATTCCAGGTGACGAAGGAGACGACGAGGATTCCTGCCTGTTTGGGGCTTAATGGCGATTCAGGCTTTGTCCAAACGGGCAAGACTGTTCGTTTCAGCGCTCACTTTGACAACCCTGCCGGAGTGCCTTTTGACTTCCGCTTCATCCTCACGGACAAGCGGACCAGCAAAACCAAAGTGCTTGGTGAAAACCAGCCTGAGGTGACGTTGGAGCAGAAGGAGGCCGGCGAGTACGAGGTAAGTGTAACTGGCGAATTCGAAGGGAAGCCAATACCAGCCTTGGGCTGTGTAATGGCTATCACCTTCGTTAAGCCCATTCCGCCGCCTCCGCCGACGTTTGTCACTACCACGCCTCCGCCGACAAGGCCCGCAATCGTTCCGCCGCCGCCCAAGAAGGGTGGGCACGGATGGATCTGGGTTCTTGTAGCGGCAGGTGCTGGCGCTGGCATTGGTCTGGCACTGATGGGTGGTGGAATTCGCAAGGATCCGGCAACTGCCGCTGGCACCGGCTGGAGACCGTAATTCACTGTTCGTAAAAGCATTGGTGGTCGGGGAGAGGAGCAATCCTCTTTCCGACCTACCATTCATCAATTTTTAACTTTTTGGCTTAATTAAGGCAAGTAGTTAAAAACGGAAGAATAGTAGGTATTAAGACAATTAAAAAAATAAACCTCTTATTTATAAGGTAAATCAATAAAAATTATTGACAAACTTATAAAAAAAGTGTATAATTATAGGTTAATATAATAATAAGTAAATTTGTAATAATTAATTGGATAATTTAGAATTAGCTAATTAATAAGGCAAACATATGAACAACATTTTTTCTAAGTTAAGCATAAAGGTCTCTGGCGCAATTGGCGTTTCAATTTTTTTGGTTGCCATCGCCGTAATCGGTTTGGCTCCTAGACAAGCCACCATTAGCCGTGCTGATGGTTGCAGTCCGGTTTACACCTCGCCGGTTTTTAACCCGTACCCTGTTACCTGGGAAGATTCCGCAGGTTATAACTGTACGGATTTTGCCGTTCTTTCCGGTAATGTCCAAGGCGCAGGTTTTTGGACTGATAATTTTCAGGCCCAGCCAGGCGACAGTATTAGCATGAGAATTTACGTGCACAACGGCGCGGGCAGCAATTCCGGCGCAGTTATGTACGGTGTTAATGTTAATACCAATATAGATACCACAACCGGAACCAGCCACGTAATTACTACTACTTTAAGCGCCAGCAATGCCGCTTCTAAAAGCGGTAGTGTGACTATTAATACTCCGGCCGGCAGCCACTTGGAATTAGTTTCCGGTGATACCAGCTTTGCGGTTGGCGATATGCAGCCGTGCTTTGAGTATTCGAAAGCTTTTCGGTTTACTTTGAAAGTCGTTGCTGATACTGTTGTTACTCCTCCTCCGGCAGAAACTGTAAGCGGGCAAATTTCCTCTTCTTTGGGAATTTGTAAAGCCAATGGCTTATACGATGCTAATGTTTCCTGGAATACTAACGCTTCCCAGGCCTTAGTCACTGTTTCCGATCCGAATTTAAACTCCGGCAACTATTACGACAATGACAAAGTTTATAGCTACAGCAAAACTAGCAATGAAACCGCAAGTTGGTTAGCTCCTAATACCGCTTACCGTTTTACTTTGTGGTCAATTGACCCAAGCGGTACAGACCATAGCTTCCGCGACTTAAGCAATAACATTGTTAATGTTAAAGCTGTAAGACTTTATGAAACTTGGGTAACCGCCGGCGCTTCTTGCAGCCAGGTTACGCCTCCTCCGGCTAATGTTACCGGAACTATTTCCACTTCTCTTGGTATTTGTAAAGCCAATGGTTTATACAATGCCAACGTTTCCTGGAATACCAATGCCACTCAAGGTTTGGTTACTGTTTCTGATCCTAACTTAAAATCCGGAGACTACTACGATAACGATAAAATTTATAGCACAGCCGAAACCAGCAACGAAACTGCTGATTGGTTAGCTCCGTTAACAGCATATCGCTTTACTTTGTGGTCAATTGACCCAAATGGCGTTAGCCACACTTTCCGCGATATGAGCAACAATGTTGTAACTTACAAAGTTACCCGTTTGCAGGAATCTTGGGTAACCGCCGGCGCTTCTTGCGACCAGGTTACTCCTCCTCCGGCTAACATTACAGGAACTATTAATTCTTCTCTTGGCATTTGTAAAGCCAATGGTTTGTACAATGCCAACGTTTCCTGGAATACCAACGCGACTCAGCCGCTTGTTACCGTAAGCAACCCGCCTGCTAATTCCAATAATAACTACGACAACGATAAATTTTATAGCACCACTAAAACCGGTAATGAAACTGCTGATTGGTTAACCCCAAATACAGCTTATCGCTTTACTTTGTGGGCTATTGACCCAAATGGCGTAAACCACACTTTCCGTGATTTGAACAATAACGTTGTAACTTACAAAGTTACTCGTTTGCAGGAAACTTGGGTTACAGCCGGAAATACTTGTATAGATAACCCGCCGACTTATGAAAATGTTGTTTGTAGCGTAAGCCCATCTAACTTAAATGTTGGCCAGAGCGCTACCTTTACCGCAGACAAAGGCAATGGTACTTATGCTTGGTCTGTTACTGGAGGCTCAGTAACTTCCAGCAATCAAAAAACATTTATTAGCACCTTCAACAACGCCGGGGCATATATTGCCACCGTGTCCAGCAACGGCAAAACCGCCAGCTGTACTGTTCAGGTAGTTAATGACAATGTTTGTGTAGCAAACACCAACTATTATTTAAACGCCACCGCTCCTGCAAAACAAGGAACGGGGTATACTGTAAAATTATCTTGGGGTTTTGATGGTAATCATCAAATTAAATTAACCCAGGTAAGCTCGGACGGTAGCGAATTAACTTTGGCTACCAGCCCGGACAAAACCGGAAGTTTAAATGTCTTTAATTTACAAGCAGGTAAAACTTATACATTTAAAATGTATGATATTGACCCGACTTGTGGAAAGTTTTTAACTTCAACTCAGGTTGTAGTTCAGTCAAATCCGGATCAGTTAGTCTGTACATCCGATAGCTCTTCCTATAGAGTCGGCGACACCGCTGTCTTTAGAGCCAATGGCGGCAGCGGCAGTTATTCCTGGTCCGGCACCGGCAACCCGGTTTCCGGCACCGGTTCAGTATTTAATACTTCTTACAACACCGCTGGTAATAAGACTGTTACTGTAACCAGCGCCGACGGGCAAACCGCTCAGTGTAGCACAGTTGTTAATACTGTTGTTACTGAAAACGGCCAGGTTCGCTTAACCAAAGAAGTAAGAAACATCACCAACAGCGAAACTGCTTTTGCCCACGCGACCTCCGCCAAGCAAAACGACACTGTTGAATATCGCATTAAAGTTTGGGCCGGCACTTCCGTAACCTTAACTAATGTTATAGTCAACGACAGCTTTGCTTCCGGTCTTTCTTACATAGATAACTCTTTATTTGTAGACGGCACATCTCACGCGGCTGGTTTAACTTCCGGCGGCCTTACCTTTACTTCCGTTGGCCAAACGCCGTTGGTAATTATTTACCGCGCTAAAGTTACCGCCACTATGGGAACTATTGTAAACACCGCCCAGGCTGTAGCTTCCAACGCTACCAACACTGCTGTTGACCAGGCTTTGGTAAATGTTGCTTATGTTAATCCGGGACAGCCTTCCTTGTCTATTATTAAACAAGTGAAGAATGTTACCCAGAACACCAACTATGATACTTCGGTTTTGGCTAATAAAAATGACGTTGTTAAATACCAGGTCATTATAAAAAATGTCGGCCAAGCTACCGCCAAGAATGTTTTCTTTAACGACAGCAATCCAGCCCAGGTCCAGCCGTTAACCGGCCTTACTGTCTCCATTGCTTACACCGGCGGCATTCCTGCCGGAGTTGCTTTGGGTGATTTAGCCGCAGGCGCTACCGTGACTATTACTTATCAGGGAACTGTGAAAGTTGACAGCGGCACTATATTAAACGTAGCCACCGCTTCTTCCGACAACGCAACCAGCCAGAATGCTTCCGCAACAGTAGTTGTTAATACTCAAAACAACAACGGCGGCAACAGCAACTACAACTATTGCGTTAACTATTCCTGCAATACCACAATCAACAACACTACAAACACAACCAACACCACAACCACAAATAATAACTACACTTACAACAACTACAGCTACGTTTACATTAACAGCACCGGCAATACTGTACCGGCTAATCAATATAGCCAGTTAAGCATTACCAAATCTGTTAGAACTGTAAATAATGGTACTTACCAAAACAGCGTAAACGTAAACAATGGCGATACCGTTGAGTTCGAAATTGTGGTTACTAACTCCGGCAATCAAAACATAAACAATGTCCGCTTAACCGACAATTTGCCGAGCGGCTTGAATCTGGTAAACGGCAGCGTGCGCGTAGACGGATCTTACGTCTCCAGCAGCAACCTTTACAGCGGAATGTATTTGGGCAGTTTGTCTACCGGCCAGCAAAAGCGCATTAACTTCCAGGCCACAGTAAACAATTCTAATTCCAGCATTCAAAATATTGCTATGGTTTCCGGCGACAACGCTTCTTCCGTTCAGGATGATGCCTGGGTGTTTACAAATACGGGTTCTGTCCAGGGCGGCAATGTAAGCCTTACTTACAGCAAGCGCGCCATTAACGAAACCAAGAGCCAGGACGCGACTTCTGTAGTTGCCTCCAAGGAAGATTACATTACCTACACCTTAACCGCTTCCAACAACGGCAACACTCCGGCCAACAACTTCATTATTACCGATGATTTGTCCCAGGTCTTGCCATATGCCGACATTGTCGACAACGGCGGCGGCAGCGTGAACGGAAATGTAATTTCCTTCCCGGGCCTTACTGTTCCGGCTTACGGATCTGTTTCCAGAAGCTTTAAAGTTAGAGTTAAATATTCTTTGGCTGATAACTTGGCCTATGTTATGACTAATACTTACGGCAACACCTTAAATATTAGAATTAATAACCCGCAGGTTTTGGGAGCCTTTGTTGCTCCGAAGACCGGTGCGGAAACCGGCGCCTTTGCTTTCTCCGGATTGTTAACCGCCGCCGCAGCCTTGTTTAAGCGCAGAAAAGAAATTCTAAAGTTAATCTTCACCTAAACAAAATTGTAAAAACCCCGCCTTTGACTTGCTCAGGGCGGGGTTTTTGTTTGGGCGCTTGTCAGATGAGTGTAATAACCCTGCCGGTGTCGCCCCGGAATTTTTAGCCTGCCCGCCGAAGCCTTGGCGAAGTTGGGGGTTGTAAAAATATTCGGGATCCGGAACTTGGCTTAAATACTGGATCCCGGCTCGGGAGCCGGGATGACACCAGGCTTAGGTTATTGGACTTACGTCTTGCCTGCTTGCATATTTTTTTCCAGATGTTATGATATATACAAATCAAAAAACAAATGAACAAGCGGCAAAATATGTGCCGTTTTTATTATAAGTAGGATTTTTTTATACCTAGCATCTGTTATCTAATATCTAACATCTAAATTTATGGACAACACATACTTGCAGGAGCTAATAAACGAAACCAAACTTCGGGGCGGCGGGTTATTGCTTAATTATGAAGATAAGCCGGCTGTGGTTGTTTTAACCGTGGATAAATATAACAGCTTGCTAGAGGGCCAAGAGTTAGGAATTAAGAATCAAGCGGTTGAAATTCAAACAAGCCCCAAGGCAGAACTAGCCAGTACCCAATCTGTAAAAAAAGTTTTGGTTACCGGGGGAGCCGGATATATTGGCGGGCATTTGGTTCGGGAGTTAATTAAGCAGAATTATGAAGTGGTGGTTTTAGACAATCTTTCCACCGGCCGCAGGGAGAATATTGATCCGAAGGCAATTTTTGTGGAAGGAGATTTAGCCGATGTAAATTTGCTCCG
Organism: Candidatus Doudnabacteria bacterium; assembly: GCA_016218585.1. Lineage (GTDB taxonomy): Bacteria > Patescibacteriota > Doudnabacteria > UBA920 > UBA920 > PALSA-1336. The sequence goes on from JACRDK010000030.1 coordinate 32,333, forward strand.
CGATATTTTTGCCAATAACAACATATCCGCGGTTTTTCATATGGCCGCCAGCCTGGAAGTGGAAGAGTCTGTTAGGGAACCGGAAAAATATTTTAAAAATAATACCCAAAACACTATCGGACTTTTAGAAGTTATGAAAGAGTTGGGGATTAACAAAATAATTTTTTCCTCAACCGCCGCGGTTTATGGCGAAAATGCCAAAGTTCCGATTAACGAAAACTCCCCGCTGCATCCCAATAATCCGTACGGCTCCAGCAAGCTGCTCACCGAAAGGAATATTAAATATTTTTGCGAGTACCTTGGTTTTAAGGCCGTAATTTTCCGCTATTTTAACGCCTGCGGTTTTGACGAAGAAGCCAATATTTTGCCGACCCACCAGTCTCACTTAATTTACAAAGTTATGCAGGTTGCCAAAGGAGCCGAACCGATTTTAAAAATTTTTGGCAACGACTACGAAACATTTGACGGTACCTGCATTCGCGATTATGTCCATGTGCTGGATATTGTCTTGCCGCATATTTTGGCTTTGGAAAAGTTAAATGGAGATTTGAAATTTGAAATTATAAACATTGGCACCGGCACAGGCTTAAGCGTTGCCCAAATTGTCAACGGAGCTTCAGAAATCATCGGCCGCATTATTCCCATGGAAACCGCGCCGCGCCGCGCCGGGGACGCGCCGGCAACGGTTGCCGACAACTCCAAACTGGTTAACTTGCTGGGCTATGAGCCTAAATTTAGCAGCCTAAATAACATACTTACCAGCAGCTGGGAAGTTCTGAAAAAAGATTAAATTCAAATTAAACACCCTTCATAACTATGAGGGGTGTTTAATTTTTTGAAACAAATTCACAAGGAAATCGTCATAATAGGAGCAGAGGTTTTTTCTATGTTATAATATATGCAAGGATTTCCTAAAATTTTGGGTAGCTTTGCCCGGGGTTTTAAGGGCTAGAATAATAAATATAACAAAATGAAAAAACTTTCGGTTATTATACCGGCGTATAATGAAGAACATCGCATAGGCTCCACTTTGGGAGCAATTCATAATTATCTTTCCAAGCAAAATTATGAATATGAAATTATCGTTGTTATTGATGGAGCCAAGGACAAGACCGCGGAAGTAGTTTCGGGCATGCAGAGCCAGATAAAAAATTTAACGGTTTTAAATAACAAACAAAACCACGGCAAGGGCTGGGTGGTGCGCCAGGGGATGCTTCAGGCTGTTGGCGAGTATAGACTGTTTACGGACGCCGACAATTCCACTTCCATTGAGCAAGTAGAAAAGTTTTTTCCGTTTATGAGCCAGGGTTATGATATTGTAATCGGTTCCATAGAAGTTGAGGGCGCGCAAATAAATGAACACGCCCAGTGGTATAGAAGGTTTTTAGGCCATTGGTCAAAGTTGTTAATTCGCGTGGTTGCCGGAGTCTGGCAAATTCACGACACCCAGCGCGGCTTTAAATTATTTACCGCTAAAGCTGCGGAAAGAATTTTTTTCCAGGCTAAGATTGACCGTTTTGGTTTTGACATAGAAATTCTGGCCGCTGCCGTAAAGTGCGGCTATAAAATTAAGGAAGTTCCGGTAGTGTGGAATAACGCCGGGGAATCGACAGTTAGTTTAAAAAGTTACCTTGAAGTTTTTAAAGATTTGCTTCGCGTAAGATGGTACTTATGGACCGGCAAGTATAAATAATTTTATGAAGTTTTTTAGCACACAGCACCAGCATAGTTTCCTTTCAAATTTGTTAGAAAGTGCGGCAAAGATTTTAAGCTTTGCCGCAGTTTTTGCGTTTATTGCCTCGCCGATTTTTCCCGTAAACTACGCGCTGGCGCAAAAATCCGAAACCACTTATATGGTCAAATTAAAAACAGGATTCGGCGAAAACTTGTTAAGCAAAGTCGGCTCAAACATTCGCCACCGTTTTGTTTCCGCCGAGTCGCCGGTTTTTTATAATATTTATAGTTTTAGTTCCGGTTATTCAGCGGCAGTTTTAACGGACTATTTAAAAAATAAAGCGGAATATTTGGAAGAGCAAAAACCTTTAGCAGCTTCTTCCGTTTATGTGAACGATCCCGGGTTTTCCACCGATCCGTTAAATATTGATAAACAATGGGCTTTAATAAAGGCGGGTTTTGATAAAGCCTGGGAAAAAACCACCGGAAGCAAAAGCAATGTTGTGGCGGTAATAGATACAGGAGTAGACGAAACCCACCAGGACTTATCGGCAATTAATTTTGTAAAAGGTTTTAATTTTATTTCCAACCAGGAAATTGCCACAAGCACCAATTCGGACGACAACGGCCACGGAACATTAGTTACCGGCGTTCTTGGCGCCACCGCAAACAACGGTTTGGGAATAATTGGAACCAACTGGCAGATTTCCGTTATGCCTCTTAAAGCGCTTGACGCAAACGGCAAAGGCGAAGCGGCGGATGTGGCCGAAGCTATTGTTTGGGCCACTGACCACGGCGCGCAGTTTTTAAATATGAGCATTGGCGGCATTGGCTTTGGCCATGACACTACTTTGGCTAACGCCGTTACTTACGCCTTTAATAAAAATGTTTTACTGGTGGCGGCCGCCGGAAATGACGTGGCGGCAACAGGCAGCAATTTGGACCAAAGCCCGGTGTTCCCAATTTGCGATGATAATAATTTTAATATGGTAATTGGCGTTTCCGCCAGCGATCAAAATGATTTAAAGCCGGACTTTTCCAACTACGGCAGAAATTGCATAGATGTAACAGCCCCCGGAAAAAGAATTTTGTCCACAATAAATTATGACCCGCTTACAAAAAAAGCATCGCCTAGTTCTTATGCCTATGCTTCCGGAACCTCTTTGGCAGTGCCTTTTGTGGTCGGCCAAGCCGCTCTAATAAAGGCGCTGTATCCGTTTGCTACTAATATTCAAATACGCGACCGAATAATTACCACTGCAGACCCAATTGATAATTTAAATCTTACTCAGTGCGCCGGCGGCCCTTGCCGCGGCCTTTTGGGAACCGGAAGAATTAATGTTTTAAATAGTTTGCAGACCGCGATAGCCCAGGGGTATGCGGAAGGCGACTTGGTAAAGGAAGAAAGCACCGGGGCAATGTATCAAATAATTGGCGGGCAAAAAAGATTAATTTCCCCATTTGTTTACAACCAGCGTTTCAGCGGTTCTAAATTAAAAACTCTTAGCGCCGGGGAATTGGCCTCTTTGCCGGACGGAAGCTATGTTACGCCAAACGACGGCACTCTGGTAAAGCTGGACTCCGACCCCACGGTATATGTTATTGCCAACGGACAAAAACAGCCCGTGTCGTATCAGGTTTTTTTGCAAAGAAAAATGAATTTTGCCAGCGTAAACACTTTAAGCTTTTCGGAAGTTAATTCCTGGATTACCGGAAGCTTTTATCCGCCGGAAGAGGGAACCTTGATAAAATCAGATAAAGATAAAACCGTTTATTGGGTTGTTGGCCAAACCTTGCACCCGATTAACTATGGATTTTTTATGGAGCGGGGTTTGAATGTTTTTCCAATCTTGGTAGTTTCTGAAAAAGATATTGTCAGTTTTGCAAAAGGGGAGAGTTATATAAGATAGGGGAAATATTTAGCATATAGCATATAGTATTTAGAATATAGGAGAGAGAATTTAGAATTAAGAGAGGAGTTTATGAAAAAACAAAAGTACATAAAAATTATTTCCGGACTATTTTTGGTCGTCTTTCCATTTTTGGCAATTGCCCAATCGCCGGACCCAAATTTTAATCCAAGCAAGCTTATTGAAGACAAAACTTTTTCCGACACCAAGACTTTTGGCGGCGCTGATGGCATACAAAAATTTTTGGTTGCCAAAAATTCCGTTCTGGCCAATACCAGCCCGGATTTTTTAGCTAAGCTTAAAGAGCCGCAATCGGTTATGTTAAAAGAAGGTTTGGGAGACCCGCAGCCAAACTTAGGCCGTTTGCGCACCGCGGCAGAATTAATTTGGGACGCTTCCATTCAGAGCGGCCTTAACCCGCAAGTTATTTTGGTTACCTTAAACAAAGAGCAGGGGTTAATAACTTCGGCTAACGATTACGACGCGGCGCGCCTGCAAAAAGCTTTAGATCACGCTATGGGTTTTGATTGTCCGGACTCCAGCGGTTGCGGCAATCTTTTCCCGGGTTTTTATTTTCAGATTTTTGGCAACTACGATTCGGAAAATAACCGCTATTTAGGCGCGGCAAAATCGTTAATGAAATCTTTTACCACTGTTGGCGGAAGAGGCCCGGTAGTGGAAGGCGCGGCCGCAAAAGTTGGCCAGGCGATTACTTTAGACAACACTATGGGCGGGTATGAAAATATTATGCCGCAGCAAACTTTTATTATTTCCAACAATGCCACGGCCGCGTTGTATCGTTATACCCCGCACGTCTTTAACGGCAACTATAATTTTTGGAAATTTTTTCAAGGCTGGTTTAAGTATCCAAACGGCACTCTGTTAAAACTTGCCGGCGGCGCGGATTTATACATTATTGAAAATGGCGTTAAGCAGTTGGTGCCGCAATTTGTGGCCCAGGCCAGGGCGCTAGATGTAAATTCTACCATTACGGTATCGCCAACGGAGTATGACAGCTACACCACAGACAAGCCTTTGGGACCGGTTGATAATACCGTTGTTCAGGACGCCAGCGGAACAAAGTATGTTTTTATTAGCAACGTCAGGCACCAGGCCTCGGATTTAGTTATTAAACAAAGAGGCTTGGATCCGGCAAAAACTTTGAGCATAACCCCGACGGAAGCGGCAATTTTTGACGCCGGTTCGGTCTTGCCGCCTAAAGATGGAACGGTTATTCGCGGCGTTGCAGACCAAAGCGTTTACTTAGTTGCTAACGGACAAATTAAAATGTTTAGCGCATACACCTTTGCGCAAAATAAAATTAAAGCCAAAGATATTTACACAGTGCCCGACGCGGAAATTGCCACCTATAGTAAAAATGGTTTTGTAGCTCCGCTTGACGGCAGCTTGGTAAAGACCGCCTCAAATGGTACGGTTTACTTGGTGGAAAATTCCTTAAAGCGCCCAATTTTGGCAGACATATTTAAAATTAGAGGGTTTAGCTTTAAAAACGTGAGTGCTATTTCGGAAGATGAAATGAGTTCTTTGCCGATTGGCGCTTATGCCACGCCGAAGGACAGAACGTTCTTTGCGGTTGATTCCAAAACCGGCCCCTTATATATGTTTAAAGAAGGAACTAAACACAGCATCTCCAGTTTTGTGGCCAAGCAGCGCGGCATAACTCCGGATTATGTTTTCAGCAACAGCGTGGCAATAGAATGGTATGACGGCATTCCTGTTCCGCCGGCTAACAACACAATTATAAAAGGCGATTCCGACCAGACTGTATTCTTGGTTGTTAATGGACAATTAAGGCCGCTCACTTATCAGGCCTTTAAGAATCGCAAAATTACCGCAAAGAAAATTGTAACTTTGCCTCAAATCGAAGTTGACGCTTACGCCAAAGGCGATACTTTGACCAAGTAGATTAACAAGAGTTGTGAATAAATAACCCCCCCAAGACAAGTATGTCTTGGGGGGTTTGCTTTGACTTTATTGAGGTTTTATAATAAGATTTTGCTACGTTTAGATTTTCAAAAAGGAGGTGTAATCGAATGATTGCACTGATTAGTGTTACTGACAAAACCGGCATTCAGGAATTTGCCGCCACCCTTTCAGCATTGGGATTCGATCTGGTTTCTACCGGCGGGACAGCAGACACTCTTCGCCTCGCCGGGCTTAAAGTAAAAGATGTTTCGGAGCTGACGGGCGTGCCCGCAATGATGGGCGGCAGAGTGAAGACCTTGGATTACCACATTCACGCCGGAATCTTGGCGGATCGGGACAATCCGGAGCACATGGCCGATGCCGCAAAGTATGGCATCGAGATGATTGACCTGGTTGTGGTTAACCTCTATGATTTTTTGGGTACAGCGGAAGATCCGGATGTTTCTTTGCCGGAACTTACCGAAAGCATCGACATTGGCGGACACACTCTGGTCCGTGCCGCGGCTAAGAACTGGAAGCATGTCGGTGTGGTGGTTAACCTGCAGGACTACGACCGGATTTCTGAAGAGCTGGTGCAGCGGGGTGGCTGGTTGAGCAGCGGCACCAAGTTAAGTTTGGCCATTGAGGCCCTCGATGCCGTCGCTTGTTATGACAGGTCTATTCCAGACGTTCTCAGGGACCGTGCCGGCTACTAGCAAATCACAGCAGTCTATCTAACAAAGCGGTTCCCGGAAATAGTGTTCGGGAACCGCTTTTGCTATGTATTAGATTCACTAAAGGTGTGGTAAAATAAATGGTATGAGTACACATATTAGTAAAAATATTTTTTGGCTGACGGCTTCGCGCTTGTTGGCTTTGGTTTTTTTGTTTGTCGCGTACACGAGGCTATTTCGTTATTTAGGGCCTTACTTTTCCGGACAGTACCAGTTTGTTTTGTCTTATGTCTTAATTTTTGCGACCATTGTCGACTTTGGCATCCAGCAGTTTATTACAAAAAAAATTAGCGAGGAACCGCAAAATACAAAAAAATATTTTCAGGATTTCTTCAGCTTTGAAGTTTTGGCCGCGGCAGGGCTGTATATAATTTTGGTGTCTTTGGCTTACTTTAAGGCCTACGACAGGGAAGTCTTTTACGCAATTTGCGTTGCGGGTTTGGGACTGGTGGCAAATGCCTTAACTTATCCGTACTTAGCGGTAATGGCCGCATTTCAGGATATGCGCAAAGTGGCTTTAATAAACTTTTTAAATTCTCTGGTCAATATTGCCGTAATTTTTTCCGCTATAATTTTTCATAAGCATATTGTTTTTTTGGCCAGCGTGCAGCTGGTTTTTGGCCTGTTAGACTTAATTTTATATAGATTTTTTGTTACTAAACACTTGCCTGAGCCGGAAGTGCTTAAAGCCGTATTTAGCTTTAACTTAAAACCTATTTGGGAAATTCTGCGGCAGGGCTGGCCATTTGCTTTATTGGTTGGCTTTAGTGCGATATATAACCGCATCGATGTTTTGTTAATTACCTTTTTAAAAGGTTTTGAACAAACGGGTTATTATACCGCGGCTTACAAAATTTTTGATCTGTTGGGCTTTTTTCCTTCCGTTGTATCTTATACTTTATTTCCTTTCTTTGCCGGCTTAATGTCTAAAAAAGCATTGGGCGAAGTTAAAATTAATTTAGAAAAATATTTAAAGTTAATGATTCTGGCAGCGCTGCCAATGGCGGTGGGCGGCAGCGTGCTTTCGGCTAAGTTAATTGCCTTAGTTGCCGGTCCGGAATACGCGCCGGCGGCTTCTGTGTTGGCAATTTTAATTTGGGCTCCGGCGATTCTGTTTATTTACATTCCCGCTAATTCTTTGGTCATTTCCCAACTGACCAAAAAAGCTTTAATGGTAACAGGGGCTAATGTGGTAATAAATACAATCGGCAATTTGCTGCTCTTGCCCCATTACGGAATAAAAGCGGCGGCTATTATGACTGTTGTTTCCGAAGCCTTGCAGGGGATATTTTATTTTTATTTCATTAGAAAAAATATTACACACTTCAGCTTTAAAGGTTTGTGGGCAAAACCATTGCTGGCCGCCGCGGTAATGGGAGCTTGTTTGTGGCCGCTAAGGCAATTGCCCCTGGTTTACACCATACCGGTCGGGGGAGCGGTTTATTTAATCATGTTATTGCTTACCGGATTTGTCGGCAAAGCCGATTTGGCCATGGCAAAAAATTTAGTTAAGCCGGCAAATTAAACTCTATGCAAAAGAAAAATAATTCACAAACTCGCATTCTGGTTTTTGGCACCTTTGACGTTATGCACCCGGGACATATAAATTTTTTTAAACAGGCCAGAAAGCTGGCAAAAAATCCTTACCTAATAGTTTCGGTAGCCAGAGACGCCAATGTAAAAAGAATAAAAGGGAAAAAGCCTTTTATGAAAGAAAGCCGAAGGCTGGAACATTTGAAAAAAAATAAATTAGTGGATTTGGCGGTATTGGGAGGCAAAAATCAGCACCTGCCACATATTGTTAAACTTAAGCCCGACTTAATTGCTTTGGGTTATGACCAGAAAGCTTATGTGGATAATTTGCGGGAGGATTTGCTTAAGCTTGGCTTAAAAGTAAGAATTAGGCGTATGAAAGCCTACAAACCGAACTTTCATAAGAGCAGCTTGCTTAAATTGAGAAAGCCTAGTAATTATGTTATTCTTTAGACAGGTGAATTAAAATAGACAATATGCCCAGTCTGAAGTGCTGTGGCTAAATATAATAAGTCTTAATTAAAAACAAATAATATAGGAGCATCCCAGTTTTTTTCGGGGATGATGTACTGCGTATGGACAATATAAAAAATGGCGAAAAAGCCAAATGGAGCAAAAGTTTTTGGCCATTGGCAATAATTGTTATTGTAAGCATGATAGCCGGCGGTGTAATTTACTCCTTTGCTTACCAAAGCATGCTAAATGACGATATTAGTTCCATGCAATTTTTAATCCATCGTGATCGCCAGGAAAAACCAACTACAACCCCCGCCGCCAAGTCTGATGTAATGACAGCAAAGAAACCTGCCAAATAAACTACCTTATCCGCCCCGCCCTTTACTTTAAAAGAGCGGGGCGGATTTAATTTGGTTAACCGGCAAGTTTTAGATATAATATAAGTAGTATGACTATTGGAATTGAAGCAGAGCGAGCCAATAATCCCTTTAAAACCGGCGTGGAGCATTATGCCAAACAGTTAATTCTCCACTTAGCCGAGTTAGATAAGGAAAATAATTATATTCTGTATTTGCGCACCAGACCCGAAACCTGGTTTTTTGAGTTGCCTAAAAACTTTACGGTAAAAGTTTTGCCTTTTCCTCTGTTTTGGACGCAGCTCCGGCTGAGTTGGGAAATGTTTTGGCACCCCGTTGATGTATTATTTATTCCCGCTTCCGCTATGCCGTTAATCCATCCAAAAAATTCCATTACCACAATTCATGATTTAGCCTGGAAGTTTTACCCGGAAAGTTTTACCTGGTTTAATAGAAATTTTTTGGAATTTTCCACCAGATTTGCGGTTAAAACCGCCAAGAACATTATTGCCGTTTCTCAGAGCACAAAGAACGATCTGGTAAAATTTTATAAAATTCCGCCTGAGAAGATAACCGTAGTTTTGCACGGTTATGAAGAAAGCAAACATCACGAAGTATTTAGCGGAGAAGGCGAGATAAAAAATTTGCCGGAAAAGTACGTTTTGTTTCTATCCACGCTGCAGCCGAGAAAAAATTTGGAAGGATTAATAGATGCCTTTGCGCTGCTTAAGCAGGAACACCCGGAATTGCCGCACAAGCTGGTTGTGGTTGGGCGGCCGGGGTGGAAGTTTGAAAGCATTCTGGATAAAATTAACCGGCACAAAGATTTCGTCGTTTATTTAAATTATTTGTCGGACAGTGATCGCCTGGAAGTTTTAGCTAAAGCGGAGATTTTGGTCCAGCCTTCTTTTTACGAGGGCTTTGGCATGCAGATACTGGAAGCTTTTTCTCTCCGTGTTCCTGTGGCAACATCTAATGTTTCAAGCATGCCGGAAGTTGCCGCCGAGGCCGCTATGTATTTTGATCCGCATAATCCAAAGGATATAAAAAATTCCCTGAAAATGATGTTGATGGATAAAAGCCTTCGGGATTCGCTGATTGCCAAAGGAAGCGAAAGGCTAAAAGGTTTTAGCTGGAGGAAATGCGCCCAGGAAACCCTTGCTGTTTTAAAAAAATAATTACATAAAAAATGAACGAAGAATTTTTAAAAAGATTAAAAGCCTTGCCCAGGCTTAAGCTGTTAATAATTGTTTTTGTCGTGTGGCAGTATGTAAGTATTTTGGGAATGGCAATTCTAAATTGGTCTACGGCTTTAGTTTGGTTAAATTTGGGTTTGCTGTTAGCTTTTATTTTACTTGCGCCAATTTATGAATCTTTGCTGCTGTTAGTTTTATCTATTCCTTTTTTTGTGGCAGTGCCTAACTCGAAATTTGACGCCCTGTCTATGTGGCGAATTTTATATTTAGCCTTATTTGCGGTTTGGTTGGTGCGCGAGAAAAAATTAAAAATCCAGGGGATTATTTTTTTACCCTGGGACAAATATCTTGCCTGGTTTGCTTCGCTAGGCTTGGTGCTGGCTTTAATTTTTGGCAGCTTCCGCCTGGAAGCGGTAAAACAGGTTCTGTTTTGGCTGAATATTTATTTTTTGTATATCGTTTTAATTAATACCTTAAAAAGCAAACAGCAAATTTTTGAATTTATCCGCTACGCAATTTGGTCGCTGGCAATTATTGTGACCTTGGGGTTCACGCAGCTGTTCGGCACTTTTTTAACCAACCTAGATGTGTTTTGGGTGTATTGGGCGAATAATATTACCAAGCTATATTATGGCCAAAATTTTTCTTTAGTAGCTTTGTATTCTAATTCCTGGTTTTCTTATTATGGCGGCAGGGATTTAAGAATGTTCTCCATTATGCCGGACTCCCAGTCCTTCGCTTATATTTGTATTATTGCCCTGTGTATGGGAACCGCCTTAACCCGCAGCGTCTTTACGCATATTAAAAAATGGCTGTGGTCCGGCATTCGCTTTGCCGGGTTAGCCTTAATTCTTTCCGGCACCAGAGCCGTCTGGGTGGGGATGGCATTGCCATTTTTGGCTGTTGTTGCGGCTTATGCCAAAGGCATTCAAAAACACCTGGTAAAAAAATATATGTGGCCGTTTGCCATAATTTTCATCCTGTTTATTATTTCCCCATTTATTAACAAAGCTTTGGGATATTTGCGGGTTGAAAGATTTCAGGAAAATTTTCTGGAGCGCGCCCAAAGCATTTATAACATTAACGAAACTTCAAATCGCGGCAGAATTGAAATGTGGCAAAATAGTTCGCTGTTCTTTTTAACCCACCCCTGGGGTGTAGGCTTTAGTAATTTTATTGTGTCATTTAACGAAGTGCAGGATGGCCAAAATTATAACCAGGTCGGCGAAAAATTGAACACCGCTTATAATTTACCGGCTAAATATATTTCCGCGCATAGTTTGTATCTGCAAATTTTAGTGGAAACCGGAATTGTCGGGTTTTTAATTTTTGCCGCATTTTGGACTTCGGTATTGCAGTATCTCTGGCGTTTTATACGCCATTATGAAAAGACTGAAGATTTTTTGGTGTATTTTGTGGCCCAGGCCTTCTTAATGGTGTTGTGGATTTTAGCTTCCGCAGTTTTTGACATAACTTTATTAAATGACAAAGTGTTAATGTATTTTTTAATTAACCTAGGGCTAGCCGGCTTAATTGTTAAACGCTATCAGGAATACAAAGAAGAAGGCGAAGTCTAATCTTTAATATCTATCAGAGAATGCCAAAAGTTGTTATTGTTCAGGTAATATATAATACAAAGAAATTTATTGAGCCGGTGTTCGGCGCAATTTTTAACCAAACGCACAAAAATTTTGAAGTTGTGGCTGTAATTTCCGGCAACGATGACGGCGGTAAAGAATTGCTCATGCAAAAGTTTCCGCAGGTAAAGATAATCGATCCCGGCTATAATATAGGTTTTGCCAAGGGCCATAATTTGGTTTTTTCCCAATTTAGCGCGGACTTCTATCAGTTGGTAAATCCGGATTTTATTATGGAACCGGATTATGTTGAACAGATATTAAAAGTTTTTCAAGATGAAAAAATTGGAGCGGCAACCGGAAAACTGTACCAATTTAAAGATTTAAGATTTAAGATTGAAGATTTTAGAAGCAATAAAATTTTAGACACAACTGGGGTCACTATTGGCAAATCAGGAAGAGCAAGGGATAGGGGGCAGCACGAAGAAGACAGGGGGCAATATGATAAGAGTACAAATATACAAGCTGTCTCAGCGGCCGGCGCAATGTATCGCGCCTCCGCCCTACAAGCTACAAGCTACAAGCTACAAACTAGAGTAGAATTTTTTGACGAAGACTTCCATTCTTATTGGGAAGATGTGGATTTGGCCTGGCGGATGAGCAATGCCGGTTGGCAGTGCAAGTTTGCGCCCTTGGCTGTTGGTTATCATGGCAGGGGAGCAGGGTCTTCCAAAAACGGTTATATGGATGTTGCGGGGTTTGTTAAACACCACAAGACATTGTCGCCAAGGATCAGGCAGTTAAATTATCAAAACCACATTTTAATGTATGTAAAAAACAGTCCGTGGTTTTATCCGCAGTTTTTTGTCAGGGAATTTTTTATGCTTGGCTATATTTTACTTTTTGAAATTAGCACATTAAAAGTTTTGCCGCAGATGCTCCGGCTGCTGCCAAGAATTTGGGAAAAAAGAAAGCTAATAATTGATTCCACTCATTCACGGCCGTGAATGAGTGGAATCAGGGTTAAAAGTTATAAATTATGGATTTATCAATTGTAATTTTATCTTATCGGTCAAAAAAAGATTTAGAACGGCTTTTGCCTTCTGTTTTTGCATCGCAGACCAAATATTCATTTGAAGTTATTGTTGTTGATAACGGCTCAAACGACGGAACGTATGAGTGGGTGCAAGCATATAGCAACCAGCATCTAGCATATAGTATCAAGCTAATTCGAAATACAAACACGGGGTTTTCAGCGGGTAATAACTTAGGGATTAAGCAGGCTAGCGGAAAATACATTCTGTTGCTTAACCCGGATACTGAAATAGAGAGCAATACTTTTGAGGTTATGCTGGATTTTATGGAAAGCCATCCCGATGTTGGCATAAGCGGTTGTAAAGTATTAAAGCCTGACGGCAGTTTGGATTTAGCCTGCCGCAGAAAATTTCCAAATCCATGGAATAGTTTTAAAAGATTATTTTTACTTTCCAATTCAGACTATAATTTAACCGGGAAAGATGTAAATCAAGAAATGGAAATTGATTCGGTAATGGGAGCATTTTTGTTAATTCGGAATTTTGGAAAATCAGAAAATCAGAGAGTTGGAGAGACGGACTTCCGACTTCCGAGTGGTGATTATCTAGATGAAGAGTTCTTTATGTATGGCGAGGATTTAGATTTATGCTGGCGCTGCAAGGAGGCTGGCTGGAAAGTTTGGTATTATCCAAAAACTTCCATTACCCACTATAAGGGCTCGTCTTCCGCTAAAATTGCCTTTCGCGCCTTAAAGTGGTTTCATGACGCGATGTGGATTTTTTATCGCAAGCACTATAAAAATAAATATCCTTTTTTCTTCAATTGGCTGGTCTTTTTGGGGATTTACGCAAGGCTTGGGGTGTTGTGGGCAATAAACTCTTTAAAAAGCAAACCGCGGGTAAGCAGCTAATTTCACATTTTAGGCAAAACTTTGTTATAATAATAGAACTAAAAATTATCAAAATATAATGGATTTACAAGAAAATCAAACAGAAGAAAAACAGCAGCTCGCAGGACATAAAGCGGCAGGGCTTGCTTTGCGCTGGTTAATTATTTTATTGGTTGTTTGCGGAGCGTACTTTTCCGGTTTTCAGAGCGGCAAAAAGGGTTTTAGCTTTGACCCAAAAGAATTTAAAGTTATTAATCAGAGCGAAGCTCCGGCCACGGTAGACTACAGTTTGCTATGGAAAGCGCTGGACGTGGTTCAGGCAAAATATATTGAAAAGAATTCCATAAATCAGCAGAAAGTTTTATATGGTGCAATTAAAGGGGCGGTGGAATCTTTGGGAGATCCTTACACAACTTTCTTTGAGCCAAAAACTTTGGAGAGTTTTAAAACAGACTTGAAAGGAAGTTTTGGCGGCATAGGCGCGGAGGTGGGGAAGAAAGATAACAATATTGTGATTGTCGCCCCGCTCGACGACACTCCGGCAAAAAAAGCCGGGCTGCAGGCTAAAGATATAATTGTTTCGGTGGATGGGCAGTCTACCGCTGACTGGTCGGTAGACCAGGCGGTAGATAAAATTCGCGGAGAAAAAGGCACGGCTGTTACCTTAAGCATTTATCGGCAAGGCAAAGACAAGCCTTTTGATGTAAAAATCGTCCGCGATATTATTGCGGTAAAAAGCGTAAAGCTTAGTTACAAAGAAACCGAAGTTAACGGGCAAAAGAAGACCGTGGCCGTTATTACCTTAAGCCGTTTTGGCGATGATACTTTAAATTTATTTACAAAAGCGGTCAATGAAATTTTAAGCAAGAATGTCTCCGGCATTGTTTTGGATTTAAGAAATGATCCGGGCGGATATTTGCAAACCGCGGTAGACGTTGCTTCCAGCTGGTTAAATTCCGGCGACCTAGTGGTTTCCGAAGCTAAGAGCGACGGCACTTCCAACAAATACAATGCTGAAGGGAATAATCGGCTTAAAGGAATTAAAACTGTTGTCTTAATTAATGGCGGTTCCGCCTCTGCCGCGGAAATTTTATCCGGCGCGCTCCACGACCATAATATTGCGAAACTTATTGGAGAAAAATCTTTTGGTAAGGGAAGCGTGCAGGAATTGGTGGACTTGCCCGGCGGCAGCGCTGTTAAGGTTACAGTGGCCAAGTGGATTACCCCAGGCGGCAAGAATTTGAACCATGACGGCTTAGAACCGGATATCCCGGTTAAACTTACGGACGAAGATTTTACCGCCGGCAAAGACCCGCAAATGGACAAAGCGGTGGAAGAGTTAAGTAAATAAATTTCTAATTACCTAATTTACCTAAGTGCTCTAAAAAAACCCAAAAGTTATGGCTAAGCACAGAAGTATGCCAGTATTGAGTATTAAATTATTAGATATTATTTAGGTTAATTAGAAATTAGAATAATTAGAAATTATCAATGCCAAATATCACAGCGCAAGAATTAAGAAATAAATACCTTAATTTCTTCAAATCAAAAAACCATACCATCATTCCTTCGGCGTCTTTGGTGCCAGAAAATGATTCCAGCGTGCTGTTTACAACCGCAGGAATGCATCCACTGGTTCCATATCTTTTAGGACAACAGCATCCGGGCGGAACCCGTGTAACCGACGTGCAAAAATGCATACGCACCGGCGACATTGAAGAAGTTGGCGACAACACCCATTTAACATTCTTTGAAATGTTGGGCAATTGGAGTTTTGGCGACTACTTTAAAAAAGAAGCGATTACCTGGAGCTTTGAATTTTTAACCGGCAAAGAAAATTTAAACATTCCGCTTGAACGTTTGGCGGTATCAGTTTTTGCCGGAGACAATGATGCTCCGCGCGACGAAGAAGCCGCGGCAATTTGGAAATCTTTAGGCGTGGCGGAAGATCGCATTGCTTATTTGCCAAAAGCAGATAACTGGTGGATTGCCGGCACAACCGGACCATGCGGGCCGGATACAGAAATGTTTTATTGGATAGACGACGGGACTCCGGCGCCAAAAAATTTCCAGGAAACCAAGGAAGATAAGCGTTGGGTGGAAATCTGGAATGACGTGTTTATGCAATTTGAAAAGCATGAAGACGGCACGCTTACCCCTTTGCCAAAACCAAATGTGGATACCGGAATGGGCTTAGACAGAACTTTGGCAGTTTTAAACGGCCAAACCTCGGTTTATGACACTGAACTATTCAAACCAATGTTTGATGTTTTAGCGATGGACCAGGAAATAATGACTAATGACGAAGTTAAAAAAGCCAGAATTATTTTGGACCATATTCGCGCCGCGGTATTTATTGTGAGCGACGGAGTTGAGCCTTCAAATAAAGATCGCGGGTATGTTCTAAGAAGGCTTCTAAGGCGCGCGATGGTAATGGGCAGGCTTTTAAATTTAAAACTCCACTGGCTTAAAGCTTTGGTTGGCCAGGTTATTTTTGCCTATGCTGAAAGTTATCCGGACCTAACCGCAAAGTCAGAACAAATTTTTGCAACAATTGAAGGTGAGCAAAAGAAGTTTGAAAGCACATTGGAAAAGGGATTAAAACAATTGGAGTCAAGAATCAAGAGTCAGGAATCAGGAATTAGTGGCACGGATGCCTTCGATTTGTATCAAACCTATGGTTTTCCGAAAGAGTTAACCAAAGAGCTGGCTGTTCAATCGGGGCAAGTTTTTGATGCGGAAAAAGAAAAAGAGTATGAAACGGAATTCAAAAAGCATCAGGAACTTTCCCGTACGGCTTCTGCCGGACAGTTTAAGGGCGGGCTAGCGAGCCACTCTGACAAGATTGTGCGCTTGCATACCGCCACCCACTTAATGAACGCGGCTTTGAGAAAAGTTTTAGGAACAGACGTTTGGCAAAAGGGGAGTAACATTACCGAAGAGCGCACCAGGTTTGATTTTACCCACAATCAGAAAATGACAGACGAAGAAAAGAAGCAAGTGGAAGATTTGGTTAATGGCTGGGTGCAGCGCGATTTAACCGTCAAAAAAGAAATTATGCCTTACGAAGAAGCCCGCAAGCTTGAAGCCATTGGCGTGTTCGGAGAAAAGTATGCGGAAACCGTTTCTGTTTATACGGTGTTTGACCCCAATACAAATGAAGTTGTTTCCCGCGAATTTTGCGGCGGTCCGCATGTTGAACATACCGGGGTAATCGGCAAATTTAAAATCCAAAAGGAAGAAGCTTCTTCCGCCGGGGTTCGAAGGATCAAAGCGGTGATAGAATAGCTTCTAGTTAGTTGGGGGTAGTTTGTAGTTAGTAGAAGGGAGCCAAAATGCAAATCAAAAGTTATAAAGACTTAATTGTCTGGCAAAAATCAATGGATTTGGTAGTGGATATATATAAAATTTCTGAAAAGTTTCCTAAGGAAGAACTGTATGGGCTTACTTCGCAAATTCGAAGATGTGCAGTTTCAATCCCGTCAAATATCGCCGAAGGAAACAGAAGAGGTAGTAAAAAAGATTTTAGTCATTTCTTAACAGTTTCGTTTGGTTCGGGGTCTGAACTAGAAACGCAGATAGAAATTGTAAAGCGTTTACCATTTGGAAGTAATCTAGATTTTACAAAGATTGACGCATTATTATTAGAAATAATGAAAATGCTAAATAAGTTAATTGCAAGCCTACAACCTACTAACTAATTACTACAACCTAGCAAATGAAACTTGAATTTTACAATTGCCCTAAGCCGGAAGAAATGCCATCGGTTGGCAACCTCTCCCCATCCCTCTCCCTGCCTACCGGGCAGGCAGGCTCAAAAGGAGAGGGGGCTTTGGTACTGCCGGAGGCTCCGGAGTTTGTTAAGTATGTTCCGGATTTTGCGCAAATGGAAAAATTGGCGCAGGAATATAAAGACATAAAAAATATTTTAGTCATTGGCCATGGCGGGAGTATTACCAGTTTTTACGGAATTTATGGGGCGCTAAAAGAGTATGCTACCAAGAAAGCTTATTTTTTAAGCACCGTAGACGCGGATTATATTTATGAGCTTAAAAAAACTTTAAGCCCGCAGGATACTTTGGTTATTGCCATTAGCAAGTCCGGCGAGACAATGACGCAAATAGAAATGCTTGCGCAGTTTTTGGAATTTCCGCTTCTGTTTATTACCGGCAAAAGCAGCCCGCTCCGCGCTATGGCGGATAAATTAAAAGCAAAAATTATAATGCATCCGCCAATCGGCGGACGCTATACTGCCATGACAGAGGTTGGCTTGCTTCCCGCGGCGATTGTTGGCCTAGACGTAAAGAATTTGTACGAAGGCGCGAAGCTGTTTTATTATCGCTACGACAAAGATAATTTGGCTTTTAAAGCAGCCTCTGTATTATATAAGCTGGAAGCGCAAGGTTATGTAGATGTCTTTATGCCTTTTTATACTTCTAGGGTTTTTCCGCTTAGCAATGTAATTGTCCAGCTGTGCCATGAAAGCTTTGGCAAGAACGGCAAAGGCCAAACTTATTTTGCCCACGAAGCCCCGGAAAGCCAGCATCATACTAACCAAAGGTTTTTTGGCGGCATAAAAAATATTTGCGGTTTCTTTACTTCTGTGGATAATTTTGACCACAAATTGGTCTCCGTATTTCCGCCTCAGCTGCATAGCGTACAGTTAAAAGGCCATGCGCTTTTTGACGTAAATAAAATTCCTCTCCAGGCGGCAATGGAGTATGAATTGCTCGGCACAATGGAAGACGCCCGCATTCAGGGCATTCCAATGCTTCATATGTCGCTTGCCTCGGTTACCCCGTTTGAAATTGGCGGACTTCTGGCTTTTTGGCAGCTTTATGCGGTTTATGCGTCAGTTTTGCGCGGCGTTGACCCTTTTGACCAGCCTCAAGTGGAAAGCAGTAAAAAAATTAGCTTTAATAAGAGGTTGGCTTTTAAAGGGTTGCTATAATTCAAACTTTTTGTTTTGATTTAAGACTGTTTTGGAAATTGGGTCTTAGAAATTGTTTAGGTAAATTAGAAATTAGCATAATTTGGTTAATTTAATAGTAGGTTGATAAATATCACTTTTTGGCTTAGAATGCCATTGTAACAGTCTATCGTTATTTAATGTCCACCCCCAGCGTTTATATAAATTTAGAGGACGATGTCTCAAAAATCGTTACCCGCCTCAAACATCAGTCTGCCAAGCAGATAGTTTTGGTTTGTCCAAAACGTTGTTTCCTTTTTAATGACAGCATAAATCTACGGCTGCTTAAAAAGCAGACCGATATGCTGGGCAAGGAAATTTTTATTTTAACAATGGACGAACGGGGACAGTTATATGCCAAAGAAGCCGGGTTTGGCTTAAAGTTTTTACCAAAGAGCCATGGCTCTTCTGCCTTTTCCGATGTAAAAATTTCCAAAAAACAGCCATTAACCCAGCAGGAGCCGGAAGAAGCCGAAACAAAGGCTAATCCGATTACTGAAGTTGTTGGCGAGATAAAACATTTTGCCCAAAATATTTTACCGGAGAAACAACCGGTAAAACGTTCGGCTATTGTAAAATCTCCGGTTCCAAAAGTTGCAACTTTAGATAGAATTTTTGAAAATGAAGATTTTGCCCAAAATACAGATCCAAAAGCTGCTAAAAGCAAAGTATATAAAAGTTTGGTTGGCTTGTTGGTAATTTCCGTGATGGTTATTTTAGTTGTTTACTTTTTAGTTTTACCAAAGGCCACCGTTGTGGTTTATCCCAAAAGCGAACCTGTAACAAGGGATATGGAAATTAGCCTAAGCAGCAACATAAAAGAACTGGACCCAAGCAAATTAGTCTTGCCGGCAACGGCAGTTTCAGAGACGGTAAATGTCAGCCACAAGTACGAAAGCCAAGGGAAAAAGCAAATGGGAAATAAGGCTTCGGGTATGGTAAAAATTTACAATTTTACCAAGTTGCCGATTAATTTAAAAACTTCAACCACAATTTTAACAGTGGGCAGCAAGACTTATAGCCTGGTTAATGACGTGTCGGGCATAAAGCCAACTTCATACTCCAATGCAAAAACTAAGGAAATAGACCAATCAAGTTTGGGAGAGCCGGTGGAAATTGTGGCAACAAGCGGCGGCGATGATTTTAACTTACCGGCCGGCACCCGCGTTGAAATTACTAACCAGGTTTTTGGCAGCAACCCCCAGCTGCTTTATGCAAAAACTGAAACTGAAATTAGCGGCGGCACTACCAGGTACTTGTCGGTAATTTCCCAGGATGATGTGGATAAAAGCAAGGAAGAATTGCTGGCGGAAGCAATGGATGATATAAAAACTAAATTGGCAGGCTCAGGACAGAGCTTGGCCGATAAATCTTATACCTTGGAGGTTTTACAATTTACCACGGACAACCAGGTCGGGACCGAAACCCCAAGTTTCCAGGCATCTATGCAAATAAAAGTTACCGGGCTGGCTTATGCCACCAAGGATTTAAAGGATTTAATTACCCAAAGAATCGGCCAAACTTTGGCTTCAAACAAGAGTTTGGTGTACAAAGACCCGGAAAGCACCACTGTTAAAATAAAGAGCTATGACGCAACCGCTCAGTTGGCTGTTTTAAACGTTCATTTTGAAGGCCAGGCTGTCTTTAATATTGAATTGCCATACTTAGCTCCGGAACTGGTAGGGAAGAGTAAAACCGAGGTTTATGAGATCTTAAAATCCAAAGCGGAAATAGACCGGGTAGATATGACTTTGGCTCCGTCTTGGCAAAAGAAATTTCCATATTTGGCAAGTAAAATTAAAGTAACTGTCGGAGAATAGGATTTTTACAACTAAAACCCCTTGTTTAAGCCATTTTTAAGTATTTAAATAACGGCTATATTTTTTAGTTGACACAGGGCCAAACCTTGTGTTAAAATAGCCGAAGATAAGTTAAATAATTAGTTATTTGTCTACCAGTAATCAAGACTTTGGGAAGTCTGGAAAAAACAATAAGGAAGTCATTGAACTCGAGGGCAAAGTGATAGAGAATTTGCCTAACGCTATTTTTCGCGTCCAATTGGACTCAGGCCAGGTTGTCACAGGACATTTGGCCGGAAAAATGAGAGTTAATATGATTCGTGTACTGCCGGGAGACCGTGTTGTCATCGAAATGACCCCTTATGACCTTACAAAAGGCCGGATTACCAGGAGAATGCGTTAACCGCAGAAAATGCGGAATCTAACGCGGAAATTCGCAGAAAAATTAATAAATTTGTTGCAGTCTTTCCGCGGTCTTCCGCGTTAAGTTCAGCACCATTCAGCAATATATGAAAGTAAGAGCAAGCGTAAAACCAATGTGCAAAAAGTGTAAAGTGGTTCGCCGTTTTGGCAGAATTTACATTATTTGCGAAAACCCAAAGCATAAACAGAGACAGGGATAATAATTTTAACACTTGGTGAAAGTTATTAAGTTATCCAGCTCATCAAGTTTGTGCGTATTAACTTTATAAACTTTATAAATTTTAAGAACTATTTTTATGGCTCGTATCGCAGGAATTAACATACCAAACGAAAAACGCATCGAAGCGTCTTTGCCTTACATTTACGGAGTCGGCTTAAGCCTTTCCAAAAAAATTCTGGCCGCTGCAAAAGTTGATCCGAACAAGCGCACCAAAGATTTAAGCGAAGCAGAACTCGGACGCATTCGCGAATTTATTGAAAAGAGCTTCAAAGTCGAAGGTGAATTAAGACAGCAGGTTCTGTTAAACATCAAGCGCTTAAAAGAAATCGGCGCTTATCGCGGTATTCGCCACATTAGAGGTTTACCGGTAAGAGGACAGAGAACCAAGACCAATTCCCGCACCCGCCGCGGCAACGTTCGTAAGACCGCCGGATCCGGACGCAAGAACGCATCGGAAAAGACCTAAAGCTTTAGCAATTTCAATTTTAATTTAATTTTCAATGCCCGAAGAAATTTTAACCAAAACTGAAGACCAAGCAGCAGCCTCGGATAAAACCGAAGGTCTTGCTGATATGTCCGCAAAAATTAAGACCAGCAAGAAAAAGAAAGCCAAGGCGAAGATTACCAAAGGAAAAATTTTCATTAACTCGACTTACAACAATACAATTGTTGTGCTTACCGATTTAATTGGAAATGTTTTAATTTGGAGCAGCGCAGGAAAAATTGGTTTTAAGGGTTCTAAAAAATCCACTCCATACGCCGGCCAGAGAACTATGGAAGACGTTTTGGCCAGATTAAAAGAACGCGGCGTTTCCGAAGTTGATGTTTTAATTAAAGGCATTGGCTCCGGCAGAGAATCCGCAGTCAGAGCTCTTCAGGGAAGCGGTTTGAATGTGCTTACTATAAAAGACAAGACCCCAATTCCTCATGGCGGAGTAAGGCCAAAGAAACCGAGAAGAGTATAAACTTCCAAGATTTAGGGTTTAAGATTGCAAATTTACCGCATAATAAATCTTAATTCATTATTCATAATTCTTAATTCTATTTATGAGATATACAGGACCAAAAGCCAAAAAAGCCAGACGCCTTGGAATGGCATTCACTGCCAAAGATGCCAAGATTCTTCAAAAAAGAAACTTTGCTCCGGGACAGCACGGCCAAAACCGCGTTAGACTTTCTGAATACGGACTTCAGCTTCGCGAGAAGCAAAAAGCCAAAATTTCCTATGGCGTTTTGGAAAAGCAGTTTGAAAACTATTTCAAAAAAGCATTAAAGCAAGCCGGCGTTACCGGTGACAATTTGTTGAAAATGCTGGAAACCAGACTGGATAACATTGTTTACAGAATGGGTTTTGCGGAAACCAGAGCGCAGGCCAGACAGCTCGTCAACCATGGTTTTTTTGAAGTTAACGGTAAAAAAGTTGACATTCCTTCCTATCAGGTAAAAGTAGGCGATACAGTTGCCATAAGAGCGGTAAAGCAGAAGAAAGCCTATCTCGATAAGATTAAAGACAAATTAAAAGCTTTTCAGTCATTGGACTGGATTCAGGTTAATCCAAGCAGCTTCTCCGGCAAAGTTTTAAGTTCTCCGGTGGTAGACAGCTTAGGCACACAGATTAACACCCAGTTAATTGTTGAACACTACAGCCGCACTTAATTAGTCGGCAAATTAAAACAAAAATTTAAAAATTTATTTAATAATTTTTTCGGATCATTCGCCGCGAGGCGAATAAAGTCCGCATTTAATCCTTGGAGGTTAAATTTTATGGAAGCAATCTCTCTGCCAAATCGTGCTAAAGTTACAGATTTAGGCAATAACAAATATAGCCTAACATTAGAGCCTCTTTATCCTGGTTATGGTGTTACCATTGGCAACGCTATGCGCAGGGTCTTGTTGTCTTCTATGCCGGGTGCCGCGGTTACTTCGGTTAAGATTAAATTTGTTGACCACGAATTTTCAACTATCCCGAATGTTAAGGAAGATGTTATCCAAATTATTTTGGCTTTAAAACAGCTTCGCGTTAAAAGCTTTAGCGCTGAGCCGGTAAAATTGAGCGTAAAAGTTAAGGGTGAAAAGGTTGTTACCGCCGCTGATATTAAAGAAACCGACCAGGTCCAGGTAATTAACAAAGACCTCCACATTGCTACCTTAGACAACAAAAATTCCGAATTCGATATGGAATTAACAGTTGAACAAGGCCGCGGTTATGTTCCGGTAGAAGCTCGCGAAAATTTGAAGCCGGAAGTCGGAGTAATTGCCATAGACGCAATTTTTACCCCGGTAAAATCCGTTCACTTTGATGTTTCTAACGTCCGCGTTGGTCAGTTAACCAACTTTGATAAGCTGGAAATTGTAATGGAAACCGACGGCAGCTTAGGCGGCCAGGAAGCAGTAGATATTTCCGCTCATATTTTGGTAGACCACTTTGCAATGATGTTCTCCAACGAATTTACCAAAGAAGAAGCGGTAATTGCTCCGGAAATCCCAAGCATGGATGATTCTATGGAAGCTGAAGAAGCAGTTGCTTCAGGCGAAGAAAACGAAATCCAGGCCTCCACTCTTTCCACCCGCGCCAAGAACGCGCTGGTAAAAAATGATATAACCACTATGGCCGCTTTGGAAGCATTGTCCAACGAACAGATTAACACTATGGCGGGTTTGGGCGATAAAACTATTAAAGAAATTCTTGAATTTTTGAAAAGATAATTAGAAGTTTTTAATTTTATGAGGCATCAAAAGAAGAAAAAAATCGGCAAAGGAATGGATCACAGAAGAAAGCTGCTTAGAACATTGGCTTCCTCTCTGATTTTGTATGAAAAAATCGAAACCTCTTACGCCAACGCGCGTGGAGCTAAAAGCTATGTGGAAAAGGCAATTACCAGAGCCAAAGAAAACACATTGCATAACCACAGAATTTTGCTGAGCCTTCTTTCCCCGATGGCCGTTAAAAAAGCCCTGGAAGTTGTCGGACCGAAGTATAAAGAAAGAAAAGGCGGCTATACCAGACTTACTAAGTTAAACAATCCGAAAGCCGGAGCCTCTAAAGCCTTATTAGAATTAGTCGACTAAATTTACGGGAGTTAACATAATTTTATGAAATCTCAAACACTCACATTACCAAAGAAAGTCCAGCGCAAATGGCACGAAGTTGATTTGTCCAAGAAACCCTTGGGCAGAGCAGCTACCGAAATTGCTAATTTTTTGCGCGGCAAACACAAGAGAGATTTTGTCCCTCACGTGGATATGGGCGACTATGTTGTTGCTATTAACGCCGACAACCTGCAGCTTTCCGGACGCAAAGTCCAGCAAAAACTTTATTTCCGCCACTCCGGTTACCTGGGAGGCATAAAGCAGACAGCGCTGAAAGATTTAATCCAAACCAATCCAGAAGAAGTTGTTAAAAAAGCAGTCTTTAGCATGATCGACGACCTAAAATTCCGCAAGAAGATTATGTCCCGTTTGAAAATTGTTAAAGGTTCTAAACACGAATATAAAGTTTAATTAATATCAGATTCATGCCTACTAAGTCTACAACACCCAAAACAGCTACCAAGGCTGTAAAAAAGCCAAAAGCACCGGTTCATAAAAAACCGGCAGCAGTTGCTGAAAAAGCAGTTGCCGAAGAAGTCGTAACAACAGCACCGGCTGTTTTAGAGCTGGGCGAAAAGAAACATTTGGCCAAAGGTAAATATATTTTTGCCACCGGCAGAAGAAAGACCGCCATTGCCAATGTTCGCTTGTTCGAAGGAAAAGGGGACAGTATGGCTAACAAAAAGCCAGTTGAACAGTATTTCGGCTACGCTTTCTTTAATGAAGAAATTAAGAAACCATTTGAAGTTACAGGTTTGCTGAATAACTACCACTACGTTTCTCATTTAAACGGCGGCGGTATGCACTCTCAGGCCCAAGCTTTAAGACATGGAATTTCCATTGCTTTGAGCAAGTTGTCTGAAGAAGTCCGCAAAGTGTTAAAGAAGAATGGTTTGCTTACCCGCGATGACCGTAAAAAAGAAAGAAAGAAGCCAGGCTTGAAAAGAGCCCGCCGCTCCCCACAGTGGGCAAAACGTTAATTTTGACCACCCTGAGCAGAGTCGAATGGATGGGCAAAACGTTAATCTACATTCAAAACCACCCGAGAAATCGGGTGGTTTTTTGGCTTTACATTACTAGTTTTTAGTGATATCATTTAATGTCTTTCAAGATGTAAGCTTGAATGACCGTTTGGACAAGGAGTGGTAAATGAAGACTTGGCATATCGCGTTTTTTGTAATAGCCGCTTCGGTTGCTGTGCTTCTCTACTATCATCAACCGATGCATGCCAGACCCGTCAACCAAGAAGTTGCGGAAGAGCTCCGATCGCTGAACACTGGGGATCTTCTCGTCGACAATGTCGGGGAAGTTTCTGCTGTTATGGGTCATGTCGGCCACGACATGATTGAACTGCGGAACACCCGCGATACTCGTTATGAGATGAACGTCGACACTCTGGCGATGTTGCCGGAGAGGATACAGATTGTCCGCCGGGGCACCGCCAGCTATGAAAACTGCGCCGCGGCCTATATCAAGAAGGAGCGGTGCAAAATCCAGTAGTCCGGCGCTTTACGCCAGCTGTCTCGCTTTAACACCCCCTTTGCCGCAAGGCTCTGGGGGTGTTACTTTTTGCTCAAATTTGAGTATGATATAATGTAGATAATAATTAAAAAACTAAAAACAACAAAATCTATGGAAAATGTCTTGCCAAAATGGCTGGTTACAGGCTTGGGCGGTTTGCTTATCGCCTTTGTCGCTTTACTAGTCATCCAACAGTCTTACAATGTTAAGACTTTAGTCAAAAATCAAAAGCCAACCAATACCATCTCAGTTTCCGCTGAGGGTAAAATAAAAGCAGTGCCGGATTTGGCCACTGTAAGCATTGGTGTTATGTCGCAGGGCGCAACAGCCGCTGCGGTTAAAGATTCCAACAATGGAAAAATCAACAAAATTATAGACTTTATAAAAGCGCAAGGAATACCAGCCGAAGACATTACCACTTCCCAGTTCAGCTTTTATCCGCAGCAGGATTGGCAGAACGGCAAGGGGACTATTATTGGCTACCAAAGCGACCAGACTGTTTCTGTAAAAGTAAAAGGCGTAGATAAAACCCAGGACGTTTTAGAAAAAGTTTTGGATGGCGCGGTAAATAACGGCGCAAACCAAATCCAGGGTGTTTCTTTCAGCTTTGAGAAGCCGGAAGATGTGCAGCAGGAAGCCAGAAAACAGGCTATAGACAACGCAAAAACCAAAGCTCAAGGATTGGCTCAGGAAGCCGGCTTAACTCTTGGAAAAGTTGTGAGCATTTCCGAAACCAACTCCGCTATGGGTTCTCCTGTTATGTATAATGCGGTTGCCAGCGGCTTAGGCGGCGGCGGAATGGACAAATCCATTGCTCCTAATGTTGAACCTGGAAGCCAGGACATTACTGAAAGCATGACTGTGGTGTTTGAAGTCAAATAAAAAACAGATTTACAGATACCTACAGATAAAAACTACCACCCTTTTGGGGTGGTAGTTTTTATTGCGCCAAGCAAACTCATAAGCCGAATTCTGTTTTAAAATAATCATCTATCTTGTCCCGATGTTGCCATCGGGATCGAGCAGCCTACCAAATTTGGCCTTGCACTCAAGTAAGGATTTGGCCGTTTCACTCCCGCATTGCTGCGGGAACAGTCCAGCTCTTTTTTGCAAAAGGGTTGGACTACTTAGCCTTTCGGCATCAGTCGTTTCTGTTCGCACCTCTAGGATTACTCCCGACGGGAATTACCCGCTACCATTCTTGATAACTCTATAGAGGTTATCAAATAAGTGTTCGGACTTTCCTCCCCGCCCTTTGGATTGCATTAAAGACAATTTTGAATGCGCTTGCGTAAGTGCCCCCACGAGCTACCATATTGCTTAAGCTTAATTTCTCTTATTAGCGCATCCTTTTTATTAGCGTACGCTTCGTAATAAACTAATTTAAACGGAGCGTAAGCTTTTGTCGCTGTTTCTTTAGAAGCATTATGTTGAGAAAATCTTGCTTTTAAATCACCGGTTTGACCGATGTAAATAAAATCAGACTTTATACTCTTAATTATGTAAACATAATGCATATGCAATCCAAAGAGCGGGGCGATTATTCGGTTTGCTTGGAGCAACCAGTATAATAGCATTATTTGACATTAATGTCAATATATAGTGTAATATAACCCTTTTTCTTAAGAAAAAGACGTGGTATAATAAGGAGTATGAAAAAGACCGAACTTCTTTTTAACTTAATTTCCATTCCGGTGGACGCTATTTCCTTGCTTTGTGCGGGAATTGCGTCTTTTTATTTGCGCCAAAAAACCACCACCATTGTCGGGCCAATTATTTACCAATTGGAAATAAACAGTTTCCTGTCCGTGGTCTACAAAATAATTTTGTTTTTAATTATCCTGTTTGCGCTGCTTGGTTTGTATAACTTAAAGGGCACCCGCAAATTTATTTCTGAGTTGGGCAGGATTGTCGTCGGCGAGTCGCTCGGGCTTTTGCTAGTTATATTATTATTCTTTTTTAATCAAAATATTTTCCCATCCAGGTTCATAATTTTGGCTACTTGGGGTTTAGGGATAGTTTTTGTTATTTGCGGCCGTTTAATTTTAAAACTTTTCCAGACATTTTTGTTTGCTAAAAATATCGGCCTGCATAAATTAATTGTTATAAAAGGCGGCGTGGAGCAGCCGGTTATTGAGAGCGTTTATAAAAACAGGCGCAATGGCTACGAAATTGTAGCCGAATTGCCGGTCAATGAAAAACTTTTGGAAAAACTGGAAGAGTTTTACAACCGCGGACAAATAGACGAAATTCTCCAAACTAACGCCGGATTGGGTGACGCTGATAATTTAAAATTGGTTCAGTTTGCCCGCGGCAAAGGGCTAAAGTTTAGTTTTGTTCCAAATTTGTTCGAGGTGCAGCGCAACATTATTGAAACAGAAAGCGTGAATGGCTTGCCGGTAATTAGTTTAAAAAATACCCCGTTGGACGGCTGGGGAAAAGTTATAAAAAGAATTTTGGATGTTGTTGTGAGTTTTGTTTGCCTGTTGTTAACCTCGCCGCTTTTTTTAATAATTACAATTGCAATTAAACTTGATTCCAAAGGCAAAGCAATATACTCCGCCTTGCGCGGAGGCCGCGGAAAAGATTTTCGGTTTTACAAATTCCGCAGCATGTATCAGCACTTAAGCGTTGGAAAAGAATATGGCGGGGAAAACGCGGAAAAAATCAGGCAGGAGCTGTGGCATAAAAATGACCGCGGCGGGGAAAATGGCCCGTTCTTAAAAATTAAGGACGACCCCAGGGTTACTAAAGTTGGGAAGTTTTTGCGCCGCAGCAAGTTAGACGAAATTCCGCAGTTTTGGAATGTATTAAAAGGGGATATGAGCATGGTTGGTCCCAGGGCTCATGTTTTGGACGAAGTTGAACGTTATAGGAACCGCTATCCAAGAATGTTTAGCATTAAGCCGGGAATTTTTGGGCTTTCCCAAATTGCCCAGGTATCCTGGCCGGACTTGCCGTTTGAAGAAGAAATTCGCCTAAATACTTTTTACATAGAAAATTGGTCCGTCTGGCTGGACATAAAAATTTTGGCAAAGACTTTTTGGCTGTTATTTTTTGCCAAAAAACCAAAAACCGATTATTAAATTTTAAACATGAATGTTGCCTTAGCTCATGATAGTTTAACGCAGTTGGGGGGTGCTGAGCGCGTGCTGGATGCTTTGCACGAAGTTTATCCAGACTCTCCGGTTTTTGTTTTAGTGATGGACAAAAAGCTTAAGCAAAAATATCAGGCCTGGGATATTCGCACTTCGTGGCTGCAGGTTATTTATAATTTTTTGCCAAAACTGCAGTATTTGTTGCCGTTAATTCCTTTGGCTGTTTCCTCTTTAGATTTTAGCGGCTACGACGTGGTAATTTCTTCCAGCTCAGGGTTTATTAAAAATATAAAAACCCCCAAAAATAGCATTCATATAAATTATTGCCATACTCCTACCAGATTTTTGTGGAGCGAACCGGAATATGTTGACCAGGAAGTGCCAAAAATTTTAAGGCCGCTGGCAAAATTATTTTTAGCCTGGATGAAAAAATGGGACTTTAAGGGCGCGCAAAGAGTAAATTATTTTTTAGCCAATTCCAAAGAAGTGCAAAAAAGAATTACTCAATATTATAAACGCGGAAGCGAAGTAATTTATCCATTTGTTGATACAGCTTTCTGGAAGCCAAGTAAGTGGCGTCATTCTGAGGGATTGCAGCCGACCGAAGAATCCCAAAATGGAAATCCAACGAATCTCGTTCAAAATGCCGCAGCAGGCAAAAGCAACTATTTTTTGTTAGCCGGACGGCTGCAAGCGCACAAAATGAATGAATTGATAATAAATATTTTTAATAAACTAAAACTGCCGCTCCATGTAGTTGGAACCGGCAGGCAGGAAGAATATTTAAAATCAATTGCCGGCCCCAATATTACTTTTTTAGGCCGGGTTACCGATGAGCAGTTAAGAAGTGAATACAGCTCGGCATTGGCTTTTATTTACCCCCAGGTGGAAGATTTTGGCCTTATGCCGCTGGAAGCTGCCGCTTGTGGGACCGCAACGATTGCTTACGGCAAAGGTGGCGCGCTTGAGACAGTTATGCAGAATGCCACAGGAGAGTTTTTTTATTCATATAATCCGGAAGAGATTTCCAAACTAATAATTTCCTTTAATCCGGAAAAATATTCTCAAGAAGTCTTCCGCCGCCAGGCAGAAAAATTTAGTAAGGATAAATTTAAAAGCGAAATTGTAAATTTTATTAATTCTTTAAATTTATAATATGGAACTTAAAAATAAAGTAATTGTTATAACTGGTTCTAGTAAAGGCTTAGGTAAGGGTTTGGCTAAGGCATTTATTCAACATGGTTCCATTGTTGTTTTAAATGGCAGAAATAAAACCGAGTTAGATTCAGCCGCTAAAGAGCTTAATTGCTTTGCGCTAGTTGGTGATGTCTCCAAAGAGCAGGAGCTTGAAAGTTTAAAAGATAAAGTGTTAGAGAAATATGGAAAAATTGACGTATGGATTAACAATGCGGGCTTTTGGATTCCGCGTTCTACGGTGGAAGATACTGACTGGGCCGGGGTTGCTCACAAATTGTTTGAGGTTAATTTTTTCGGAACAGTTTTTGGCTCTAAAGTTGCCCTAACACAAATGAGGCGTCAAGGTTCCGGCGTTATTATAAATATTTTATCAACTGGGGCATTGGATGGCAGAGAAAAATCTTCGGCTTATCGTTCAAGTAAATTTGCTGCTGCTGGCTTTACCAAGTGTTTAAGGAGAGAGCTTGCTGGCAGCGGAATATCAGCGCTTTCAATTTATCCCGGTGGAATGAAAACTAATTTATTTGATGCAGAGATTCCAGAAGACTTTGATAAATATATGGAAGTCGATTTTGTAGCAGACAAGATTCTAAATAATCTTTTGAGTGACAAATCGGAAGAAGAATTAATTATTGCCAGGCCAAATAGATAATTTATTATGAAAATCGCGATTGATTTAAGAAGCTTGTCCAGCGGCAGCATATCGGGCGTAGAAAATTACTGTATAAACCTGGTAGACAGCCTGCTAAAACTGGATAAGGAAAACCAATACATACTATTTTACAATGCTTTTTCCAAAAAACTTTTGGGTGATTTTCACTTTGTAAATTCGCAAGTTAAACACTCCAAGCTGCCAAATAAAGTTTTAAACTTGCTATTTAAAACAGGCATGATTAATGTGGAAAAATTGGCAGGGGAGTTTGACTTGTTTTTTATGCCAAACTTAAATCAGTACAACATTTTGCC
Organism: Candidatus Doudnabacteria bacterium; assembly: GCA_016218585.1. Classification (GTDB taxonomy): domain Bacteria; phylum Patescibacteriota; class Doudnabacteria; order UBA920; family UBA920; genus PALSA-1336. Next base: position 62,902 of record JACRDK010000030.1, read on the forward strand.
CGGCGCCAAGCTGGCAATAACCGTGCACGACCTGTCCCCGGTAATCACCCCGGAATTTTATGATGCGAAAAGGCGGCTCTGGCATAAATTTTTAAATTATAAAAAAGCATTTAACCGCGCCGATAAATTATTCGCGGTTTCCGAATACACCAAGAATGATCTTATAAAAGTTTTTGGCATAAATGAGGAAAAAATTAAAGTAATCTACCCTGGGCTAGACCACGGCTTATTTAACGAAAATATATCCGAAGAAAAACAAAGACAGGTTCGCAACGAATACGGCTTGCCGGGAAATTTCTTTTTGTTTTTAAGCACCGTTGAACCAAGGAAAAACCTTGCCGGATTAATTAAAGCGTTTGAGCAGGTTAAAAGCCCTGCCTCTTTGGTTGTGGCCGGGCGCTTGGGGTGGAAATACAGAAAAGATTTTGAGTTAATTAAACACAGCAAAAAAAGTGCAAAAATTAAGTATATTGGCTATATTAAAGAGAGCGACAAGCCGGCGCTAATAAAGTTAAGCAAGGCTTTGGTCTACCCGAGTTTCTACGAAGGGTTTGGCTTCCAACCCTTAGAAGCAATGGCCATAGGCACTCCGGTTGTAGCTAGCCAGGTCACCTCTTTGCCCGAAGTTAGCAACGGCGCGGCTTTTTTGGTTAATCCATATAATGTTGGCGATTTAACTGCGGCTTTAGAAGCTGTCTCTGAAAACGAAAGTCTAAGGCAGTCTTTAATTTCAAAAGGCCTGGACAGAGCCCAAAAGTTTACTTGGCAAAAAGCGGCCGCAGAGGTTTTGGAAAATTTTAAATCTATAAAATAATGGCGAAAAGAATTGGTCTAGACATTAGAATATTTGGCAGCATGAATGGCGGAATTGGCCGCTATGCTTTTGAATTATTTACCAGAATTTTGGAGCTGGATAAAGAGAATCGCTACTTTTTATTTTACAACAAGAAAAATGTTGACTTTAAAGATTTGGAAAGTTTTAAGAAATTTCCAAACGCCGAGCCGGTGGAAACTTCGGTGCGCCATTACTCAATAGCCGAACAAAGTTTATTTGTAAAAACATTGAATGATTTAAATTTAGATTTGGTTCATTTTCCAAATTTTAATGTCCCGTTTTTTTATAAAAAACCTTATGTGGTAACTATTCACGATATGGTTCACCATAAAATCAGCGGCAATAAAAAAAGCCATTTATTGCATTTTTATGCCTATAAAAAAATTATAGAAAACGCGGCAATAAAAGCTAAAAAAATTATTACCATTTCGGATTTTTCCAAGCAGGAAATAATTAAGTATTTAAACGCGGACCCGCAAAAAATAAGCGTTATTTATGAAGGAACGTCATTGGGGACTAATGTGGAAGAGTCTTTTGTGGCGGAAGTAAAAAAACGCTATTTGCTTAGCCGTCCTTATTTTTTGTTTGTCGGAGTTTTAGAGAGAAAAAAGAATATTATAAATTTAACCAGAGGGTTTGATTATTTTTTACAGAAATATAAATTAAACGTTGATCTGGTTATTGCGGGAAAAATAGACAAACACTATCCGGAAATTAAGCATAAAGCAATGGACATTAAGCATCAAAACCATTTGGTTTTTACCGGCTACGTGGATGACGACGAACTGCGCGCTCTATATAAAGGGGCATATGCCTATGCCTCGGCTTCGCTGCATGAGGGTTTTGGTTTGCCCGGAGTGGAAGCCTTGTCTTTTGGCTTGCCCTTGCTTGTCTCCAACTTGCCGGTTTTTAATGAAGTTTATGACAACGCGGCTCTTTACTTTAATCCGCTTGACCCAAAAGATATTGGTGAAAAAATGAATTTGCTTGTAAGAGACAATCAATTTTATTCCCAGGTTCAGGAAAAAAGCCATTCAAGAAGTTTGTTCTTTGACTGGAACAAAACCGCGCGCGAAACTTTGGCAATTTATAAACAAAATTTATGAGAATATTGTTGGTTGGCGGCGGCAGCGGCGGGCCGGTTTCACCGCTTCTGGCGGTCGCCGAAAAAATTAAATTAACGCACAGCCAGGCAAAATTTTTGCTGGTCGGCACTAAGACTGGCCCGGAAAAGGGGATGGCGGAAAACTACCGCATCCCGTTTTTGGCAATTCATAGCGGTAAGCTGCGGCGCTATTTTTCCTGGCAAAATTTTCTTTCCCCGGTTTTTATTATTGCCGGATTTTTCCAGTCCATAAAAATAATAAAAGATTTTAAGCCCGATTGTGTTTTTGGGGCCGGCAGTTTTGTCCAGGTGCCAATGGTTTGGGCGGCTTGGTTTTTGCGCGTGCCGGTTGTTATCCATCAACAGGATGTTTTTCCCAGCTTGGCAAATAAGCTTTGCCAATTGGCCGCAAGTAAAATTACCGTAACATTTTCCTCAAGCCTGTCCGCCTTTGCCAGCAACTTAGGGTTTTTTTATAAAAAAAAGCAGGACAAAGTAGTTCTTACCGGCAATCCATTTCGGCAGGAATTAGACCAGGGCTTAAAACTTCAAGCTTTAAAAGAGTTTAACTTAAAACCCGATATGCCAACCCTGCTGGTTTTAGGCGGAGGCACGGGAGCGGAATTCTTTACCAAGCTAATGTCGGAAGCTATGCCTATTTTGGGAAAAACCGCCCAGGTTATTCATTCTACCGGCAAGGGGAAAATGCCCAAAGAAAATTTTGAAAACTATTATAAAACTGAATTTCTAAACTCAGGCCAGCTGGCTAACGCCTACGCGGCCGCGGATATTGTGCTTTCCCGGGCAGGGCTCGCGACTATTACCGAGTTGTCATTTTTGGAAAAATTAAGTATAATTGTCCCCATGCCGCAGAGCCATCAGGAAATAAACGGAGCATATTTGTTAGGCAAAGAAGCGGCTATAGTTTTGCCCCAGGAAAAAATAAATGCGCGGAATTTTACTAATTTAATACGCAAATTAATTTTTGACGTAGAAGCGCAGAAGTTTTTTCAGAAAAATATGGGCAAACTAATGCCAAAAGAAGGCGCAAAAAAAATTGCGGAGATTATAATTAAAATTGCGGAAACTAACAATGCAGATTAATACAGCAAAACCGACTTTAGGACTGGCTTTTTCCGGCAGCGGCAACCGCAGTTCGTTTTATGTTGGATTTTTGGAAGTATTGGATGAGCACAGCATCACGGTTGACCATATTGCAGCCTGCAGCGGAGGGGCACTGGCAGCCGCGGCTTATGCTTGCGGCACATTGCCGGAATTTAAAGAGAAAATATTTAGCCTTACCAGAGATTCTTTGAAAAGCTATTTGGTTAGAACGTCCAATAATGGGGGATTGTATAATATAGATTTATTTGAAGAGCTTATGAGGGAGTTCACCAAAGGCCAAAATTTTGAAGATGTCCGCCCATTAATGTCGTTCGTGGCTATTGATATTGAAACCGGAGAGAAAGTGGTTTTGTGCATGGGTGACATAGCAAAAGCCGCCAGGATTTCCTGCACCTTACCCGGGGTATTTGAACCGGTAAAGTGGGGAGGAAAAACTTTGGTAGACGGCGGTCTTCTCACAATGGTTCCCGGTTTTGCTTTAAAACGGGCTGGAGTGGATGTAAGTGTTGGAATAAATATGCGAGGCACTAAACATATTTTTACCGAATCGCAAATTAACGCAAAAAAAGTTTTAAACTTTTTCAAAAAAATATTGTTTATAAACGAACTGGAAGAACTGTTTGGAAATTTGTTAAAATTAGAAGAATTGGACTTTGAAAAAAACCCAAATTTTTTCCAGGTAGTGGGCAAGAGCTTGGATTTAGCCATTAAGGCAAATAAAAATCCAAAACCGGAAGACGAAGAATGCACGCTGGTAATTGAGCCAAAACTTCCAAGGCTAAAACAAAGCGAATTTAGCCCGGAAGCGGTTAAATATTATTATGAAATGGGGCGTGAAGTAGCGCTGCAGTATGTGCCAAAAATTAACGAATTATTAAAGGTAGGGGTAAAACAATGAACGAACTTATAAATTTGGAAGAAATTTTACAGCCCGGAGGAAAAATTTATTTTGTGGGAATTGGCGGCATTGCAATGTCTGCCGTTGCCGGTATGGCTGCCAAGCTTGGGTTTGAAGTGGCGGGGTCAGACAGTAAAGAGCTTTACTCGCCCTCAAAGGAGATTTTGGCCGAGCATAAAATAAATTGTTTTCTTGGTTATAAAGCGGAGCAGGTTGCGGAGGCAAAAGCTAATGTTTATGTTTTGTCGGCCGGGGAGAATGAAAATAATCCGGAAGTGGACTACATAATAAAAAACAATTTGCCTCGGGTGTCCTTTGCCGAGCTGCTCTATTTTTTTAGCAAAGACAGCTTAAGAGTTGTTGTTGCAGGCACGCACGGCAAATCCACCACTACCGGCCTGTTAGGGCATTTATTTAAAAATTTGGACAACAGTTCCTTTTTAGCCGGAGGAGTTTTGCAAAATTACCAAAGCAATTTTTATTTGGGAGACGGCCACTATTTTGTTTTTGAGGGAGATGAATACAAGGCTCAGTTCGACGATCCGAGCCCGAAGTTCCATTATTACAAACCGGATATTTTAGTGCTTACCAATTTGGAGTATGACCACCCGGATTTGTTCCCGAACTTTGAAAGTTTGCAAAGCGAGTTTAGGCTGCTAATTGAAAAAATGCCGGAAGACGGGCTGATTGTTTATAATGCGGATGACGCCGAACTAAGCAAACTCGTTCACGAGTCCAATATTTCTACTGTGAGTTTTGGCATAGATAATGAGGCGGATGTAAAAACAGAGCAGATTCAGTTTGGCTCCGATTTTACAACTATTGAAGTGCTAAATAAATTTTCAAAAAATGTCGCCACGCATTTAATGGGGCAAACCGAGCAGTATAAAATTCAGCTCCCAGGTAAAATAAATGTTTATAATGCCTTGGCGGGAATTGCCCTGCTGCGTTCTTTAGGTTTTGCCCAGGAGCAAATTGCGTTGGAACTTTTAAGCTACCTAGGAATTAAAAGAAGATTTGAAGTCGTTTCTAAAAAGGGCGGCATTACCATTATTGACGACTACGCGCACCACCCAACCGCGGTAAGCGAAACGCTAAAAGCCGCTAAATTAAAGTACCCTGATTCTAAAATTTGGGCTGTATTTGAGCCTCACACCTTTAGCCGCACCAAAGCAACAATAAACGAGCTGGCGGCAAGTTTTGACCAGGCAAATGAAGTGCTGTTGTCCGAAATTTATCCGGCCAGAGAAAAAGCCAGTACGGGCGGAATAACTTCCGGAGATGTAATAAATGCAATTAAGGAGCATAATACAAAACACAAAATACATAATACAATAAGGCATGTTGCCGACAAAGAGCAGGCACTAAATATTTTGCGAGAAGAATTAAAATCCGGAGATGTTGTCATTATTATGGCCGTTGGCGCCTTTAACCGCCTGGCCTATGAATTAAAGGAGATTATATGAACGAATTTGGTGGAACCATAAATGAAGAAAATATCAAAAACAATAAGCCAGCAAATAGAGCTGAGGAGCTGTATTCGGAGATGTTTACTGGAGAAGAGGATAAATTCCTCAAAAGCTACAAAACTTTAAGCAGAGAAGTTCCAGAAAAAATACAAAATGATAAACTAAAATATAATAGATTATCAAATGCGATATCCATTTTTGAGGAAAAATATTCTCACGACAAAGAAAAAACAATTAGAGATTTTGAAGATCATCTTTCAATAGAGTTAAGCGGGTTACTTACCTCAACCCCTGCTGGCAAGAGAGATAGTGATTATTTTAAATTAGTTGAAGTTATAAAATCAATAATTGATTCAACAAAAGACTTTAATGAGTTTGGCCTTAATGATTCCGACCATCTCTCTAAGGCAAAAGAAGAACTTAAAAGGCATCTGGAGGATATTGATAGAGATTTGAATCTGATAAACAAAAAGCAAAATAAATAAATGCAAATCCAGGAAAATGTTATTTTAGCCCCATATACAACATTTAAAATTGGCGGACCGGCCAGGTATTTTTGCATTGTAAAAGACCAGTTCGACGCCCTGGAAGCCTATGAATTTGCAAAAGAAAAAAAGTTGAAAACTTTTGTGTTAGGCGGCGGCAGTAATTTGCTTATTAGCGACGAAGGTTTTGACGGTTTGGTAATAAAAGTAGTTAATAAAGGCATTGAGGTGCTCAAAGAAGACGAATCTCGCGTTTTATTGCGCGTAGCAAGCGGCGAAGTTTGGGACGAAGTGGTGCGTTTTGCCGTTACCAATAATTGGTGGGGAATAGAAAACTTGTCCCATATTCCGGGTTCCAGCGGAGCCATTGCCGTGCAGAATGTTGGAGCTTACGGACAGGAAGCCAGCAGGGTAATTGAATCTGTTACGGTTTTTAATAAAGACACCCACCAAATAATTTCCATTAATAATCAGGATTGCAAATTTGCATATCGTAAAAGTATTTTTAACAGCGAGGAAAAAGGAAAGTATATTATTTTTAATATAGATTTTAACTTATCAAAAATACCGGCTCCGGTTTTATCGTATCGCGATTTAAGCCAAAAATTTACAAACAGCATTCCTTCCTTGTCGGAAATTAGGAGCGCAGTTATAGAAATTAGAAATAAAAAATTCCCGTTTCCGGTGGAAGCAAAAAATGGCAATGCCGGATCGTTTTTTAAAAATCCAATTTTAGAAGGCAGAAGTTATCAGGAGTTAAAAAATAAATTAGCCAATTCGTTTGGCGCCTCGGCCGTGGAAGCTTTGGAAAAAAAGAAATTTGAGGAAGGGAACGTAATTAAAGTCCCCGCAGCTTATTTAATAGATATTTGCGGACTTAAAGAACTTAAAAATGGCGGCGCGGCAATAAATAAAAATCAGCCTCTGGTTATTATTAACCACAGCGGCAAAGCTACGGCAAAAGACGTGCTTGGCCTTGCGGAAAAAGTTAAAGAAGAGGTTTATTCTAAAACCGGAATAAGTTTATTTTTTGAACCGGAGTTAATAGGCTTTAACTAAAGGGGTATTTATTTTAGTCCTTATAAATAGGTTATTTAACCCCAGGGCAATTATTATCTCATGCTATAATAAAGAAGTAGATATTTAAGCAAAAAACTAAAATTATGAAATTCAACCTAAAGGCCACCAATACCACCGCCACGCCGGCAATTAAAAATTTTATTGACGAAAAACTCCAGTCAATAGAAAAATTTATTAAATCGGAAGACAAGATTAGGGTAGAAATTGAAGTTGATAAAAAAAGAAGCAAAGAGCCGCCATTTCGCGCGGAAATTGATATTCAGCCAAAAGGACACTACGCGGAAGCCAGGGGTATGGACGTTTATGCGGCATTTGACCTTGTTTTGCCAAAAATCAAGGAACAGCTTACCAGAAACAAGGACAAGCAGGTAAGTATGCGCCGAAGACGCGCTAAGGTTATGTAGTTGAACAAAAATTGATATTTCTGTCCGCCAGTTAACATTTGACTGGCGGGCTTTTCAGATTCGTGGATTTTTGGTATAATTTAACCACTGTTTTGTGGGGAAATTCAAGAATTTTAGCATAAAAGAAAGGATATTAATGTCATTTTTAACCAAACTTTTTACCGGAGAAACCAGTCCTTTAGAGAAGTATGCCAAAGAATTGCAGGAAGCAAACTCCTATAAAGAAGAAATTGCTGCGCTTACCCAGGATCAGATTAAGGCAGAAATTGAAAAATTTAAGCAAGAACTTAAAAAGCTTGAGTCTGATAAAGAAGTTTTTGCTCATTTAACAAAAATTTCACCGCGGGTATTTGCAATAACCAGAGAAGCATCTAAAAGAAGCATTGGCCAATTCCATTACGACGTACAAATGGTTGGCGGCTTTGCTTTGGCCAGCAGCAAAATTGCTGAAATGAAAACCGGTGAAGGTAAAACCCTTACCGCGACTTTGCCATTAGTGCTTTATGCCTTAGCAGGACGCGGCGCTCATTTGGTTACAGTTAACGATTATTTGGCCAGGTGGCAGGCTTCTTTAATGGGGCCAATTTATAAGTACTTAGGCATGTCCGTAGCTTCCATTCAGCATGAAGCGTCTTTTATGTTTGACGACGGCTACCAGCCGGAAGCGGAAGAAATAGAAAGGCTGGAAGGGGAGACGCAAGGATTGGTGCTGGACGTAAAACATATGCGCCCCATATCCAGGCGCGAAGCTTATGCCGCGGATATTACTTACGGCACGAACAACGAATTTGGTTTTGATTATTTGCGCGACAATATGGTGCAGAGCGTTCAGCAGCTGGTGCAGCGCGAATTATTTTTCTCTATTGTGGACGAAGTCGACAGTATTTTAATTGACGAGGCCAGAACCCCGTTAATTATTTCTATGCCGGACTCAGAGCCAACCAGCAAATATTATGAATTTGCTAAATTAGTTGACCGCCTGCAGGAAGAAACAGATTACACGGTAGATGAAAAACATAAAGCCGCCTCTTTAACCGACGCCGGCATAAACAAAATTGAAGGTATTTTAAAAGTGCCTAATATTTATGACACCTCCAAGGGCGTAACCACTATTCACCACATTGAGCAGGCTTTGCGCGCCAGGACTTTGTTTAAAAAAGATCGCGACTACGTGGTTAGCGAAGGTGAAATTATTATTGTAGATGAATTTACCGGCAGATTAATGTTTGGCCGTCGTTATAGCGAAGGTTTGCACCAGGCAATAGAAGCTAAAGAAAATGTGCAAATTCAGCAGGAAAGCAAAACCTTAGCCACAATTACCTTCCAAAACTTATTCCGTTTGTATAAAAAACTTTCCGGTATGACCGGTACCGCTAAAACGGAAGAAGAGGAATTCTTTAAAATTTATCAGCTTACTGTAGAACAGATTCCAACCAATAAGCCAAATGTCAGGCAAGATTTGTCCGACGCGGTTTATAAAACGGAAACCGCCAAATTTAAAGCTATTGCCCAGGAAGTAAAGGCTCGCTACAAAAAAGGCCAGCCAGTGTTAATTGGTACAGTTAGTATTGCTAAAAATGAAATTTTGGCAGACTTCTTAAAACAGGAAGGCTTGCCCTTTGAAATTTTAAACGCCAAAAACCACGAACGTGAAGCGCATATTATTTCCCAAGCAGGACGCCCGGGGCAAATAACGCTTGCCACCAACATTGCCGGACGCGGGGTAGACATTTTGCTTGGCGGCAACCCGGTAGACCAGGAAGAGGCCGCAAAAGTCAGGGAAGCCGGCGGTTTGCATATTTTAGGAACAGAGCGCCATGAGTCGCGCCGTATAGACAACCAGTTGCGCGGACGCGCCGGACGCCAAGGCGACCCCGGAAGTTCTCAGTTCTTTGTGTCTATGGAAGACGACCTAATGAGGCTATTCGGCGGCGACCGGATGAAGAGCTTAATGAATACTTTGGGTTTGCCCGATGACCAGCCGGTAGAAGCTAAAATGGTTTCCAGAAGCATTGAACAGGCGCAAAAGAAGATTGAAGGATTGAACTTTGATACCAGAAAACATGTTTTGGAATTTGACGATGTTTTAAACCATCAACGCAATATAATTTATAAAAAGCGCCGCGGTTTTTTGGTTGGCACCGAAGAGAGCAAGAAGACAGATTTGAAACAGGAAATTCTAGGGATGGCCAAGGACGAACTGGTTGAAGTCGCTGAATTTAACTTAAACCAGTTAGACGAGCACGGAGGGAAAAAAGAAGACTGGGCGAATTTGTTTAAGACTGTTGGCACAATGGTGCCGGTTGATCAAAAATTGATAGATAAGGTTAAGGAAGCCGCTAAGGACGCGGCAGACAGAGAATTTGCGGTTGCCGATACCTTCTACAAAGCGGTAGAAGAAAACTGGGAAGCCAAAGAAAAAGAAATGGGCAAAGAAGTGTTTGAGGGAGCACAGAGATTTGTTGCCCTGCAATCTTTAGACAATCTTTGGATGGAACATTTGGACACAATGGATCATTTGCGCGACAGCGTCCGCCTTCGCGGTTATGGGCAACGCGATCCGTTGGTGGAATATAAAAAAGAAGGCTATGTAATGTTCCAGAATTTGGTAAAGGAAATGAATAAACAAATTGTTTATACCATTTTCCATATTACCGTTCAGGTAAACCAGCAGCCAAACCAGCAAAAACCGCTTAAGGATTTGGTAACCAGTTCAGCGAGTGGCTCAATGCAAACCGGCGGGCAAACAGATCCAAAATACGAAGGCGTAGGCCGCAACGACCCCTGCCCATGTGGAGCGATAAATCCTGAAACAGGCAAGCCATATAAGTTCAAGCGTTGTGGGATGATAAACGCTAGCTACCATAAAAAATAGAGTGAAATCGGCCGGAGCTTTAGCGAAGGTGGACGGCAGCGGAAAAAAGTTTAAGAAATGCCACGGGAAGTAGGAGACAGGTAAAATGGTAAAATGAAAGAGAGGTCAGACGACTGTCCAACCTCCCCAGTTTTCTACCGATGTTCGGTTATGGCGACACACGTGTGTTCACCTATGAGTTTCGAGTAATACATCGCCGTTACCCGTAACTCCGCGTGTTTGCCGCAAAATTGCGACATCGCTTCGGCGAGAGTTTTACCGCTCCATCTAACTTCCCACACGCCATTACCGTAGTCCTTCTCGATATAATCCATTTCCCGCTCCTTTTAGATTTTCATATAATTATAGCATATAATTATAAATCTGTCAATATGAGGGAAAAGCCCCTTAAAAAATGGGTAAATCGTGTGTTTAAGGAAAAAATGGAAAAAATATGCAATTTAATGAAGATAAGCTAATTGAAATAGCAAAACCCTACTTTAATAGAGCCAGGGCAGGTGATTGGAATCATGCTGTTAGAGTGGTAAAATGGGTAAAAGAACTTGGAAAAGGCAGGGCAGACTTGGATACTTTGGTTACCGCCGCCTATCTTCATGATGTTGGTTGGTCGAGCGTTGCCCCCAAAGATAAGCTGAACTTAGATGAAATGTTGTTGCTGGAAAATCAGGCAAATAAAAATTCGAGTATAAAAGTAAAAGAAGTGCTAGGGCAATGTGCTTTTGCGAGCATAGATATTAATTCTGTAATTAGGCTAATTGGAGCGGCTGATAAACACTCATCTGAAAAGGAAGACGAAGCCATTATTGTTGATGCTGATAGTTTAAGCAAATTATGCATAGAACATCTTCAAGAAAAGTATCAAAAAAACAGCTTCATAAAAGTGCTAAAACTGTGGGATGATGAACTAAAAACCAGAGTAAAGACAGAAAAGGCCAAAGAGTTGTTTCCAAAATTGCTAATTGATTTGAAAGGTAAGTTAATTTAATATCGTATAAGCCTAATATGAAAGTTTTTTGACTTCGAGTCATAAATATGTCAAATGTAATGGAAAAAATAGGTAATGCAGACAATTTAATAAAAGAAGCTAAATCAATTATTGATTTGAGGTATAAAAAAGGTGCGCATTCAGTGGGTGCAGCCTTAAGAACAAAATCGGGAAAGATTTACACAGGCATAAGCATAAAAGGTTTAAAGTTGGATTTGTGCTCAGAATGGACTGCAATAGGCAGAGCATTTGTTGAAGGAGAAACGGAAATTGAATCTATCGTTGCGGTTCACAGAAAAGAAGATGGAACTTTTGAATTTTTCCCGCCTTGCGGATTATGCAGAGAGCTGTTAACTAAATATTGTCCCGATGCTTTGGTCATATTTTCAGAAAATGAATTTAAAAAAGCATCAGACTTATTGCCGTCAGCCTGGAAAAGATAAATATGAATAACATACCAGTTGAACAACTAGCAAAAAAGATATGGGAGTATCATCATCTTAATCACAAACTTTCAAAGGCAGATTGCATACTAGTTTTGGGGAGTCATGATATTAGGGTTGCTGTTCGGGCCGCAGAATTATTTTTAGAAGGGTATGCGCCATTAATGGTATTTTCTGGAGGTTATGGACGACTAACTCAAGGTTTGTGGAATGAACCGGAAGCAATTGTTTTCTCAAAGATTGCTATTGAAATGGGGGTGCCAAAAGATCAAATAATTATTGAGGATAAATCTACAAACACGGGAGAGAATATAGTATTTACAAAAAAGTTGTTAGAAGAGAAAGGCATAAATCCCAAAACAATCATCTTGGTTCAAAAGCCGTATATGGAGCGAAGAGCTTACGCAACGTTTAAGAAATTTTGGCCGGAAAAAGATTGCATTGCAACTTCCCAGCAAGTTTCGTTTGATGATTATCCGACAAAAGATATTAGTAAGGATGATTTAATTAGCATTTTGGTTGGCGATTTACAGCGAATCAAAACGTATCCGGAAAAAGGTTTTCAAATTCATCAGGAAATTCCGGATGACGTATGGAGTGCATATGAACTATTAGTTAAAGCAGGTTACAATAAATACTTAACAAATTAATTAATTTATAAAGGAAAAATATGGGAAACGATTATTTGAAGAGAGAACCAAGCAAAACAGAAAAAATGATTTACGAGCTTGTAATGGCGCAGAACTCTATGGAAAAGGGTTTGTGGTCTACTTCCAGCTTAGTTATGGTTTTAGCAATTTTAACCAAGCAAGATCCAAAAGCTATTGCTGAATTAATGGTAAATGGCGACGAAAAATTAAGAGAATTTAGCGGGAAAATTAACGAAGAAATTAAAAAGTTAGAAGAAGAAAAGCATAAAGGCCACGATCACGCTAAAGAAGAAAAACCAGCCGAAGAAGCCAAGGCCTAACCAAAAATTAAACCCACTATATTACTATATTGTAATATAGTGAAAATAAAAAAATTCACAACAAAATTAACAGGCACTCTATTACTCCAGTGTAATAGACTGATAAGAAAATATGGAGCAAGGAAATCAGCAAAGACCAATAGTCGGTATAGGCGTGATGCTTTTTAAAGATGGAAAAATTTTATTGGGTAAAAGAAAGGGTCATGTTGGTTTTGGCACGTATGGCTGGCCAGGTGGCAAGCAAGAGTTTAAGGAATCTTTTGCAGCTTGTGCCAAGCGAGAGGTTATGGAAGAAGCCGGAATCGAAATTAGCGATATAAAATTTTTAAGGCTGATGAACTACATTTCTGAAAACGGAACTCATTTTTGCGATATTCAATTAACTGCTCAATGGTTTTCCGGAGAGCCTAAAACATTAGAATCAGACAAATGCGAAGGCTGGCAATGGTATAATATAAATAATTTACCCGAGCCGATGTTTGAACCGACGATAACCGCCATCGAAGCGTATAAAACAGGAAAAAACTTTTTTGACAACTAATTATGAAATACATAATTTTTTCAGGGACAACAGGCTCGGGAAAAGATACTATAATTAACAGGTTGCATGAAGATTTAAAAAACCTTCAAATTGAGCCAGTTAAAAGAGCTTGGTATTATACAACAAGAAAGGTTGACCGAAAGGGTGAAAACCCTAATAGGAAAGACAAAATTAGCGATGAGGAATTCAATGAAAAAGTATCAAAGGGTGAAATTATTTTAGATCATAAAAATTCAAATTATCAAGTTGGTTATCCGTCAGAAATTCTAAACGAAAAGTCAGGAATTATTATATTTAATATAGCTGTGTGGGCGGCAAAGCAACTTCAGGATTATGCTTTACAAAATGATGGACGTGCCGTAACTATTTTTTTAGATGCTCCTAAGGAACAGCGGATTGGTAGAATTAAACATCGGGATGGGTTGAGCGCTGACGAGTCCGTGATTTTTAAGGTTGAAAACGATATAACAAAATCTGAACATGCAACAGGATATAATTTAGTAGTTCAAAATAAAGATGGCGATTTGGAAAAAAATTACGAGATTATTTTAAGTAAGGTTAAAGAATTTTTAAATGCTTAAATTTATTACCGGAAATAAAACAAAGTTTAATGAGGTGCAAGCGGCTCTCGCGCCTATTAAGGTTGAACAAATTAATATAGATTTACACGAAATTCAAGAAGTTGATCCTAAAAAGATAATTGAACACAAGCTAAAAGAAGCCTTTAATCATTATAAGGGCGAATTTATTATAGATGACAGCTCTTTATTTTTAAGCTGTTTTAATTACAAGCTTCCCGGCCCGTTGATAAAATGGTTTAATGATTCTATTGGCACAAAAAAGATTTATGAAATGTGCAAAAAAATGGGTGACCAAAAAGCCAGAGCCACAACCTTTATTGGGTACGCAAAAAGTCCTAAAGAAATTGAATTTTTTGAAGGAACGATGAATGGCAAAATTATAAAACCAAAAGGTAAATATAATTTTGGCTACGACCCGATTTTTGTGCCAAACGGCAAAAAAGAAACCCTCTCGCAAATGAAAGCGTCTGGAAATTTTTTTAGTAGCCCCCGCGGGTTAGCGGTATTAAAGTTGAAAAAATATTTAAGTGTTAAATAGAATATGAAGATTATTATTATTTGTGGTCCTACAGCCTCGGGCAAAGATTCTGTAATAGATGAAATGTATAGGGAACTAAATCAAGAGTATCCTGGAAAAGTATCACAGGCAACTTACTTTAAAACAAGGGCTGCCAGACCACAGGAGAAAATAGACAAATATTTTATTTCTGAAGAAGAGTTTGAGAAAAAAAGAGGTTCAGGGGAAATTCCAGATGAATTTTGGGGAGAGGTAAGTAATTATCGCGTGGGGTATTCAATTAATGAGTTTACAAAATCAGAAATTGTTTTAGTAAATATTGATGACAAAAAAGCTAGAAATTTAAAAGAAGTTGCCCAACAAAGCAACAACGAAGTTCTTTCTATATTTTTACATGCCCCGGAGGAAGTAAGAAAACAAAGATTTATGTCCCGTGAAGGATGGCTAATTTACGAACCTGCTGAATATAGGTTAAGTCATGATGTCACAGACCCTAATCCTGAAAATCACAAAGATTTTGATCTGATTGTGGAAAATAAAGAAGGTGCGTTGGCGGAAACAATGAAGGAAATTATGCCCGCGGTAAAAGAGTTTGTTGAATCAAATAAAACAATTAAAAATTGAGATAAATGAAATCAGTTAGACTTTCAAGCCATATAAAGCCCGAACGATACCGATTGTTTATTAAACCAGATTTAAAGAGGTTTATTTTTGAGGGTGAAGAAACGATTTATCTTAATATTGAAAAACCGGTAAATGAGATTACACTTCATACTAAAGAGCTTAAAATTTTGCAGGCAAAATTTAGAATCAAAAATTATGAATTAAGAATTAAGAATAGGGACATACGGTACAACGAGCAGAATCAAACCGTAACATTTAAGTTAAAACAAACAGTTAAAGCGGGGAAAGGGGAGTTGTCTTTAAAGTTTACCGGCATTTTAAACGATAAAATGAGAGGTTTTTACAGAAGCCAGTATAAGTCCAAAAACCAGCAAAAACACCTTGCTACAACGCAATTTGAGGCCACAGATGCACGCAGGGCTTTCCCATGCTTTGACGAGCCCAGCGCCAAGGCTATTTTTGACGTCACCTTAATGGTTCCAAAAAAGTTAGCTGTGGTTTCCAACACAATTGAATCTGAAGTTTTAGAGCACCAAGGTGAATATAAAACCGTTAAGTTCGCGCCAACGCCAAAAATGTCTACCTATTTATTAGCGTTCATTGTTGGCGACTTGGAATATATTGAAGGCAGAACGCGGAACAGCGCGGAAAAGGCCGGCAGCGCGGAACAGCGCGGAAAAAATACAAATTCCGGTACGCTAGTTAGAGTCTTTACCACGCCGGGCAAAAAGCACCAGGCAAAATTCGCGCTCGACACCGCAATCCGCTGCTTGGAATTTTATAACAGCTATTTTGATATTCCATATCCGCTGCCGGTTTTGGATTTAATTGCCATTCCGGATTTTAACAGCGCCGCTATGGAAAATTGGGGCGCGATAACTTACCGCGAGTCAGCCTTGCTGATTGACGAAAAGAATTCATCTCTGTCTTCTAAACAGTGGGTGGCAATTGTAATTGCCCACGAAATTGCGCACCAATGGTTTGGCAATTTGGTAACAATGGAGTGGTGGACGCATTTGTGGCTAAACGAAGGCTTTGCTTCCTATATGGAATATTTATGCACCGACAAATTATTCCCGCAATGGAATATGTGGGAGCAATATGTGGCGCAAAGATTCAACACCGCGCTGGAACTGGACTCGCTTACCAACACCCATCCAATTGAAGTTGAGGTTCACCACCCGGAGGAGATTAGCGAAATTTTTGACGCGGTGTCTTATGCTAAAGGTTCGGTAGTTATCCGCATGCTGGCAGAATATTTGGGCGAGAAAACTTTTCGCGACGGTTTAAGATATTATTTAAAAAAACATTCCTACCAAAATGCTTCAACCATACATTTGTGGGAAGCGTTTGAAAAAGTTTCCGGAAAACCGGTAAAAAAGTTAATGCTTAATTGGACTTCCGCGCCCGGATATCCGCTAGTTCGAGTTGTGGAAAAAGAAAAGCAGTTAGTATTAATGCAGTCTCGCTTTTATTCCAGCGCGATTTCCAAAGCATCGTCTACAGACAAAACCATTTGGCAAATTCCTGTTACCATTAAAAACGGCAAAAAAATTTCCAAACATTTATTGGGGGCGAAGTCAATTAAAATTCCTAAAACCTCCAAAACCTGGATTAAATTAAACGCCGGGGAAACTTCGTTTTTTAGAACCGATTATCCGGCGCAAATGCTTGGCGCTTTGAGCAATGGGTTGCCCCAGCTTTCAGCCATAGACAGGCTTGGCGTGGTAAGGGATGCGTTTACTTTGTCCGAGTCGGGAGATTTACCCGCCACGCAAGCTTTGGAGTTGGTTAAACATTTTAAAAATGAAAAAGACTACAATGCCTGGCTAATGATTTGTTTTGGCCTTGGGAACATTGGCGGCCTGGCCCGCAACTTAAAATCTTACCCGCTCTATGAAAAGTTCGCTTTAGGAATAATTCAAAATATTTTGCAGACGGTCGGGGTCAAAGAGGCAAAAGGCGAAACCGGCGCCCAGGTGCTTTTGCGCAGCTTAATTTTGCAGCAAGCGGTAAAATGGGGCGATAAAAAAACAGTTGCCTGGGCTTTGGCGCAATTTAACAAAAACTCTCCGGTCCCCGTAAATTTGCGTTCTGTTGTTTATTTTGCCGCCGCCCAGTTTGGTTCAAGCAAGGAGCATGCAAAGTTAGTTAAAATGTACACCCAAGAGGAGATGCAGGAAGAAAAAGACCGAATAGGCAGAAGCCTGGCGCATTTTAAAAATCCGGAATTATTAAAAAAGACTTTGGCCTTTGCTTTAAGCAAACAGGTAAGAGACCAGGACGCGCCGTTTATTATTGCCGCGGTTTTCCGCAACTGGGCAGGAAGCGCCATTGCCTTGGATTTTGTTAAAAAGCATTGGGGTGAGCTGCTTAAGCGCTACGCTTCTGGCTTGAGCATGATTTCCAGAATAATCGGCACAATGGATAATTTTTACTCGGAAGAAAAAGCAAAAGAAATAGAAAAGTTTTTTAAAGCACATAAAGCTCCAGGAGCGAAGCGTTCTATTAAACAAACCTTGGAAAAAATTCGCTCACAGGCGGCCTGGCTTAAGCGCGACGGCAAACCATTGGACAACTGGTTATTAAAACAAAATGAAAAATAAGCTTACAATTTTTTTGCTGGTAATTTTTGGGGTTTTGCCGTCACTGGCTAAAGCCCAGGTTTCTGCCGCGGACTCAGACGGAGACGGTTTAACCGACGCGCAGGAAACAAATATTTATCACACCAATCCCCAAAATCCGGACACTGATAATGACGGTTTTTTAGACGGAGATGAAATAAAATATAATTACGATCCAAATAAAAATTCCGAAGACAAATTACAAAAGAAAATTTTTATAGCATTAGCCGATCAAAGCCTGAGCTATCGCCTCGGCGATTACATTGTTGGCAGCATAAAAATTTCCAGCGGTTTGCCGGCCACGCCGACGCCAACGGGAAGTTTTGAAATTGAATCTAAGAAGCCTTTGGTGGATTACATTGGAGCTGATTACAATTTTAAAAACACCCGCTGGAATATGCTGTTTAAAAAACACTCGCCTTTGAATTACTACATTCACGGGGCTTTTTGGCATAACAATTTTGGCCAGCCAATGAGCCATGGGTGCATTAATGTTTCTTATAAAGACATTGAGCCGCTGTATAACTGGGCGGATGTCGGAACTCAGGTAATCATCCAGTAATTAAATGAATATTCAATTTAAAATTTTTAAAAACTTTCCCGAAGTTCGCTGCGGCTTGTCGCAAAAAGTAGACGGCAGTATGGGTTTGTCGTCCCAAAAAATGTCCGGCAATTTTAAAACCTTTTTTCGCAAGCAGGGGATTAGCCCCGACCAGGTTGTCCGCGCGGGGTTGGAGCATAAAGACCGGGTTGCTAAATCGGGCCCGGATAGCGCGGGAAAAACCATACCTCACTGCGACGCCCTTCATACAACAGAAAAGAATCTTTGCCTTAGCGTAACCGTTGCCGATTGTTATCCAATTTATTTTTTTAATCCCGAAAACGGAAAAGTCGCCATTGCACACAGCGGTTGGAAAGGCTGCGTAAGCGGATTATTGCCGGCTTTGGTTAAAACTTTATCAACCAATCCGGAAAGGCTGCTTGTAGGAGTTGGCCCGGGAATCGGACCGTGTCATTTTGAAATTCAAAATGATATTTTGTCGGAGTTTAATAACTTTTCCAGCGCGGTTAGTTTTAAAGACGGAAAAATATTTGTTGATTTGCCAAAAATTATTAGAATTCAGTTAGAAAAAGCCGGCGTCTTGGCCGAAAATATTGAATTTTTTAACGAATGCACTGCTTGCTTGCCCGGAAGCTATTTTTCCTATCGCCGGGACAAACCAAAAGAGCTGGAAACCATGGTGGCATATATTTATCTTTAATTTTTTGTTAAAATTAAATCAAAGTAATTTGATTTTAAAGCTATGGTAGTTAATAGAGAATCAGGGATTCTTTCCGGCTTAAAAGATGAACTCTCAGAAGCAAGTCGAAAGAGCAGGGAAGAGCTCCGGTCTAAAAAACAAAATATTGTTGGAGAACGCATGCAAGAGCTTGTCGAGGCGCAAAAAAACATGAATGCGCTGCTTGTTAAAATTTATGAAAAAGTATGCGGGAACACCGGCTCTAATAGCTCAGAAATTCTAATGGAACTAGCCAAAGAGCAAAAAGATAATGTTGCGGCTCTGGGTCCGGGAGCTTCAATCGCCCTTGAAAATGCGCTATTAGAATATTCCAAGCTACACGACAAGGTCGGGTTTTATTATAGGCAATATGAACAAAAGCCGGAAGAGCTTTTTGAAAAATGTTTTGGCAAAAAACCGGAGGGGAAGGTGCAATTAATTTTAGGACCAATGACAATATGTTTTCGTTGTTTTAATGAGCAAGACTACATTTTTGCCTATACAAACTACAAACACGAAGACACAAGCATCAACGATGTTGAAAAAGCTAAAAAAAGCCAAGGGGCAGCTTTCCCAACATGTAAAGTTAGTGATTTATCAAATTGTGTAATTATAGAAAAAGCGAGTAATAATTTTGGATTTGTTGACAAAATAAAACAAAATAAAATTGAAATTAAAAAAGGGTCAAAAACTAGGGTTGAATTTTCAGACTTAAATCTAAACGGGACAGTTTTTTGGTATGTTGAAGGCGAGATAATGTACCAACTAACTTTTCAAACAAAAAAAGGCAGGGTTAGCGGTGTAAATCTTTATGATCCAAAAAATGACAATTTTATTTTTTTGGATAAGCAAATTGATTCGTCGCCCGACGAACGCATAGTTTTTCCGGCCGAGAAGTATAGGGAAACAGAGTACCTTGATATAGAATTTGATGACAGAGGTTTTTCAATTGTTGATCATAGCAGGAAAAAGCAACTTTTAAACTATGAGGTTTTAAGCGGAAGAAAAATTGTTGTAAAGGATGAGTCGCTTTCAAAAAGGGTGAGAAGGCATGAAGAGCAGCATCAGTTTAATAAACTTTTTGTGCCTAAAGAACATTCAGAAATACCCCCAAGCTTAATTAAGAGCCTGAGCAAAACCGCGTTGATAAATATGGACAGGGCTGAAGCTCAAAGAGCAAAGGTTAAAATTATAGAAGCCTTAGTTAGGCATTACAGGAGAATGTACGTAGATTTTAGAGCGAGAGATGAAATAATTGCTTATTATAGGGATGGTAGTGATATTAAGGCTATTGAAGATCTGTTAAAAAATAGTTCATTATATGACTACAAATCTGCAGATATTACGTTAGAAAGTGGAAAAAAAATTCCAATACAGCAATGGTTGGAAAATTTACTTAAAAATGATTTAGGCGCCGGTCGGCTTGCCCGGTACACTGAGTATAGCAAGGACAAAAAGGATTTTGCTAAAAGAAGTAGCTTGAATTTTTACGCAGGTCATTTATTTTTTGAGCGGGAAATTAAAGACTCTCTTCAGTCAATTTTTGTTTCAGACTACAATCGGTCAATTGATGAGTGGTTAGAACAAATCAAAAATTTAGAAAAACTTGGCTATGGTCGCCAGCAAATTGTTGCTTTTTGTAACATGTTGCCTGCGAGAGCTTGGAAATCTTTTGTTTTGAGACTTAGCCGTCATGGGCAAAAGGCAAAGAAAGAGCAGGTAGCCTAATATTGCCAAAAGCTCAGATTTTGCTATAATACTCCAAGCAGGTTTTTTTAGCCTATTTTTTATTGAAATTTAACACATGCACCCAAAATTAAAACTCTTTGGTTCCTTGGTGGCAATATTGCTTATTGCCGCAGCAGCGGTTTGGATTATTCTGCCAAGTGGCAGCAAAATTGACTTTAATAAGATTAAAATCCCTTATAGCCAGACCTTTAAGGTTCATTTAGGTTTGGATTTACAGGGCGGAAGCCATTTGGTTTATCAGGCTGACTTTAAGGATATTAAGCAGCAGGACCAGGCAGACGCATTAAATTCTGTTCGCGACACCATAGAACGCCGCGTAAACAGCTTTGGCGTAAGCGAACCGCTGGTACAGGTTGCCGGATCCGACAGAATTATAGTTGAGCTTCCCGGTATTAAAGATATTAACCAGGCTATTGATCAGATCGGCCAAACTCCGTTTATGGAGTTTAAAACCGAAAATCCAAATGCTAATCAGCTTACCCCGGACAAAAACGGCAATGTAACCGTTGACGCTTCTAAAGCCTGGTTGCCAACCGGACTCTCCGGCAAGCAGTTAAAAAAGGCCACTGTGGACTTTGAGCAGGGCAAGAGCTTGTCCAGCCAGGTTGTTGTTCGCTTGGAATTTAATGACGAAGGCAGAAAACTTTTCTCTGATATAACCTCGGCTAACATTGGCAAACCAATTGCAATTTTTCTGGACGGCCAAATTCTAAGCGCCCCAACAGTTCAAACCGCAATTACCGACGGTGTGGCTATTATTACCGGAGACTTTACCGTAGACCAAGCTAAAGCTTTGGCTACCAGGTTAAACAGCGGCGCTTTGCCTGTGCCGATTAGCTTAATTTCCCAGCAAAATGTTGGCGCGACATTGGGCAAAGAATCTGTGCAAAAGTCAGTGGTTGCCGGATTAATTGGCTTGTTGATGATTGCTTTTTTTATGATTGCTTACTATCGCTTTCCGGGCTTTTTGGCCACTATTGCCTTGTTAATTTACGCAGTTGTGTCCTTTGCAGTATTTAAAATTGGTATTTCATTTACCGCATTAGCTTTGGTGGGCGCATTTTTCTTCCTTGGCCTTACGGTAAGTTCCTGGTTTGGAATTTTAGCCTTCTTTAGTTACATTTTGTTAATCTTCTTAAAAGGGCTTTCCCCGGTCACTTTAACTTTAGCGGGCATTGCCGGATTTATTTTGTCCATTGGTATGGCTGTTGACGCCAACATTTTAATCTTTGAAAGATTAAAAGAAGAAATCCGCGCCGGCAAAGAAATTCACAAAGCCGTTGAGGATGGTTTTGCCAGAGCCTGGCTGTCTATTCGCGATTCTAACGTCTCCAGCTTAATTACCACAGTCATTCTTTATATTTTCGGCACGCCGTCAATTAAAGGTTTTGCCGTTACTTTGGGCGTTGGTATTTTAATTTCCATGTTTACCGCCATTACTGTTACCAGAACCTTCTTAAAAGTTTTTGTGGGCAACAATATTTTAACCCACCCTTGGTTATTTGGCGTAAGCAAAATTAAGACGTCTATTTCCTCTCAAGATAAATAAACTTATCATTAAGATACAAATATACAAATATACAAATGCACAAATGATACAAATAATTACTAATGTCATTATTTGTAGGTATTAGTTCCATCCGTTTATTTGTAGATTAGTATAGCGTATTAGCACTCTTTATGTTCAACACTTTAAAATATTATAAACTTTGGTTTGCAATCTCAGGAATTATTTTGCTTTTTGGCGTAATTTCTCTTTCCGTATACGGCTTGCGTTTAGGAATAGACTTTAAGGGCGGGACTTTTGTAGAGCTGCAATTTAACCAGCCGGTAGATCAGGCTAAAATTAAAACTGTTATTGACGAGCAGGGGATTAAAAACTACCAGTTGCAGGCTGCGGAAAATAACAGCCTAATTATCAAGACAGAAAATTTGGCAAAAGATAAACATGACAAACTTTTGTCGGAAATCCAAAAACAGGTTGGCGAGTTTAAAGAAACCCGCTTAGACTCTATTGGGCCGGTAATTGGCAAGGAATTGAAGCAGAATGCCATTTACCAGTTAATTCTTGTCTCTTTAGGCATTGTAATTT
Source organism: Candidatus Doudnabacteria bacterium (assembly GCA_016218585.1). Lineage (GTDB taxonomy): Bacteria > Patescibacteriota > Doudnabacteria > UBA920 > UBA920 > PALSA-1336. The sequence goes on from JACRDK010000030.1 coordinate 85,584, forward strand.
ACCTGGGCTATGCCTTTAGAAAAGTTGCCAAGCCGGTTACTTCCTGGCGCTTTGGTTGGTCAGCAATTATTGCATTATTACACGACTTATTGTTCGTTTTGGGCTTCTTCTCGATTTTAGGACACTTTAGAGGCGTAGAAGTAGACAGCTTGTTTGTTACCGCCATGCTTACTGTTTTGGGCTTCTCAGTCCACGATACAATTGTAGTCTTTGACCGTATTAGGGAAAACTTAAAACTTTATCCCGGCCAGAGCATAGAATACGTGGTAAATCACAGCATTTCTCAAACAATTGTCCGCTCTCTTAACACCAGCTTAACTGTTTTATTTGTTCTTTTGAGCTTATTGCTATTCGGCGGAGAAACAATTCGTTATTTTGTCTTAGCCTTGTTTGTGGGTATTATTGTAGGAACTTATTCCTCCATATTTATTGCCAGCCCGGTATTAGTTCAGTGGCAAAAGTGGAAAACTAAAAAAGCCTAAATTTAAAAACCTCCCTTAATTAAGGGAGGTTTTTTTATCACAAGTTATTTGACATCTACTATTCTTTATGCTATACTGAAAAAGTTAAAAACAACTCTTGAAAACATATGGGAATTTTAGACACAATAATCCATACCAAACAGACAGAGTCTCTTAATCAATTCAAGCCTTCAGAAATTGTGAAGGAAGTTTTGGAATTGCTTAAAGATCGCGATCGCCAAATTCTTAGCCATCGCTATGGTTTGGAAGGCAATGAAACTAAAACTTTGGCTTCAATTGGCCAGGAACAGAATCTTACCCGTGAAAGAGTTAGGCAAATTGAAAAAGATTTAATCCGCCACTTAAAGAAAACCAGCCTGCAAAAGGAAAATTTTTCCTCGGCAAAAGACTTTTTAATAAACATCATTACTGAACACGGCCGCATTATTGCCGAAGAAAATTTGCTAATGCATTTAAACATTTCTGACCCAAAGGAAAAGAACGCTTTGGTGTTTATTTTGCATTTAATTGAAGAATTAGACAACTTTATTCACGACAACTATAAGAAAAGCTGGGTTGGCGTGCTGTTTAAGCACGATTTGCTGCATGGTTTTATTTCCGAAAGCAAAAAAATTATCAGCGGCAAGAATAGCCCGCTGGACGCAGCTGAATTTTTGGAAAACTTTAAGCAAACTCAATTCTACGACGAGAATAAGGCCGAATTGAGCGATAAAATTATTTTAAATTATTTAGAGCTCACGGTTGAAATTGAAAAAAATGTTTTTGGCCAGTGGGGTTTGGCTGTGTGGAAAGAAGTTAAGCCAAAAGATGTCGGCGACAAGGCTTATTTGGTTATGAAGCATCATAAAAAACCCGAGCATTATTCAGCTATTACGGAAATGATTAACAAAGCCAAGTTTGACGACCGCACCGCTTACAAAGAAACCGTACATAATGAACTTATTAAAGACCAACGCTTTATTTTAATTGGCCGAGGTATTTATGCTCTTTCTGAATGGGGTTATAAGCCGGGCGTTGTTGCCGATGTTATTGTTGAGATTTTAAAACAATCTCCCCAGCCGATGACTAAAGAAAAAATTATTGAAGAAGTTTTAAAGCGCAGAGTAGTTAAAAAGAACACAATTTTAGTCGGGCTTTCCAACAAAAAAATCTTTAAGAAAGTCGGCAAAAACGCATACGCTTTAGTATAATTTTTTTTAATTTTTAGTTTACTAACAAAACAAAAAGCCAAAAAATGGAAGTAATAGTCAACCTTGTTCCAAATTTTGCAGTAATTTTTCAAATAGCCTTCCTCTTTATAACTAAAGGCGGGTGGGTGCTTTTTGTAATTGGTTTAATATATATGCTATGGCGCATGTACTATACGGAAATTCGCCATCAATATGTCCACAACCAGGAATGGATTTTTTTAAGCATCAAAGTCCCGCGGGAAAATTTAGTTAGCACAATGGCCGTAGACACTATTTTTACCCATATGCATGCCTTACATTCCAGCAAAACTTTTGCGGAAACCTATATGGAAGGCCATGATCAGCTCTGGTATAGTTTGGAAATAGTAAGCTTGGGTGGAAAAATTAGCTTTGTTTTGCGCATCCCAAAGAACGCTAAAAATTTAGTGGAAGCGGCGTTTTACTCTCATTACCCGCAGGCCGAGATTAATGTAGTTAACGACTATTTGGAAAATGTCCATTATGATCCGGAAACTTCCACGGATATAGATGTATTTGGCACGGAATGGAAACTGGAAGAAGATGACGTTTTTCCTCTGAAAACTTTTCGCGATTTTGAACATCCGGCCGCCGAAGAAACCATTATCGACCCGCTGGCAAATTTATTCGAGAGTTTGACCAAAATAGAACCTCACGAACTTTTTGCCATACAAATAATTATTCAACCATTGGGCGACAACGAATGGAAGCCCAGAGCGGAACGAAAAGTCAAAGAATTAATTGGCGAAGAGTTGCCGCACACGGTAGGCTTTTTGGATATTTTGTTGGCGCCATTTAATTGGTTTGCAAAATTTAGCTACAAAGATGCCTTGCTTGGTGGCGGCCACGGACACGGCCATGAAGAAGAAAAGGCTCAAAAAAATAACTGGATGAGCCTTACGGAAACCGAAAAAGAGCGGGTGACATTAGTGGAAAAGAAAATGAGCAAGCCAGGGTATAGAACCAAAATCCGTTTCTTGTATATTGCCCCTAAAAATAATTTTGACCTTACCAAGCGCGGAATATTTATCGGAGCATATCGGCAAATGGGTTCGGCTATGTCGAACAAGCTCAAGCCGGAAACTAACAGAACCTGGACGGGCTTAACCTATAAATTTTCCAAAGAACTTGAAGCGCCTTATATGGATTATGTTTTAAAAATCCGCAAGCGCAGAATTTTTAAGGGCTTTAAGGACCGTGATATTCATTTGGGTATGCCGATGTTTATATTAAACACAGAGGAGGTCTCTACTTTGTATCATTTTCCGATTACCACAAAAACTACAATGGCGCCTTCGGCAATTGAAAAAACCGACAGCAAAAAATCGCAGCCTCCCGTGGATCTTCCATTGGCGGGCCCGGACTCCGGCTTTTAATTTATAGTAAAGGCAATATTTTATGGAAAATACAAAACACGAAAATATAATTACAGTTTTTGCCAAAACAAACTTCCGCAACAAAGAAGTGCCTTTTGGCATTAAAACTGACGACCGCCGCCGCCATATGTATTTAATCGGTAAAACCGGTATGGGCAAGACCACCTTAATGGAAAATATGGTCATCCAGGACATCAGAAATGGCCATGGCGTGGCGTTTTTAGACCCGCATGGGGATTCAGTGCAAAGAATTTTAGATTCAATTCCATCCAGCCGCGTTAATGACGTTATTTATTTTAACCCGGCAGATTTAGATTATCCGGTGGCCTTTAACATTCTGGAAGCGGTAGATACTAAGTATAAGCATTTGGTAGCTTCGGGCCTTATGGGCGTGTTTACAAAAATTTGGGCGAACCTTTGGTCAGCCAGAATGGAATACATTTTAAACAATACCATTTTGGCTTTGCTCGACAGCCCAGGCAATACCTTGCTTGGTATTACCCGTATGTATGTTGATAAAAAATACCGCAAGAAAATTGTGGACAACGTTAAAGACCCGATGGTTAAAGCTTTCTGGACCGACGAGTTTGCCAACTACAACGAAAAATATAGAACAGAAGCTATTGCGCCAATTCAAAACAAGGTTGGACAGTTTTTGTCTTCCGGAATTATCCGCAATATTGTCGGCCAGCCAAAAAGCACCATTGATCTTCGCGAGATTATGGACAAGAAAAAAATCCTGATTATGGATTTGTCTAAAGGAAAAGTCGGAGAAGACAATAGTGCGCTGCTTGGCGCTATGGTGGTAACAAAATTGCAATTGGCCGCTATGTCCCGCACCGACATTCCGGAACATGAAAGACAAGATTTTTATTTGTATGTGGATGAGTTTCAAAACTTTGCCACGGACAGCTTTGCGACAATTTTATCTGAAGCCAGAAAATACCGGCTTAATTTAATTGTCGGACACCAATATATTGGCCAGCTGGTCCAGGAACGAAACACCAAGGTTCGCGATGCCATATTTGGTAACGTTGGCACGCTGGTGGTTTTCCGCGTCGGCGCGGAAGACGCCGAATTTTTAGTTAAAGAATTTGAACCGATATTTACCGAAGTTGATATAGTAAACTTGCCCAAATATTATATTTTGCTTAAGTTGATGATTAATGGCGTGGCCTCGGATCCATTTTCCGCAATTACTTTGCCGCCAAGCCCGGAATTTTTTACCGGCAATTCCGAAAAAACAATAAAAGTTTCGCGAGAAAGATACAGCAACCCGGTGGTTGAAGTTGAAGAAAAAATTTCCCGCTGGATGGGAGCCGAATTCCATCAAGACACAGCCGCTGTGGTAATTGGCGACAACAGCCAGCAAGAAATTGCCGAAACGGAAACGCCGCGGCAGCAGCCGGAAGCTGAAGAAGAAAAGCCTGTTCAAGAAAAAGAACAGCCGCCAATTCCTGAAATAAAAATTCAGCCGCAGCCGGCGGAAGAAAAAAAGCCGGAAAGAGTAGTCGAGGCGCCAAAAAGAGCCCAGGAGCAAAGCTTTAGGCAACAACAGCCCCAAAGAAAACAAGAACAGCCTCGCCATCGGCACCAAAGCCGGCCGCAGCCGCATGCCCATACCCGAGCCCCGCAGGCAAAAAAAGAGCATCCAATTTGGGATCAAGTCGCAAGCATCCATACGCAGAAGAGCCAGGAAATTAAAGAGCGGAATAGGGAAGCGGTAGACAGAATTTTCAGTGAGCCAAAAAACGAAACACCAAAGCCGCCGCAAACCCCTTTGCCGCCGCCAATTATGCCTAAGCCGCTTAATGAATCGGCCAACGAACAAAGAACAGTTATGCAGCCCGGCGAATCACATCCTATTTAAGCAATTAAAAAACCTCTTTCCTAAAAGTTTGGAAAGAGGTTTTTTGTTTGGCTAAGAAGCCGGGGATTATAAGTGCTTGTTGATTTCAGCTTCAAGAGTTGCTTTAGGAGCGGCGCCAATTAATTCGCCAACCATTTTGCCGCCTTTAAAGAATTTTAAAGTTGGGATGCTCATAATGCCGTATCTGGCTGCGAGCATATTGTTTTCATCTACATTAACCTTGCCGACTTTAAGCTTGCCTTCGTATTCTTTGGCCAATTCTTCAACAATCGGGCTTAAAACCTTGCAGGGACCGCACCAAACGGCCCAAAAATCAACCATTACGGGCAATTCGGAGTTAATTACTTCCTGCTCAAAGTTGCTTTCTGTAATAATGACTTCTGACATAGTATTTCCTTTTTAATTTTACTTGCGAAATTTATCAAAATTCGCGCTCCTTTATATTATCCACAACCGAAACCTTTGTCAATGAGTTATAATGGAAATATAGTATCCTAGCAGAAACAAATGATAAAAATAAAAATACTCAAGATTTTACCTTATTGGCTTATGTCTGTTGTTCTGTTCGTGGCTTTGCAAGCTTCGGTTTTTTTTATTAGCCAATACAACAATTCATTGAACCGTAATAGCAGCGAACAGTCCGCCCAGCCTCAAGTATTAGGCGCCAGCACTTCGGTTAGGGGAGAGGGGCAGCCGCCTACCGCAGCCATAACAAAAAAAGCGGAACCGGAATTTTCTAAAATTTCAGCAAAAAGCTTTTTGGTTTTCGATCTAGCAACCGGCCAGGAGTTAATGCAAAAAAATACTACCCAAAAACTTAGCATTGCCAGCCTAACAAAACTTCTTACCGGCCTGGTTGCCTATAAAAATACAGATTTAAACGCCAATTTTACCGTTTACCACAGGGATACGAGCGGCATTAAGCCTGTATTGGGTTTAGTTCCGGGCGATGAAGTAAAAGCTTTGGATGTTTTTAACGCAATGTTAATTGGTTCCTGCAATGATGCCGCTTTAACTTTGGCGGATTTTACCACCCGTTCCACCCAAACAAATTTTATCGATCTTATGAATGCTGAAGCTAAAAATTTGGGGATGGCCAGCAGTAATTTTTCTAATCCAATGGGGTTTGACAGCCAGTATAACTACTCAACTGCAGCGGATTTAAAGATTCTAATTACGGAAACAGAAAAACTTGCGGCCTTTGCCAATTTAGGCCGTCGTACGGAATACGAGTTTTCGGGAAAACTAAATTCCGCCTACAGTACCGTTGCTACAAATAAGCTGCTTAAAAATCATCCTGATATTTTGGCGATTAAAACCGGATTTACCGAAGGATCCGGAGGAGCAATGGCAACAAAAGTTAAAAAAAATAATCGGGAAATTGTAATTTTAGTTTTAAGCAGCGGGGACCGGGAAGGGGATACTTTAAAGCTTAAAGACCTCCTGGATACTGATTTTTCCTGGAATTAGTTTGCAACCAAGGCTTTTTCTATAACCTTTTGCGGAAATTTCGCAAAAGGTTATTTTTATGGTACAATTATATAGTTATTTGTCATTATTTCTTGCTTAATCTTGATATTTCATGTTAACCCAAGAGGTTATTAAAATTTCTGTGTTAGCCGCGCTTGCTTTCGGCTTTGCCCTGCTTGCCACGCCGGCTTTAACCAGCTTTTTATACAAAAATAAATTGGGTAAGCAAATCCGCAACGACGGCACCACCCCGCTATTTTCCCAGATGCACAAAGAAAAAGCAGGGACGCCGACTATGGGCGGAATTTTGATTTGGGGGACATTGGTAATTTTAATTTTCTTTTTCTGGCTGCTTGGGCGGGTTTTTAAAATCGAGTTCTTTGAGCATTTTAACTTTTATTCCCGCAAGGAAACTTTGCTGCCTTTAGGAGCTTTTGTGGGAGCCTCACTGGTTGGATTAATTGATGATTGGCTGGATATTCGGCAGCTTGGCCATAAAGGCCGCGGCTTAAGATTCCGCTTTAAAATTATTTTGTACGCGTTAGTCGCGGCAATTGGCGCCTGGTGGTTTTATTTTAAGTTGGGTTTTTCTTTGGTTCACCTGCCGTTTGTAGGCAATGTGGATTTTGGGCTTTGGTTCATTCCCTTTTTCATTTTAGCCGTTGTGGGTGTAAGTTTTTCTGTTAATGAAACCGACGGATTAGACGGCCTTGCCGGCGGAACATTAATGGCCGCATTTTTTGCTTACGCCATTATTGCTTTTGCCCAGGGCAAATACGATTTAGTAGCCTTTATTAGCGTGGTAATTGGCGCGCTGCTGGCCTTTTTGTGGTTTAACGTCTATCCGGCAAGGTTTATTATGGGCGATACCGGCTCAATGGGTATGGGCGTACTGTTGGCGGTAGTTGCCTTTTTGACCAACTCGGTTTTTTTGCTGGCGTTTATTGGTTTTGTTTTTATGGCCGAAGCGGTCTGTTTATTTTTACAACTGTTCTGGAAAAGATTTTTTCATAAAAAATTATTTTTATCGGCGCCGATTCATCATCATTTTCAGGCGCTTGGCTGGCCGGAAACAAAAGTTACAATGAGGTTTTGGATTATTTCCGGAGTAATGAGCATAATAGGCGTGATAATTTATTTGCTCGGTTAAAATTTAAATAAAAACAAATGTATTCCTTATTAATAAAAAACGCAACAGTAATTGACGGCTCCGGCAAACCCGGAGAAATTTTAGACGTCGCCATCCAGGGAGACGAAATTGTAAATATTGCTAAAAATATTAATTCCTCCGCGGAAAATATTTTAGACGCAAGCGGCAAATATCTTACCCCGGGGTTCGTGGATCTGCAGAACCACAGCGACAGCTACTGGCAGATTTTTGACAACCCTTCCCTAGACAGCATGGTAAGCCAGGGCTATACCACTATTTTAGTAGGTAACTGCGGCGGCAGTCTGGCGCCTTTGCTTACTCACGAAGCTTTGCTTTCCGTGCAAAAGTGGCACAATTTGGAGGCTGCAAATATTAATTGGCAGTCTTTCAGCGAATATGTCGAGCAAATGTCAAAAACCGCTTTTGCCTGCAATGTTGCCAGCTTGGTCGGTTATTCCACTTTGCGCCGGGGAATTGTCGGCGACCAAATAAGATCGTTGGAAAAAAATGAGCTGGCGGCTTTAAAAAAAGCTCTTCAGCAAAGCCTGGAAGCCGGCGCGTTTGGCTTGTCTAACGGGTTGTCCTATGCCCATGAAATTATTATTTCTGAACTTGAGCTGTTTGAGTTGGCTAAAATTGTAAAAAAATATAACGCGCTTTTTTCCATCCACTTGCGCAGCGAAGGCGGGGAAATAATTGAAGCGGTAGACGAGGCTTTGGATATAGCAAAAAATACCGAAGTTAACTTAAAAATTTCCCATTTAAAGCTTCGCAATGAAAATAACTGGCACAAATTTGAAGACTTAATGGGAATGCTGGACACTTCTTACCATCAGGGAGTGAATGTGCACTTTGACGCTTATCCTTACGACACGGTCTGGCAGGCGCTTTATTCCTATTTGCCAAAATGGGCAATTGAAGGCGGGCGCAACATTATGCTAAAGCATTTCTCCGACCCGACGCAGAAAAATAAAATTTTAATGCATTTGAACAATAGCGGCGTAAAATTTTCCGGAATGCAGGTGGCTTCCACAGCCAATAAATTAAATTTTGTCGGCAAAACCATAGGACAAATCGCCAAAAATTTGGAAACTTCTTCAGAACAGGCTGTTTTGCATTTAATAGCCAACGGGGGCAGCGAGGTTTTGGTTTTTGAAAAGAATTTAAACTCAGACCAGGTAAACCAAATTATTACTCACCCGCTGGCTTTTGTGGGAACCGATGGCGCAGGTTTTAGCGCAAATATTAAAGACAAGCTGGTTCATCCGCGATGTTTTGGCACGGCAACAAAATTTCTAAAAGACGTTGCGGCCAGCAAAGCAATCACGCTGGAAGAGGCAATTAAAAAACTTACTTCCGGGCCGGCCAAAAAAGTCGGGTTAAAAAAACGGGGTGAAATTAAAGTTGGAAATTTTGCGGATTTGGTTTTGCTGGACTTGCCTAATGTTGCGGACAAAGCCACTTATGAAAACCCATATCAGCACAGCCAAGGCGTAAATTATGTTTTTGTTAATGGAAAAGCAGTGGTGGCGGAGGGTAAACAGACAGGGGATTTGCCCGGCTATACTTTAAGGAGAATTTAAATGGAACTTCAGGACCTAAAAAATAAAATGGTTGCTGTTTTAGGTTATGGCCTGGAAGGTCGTAAAACTGTTGATTATTTGCTCAAACACGGAGTAAGTCCGACAATTTTTGACCAGAAAAAGTTTTCCGATTGGGACAGCGAGCAGCAACAGGCAATAAAAGATTTGGGAATCAACTTTATTTTTGGCCCGGATTGCTATAAAGAGTTGGCGGGTTTTGAAGTTATTTTTAGAAGCCCGGGGATTCCGCTGTCGCACCCGGACTTGCTTGGTTTGGCAAAAAAACAAGAAGGCAAGGTTATTTTTACAAGCCAGACCATATGGTTTTTTGACCACAGCAAAGCAAAAATTATTGGCGTAACCGGAACAAAAGGCAAGGGGACAACCTCAACGCTAATTTATGAAATCTTAAAGGCCAGCGGGGAAAAAATTAAGGCTAAAAGCTACTTAACCGGAAATATCGGCAAAATTCAGCCGTTTGAAATTCTAGATGAGCTTGCCCCCGACGATTTAGTGGTTTATGAGTTATCCAGCTTTCAACTGCAAGATTTAAAGCGCAGCCCTCATATTGGCGTGGTATTAATGACGACCAGCGAGCATCTTGATTACCATAAAGACATAAAAGAATACCATCAAGCCAAGTGCCCGATAGTTAAATTTCAAACCGAAGAAGACATTGCCATTATTAACAAAGATTTTCCGGCTTCTGTTGCCATTGGCTCTTACGGCAAAGGCCAAAAAAAATATTTTAGCACCAGCGCAAAAGTCCCGGACGGCTGCTATGTTCAGGACGACAAAATTATTTTAAGCTGGGGCGGGAAAAAATCCATAACTGTCTTGCCGACAAATAAGCTACTGCTCCGCGGCAAGCATAATTTGCAAAATGTCTGCGCGGCTGTCTTGGCTGCCTGGGCGGCCGGTTGCCCGCTGCCGGTAATTAAACAAGTCCTGCAAAATTTTAAGGGGCTAAAGCATAGGCTGGAACTGGTTTCGGAAAAGCAGGGAATAAAATTTTATAATGATTCCTTTTCCACCACGCCTGAAACAGCTATCGCAGCCATTAATTCTTTTACGGAAAATGAAGTTTTAATTTTAGGAGGATCTTCCAAAAATTCGGATTTTACTGAACTGGCAAATACTTTAGCCGCGGCAAATAATGTTAAGGCCATAATTTTTATAGGTCCGGAAGGCAAAAAAATTAAAAACTTGCTTAACGGTAGATTCTCCGGACAGTCTCTTGAAGGCGCACAGAATATGGAAGAAATTTTTACGCAAATAAAAAAAGTGGCGAGCAGCGGGGATGTTGTCTTGTTAAGCCCGGCCTGCGCGTCGTTCGATATGTTTAAAAATTATCAGGACAGGGGAGAGCAATTTATTAATCAAGTTTCAAAATGGCCCGCAAAACAGTAAAAAAAGACTATTCATTGTTAGTTATAACTTTTGCCCTGCTGGCTTGCGGCCTGGCAGTTTTGTATTCGGCCTCAACCGTAAGCTCTTTTAATAACTTTGGCAATACCAGCTACTATATTGTCCACCAACTTTTATACGGAGCTGTTTTGGGAATTATTGCTATGTTTATTCTGGCAAAAATTAACTACCATGTTTGGCAAAAATATTTGCCGTTACTAATTTTTGCCTCGCTGTTTTTTTTGGCTTTGGTAAAAGTTCCCGGTTTGGGTTTTTCAGCCGGCGGCGCCACCCGCTGGGTGCACTTTGGTCCCGCGGTTTTTCAGCCGGCCGAATTGGCTAAATTGGTTATAATTTTTTACCTGGCATCCTGGGCCGATAAAAAGAGAGGCCAGTTGAATAATTTTTATTTTGGACTGCTTCCTTCCTTAATTATTATTGGTTTGTATTCTTTGCTTATTCTTTGGCAGCCGGACTTGGGAACAATGCTGGTTCTTTTGCTCACGGCATTTTTTATGCTGTTTGCCGCCGGGATTGACTGGAAATACTTTTTTTATTCAGCATTAGTCGGGGTAATGTCGCTATATCTGGTCATTAAATTTGAACCTTACCGAATGAGGCGCATTACCACTTTCCTAAATCCGGAATTAGACCCCAAAGGCATTAGCTATCAAATTAACCAGGCTTTGCTGGCTATTGGGTCAGGCGGCTTATGGGGTTTTGGCTACGGCTTGTCCCGGCAAAAACATAACTATTTACCTGAGGTTATGAGCGACTCCGTTTTTGCTGTTTTGGCGGAAGAATTAGGTTTTATTCGGGTTCTGTTTGTATTAGCTCTGTTCTTTTTGTTTGCCCTAAAAGGCTACAACATTGCAAAAAATGCCCCGGATACTTTTGGAAAAATGGTGGCTTTTGGAATTACCTCATGGATTACCTTGCAGGCTTTTATAAACATTGGCGCCATAGCAGGGCTTTTGCCCTTAACCGGGGTGCCGCTGCCATTTTTTAGCTATGGCGGCACCGCAATGATTGCCAACCTGGCGGCGATTGGGATTTTAATAAACATTTCCTCGCACAACAAAAGCAGCGCAATTTAACATATGGCTAAGCAAACCAAGTTAAAACTATATACTTACCATAACCGTTATTTTAACCTTAAAGTTAAAAAAACGGCTGGTAAAAAAAATATCTGGCAAAAAATTTTTTACCGGGTGTTTGATTTTTTGTTCCTGGTTGGCTTAGGCGTAATTAAACCCTTCCAACTTTTTTTTAAGTTAGTTTTTGGCGCCTGCTATCATACCGGCAGCGCTTTAATTTCCGTGGTGACCAAGTTTGCGCGCGGAGTTAAAAATGACGTGGCAAAAACTTTTAACAATTTTCCCAAACGGCTCGGGCTGATTTTTAACAGGCAGTTTGCCCGCTCCTTTTTTATTTTTATTTTCATAGCCGGCGCTGCTTATGCATCTTTGCAGTCTATGCATTTAATAGCCCGCGGCCTGGAATTAAAAGACGCAATACTGCATTCGGCATTCTTAGGAAATTCATATTTAAACCAGGCAAAAGACGCGCTGTCAAAAGAAAATTTTAGCGAGGCGCAAACCCGCTTTGAGCTAGCCTATAAAACATTTAACCGGGGGCAAAAAGATGTTGAGGAAACCGGAGAAATGTTTAACCAGATTTTAAGCATCCTGCCTCAAAAACAGGACGCCGACAAATTGCTAAAAGCCGCGGCATTAGTTGCCCAAGCCGGACAGGATTTTATTTCTTTGCAAAGCAATGCTTCAAGCATTAAACTGTCAGCGGCCGGGTTTGCGGCCAGCGGCGATTCCGCCGCTAAAACCTTTGGCAACATTAATAATAGCTTAGACTCGGCTTCGCAAAAAATAACTGCTGCCAGCAAACTGGTTAATTCAATAAACATGAACAGCTTGCCCGCCAGCCAGCGGGAAAATTTTGTTGAGTTAAAATCTAAGCTGCAAATTTTGCAGTTCTCTTTAACCAATTTCAGGCAGGTATTCGCGGTGGTGAATAATATTTTTATCGGGCAAAAAAATGTCCTGCTATTATTTGAAAATAACAATGAACTTCGTGCCGGTGGCGGCTTTATTGGCACCTACGGCAGCCTAAAGCTTAACAACGGAATAATTTCGATTGTGAACATTAGCAGCATTTATGACCTTGATGGGCAGCTTAAAGAGATAATAAAACCGCCGCATCCAATGCTGAATGTTAATGACCGCTGGTATTTAAGGGACGCTAATTGGTTTGCCAATTTCAGCGAGTCCGCAAAAAGCATAACTTCTTTCTTCGAAAAAGAGGGGGGAGAAACGCCGGATATTATTATTGCAGTAACCCCTTCGGTGATTGTTGACTGGCTAAAAATTACAGGGCCAATTGTTCTGCCCAGTTATGGTTTAACCCTTACTTCCGACAACTTCGTTGAACAAACCCAAGCCATCACCACACTGAGCAATAACCTGCCGACAAACTCGCCAAAACAAATTTTAGCGGATTTATTCCCGGTGCTATTGCAAAAATTAAGCCAGCTTGATGCCGCTTCATGGCCGCAGGTGATAGAGAGTCTGCAGGGAAATTTAAATTCAAAACAAATTGTTTTGTACGCCAAAGACCCCGGCTTGCAGCAGCAGCTAAGCGATTTTCACTGGACAGGAAATCTGGAAAATTCCGACCGGGATTATTTGTCCATAGTCTCCAGCAACTTAGGCGGCACAAAAACAGATTTATTTATTGAACAAAAGTCTGAGCTCGTTACTACGGTAGAAGCTGACGGCAGCATTATTAATGAATTAAGCATAACCAGAACAAACAAGCTGCCGGTCCTGGATAAAACCGACAATGTCAGTTTTATGCGCATCTTCGTTCCGCTTGGCAGCAAACTTGTAAGCAATACCGGTTTTGGTTATAAAAATATTCAATATCCGGATAATATTAATTACAAACTGGACGACGATGCCTATGATTGGGAGTCCGGAATTTTACAGGATACAGTAACCGGCACGAATATTGGCGTTGAATCCGGTAAAACATTTTTTGGCAACTGGATTACAGTCAGGGGCGGCGAATCAAAAACTATAAAATTAGTTTACAAGCTGCCTTTTAAGCTTCAAAACATTGACCGTTATAGTTTGATGCTGCAAAAGCAAATCGGCAGCTTGGCTCAGGACATAAATTGGAAATTTAATTTCAGCGGGAGGCAAATTGCCTGGAAAAATTTTGACTCCGAGAACCTGGATGCGTCTTCTTTAAATTCTGATATAATACTTAGCAAAGATTACTTTTTAGGAGCGGTTTTGCAAAAACGTTAATAATTTTTCCTTTGAAAATGCAATCCATAAAACAGTTTGAACTAAATTTTACCGTCCTAAAGGCCACAGCAATTGTGGGTTTTTTTACGCTGCTTTCGCGCCTGGTCGGATTAATTCGCGACCGCTTGTTTGCCAGCCATTTTGGCGCAGGGGACACGCTGGATATTTACTATGCCGCTTTCCGCATTCCGGACCTGGTTTTTAACCTTTTAATTTTAGGCACGCTTTCCGTTGCGTTTATTCCAATTTTTACGGAACTGCTAATTTCCGACAAAGACAAAGCTTACAGAACTGCAAATTCAGTTCTAAATTTTTCTTTTTTGCTAATGTCGGCAGTTTGTTTAGGGCTAATAATTTTTGCCAGGCCCCTGGCTCATTTGCTGGTGCCGGGATTTGAAGGGCAAAAGTTTAATGATACGGTAATTTTAACCAGGGTTTTGCTGCTCTCGCCAATTATTTTTACCGCCTCAAATATTTTTTCCAGTATTTTAAATTCGCAAAAAAAATTCATTATTGCCAACGTCGCGCCAATAATGTACAACGTCGGCATAATATTTGGCTTGCTGGTGCTGTATCCGAAATTTGGATTATACGGGCTTGGTTGGGGAGTAATTTTGGGCGCCCTGCTCCATTTGCTGGTACAAATTCCCGAGGCGGTTCATTTTGGTTATTATTGGCAGGGCGTGTTGGATTTAAAAGATCCCGCTATTAAAAAAATGTTAAAGCTTTTTTTGCCGAGAATTTTGGGGGTAGATAATTCCCAGGTAAGCTTGTTAATAGGTTCTGTGGTCGGTTCGGTTTTGGTTTCCGGCTCAATTGCCGTGTTTAATTTGGCTAATAATTTGCAGGCGGTTCCTTTGGGCGTATTTGCTATTTCCACGGCGGTGGCCGTGTTCCCGCTGCTTTCGGAATTTTATTCCAAAAGGAATGAAAATGAATTTGCAAAAAGTTTGGGACAGGCAATTTCTCAAATATTATTTTTTATGATTCCGTTTACGGTTTTGCTCCTGTTGTTCCGCGCTCATATTGTTCGTTTGGCGTTTGGATCAGGAAAATTTAACTGGGACAATACCATTTTAACCTTTAACACCCTGGGGATGTTTAGCCTGTCGTTATTTGCCCAAGGCCTGTCACCTTTGTTGGCGCGCGCTTTTTATGCCAGGCAAGACACCAAAACGCCGGTGATTATCAGCTTGTGCACAATGGCAATTAACGCACTGCTGACTTATCTTTTGGGAAAACAATATGGCGCTCCCGGCATGGCCGCAGGTTTTTCGCTGTCGGCAATTTTTAACGCCATTGTTTTGTATTTTATTATGCACCACCGCCTGGCAAAAAGCAGTTCGCAGGAGGCGATGGACAATTTTAACAAAACTATTTTTGATTCATCAACCAAAATTATTATTTCTTCCTTCTTTATGGGGCTTGCCGGTTATGGCGCGCTTTATATGCTTGCTCCTTATGTCGATACGCATACGGTTATAGGATTGTTAATTCAGTCCGGTTTAGCGTTTATTGCCGCCTCGGCTGTATTTTATGGAGTAGGGAAATTTTTAAAGCTTTCCCAATTAGATAACCTTTTTGGCAAAAAAAGCCCAAGCCAAACCCTTTCCTAAACCGCTAAAAAAGGGTAAACTATAGTATTATGGAACTAACAAACATCAGAAATTTCTGCATTATTGCCCATATTGACCACGGCAAATCTACTTTAGCCGACCGTCTTTTAGAGGTGACTAATACTGTATCCAAGCGGGAAATGAAAGATCAGCTGCTTGACCAAATGGATTTGGAGCGCGAACGCGGCATCACTATTAAACTCCAGCCCGTCCGCATGCACTATCAGTATTCCGGTAGTCAAATCTTAAATCCTAAATCCGTGCCTGACCGGCAGGCAGGTTATATCCTAAATCTAATAGACACCCCCGGACACGTAGATTTTACCTATGAAGTCTCCCGTTCTTTAAACGCCTGCGAGGGCGCGATTTTAGTAGTAGATTCAACTCAAGGAATTGAAGCCCAAACTTTGGCCAATGTGTATTTGGCTTTAGAGCACAATCTCACCCTTATTCCGGTGGTTAATAAAATAGATTTGCCCAATTCGGATAGAGTAAAAACCGCTGAAGAATTAAAAACAGCATTTGGTTTTAAAGACGAAGAAATACTTTATGCTTCCGGCAAGACCGGCGAAGGCGTGGAAGAAATTTTGCGCGCAGTAGTTGAAAGAGTGCCGGCGCCAAAAGGAGATACTACTAAACCATTTACCGGACTTATTTTTGACTCTATGTACGACATTCACCGCGGCGTAGTAGTTTTTGTTCGCGCCATGGATGGGCAGCTTGCCCCGCGGGAAAAAATCTTTATGATCGGCAGCCAAACCCAGGCCGAAAGTTTGGAAGTCGGTTATTTCCATCCAAAAATGGAAAAATCCGACGGCATAAAAACCGGCGAGGTTGGCTATATTGTTACCGGTCTGCGCGACGTTAGCAAAGCCAGAGTAGGCGATACCGTAACTTTGTTCGACCGAAAAACTGATGTAAAGCAATTGCCCGGCTATAAGCATGTTAAGCCAATGGTTTATGCTACAATTTTCCCGGTAAGCGGCGACGATTACCCGGTTTTGCGCGACGCTATGGATAAATTAAAGCTCTCAGACGCGGCTTTGGAGTTTGAGCCTATAAATATTCCATCTATTGGTTTTGGTTTTAGAACCGGTTTTTTAGGCCTCTTGCATATGGATATTGTGCAGGAACGTTTGACTCGCGAATACAATTTGGATTTAGTGTTAACCGCGCCGTCTGTGGCTTATCACATTGTTACCAATTCCGGCAAAGACTTGTTTGTTCACAACCCGGCCGAGTTTCCCGACCCTTCTTTAATTAAAGAAATAAATGAGCCGTGGATGAAAGTGGAAATTTTAACGCCGCAGGAATATATTGGCCCAATTATGGAAATTGCCAATCAGCGCCGCGCCATTTCCAAAGACATAAAATATATTGGTTCGGAACGCGTGGATATGCATTTTGAAATGCCGCTTTCCAACATTATTATAGACTTTTACGACAAATTAAAGTCCGTGTCTTCCGGTTACGCGTCTTTAAATTATGATTTTATTGAAGAGCGGGTAGGGGATTTAGTTAAAGTTGATATTTTAGTAGCCGGCGAACCGGTGCCGGCGCTTTCTGCCATTATGCACCGCTCCGTTGCCGCGCAAGATGGAAAAGAATTGGTGGAAAAATTAAAACAGTTAATTCCAAAACACCAGTTTGAAGTTGCCATTCAAGCAACTATTGGCGGTAAAATTATTGCCCGCGAAACTATTTCCGCGCTGAGAAAGGATGTTACCGGCTATTTATATGGCGGCGATGTTACCCGTAAAATGAAGCTGCTAAACAAACAGAAAAAAGGTAAAAAGCGTATGAAAAAAATCGGCCGCGTCGACATCCCCCAAGAAGCGTTTTTAGCTGTTCTTAAAAAGTAAAAAAATCGGCATTTAGCCGATTTTTTGTTATAATGATTATATAAAAGGAGAACAATTTATGATGCTTACAGATTACAAAAAACTAAATAATGGGGTAAATATTCCACCAACTGGGTTTGGGACTTGGAAGATTAAGGACTCCGTTGAGGCTGTAAACTCGGTTAAATTGGCTTTACAGGCTGGTTATAGGCTTATAGACACTGCCAAGATGTATGAAAACGAAGAATACATCGGCAAGGCTATTAGGGAAAGCGGCATAAAGCGCGAAGATATTTTTGTAACCACAAAGCTTTGGAATGAAGATCAGGCTTACGAAACAGCCTTGGCCGCGTTTGAAAGATCCCTTAAAAACTTAGGGCTGGAGTATGTTGATTTATATTTAGTCCATTGGCCATTTTATAATTGGGAAACCAAAGAAAACAAGCGAAAAGAAGCCTGGAAGGCAATGGAAGAAATTTACGCATCCGGCCGCGCTAAGGCAATTGGCGTTTGCAATTATAATATAAAACATCTGGAAGAAATGAAAACCTATGCCAAAGTTAACCCAATGGTTAACCAATTTGAAATGCATCCGTTTTATTACCAGCCGGAGCTTTTGGATTATTGCGAAAAAAATAATATTGTTGTGGAAGCCTATAGCCCTTTGGCTCAGGGTAAAAGAGTTGACGATGAACGAATAACAAATATTGCCAAAAAATATAATAAATCTAACGCCCAAATTCTGTTACGCTGGTGCATTCAAAAAGGCGCGGTGCCAATCCCCAAAAGCGCGCACAAAGAAAGAATTGAAGAAAATTTAAATATTTTCGACTTTGAAATATCTTTAGAGGATATGTCAGCCCTAGACAGCTTAAACGAAAGGCAAAAGCAAACTAACTGGAACCCGGACCTGGTTCCTTAATCCGCTCTTCCGTAACTTCCTTTATGAAAACTGGTCAAATTTGGCCGATCGTCCAAATTTGACCAGGTTATGGTTTATAATTTTTATGCAGATTTGGCCGATCGTCCCAAACTGCACAAAATGAGAAAATGTAAAAAGACAGCTCGCTTTTAGGCGCAAGCCTTAGGCGAGCTGTTTTAGAAGACGGATAAACCGTCAAAAAAATCCTCCAATCATTAGCCGGCTAAGCGGCAACCTTCTGGCGCGGCGCGCCGAAACGAAGCGGAATGCAGCTTCTTTCGTTCTCGCAAAAAGCCAACTGCATGAACAGGGATAGCGTAAGAATGCTCAGGCCAGACGCAATTCCACATTCCCACAGGAGTTCTTTTTGTCTTGGCCCGCGTTTTTCGGCTTCCCAGCCGAAGATGTTAGACGTCTCTTCCACCAAAGCCTTAAGCGTCTTGTCGTCATTATTTGAGCCATAGGCACAGAAAGCTTTGGAAATACGCTGCTGAATCGTGCCATCAAATTCACCGATCATAAGGCCATTATATATCCCAAAGCCATTTTCTGGCAAAAAACTGCCAAAAAAGTAAATTTATGGTAGAATAAAGTATGATTAAAGCTGTAATTTTTGATATTGATGGTGTATTAATGGATTCCTTTGAGGCTAATTACGAGTTTATGACGGACATAGCCTCTCGTCTCAATTTAAAGTTTATTAGCAAGAGAGAATATAAGCTAAACTTTGCCAAGCCGTTTAGAGAAATTTTAAAGTCAGCTAACAGCTTGTCAGATGTTGGGGAGGTTGAAAAACTTATTGAAAAAATTAGAAAAAAAGTTTCTTACCCATTCAGGCTGGTTAAAACCTATGACCAATGCGAAGAATCCTTAAATAGCCTGAATAAAAAATATAAACTGGCATTAGTAACCAGCCGACCTGTTAGCGGACTTAAAGTTTATTACAAACACGCAAAAAACGAAAAACTTTTTAAAACCGCAATAACACTGAACGACGTCAAGAATCACAAGCCTCATCCTGAATCTTTATTGCTGGCCGCGAAAAAACTGAAAATCAAACCCGAGGAGGCAATTTATGTTGGCGACGCAAAAAGCGACATGCTTGCGGCAAAAGCTGCGGGAATGAAATCCATTATTTTTAATAAAATACCGGTTAGAGGGGCAACCGCCAATATTAAACACTTTAAACAGCTAGTTCCAACAATAAATAAAATCGCTTCAAATGTTTAAAAATCGAAAAACCATAAACAAAATAATGACTGTAGTAATGCTTTTAGTTGTTGTAAGCATGGTAGTGTCGTTATTTGCCGCAGCTTTTATCAAATAATCAATATGATCCGTAACTCGCGATATGTTTAAATTTGATTTGCTGGAAAATGAAAAATTAGTTGCAAATTACAGGCAAACCGAAGCAGTGCTGTTTAAGCCCGTGCTTCTGGTTTTTATTTTGATTTACGGCCCGTGGTATTTTTTACTTAAATACGAGTTGGCTGCGTCTTACGACCGTTTGTTGTTATTTTGGACCTTTTTGGTTTTAATTTACGCAATAAATAAATACGCATTATGGCTGCTTAACGTGTATTTGATTACCAGCAAAAGAATTATTATTATCAACTACAAAAACATTTTTAATAAACAAGTTTTAGAAAGCCCGCTTGAACGAATACTAAATATTAGTTTTACTGTTAAAGGTTTTTGGGCGTCGCTGTTTAGCTTTGGTTCGGTGGAAGTCCAGGTTGCGGGCCTGCCTGAGCCAATGATTATAAAAAAAGTCGCGCATCCCTCCGAGGTAAAAGATTTTCTATGGAAATTGCACAGCCAGAAACCATTTATGGCCGCCCCGGTTCAACCCAAACCCAAACCAACAACAATTAAAGCTCCTCGCGTCGTTTAATATATGGTTACCAAGCAAAACCTTACATCTAAATTTGCAATTTTTGC
>JACRDK010000031.1 GCA_016218585.1 Candidatus Doudnabacteria bacterium
TTCTTAATTCTTAATTCTTAATTCTTAATTCTTAATTCTTAATTCTTAATTCTTAATTCTTAATTCTTAATTCTTAATTCTTAATTCTTAATTCTTAATTCTTAATTCTTAATTCTTAATTCTTAATTCTATGTCTCCAAAACTAAATAAAATATTCTCATTCTGGTTTTCAGTCATCGCAATTTTTTCACTAATACTCTCCCCTCTCTATAACAGCGCCCTGGCATACAATCAACCAAGCGCTCTAAATTATTTACAGGCTCACTCAACTTCTGCCTGGAGCACCCTGGGACAAGTTGCGCTTGGATCCTCAAGCGTCTCGTCTGATTATTTAAAAAATATTTCGGGCAACTCGGCTACAGATTTTGAAACCCCAATTATTGCTCTTGCCGCTTTAGGAAAAGATCCAAAAACTTTTGGCTCAACTGACTACGTAGCCAAATTAAAAACTTTTTTCAAAGACGGACAAATCGGAGACCCCTCTTCTATAAATGACGACATTTTTGGAAGCCTGGCTCTGGTTTCAGCCAAGACCCCTCTAACAGACGAAGTTTTAGTTGCGGAAAAAAATTATATTCTTGGACTACAAAACTCCGACGGAGGTTGGGCGCTTTCTATTGGCGGAACTTCCGATAGCAACACAACAGCTTTGGCGATAGTTGCATTAACATCACTAGGAGTAAATTCCTCCGACAACTCTATTGCAAATGCTCTGAACTATTTAAAAGGCTGCCAAAATTCGGATGGAGGTTTTACCTATGACCCACATAGCCCCTACGGCTCTGACAGCGACAGCTCTTCAACTTCTTGGGTGCTCTGGGCGTTAAATTCTCTTGGCATAAATCAATCCTCCTGGAGCAAGAACGGACACAGCCCTTACAGTTACCTGGAAACCAACCAAACCGCTGAAGGTTTTTTTTCCTATCAAACAGGTTCAGGTGAAGACAGCTTTTCTCCGGTTACCACCGCTTATGCCGCAATTGCCCTCTCCGGAAAAACACTCCCTATATTTTCATCTCAGCCGCAAACGCAGTTATTTGACTTTAGAATTGAAGGCTCTGCAGAAACTGTTTGCGCCGGACAAGCCCAAGGCCCAACTGCTTTAGACATTATCAAAAACGCCGCCGTACAGTGCGGGTTTAACTATTCCATAAAGCAAATGAGCTTTGGTCCTTACTTAAGCCAAATTGAAAATGACACGGCATCCGGCCAAACAGGCTGGATGTATCTGGTTAACAACGTATCCCCTGACGCTGGGGCTTCGGACTACCAACTTGAAAAGGGTGACCAAGTTCTGTGGTATTTTGGCGTATATGGCTGGCCGGTAACCCGCCTGTCTGCTTCGCAGACTGAAATTACCAGCGGGCAAAACGCCCAAGCTTTAGTTGAATACTATAAAGACGGCTCCTGGTTTCCTTTAGACCAAGCTATGGTTACAATTGGCGGCAACAGCTTTAACAGCGACAGCGCAGGAAACGAACAATTTACAGCCCCGGATGGCTATTATAAAATAAGCGCCCAAAAATCCGGATATATTAGAAGCAACCAGGTTTTATTTAAATTTGGGAGCCCTAATTCTTCTTCTGTTAATCTTACTGCAAACATTTCGGGGGAAGTTCAAGGAACATCAACGCCGCCAACCAGCACCATTTCCTTTACTGTTGACGCGACTAATTTAGATTTTGGCAATTTAACCCCGAATTCCCCAAGCGAAAAGCAGCTCACTATTAGCAATACAGGCAGCGTTGACCTAAATTTTAACAGTTCAGTTAGCGGCGACCCTGTTTTTACCAACTACCTGAATATAAACAACAAGACCTGGCAGAATTTTAAAACTACCGTAAATGCCAAAACCTCTGAAGCCCAAACTCTTAAATTAAGCTTACCTACAGGCTTTCCGGGAGCCCCCGGGCAAAAGAGCGGAAAATTAATTTTCTGGGCAAGCGTAAAATAGCAAAAACATCCTTATGAAAAATGCTTTTAAAGTTGTCCTATTAACTTGTTTGCTTATTCCTACCCTGGCATTTGCCGCGGGGATACAAGTTTACCCCTCCCGTATGGACTTTGAGCTTAAACCCGGGCAGCAAGACGCGAAATTTTTAACTATCTCCAACCCAACTTCAGACATACAGTTGTTTGAAGTTCGTGCCGAAGGATTCTCCCAACTCATAAGAATTGAGCCGGCAAGCTTTACTCTTGAGTCTGGAGAGAAGAAAAATGTGCAAATTAGCGTTAAGAGCCCGCTTTCAGGGCAAACCATAGCCGCCGAACTAACTTTAACAGGAAAACCTCTTACGGAAAATTCACTGTCGATTGGGGCCGGCGTTAAAATACCGGTAATTATAAATTCGCAAGAATCGGAAGGAGTTTCAAAAAATAAACCTGCCATCCTTGCCCTTATGATTCTGGTTTTTATCGGCCTGCTCTACTATTCTAATAAAAGAGATAAGCTAAATAAGTAAGGCAGCCTCCTCAATATAAAAAGCCCTATCCTTATAAGAAGGATAGGGCTTTTTGAATTCTTAATTTAAAATTTTACTGAGCCAAGGCTTTTTCTATTGCGGCTTCAAAATTCGCATAAGGCTGAGCGCCAACCATTTGTACGCCATTAACATAGAAAGTCGGGGTTCCGGAAACTCCTGCTGTCTGACCGTCTTTTAAGTCTCCTTGAACGATGCTTAAAGTAGCGTTACTATCCAGACACTGGTTGAATTTATTCTTACCGAAACCAAATGTGCCGTTGTTTAGACCCATTTGATCTGCGTATTTTTTCAAATCTGCTAAAGCTAAGTTAGTTCCATCAGCCTGGCCGTTTTTAAACAATAAATCATGGTACTCCCAAAACTTGCCCTGATTGTTGGCACATTCTGCAGCCACTGCGGCGCCTTGGGCGTTAGCATGAATTGGCAATGGGAAATTCCTAAAAACAAACTTTATCTTGCCGGTGTCTATGTATTTGCTTTTAATTTGGGCAAAGGTATCGCTAAAAAATTGTTTGCAATATGGGCACTGGAAGTCTGAGAATTCTTCAACAGTTACTTTTGCATTTTTATTCCCTAAAACCGGAGCCGAAGCTCTTTGGTTAACATTTACCGGGCCGCTTGGCTGCTGAGCCTGCTGTTGCGAGCCTTGATTCTGTGAAGCTCCCTGAAGAGCGTTATTTAACAACTGTTGCGGTCCTCCGGGGATAGCAATTGTGTTTATATACTGCCTGGTATTATAAAGCATTGTTCCGCAAATCAATATGGCGCCAATTATCACGCTCAAGGCAATAGTCTTGGCCGGAGTAAAATAGTGTTCACAAGATTCATCGTGCACATGCCTGTGCTCTCCCGGGTGGTGTTCATGTTCTGTCATAAGAGTTCCTTTTTAATTACTTAAATGTTTAATTATTCTATAATTTGGGAATTACTAAGTCAATACCAACCTTCATTGTTTTAGGATTTTTAATTTTATCGGTATTGGCTTCCAAGATTTTACGCCACATTTTACCTTCTCCATAATACTTTTTAGATATACTCCACAAAGTATCACCCTTCTTAACTTTATAAGTTGTTCCCGACACAGCCCCTAAAACAGCGCCACTGCCTCCCGGAGTCCAGTTTGTATCAAATTCCAAACCATTAAATGAGCTTACCCCCGCCTCTGTAAAGAAATCCTGAGCGGAAGAAAATGCTTTGCCGGTAATTTTGTTATAAATTGTTCCGTTAACATTGGCGTAAGTCCCGCTCATATCCCGATAATTTTCAGGCATTTGCAGTCCCCCGCTTTGCATCTGCAATCCTTGAACCAAACCGCCATCGGTTGTGCCAAAAGCATTTATGCCCCCGCCGGAATAAGTTGAAGAGCTTCGGGCCTGGGCTAATAAATTATTTAA
The DNA here is from genome assembly GCA_016218585.1 of Candidatus Doudnabacteria bacterium. GTDB lineage: Bacteria > Patescibacteriota > Doudnabacteria > UBA920 > UBA920 > PALSA-1336. The sequence continues at coordinate 3,878 of JACRDK010000031.1, forward strand.
CTGTTGCACCTGGTTCTGAAGATTTGCTATTTGCGATGCGGAATTTGGATCAGTTACTACTACCGTATTTGTGGTTGTAGTCTTATTGGCCAAAGCGGCATTTAAAGAATTAATTTGGCTTTGAAGCTGGCCTATCTGGTTTTGCAACTGGCTAACTAACAAGTCATTTGAGGACGACCCAGTTCCAGTTCCAGTTCCAGTTCCAGTTCCAGTTCCAGTTCCAGTTCCAGTTCCAGTTCCACTGTCGGCGTTTGAAGACGAACTTAATACAGCAAAACTTACCTGATTTGAAGTCTTAGAAGAGTTATCTAGATTTTTTACTTGAATTTTGTAACTGCCAACGGTCAAACTAGTTGGCATAGTAAAAATCATTCCCTGGGCAGTTGAATAATCAGGCGCAATGGAAGCAACAACTTTACCTGAGCTATTTACAATCTCCACGGAATTTTTTTCCTTTGTTTCATTAAAATTATCTCCAACGATTGCCAATTGGTATCCTTGCGCTAATTGGGCGGTCGTTGCCGAAGTGCTGGAAAGCTGGGTAATTACTGGGACGCTTGCGGATACAACATCGCCATTGTCCGCACCGGTAGTGCTAGCATCTGCCGCCAAAACTGTTATTGGCATTGCGTTAGAAAGCTTTCCAAAATTCGTTCCTATACCGACATACCTTAACCTAATATTATACTGGCCGGCTGACGTGCCGGAAGCCAAGGTTACAGTAGCTGTTCCTTGTACAATTTGTGTCGTTTGCAATGAAACCACGCTGCCGGAAGAATTTATTAATTCTACAATAACACTTCCCGGTACTATTCCTTCTCCGGTAATTGTTACGCTGCCGCCGGCTTTTACTGTTGAGGACGATAATGAGGTAATAGACAGTTGATAAACCTGAGTCCCGGCTGTTGTCCCGGTAGCTCCCCCTGTTGAACCGGTTCCGCCGTTAGCAGCCTGAATTTCCTGCAAAATCATATTTGCTGCGGTGTCAAAAGGATAAATAGTAAACAGGTTTGCCATAGCGCCCGCGTTACCCAAATAATTTCCCACTCTAATAGAATAAGAAGGCACCGGCTTACCGCTTGCATCAACCCAAGAATACGGGCCTTCCGAGGACAGACCTGCGTCTTCCACAGTTCCTCCAAAAATTTGCGCCAAAGCCTGGGCAGTTTCGAGCGTGGCAAAAGTTTTATTGTTAGCAACTTGTTTGGTCTTTGTTAAATTATCCAAAACGAAAACAGAAGGATAATAAGCCGGGGTAAACTCAACTTTAGTGTAAGTCGCTACATAGCCATTGCCGGAACCCGTTTGTCCGCTGGCAATTCCGCCTCCAGGCACTGCTGCCGGGGCTTCTCCGTTCGCAACGGCAATTTCTTGCTTAACCATTGCTACTGCGGTATCGTACGGGTAAATAGTAAACAGCTGGGCAATAGCCCCTGCGTTTCCGTGGTAATTGCCAACTTGAATGTTGTAAGACACAACCATATTTTCTGTTGCCGGCGCCGTTTTACCGGAAGCAAGCTTAGAAATATTCACGTATTGGAATGGGCCATCGGCTGAGAGAGTATCAGCTACGACTGTTCCGCCAAATATGCTAGCCATTTTTTGAGCAGTGGCTAAAGTTGCAAATTGTTTGTCATTAGCTTTGGTAAAAGTTTTATCAACTGAACTATAAACATATACCCCTGTCATCCAGGTAGAATTTGCATCTGTTACTCCGGCTTGCTCAGCGCCGGTTTGAACTAAGGTATTGCCAAAAATATCCGAGGTATAACCTTGTATGCTGCCATCGGCATTTGAATACACTCCCAATGAGCCGTTATAATATCTGCCTGATCCGGTATCCTGCCAGCCGGCTTTTAATTTGCCGTCTGCGCCAATTGGCGCGGGAGCCAAACTTTTTGAAGGAGCAATAGGCGGCGTAACTACGCTTGTAGCCTTTGCAACAACATCAAAACTAAAATCACCGCCAACATTTTGTCCGTCAACCGACAAATTTAATTGCCAATGCCCGATTTCCGAATCACCAACCTGCCTGCTAACCGTTAGGCTTCCGTCTGAAAGCACGGTCCCTAATACCACCTGGCCGGAGACAGGAGTTTGTCCATTTTGTGAAAAAACCGTATTTGCAACCACAGTAGCACCGGCTTTTGCTCCTGTAATTTTTATTGTCCAGGATTCTCCTGAAGTTAGAGTGCTTACAGCCTGGTTATTAGCATTTACAAAAACTGCTGTTGGAGAACTGGCCGAAACCGCAGTATTTTTTAATTTAGACGGGTCATTAAAAGCCGCGACTATTGCTTGAACATCAGCCGGAGAAAATTCGCCGGTAATATCCTGTCCCTGTTCATTATAAATTCTGCCGTCCGCGGTAACTGCTAAATTTCCAAGGCCATCAACATAAGAAGTTTTATATTCCGTAGTATTTGTAGTAGCAGCGACTAAATAAACTTCCAAATTATCCAAACTGCCCGGAGTTACAGACAAATTATAAGTTATTGCCGGAGGGGTTACGTTTTCGGCTGGAGCAGTCGGCGTTTCAGTTGAACCAATTTTAATTACGTTAGTTTTTGTTTTTATAGCATTTATAACGCTTGGCGGAGGAGCCCCTTTACTGACATTTTCAAATGAAAGTAAATTTCCGTTCTTGTCCAAACGAATCTGGCCCCAAGTGCCAAAATACGCAATTCTGGTGCCGCTTGGCTGTTCGTATACATCCATATTCTGCAAATCAGCGGTAAAAGCTGTCTGCCATTTAACCAGCATGCTGTCTAAATTGTCATAATAATTTGTCTGCAGCCACTGTTGCTGGTCAGTTCGGGAAGAATCTTTTTCAAACTGAATTTGATCAAAAATTCCTTGAATAGCATTCTTAGCAGCGTCATGCAAGGCCTGGGCTTCTTCTGCTGTTTCCGGAGTAACAGACCAATATTGTGTCATTACTTCATTAAAATACGGGTAGGCAGCTTCTATCCTTTTTGTATCTCTAACTTTATCTTGGCCGCGGTTGAGTATTGCCTGAATCCCCATAATTACACCGCCAACCGCTGCGCCAACTACGGCACCAATCGGTCCAGCCGTGCTTCCTGCCGCTACCGATGATGTCCAAGTGGCAGAACTTCCAACTATGGCAGAAGTTACAATCCCTGTGGGCACTACAGTAATCATGCTGCCAATAACAGCACCAACGGCGGCGCCGACACCGGAACCAATAAATACCTTTGCAACACCGGGCACGCTGCTTGAACCCTGATACCAATTAACTCCTGTTGCGCCATTTACATAGTTACTTGCCTGAGTTCCGCTGGCGACCTTAACATATTGGTCTGTTTGCCACTCATAAATACTGTCACCCAAAACTAAAACATTCGCCGGGACATTTCCATCGGCAATTACCGGGGAATCGCTGCGCAAACCAATTTGCATGGCAATCGTGTCGGTAAGTTTAAAACTGCTGGGCAAATTATTTAAATCTACGCTGCCCATATCGCCGGTTATGGCAACTACCGTCAAAGTGATTGTTTGGTAAGCGGTTTGTCCCTGGCTGTCGGTAGCAATTAAAGTTACCGGGTAACCTCCGGCTGTTGATGGCGTGCCCGAAATAACTCCGGTAAAGGAATCTAGCGCCAATCCTGGCGGCAATACATCGCCATCCTGCAAAGAATAAATAATTGATCCTGTCCCGCCCGTAAGGGTTGGCTGATAACTAAAATTGTCTCCGGCTCTTATGGTCTGTTTAACATTAGCCGTGCCAAACACGGGAGCCTGGGCTTGTTGTTGCTCCTGATTTTGATTTCCCGTAGCTGCCGCTGCGGCCACGGAAATAGAAAAGCTTTTTTGTGCTTGTGTTGAACCGTCGCTCGCCACAACTGTTACCTGCACATTGCCGGAAGGAAGATCTGATGGCATATTTTCCGTAAATAAAATGCCTGTTGATGGATCCATTTTCAGCCAATCCGGCCCCGAAGCTAAAGACCAGGTTAAGGCGCCGCTGCCGCCGGTTGCGCTTACCGCAAACTCTTTATACTCTCCGGAAACCATAGAAGTATCAGACGGGGCTGAAATGCTAATCGGTGCCGTATTATTTGTGTTATTTACATTTACAACAACCGGAGCTGCTGCGCTGGCTGTAAATGTCGCGGAAAATCCTTTATAAGAAATGCTAATAACGGAAGACCCCGCTTTAATGGCGTGAACAGCCACTTGGCCGTTTACTAGCTGAGCGGAAATCGCCTCGCTGTTGGAAGAATTTATTGCAACCTCAGGCGCCGACGGAGTCACAATATTTCCTGTTTCATCCATAATCAAAAAGGTCATACCTGCAGTATTTCCTACTTCAACATCCACCAAAGCGGCGCCGGGAGTAATAGTATAAGAATGAGTTACCGCAACCGGCTGCGTTCCAGTTACCGTGACATTAACTGTGGCTGTCTTGCTTGGATCATTTAAAGAAGTGATGGTTAAAACTGCTGTTTCGGTTCCAATAACATTTTTATTTACGGTGACAGTTACATACCCTTGTCCTGAGGGCAAGACTGATGCCGATACTAAATCCGGCCTGCTAGACTCAACAGAAAAAGCGTTTGGCTGGGCATTTGCCAAACTCACTTGAAGCTGTTGCTGGGTTACGCCATTTGAAAAATTTAAATTGCTTTGGTCAACTGAAATTGAAATCGGATTTTGAGTCTGCGTATTGGTTTGTTGCTGTTGTTGGTTTTGTTGGGCAATAAATTCATTAGCGGCAGCGCTGTAAGCGCTTTCCGCAGCTTCCTGAGCGCTTACTAAACCTGGACGCTGAGCATCTACCGTTGCCTGAATCTCGTCCAGACGGGCCTGAGGGTCTTCAAATGCGGGGGCGTCTGCCTGAGCCTGGCTGACCCAACTGTCAAAATCAATCAATGCCTGGCGCGAGGCATTGACCTGAGCTTCCAGAGTTTTTAAATAATCTTCCGTTACGGCCGCTTCGGCTTTCTGCACGCCAAAAATTTTGCCCAAAAGCTGCCTCACTCTACCTTTTCCGGTAGTGCTGTTGTTTTCCTGGGTTCTAACAAATTGCGTTTGCCCGGATTTAGGAGCAACCGCGCCGACTCCACCCATTAATGTTGAACCAACGCCAATTCCCGCCAATATTTTTTCTGAAGTAGTTGGCTTTTTTTTGTTGCGCTTAACTCTCTTAATCCTAACCTTTTCCATATCGTTAGTTTTAATTTTTTTTATATGTTTTGTGGGCTTTTTGGTTTTATGCATATTATAAACTAGAAAACCCTAAAAGAAGAATTATTTTAAATCTTTAATCGAGTTTTCTTCATAAATTTTACTATTTTTTTATTTCACCCAGAACAGATTTACTCAATAATTATACCATATTTTTTAAAATATTGGGAATTTTACTTTACCAAATTAGCCGGCTTGCCATTCATAAAACCTTGGATATTTGCCACGGTAGTGTCCAATATCCTCATTACCGCCTCTCTGCTGTTAAATGCATTATGCGGGGTAATTAAGACATTTGGCATATGCATTAATTCGTGATCGGCCAAAGCCACCTTAATTTGCTCCAAATTAGGATGCGGATTGTTTATTAAATGCGCTTCTTCTTTAACAAAACCTTCTTCTTCTAAAACATCCAGCCCGGCGCCGGCCAGCTTTCCGGTTTTTAAGGCTTCAACTAATCCCGCTGTTTCAACCAGTCCGCCGCGTGAAGTATTTAACAAAACAGCGCCCGGCTTAACCAATTTCAAATTTTCCGCATTAAGCAAGTGATGCGTTGCGGGCATATATGGAACGTGCAGCGTAATTACATCCGATGTTTTTAACAATTCTTCCAAAGAGGCATAAGTATACTCAAAATCTTTCGCCAACTGTTGATTTGGATAAGGATCATAAGCCACAATTTTCATGCCAAACCCGTGGGCAATTTTTACCACATAAGTGCCGATGTGCCCGGTGCCAATTACGCCGATAACTTTATCTTTTAAATCAAATCCCTGCAGCTCCCTGGTTTCAAACAGGCCCTGTTCTTTTACCTGTTTGGCGGCAGGATAAACTTTTCTGGACAAAGCCAAAAGCAGGGCAAAAGTAAACTCTGCCACGGTGTTTTCCCCGTAAGTCGGCACATTAGAGACGGGAATGCTTTTTGCCGCCGCAGCCTTTAAGTCAATATGGTCAAACCCGGTACTGCGGGTGGCAATATATTTTAAATTTGGCATCTTTTCCAATTCCGCCTGGGCAATTGGGCAGCCCAAAAAAGTACACAACACTTCGGTGTTTGCGTCTTCCGGCAAAATTTCGGGGCGATTTCTAAAAACCAGCTCGTTCCCGGCAAATTTTTCCTTTAAATATTCTTGTTCCCAATTTTCGGTTTCAATAAATAAAATTTTCATTTTGTTTCCAATAATATTCTACCCTTTTAAGTATATCATACTGACATAATCCCAACATCTTAGGTAAAAAACACGCCCGTATTTTTTACCTAAGATTATTTCAATCCAAATTTTTTCTTTAAATCCTTATCATAACCCAAATCATCAACCCTCATAATTCTGATAAACTCGGACAGTCCGGTTTTGTTTAAATATACAAGAGCTTCCCTATTCAAAGGATACGGACTAATATAAACACTGGCTTGTAATTTTTTATAGCCCATCTTTTTTAACATCCGCCTAAACATCGCTCTTTTTTCTTTACTACCCTCTGGAATATCAAAAATTATTACCCTCCATTTGCCATCCCATTCTTTACTTACCATCACTTGAGATTTTAACAATAAAGCTTCCAACTGGCCTTTTTTTGTAAGCTTTATAAATTTTTTGTTTTTCTTCTTTCCAACAGTAATTAACCCGCGCTCTTTTAAATCAAACAGGCTGCTGTAATATCTTTTCTTAGTGTAGCTTCTCTGTCTTCTAACCCAGGAATAAGGATCTTCAAAAGGCAGAGGCAACAACTCGGACGCTTCCGATAAAAATTCTAAAATTAAATTTATTATTGTATTTTCTTTTTTTGGCATATTGGTTTAAAACACGGCCGTGTTTTTTACCTAAGATGACAAGTTCTTATGATAGTCCAATAAAAAAGTCGGAAATATTGGAATTGGTTTTTCCCGTTAAAACCAGGTCCCCGGTCTTCTCAAAAAAAGCATAGCTATTATTATTATTCAAATATTCCTCGGCGTCCAAGCCTAAACCTTGAGCCCGTTTAATAACGGAAGCATCAACAATCGCCCCGGCGGCCTCGCTGTTGTCTTTGCCATCTGAAGCCAGCGCTAAAAAAACCTGGTCCGGTTTTATATTAGCTAGCGCCGCCAAAGCCATTTCCTGATTCCTCCCCCCTTCACCTTTGCCAATAATTTTAACCGTGCTTTCCCCGGCTCCTAAAAGGCACTGGCCGGCCTTTAGCCCGGAAATGATTTCCGGCGCCAACTTTCTGGCTTCGCCCTGGAAGTTCTCTGAAAAAATATTTACTTTAAACCCAAGATCCTCGGCTTTCTCCTTCATTGCTTTTAAGGCCTGTTTGGCGGAAACAAACAAAATATTATGGACCCGTTCAAAATATTTATCTTCTTTCGGGGTCTCCAATAACTGGCAGGAAGGCAGTTGGCACATTTCCAAAATATTATATTTTGCCAAAACAGCAGCCGCGTCGCGGTTAAAACTGGAGTCTTTCACGGTAGGGCCGCTAGCCACCATGGAAATATCATCTCCGGGAACATCGGAAAAAATTAAAGAAATGCAAGTGGCGGGATAAATAATTTGGGCCAAGTGTCCGCCTTTAACCGAGCTAATGTGCTTGCGAACCGTATTTAACTCAGTTATAGTGGCGCCTTTAACGGTTAACCCGGAAATTACGGACACTTCGGTCTCGCAACTCATATCATGCGGCTGGCAAAGCAGGGCGCTGCCGCCTCCGGAAACAACGCAAATTACCAAATCTTCTTTCTCGCAAGTTTCCAGCATAGCTACCAATTCTTTTGTCGCCTCAATATTAACCTTCGTCGGCAGAGGATGGGTGCCAACCCTGCAGACAATATTGCCTAAAGAGCCTTCAATTAAATCTAACACGTAGCCGCAGGAGATTTTATCTTTAAGAATTTTTTGGATTGTGGTTACCGCTTCCAAAGCCGCTTTGCCGAAACCAACTAAAACAATTCTTTTATACTCCGCCAGGTTAAATTGCTGCTGAAAAATTTTTAACTGCTGTTTTTTTGAATCGTATAAAAAATTTTGCTCGACGGCTTTTTCGGTATTAATCGCGGAAAAACCGCTCTCGGCTATAGTGAGCGCTTGTTTTCTTAATACGGATGTCGCCAATGAATTAAAATTTTTTATAATCATAAAAATTATTTTACATGCCAACCATCTGCCAAACCCTGGCGGCTACATTTTGCGGCTTGCCTAAAAGCGGGTCGTGATGCAAATTAATAAATGGGAGGGAATTAACTTCAATAAAACCGCACAACTGTTCTTTAAAAGATTTGGCAACGTCGGGAATAATAAAATCAAACCCGACCAGCGGATCTCCTAAAATTTTAGCCGCCCTTACAAACAGCTCTTTATTGTCCGGATGGCAAAGACTATAATCTTCGCTGGAAGAACCTCCATAATTCACCCCGATTTTTTCCGACAAAGAAACTGTTTTACCAACCGGCAAAACCGAATTTAACATAAGTTTTTGCCTTGCCAAAAAAATATTTTCCTGGTCTCCGGTTTGTATGTTTTTAACGCCTGGGTGCGGCAAACTGTTTTTAATATCCGCCAACTCTTTAATTGTATGCTGCCCGTCGCCAACAACCTGCGGGCTGTCGCCGCGCAAGACGCCTGAAAGCTGGAAGTCTATTACAGTCGCGCGGTAAACCGGACCCTTTAGCTGCTGCTCAATAATTACCCAAAAACAAAGTTGCTTGGCGACCTTGTAAGCGGCTTTTAACTCTGCCGGCGTGCTTACATAGGTTGTACTGTGCCTGCCGCGGCTGCCCGCGCGCGGCTTAACTATTGCCGGCAAACTGCCAGAAGCTTCCAGCTTCTTAAATATTTTTTTTGCCTGGGAAAAAGTCCAGGCAGCGCCTCCAGCCGGAACAGGCAAATTATTTTCCGCCAGCTTTTTTTTAAACAGCCATTTGTCGTCCATTAAATCCAGCCATTTATTTAAATACCCTTCCGGCCGGGGCAGACCGCTGAATATTATAGTCTTGGAACTTGCTGATTTTGCCTCATAACAATCAATCGGACGGCCAAACAGCAGCATCTCCCGCATTACTATGGCCCGGTTTTCCGCCTCTTCCCACATAACCTGCGCGCGGCGAACTTTGCACTTGGCTTTATCCGTTTGCCATGTAACCAATTTTAGCCGCTCCCCGACTCGAATTAGCATTTGTAAAAACTTTTGCCCAACTTTTTTAACGGCAAAAACCTGAGTCAGAGGATTATATAATATAGACTGACGCAGTGGCGTTAAAAAAATATTTAGTGTTTCGTTGTACCAATAAATTCTATGAGGCACCGGATTGTTCCCGCAATATATGCAAACCTGTTTCATATTAACTTTTTTTACGATTAACTTGCCAATATACAAACCCTCCTCCGAGTAACAACAATAGCACCAGCGCATACTTCCACCAAGAACTTCCGGCAGCGACAATTTTTACCGGCAGGGCGGATGCTACCAAATGAGAAGATTCGTCTAAATTCTGCGGTGCCTGATTGTCGTTAACAACATTCCCCTGGGCGTCAAACTGCCCTTCGTGTGATTCGTCTTGAAATTGTATATTCTTGCTGACATTTGGGGAAATGCCTTCCGGCGCGGGTTGCACCGGCTGAACTTCCGGAACCGTTCCGGTAACTTGTTTGGCGGCCTGAACAAAAGTTAGCGGGCAAACAGCGGTTACTAAAATAAAAATAAAATACTTAATTTTCATACTTGTTCATTAATTACTAGTCCATGAAATTTGCTGATAACCGCTGGAAGAGAGCGGAAAGCTTGGCGGGGGCGAATACAGCAAGTTTGGGTCATAAACCGTGCTGGTATTGGTGTAGCCGGAAGTGGTATTGCCGCTGCCGTTTACCCAACTCCAAGTCCAGGTTCCATAACTTGCCACCGTGCCATAAATAGAAATTAAATTTTTTATATTGCCGTTCCAATTGTATCTTTGAGCGCTTCCATTTTGAGCAATCAAAGCGGCGTTAATTTCTAAATTGTTAGGAGACAAATAAGAAACCAAAATATCCTGCTGCGACAGCAAGCCCAAAGAATTTGTGCCGTCTTTAGCATTATAAACAATGTTGTTAGGAATTATAATGTCGGGGGCGCTGCTTGAGTTATAAGGCAGCTTGGCGGCAACTACCATAACTCGCCCCTTTACTGTTCCTTCAACCCAAGTTACGTCTTCTATATAAACAACCCCGTTGGCGGGAATCGGCTTGTTATAAACAAAAGACCTAGCATTGTAATCCAAGCTGTTGTTATGCGCATTGCCATTTACGTCATAACCGGTCGGCTGCCCTGTCTTCAATGAAGTAACTTTATAAACATCGAAAGTTCCATCGCTTTTAAAAACCAGCGAGTAGCCTTGTTTTGTGGAAGGAGCCAAATATAATCCGGCGGTCTGGGCTTTGCTTTTTAAGCTGGATAAATCCGAGGTCATTGAGGAAAAATCTACATTTGGCACCGGGTATTGCCAAAAATTTTTGGTTTGTTGCGGCGCATCTCCCCAAATTCCGGGTTTGCTGGCGGGACACGGCGAACCGGACCAGCTTTGGCAAGTATAAGTGCTTTTGGAAGAATAAATTGGCGCGTTGCCCGTGCCGTCAAAACGCACGCCGCCGTTGGTATGAAATTGGCCGTTAACTGTTTCTGTGTCGCCAATCCAGGCGTCGCTATTGGTTAAAAAAGCGTATTGGGCCAAAGATGGAACTCCATAACGAACCGTAACAGTTCTCTTTTGAGCTGTGTTGTTTAATGTATATCCGGTTGATTGGATGGTAACTATTGTTGAGCCCACGGCTGGAGGCGTAATGGTTAAGCTGTACCGCCCAATAATCTGGTTAGTGTCTTTATCTATATAATCATGAACATACGGCCCGGGGGTCGTGCTCGCATTGCCATCCCAAAAATCCGTAGCAAAGTGAGCCAAATGCCATTGATAATAATTTGCCCCTGCTTCTGCCACCTGAAACGCAATTTCCCTGTTAACCGAACTTCTAATTACTCTTAACTGAATAGTGGCGTAGCTTAAAAGACCAAGCATTACCAGGCTGAAAATAAAAATCATTACTATATCGTAAATCAAAATACTCCCCCGCTCTGCTAGCCGGCTTTGAGCTTGAATATTTTTTTTCAAAAACTTTTGCATTATTGTCCCAAATTAGTTTTTAAATTTCTAATTGTTGCGCTGGCATTTACCGTGTAAATATTTGTATTTTTTACCCCGGCTTTGTTATAAATTTGAATCGCAACTTTAATAAATTTAACCTGGGTAACATTTACCGGCTGGCTAAGCGGGCTTTGGCTGCTTGAGCCGGTATAAGAACCGTCATAATAATAAAACACCGGATTCGCCCCATTTGCCAAATTGCTTTGGACCAAGATTGTTTTTTCTGTGGTGGTATTATAAGTTGTGCCATTGTATTCCGTCACGCCTTTATAAAGAGAGCCGTTTTGCGCAAAATATCTAATTCTTTCCACGCCGCTATCCATATCTGAATTTCCATAAAATATAATTTGTTGATTTCCTGCGGTATCAAGAACATATGAACCATTATTTCCTGTTTGCCCGCTGCGCAACTCAGTAGTAATTTGAAAAGCAAGCCTTCTAGCCTGATCAATATCGCTTAGCAGCCCGGACTGAGTTTTTGATGCAAAAAATACATTAGAAACTAAGGAAATTAAACCCCAAATAATCAAGGTAAACCCAAAAATTGCAATTAGCAACTCAATAAGAGTAAATCCCTGTTGATTGTCTTTGCGCAAATACTGCATAACAATTTATGGGCTCATTAAAACTTCCAGGCTTTGGTTGCCTGTTATGGTTAAAGGGTCTATGGTCTGCGATTGATAGCCGGGCAAATCTATAGTGAGGCTGTAATTGTTTCCGGCGGTTAAATCCGGGAACATAACCTGGCCGGGGGTAAAGCATCCGGTTACAAAATTCAAATTAACCGAAGTAAGTACCGGGGTTTTTTTGTCATCAGTGGAACTTAAATAAGCTTTATATCGTACATAGCGATTGCCGTCCAAGGCCGAACCAATATCTACGCCCGGAGTTGTAAAATATGTGGCGCTAGTGCCGTCCGGACCAATATAATTCCATGTAGCGTTGTCGTTATTGGCCGCCACTTGAAAAGATAAGGTTGTTGAAGCGGACTGAGAAGTTGGCTGCCAACTTAAAATTGTATAATTTGTTGCATTTGTTCCGGTATCAAAGGTCGAAGATTCCAGCCAGCCCGACGCAACATAACGCCCGCTAATTTTTAGCAGTCTCAGGCCTGTGGGAGCGCTATTGGCATCTATATTGCCGTCATCCTGAAAATATCTGTCTGGCGTGGTGGTGCTCCAATTCACAGCGCCTGAACCGCCGCTATAATCCTGCTGAACCCAAACGCTGCCTCCGGTGGTGCCGTAATAATCTTGCGGTACGCTGCCGCCTTTATGCAAATGCACAGTTGCGCCTTCTAAGGCTGTTCCCGTAGATGCATCTTTAACAATTACCAACAAACTGTAAGCGGTCGTGTTGGTTCCTAAAATCATTGTGTAGGTTTGAGTTGTTCCGGGAAGCACGTCAATTTTCTGAATTGGAGAAGTTCCGTAAATAATATAAGACTGTCCGGTTAACAATGTCGGAGTATAAGTATCCCACTCAATATTATTCAAAGCAATTAAACCGGCAACGGAAGAATAGCTGTTGTTAAATTTATAAACCACCGGCGGGCCGGTTCCAATTATTTTAGCTCCCCTAACATTTACATTTACCCCGCTAATCGGCTGGCAAAGGGAATTTAAAGTTTTTATATTTAAGTTGGCCAGCAAATCAATGGCAAAGGTAATTTTTGTTACTTGACCATTTACAATTGTGGCATCGGGCTTGGTTGGATTTGGGTTGCTGCCTGTTAAAGGATAAGTTTGATCAGTGGAGTAACCTGTTTTAGTTACAACAATATGATAATTATTAACAGCCGCGGGCAAACCAACTTCTATCCACTGCCCTGTTCCGTCCGATTGCCTGTCTAAAATTAATGTTGGAGTGGTGGTCGGATAGGTAATATGAATATTTGCCCCGCTCACCGGATTACCCTGAGAATCTATAACATTAATAAGCAAAGCGCCGGCGTTATTTGTTCCTTCTAGCCCCTTTGGCACCACCGTAGTTAAAAAATTTGTTACCTGCCCCGTACCGGTATTTAAAATGCCCATTTTAACCTGTTTGTAATCCGCCGGAGCCGGGTCTGTCCCCGCCAAAACCGTGCCATCTGCCGGGTCGTCAATATAAGTAACTTCATAATAAATTTTATAGGTTGAGCCGTTTAGCGTCTGCACGTAAGCATTGGCGGCGTCGGGCAAAGTGCCGACCGGATTTCCGCTAATAGTTCCAACTTGGGCATATGGCATATTGCGGACAATCTCCAAGTAATTAATTGCCAAACTGGAAAGAATGGTTTTTTCCCTGGCGGTTTTTGTTGTCCTGGTAATTAAAGCAAAGGTGCCGAGCATGGCGCTCACCAAAATTGTAAACACTGCCAAACTTACCATAAATTCAATTATGGTAAAAGCCTTTTGCCTAAATAATTTTTCTTTTTTATTTATGCTCATTTTTAATTTCAAAGCGAAAAAATTCAACTTTATTATACCATTTTTCCCCATAAAACAAAAATTACCGGGATTTTAGGAAAATCACGGTAATTTAAAATTTGGCAATTTACTTATTTCTTCCATACACACCAACCAGCTCAGCCTGGCCCAGAATGTGCCCGGACATTGCTTTCTCCAAGTCAGCCTGCAAAGAATAGGTTGGAATAGATAATTTTGTGTCTAAGGCATAAAGTTTAAAAAAATAGCGGTGCATGCCGGATGGCGGGCACGGACCCCCGTAAACAGTTTGCCCATTACTGCCTTGGCCCACAATCGCGCCAAACGGAACAGAATTTTCCGCAAGCTCCCTGCTCTCCGGCGAAATATTCCAAACCAGCCAATGCGTCCAGGTTCCGGCCGGAGCATCCGGGTCATCCATAATTAAGGCCAAAGTTTTTACTCCTTCGGGCAAATCTCTAAAAGTAAGCGGCGGATTAACTCCGTCGCCGTCGCAGGTATACTTGGCGGGGATGCTTTTGCTGTTTTCAAAAGCCGGGCTGGTAATTTGCATAGGTTTAATTTGGGAGGAAACCGGAGGCTCGACTGGTATGGACGGACGACTCTTTAGCCACCAAAATATTCCACCCGCGGCCGCCAGAATAATTATTATCCAAATAACAAATATTTTTTTCATAAAAAATCTATTTAGAAAAAAACACAATTTAAACTATTTTCTTAATACCCCTCCCCACTCAACCACCACAAAACCTTTCCTTTGGGGAGTGTGAATTTTATATTCATCAACAGTAATTTTTTTATCTAACGGCGTAAAATCCATCAGCACCCGAATTACTGTGTCAGGTTTAGGCGAAACATCCAAAGGCGCCAGCATATCCATAACCTCATTTCCCATAAAACTTATAAAATAATATGGGGAGCCTTGCATTCGGGGAAGCCAAAATTCTTTAAAATCAACCGTCTCTTTCCGGTTTAATCCAAACATTGCGAGTTTGTCGTCTAAAAATTTGCTAACGTCTGATTGTTTAACAACAAAACCTTTTTTTGGCGACTCATAAATTCCTCCGCGGCCTTCCCAAAATAAATATGGATAATTTAACCCGCTTATTTTTTCGGTTAATTTGCCATCTGGCTCGGCAAAGACCTGCCAACCGTTGCCATATTCAGGGTCAGACTTTGACATTCCACCAACCGGACTTACTTTAACAAAAACTTCCTGGGGCTTTGTAGGATACAAATAAATTACCGGCTTGCCGCATTCTGCCACAGGCAACAAAGTACTTTTCTGAAATTTAACCAGCCTTCCAAAACCGTCTTTCCAAAAAAATACAGGATGCGACTTTACAAATTGCGCATAAGGCATTTTTTCATCTCCATTGGCGGGATAATATGTATTATCATAAAAGTCTTTTAAAAATTGATGGTTTGGATTTTTAAATTCAAAAACCGTCTGACCATCTATCGTTACTCCCGCCACTGTTAAATCCGAATCAAAATTGAAGGTATCGGCAGTAATAACTGAAACATAGTTATAACTTCCGCATCGGGTATGGTCGGTATAAATATATTCATCGGTATTTTTTACATTATTATTCCAGGTCAATTGCGGTACATTGTCGGCGCCAGCAAAACCCAAACTAAACTTATAATCAACTTGGGAACCATCGGGTGATTGCACATAAAAACCGTAATTCGGAATAGTTCCGGGAATAATTTTATCAACAGGGTCAGTATAGACATCTCCTAAAGCTGGGTCAGTAAAAGCCTTAATCTTATTATCGGCGCAAAAAGCCTTAAAGCTGCGCTGTTGACTGACCAAATCCAGCACCTGACCCTGAGGGCCATTTATTGAATTTGGGTAAACCTTGTCAGATATACTGTAGTTATTATCCACACCCACGCCTGGCACGCTTTCTCCCTGAGGAGTGAATTGGCTCACAGATTCTTTTTGCAATATAGCCAGCTTATCGTCTTTTTTTACAAGATAATAAAAATTGTCTGTGCAGGGACCTTCGCAGAGCTCATCAACTAAAAATAAATCGGCTCCAGCATAGTTTCCGGCAGCAAAATGGCCTAATTTATAAAAATTAGGTTTGCCATAAAACGGATTGCCTGAGGTAAATATTTCTCCGCCGGAAATTAATTGCGGTTTTTGCCAAACAATTTCGCCGCTGTTCTTTTTGGCTGAAGTTGTGGTGGTTGTGCAATTAAATAAATTTGTAAGTGGGGACAATACCTCTCCCCCACCATTAGGGACTGTGTCGGTTGCTTGAGTATAAGCGATTGGCTCTGGAAATGGATTATCAGTAACCACCACCCTAGTCATGCCGTTCTGTAAAGAATCTGTTTTAACATTTTGCTTTTTTTGGTACCAAGAAAAACCGGCGACGCAAGATGCAATAAATACAACCACCAACGTAATAATTAAAACAACCGACTTTGTTGAAAGTTTTCCCGGCATTTTCGGCTGGGGTATTTCCGGAGGAGTAATTTGATCCATAAATTAATTATTCGTAATTAATTGTAATTGTCCTTTTAAAATTTGTTTCTTCAAGTCTGGGCTAATTAAAGAATTATTTGCCATTTCTGTCAATACTATATCACTTTGCGCCCCGACTAGCAATTTAAGCTCGCCCTTGTCATTTGCTATAGGGAATAAAACTACCCTTAAACTATCATCTTTATAAGCCAATCCAACCGCCATGCTCTTTTGTCCTAACTCCGATAATTTATCGTTCAATAAATCCCCAGCCGCATAAATTACTAGTTTACTTTTATAAAAAATAACCCTGTTTTTTGATGCGCTTTGGCAAACCGCTAAATCTGCACCGCGGTCTATAGCTTGGATTGCAAATTTTTCTGAACCAGCGCAATTAAGAATTGCGACTTTTAACGGTCCCAGCGGTTGAATTAGTTGGTCATCGGCAATAAAAGTTATGTCTTCCTGAGGTTGAATACTACCATCAGTTTTTGTCTGAAATGCAAAAGTATTATCCTGACCATAAAATAATCTTTGCAAATACTTTAGCATTCCCAACTGAATTTTTTTATTTAATGTGCCCGACGGCACAACCCTGCCTAAACTCAAAAGGGTGTTCCAACCTTGTATTTTTGGCTCACCATTAGTGAAATAACCAGTAATATAGCTTGTTGTCTCCAAAAAATCTGCTTTTGTTAGTTTCGACGAATTAGACTGCTCCAAAATATTAAACTGCTGTGCCCGATAATTTTTTAATAACTCCAGAAAAAATGCCAGGCCGGGCCTCGAATCAATATCCAACTTATACAAACTGTTAAAGTTAAAACTTTCTATATCTGATAAATTTTCTAGATCATGGAAGTCAGCCGCTCGCGACGATAAATAATGAGAAAAATCAAAGCTGCCAACCAGCAAAACATTTTCAGGTAAAATTTTAAAATATTTATCCGCCGCTTCCAACGACTGCGCTAAAGATAATTTATCGTTAAAAATAACCGGGACAATTTTAGCGTTGGGTAAAGATTTCTTTATAAAGGGGACAATTCCGGAAACCCCATGTTCCTGCTCAAAAGGCATTTCCTCCACACTAGCTAAGTTATTTTTTTCCAGTTCATCAATTAATTTTGTATTCGCCGGTGAAATCCCGAATGGCGTTTGCCATGAATATTTTGAGGTGATTATTGGAGCTAAGCCTGAAGAAAAATGATTTGGACTAATGAGCAAAACTGTTACCGGAGAGTCTGTGGCAACAACCTCAAAACTCTCAGCAATAAAATGCCCTGCCAAAAGATGATGGTTAACTAAAATCGCTTTTGCATTTGGCTCATAAACCTCTGACTTGGCGGAACTATAAGCCTGATTAAAAAACTCCGGCTGGCTAAAATAAGAATAATGCATACCTGCCAGCTTATCATCTCTGGAATTACTGTTTAAATTTGGCGAGCTAATATAATATCTAAACAAAAAAATACCCAGGCATCCGACGACAAGCAATCCCAGGATAATAACAAATATTTTTTTCATAAATTATATTTCCAAAATTCCGTTTTCCAGCAAAGGCTTAAAGTCAATTCCGTTTTCCTTTAAATATTTTTCCGCCGGGGTATGGACCAGCGCCGGATTTTTTAAAATTCCATCGTGAACCGGAAAAGCAACTTTGGGACGAATTTTTTTGGCGTATTCAATAGCTTGGGAAATTTTCATCCACGGGCCGACTACCGGCAAAGCCAAAATTTCCACTTCGCGGTTCGGCGCATAAAATGCGTCTCCCGGATAAAACAAACGCGGCCCAATAAAATAAGAAGTATTTTCCACCTGGCCATAATCCTGGTAAATTTCCTCGTGCTTGCTGCCAAAACCCTCCAGCTTTAATTCGCCCATCATGGCAATTTCGCCATCTTCGACGCGCATAAAGTTAATGCCTTCTTTTTGTAATAACGCGCCTACGGACTTGTTGGTATAAATTTTTACCTGCGGATTTAACTTTAAAATTTCCTTTAATGATTCCAGATGGAAATGGTCTGCGTGTTCATGGGTAATAATTATGGCATTCAAGTTTTGGACCACGCTATGTGCGGCCACGGTAAAAATACCGGGATCGGTAAGAAGCCTTAAACCCGCCTCTTCAATTAACAAACAGCAATGTCCAAATTTGGTTATTTTCATAATTTTACTACTTACCCAACAATCCTTTCACTCTTTTAAAAAGCCCGCCCTTTCCATGAACATTTTCTAGCCTCGCCTTTTCAGTTTCCAAGCCTTGCTGCATGTTCTTTAATTTCTCAAAAAGCTGACCCATATCGGCAATCGCCGTCTCGCTCCTCGCCGGCTCCTTCTCTAATCTCCTTCTCGCCCATTCCGATTCTACAAAAGTTACCAGGTCGGCCAATAATTTTACATCTTTTCTGCTATTTGGATTAATAACGGTTTCGCCGGATGCAACTTTCCTGGCTGCAATCAAATTTTGTGCAATTACTCGTTCCGCCTCTAACATTTTAGGAGTCTGGCTCCTTAAACTCTCAACGCCCTCATCATTTTCATAAAGCGCGTAAGGGTCGTATCCTTTTTCTCCAAACATATATTTAAAATTAATTTTCTTTTGTACTTTCCTCCGGGGAAGCATTTTCCGCTTCCACGGTTTTATATTCCATATTATTCACCTTAGCGCCTTGCGGTCCTTTTTGCGCCCAACGCAGCAACTCTTTTAGTTTGTCCACTTCTCCGGTCGCGGTAATTTCCACTCCGCCATCTTTGCTGTTTTCCGCTTTGCCCGTAAGCCCCAGTTCCACGAATTTTTCGTAAGCGCTCCAGCGAAACCCAATCCCCTGAACCTTGCCCGTAACTTTTATATAAACTGTCTTTTCCATATATCTTTTCCCGTAAAATTAATTGCTTAAATAATCAACATTTTTAATATTATACTTGCCAATGGTCGGTTTGTCATCTAAAAACTCAAACTCTGCCTCAAATTTTTCGCCTGCCAAGAATTTAGGAAACCATAATTTATCATCCGGCCACATTTTTTCGTAAGGCGCTTCGGCAAACTTAAACCAAAATGGCTGCATTTCTTCCGTTTCCACCGGCTCTCCCGCAAAATCTTCACACCAATAAATATGTGAAATAGTTTTTTTTCCTGAATTAATAAAATTAAAAGTTAACACCGCCCGCTTGCTCACATTTTTTGCGACCACCCCTGCTTCTTCCTTAAGTTCCCGAATCGCCGACTGCTCTATACTTTCACCGCTCTCAACTTTCCCGCCGTAGCCATTATGCCAGCCTGCCCCAAATCCGCGTTTCTTTAACGGCAGGCTAACTTGAGCCTGTTTTAATAAATAAATTTGGCTGCAAACTGTCGTGTCCATAATTACTTGCCGCCTAGTTTAGGCCTTAATTTAAAACCCAACGCCAACTGGCTGGTTTTTTGAGCATGGCTAATTACTATTTCTTCCTTATTTTTGCCCAAAACTATTTTTACTTCATCCCCCATTTTTAAACCCAATTCCTTTAGCAAACTTTGGGATAAAGTTACAGCCAAAGAGTGTCCGGTTTTAAAGATTTTTCTTTGCATAGAATTATTTCTCTCTATATATTATACCTCAAATACCAATTGACAGGCAACGGCTATTTATCGTATGATATTACGTAATCTGTTACCCAAGGAGGGCGACATGACTATCAGAGTTTGGCAAATGATTCCAATCCTCGCGCTCTGCGCCTGGCTGGGACGTGAGAACGAAAGCAACCAAGAAAAGGTAATCCTGGTAAGCTACTATGGCGACGCCACAGCCGCCAAGATGCAGCGCGAACTGGAGCTCCGGCTCAAACCCTTGGCCGCGGAAATTAAAAACAAATTCCGCAACCTCGGGCAGAGGCCGATCTCGGTTGAAATCTACCCATTACCGAAAACCAGCGGGGCCTACGTGGTCGAATACAGGTACAAAGGCCAACTTGCCGGCTATACGGTAGTGGAGATCGATCAAAACAACTTCGACCTCGCTCTGAAGCGAGCATCTCAAGATATCTCTTCTGGTATCAGGACCTTTATGCTCATACAAATACTTTGGGACCCCGACAGCCTGCGGGCTTGTCGGGGTTTCGCACGTCTGGGCACAAAAAAACCCGCACACTCCGGCGGGGGCAGTCTAAACTAAAATTATAAATAACTTTCTAACTTTTCAATCCAAGCTTCCGGAAGGCGGTTTTCGCGCGCGCCAATAATCACTCTTTTTAAATAATCCTCTTTAACATAAGAGCCGCCAAACTGTTCAGGCTTTTCCAAATAAACCCATGTAATATATTTGTTGCCGCTGGCCCCGACTTTGGAAACCTCTACTTCAATGCGGTTAAATACATTTGGATAGCCTTCAAAATCGTCTAAAATAGACAAGCGCTCTTCGTCTAATTCATACAACACGCCATAGACCTTATCCCCCGCAGACGGACGGATGTTGGCATACCCTCTCATATCCGGACCAAATTCATACCCTTCCAAAATGGCCGCGCCAAGCACGCGAAAATGCCAGCCGCAAAGGCGGCGCATATGCTCTAAATTCATATTGGAACCGTATGCAAAATAGTACATGATATTTAATTGTATTAAAAAACCGCCCGGCGCGCAAGAGCCGCGGGTAAAAATTTATGACTTTTTTATGTGCGCCATGGCATATTCCAAACTGGCGCCGACTTTTTTGCCCGGATTAAAAATATTTTGCGGATCAAAAATTTCTTTTACTTCCTTAAATAAGGCGGTTATTTCCGAACCATACATTTTTTCCAAATATGGGCTGCGAATTAAGCCGTCGTTGTGCTCGGCGGTTATACTCCCTTTATATTTTAAAACTAAATCATAAACCTTATCCGCAAGTTTCGGAATTATCATCCGCTGGTCGGCGCGGCTTAAATCCATAAGCGGGATTATATGAAAATTAGCATCACCCATATGTCCGGCTATTGTGTAAATAAGCGAAGGATATTTAGCCAAAATAGCATTTAATTCCGGCAAAAACTGCGGCAATTGCGCCGGATGCACCACAATGTCGTCTATAAAAGGCGCGGTTGAAAGGCCTTTGCTGTGCTGCCGCAACAAATTAAAACTTTCCCGGCGAATAATCCAATATTTTTCCGCTTCCTGCGGGCTCTGTGTAATATGGGTTTTTAAGCGGAATTTGCTTTGAATTTCCTTTTCCGCCATAAATAATTTTTGATAAATTTCCGTTTCTGTCTCCCCGGTAAATTCAGCAATTAAAATTAATTTTGGCACGCCGCCGGTTAAAGTCATCCATAACTCCGGCAAAAATTTTAAACCCAAGGAAATAAGGCCGCCTTTCATTCGCTTTATCATATCCGGCAAAAAACGCATAGCCAATTTAAAAGTATGGTCGTCAAAACTCTCAAAGCTTTCCGGCTTGTAGGCGGCAATGCAGTCTATTATCTCCCCCAATTTTTGCATATCTTTCAAAAAAATAACCAGCAACTCGCTTTTTGGCTTCGGCTTAACCAAGCGAAACTTAATTTTGGTAACAAGCCCCAAAGTTCCCTGCGAGCCGGTAATTAACTTAGCAAGATTAAAACGGCTTTTGTTCCAAATTTCCCATAACAAATATCCGGCCGAATTTTTGCTGGTTGTCGGCTTGGCTTTTTGAATTAAATCGTAATGGTCTTTTACCAAGCGGAAAGTTTTTCGGTAAATTTCTCCTTCAAACCCGGGCAATTTAAGCTTGCTTTCCAGCTCCCTGTCGTCCAAGTCCTTAAAAACATACTCATTACCGTCGGACAAAATAACATTAAGCTCTTCCACATAATCCTTGGTCTGCCCATATGCCAAAGATTTTTCTCCGGCGGAATTATTCCCCACCATTCCGCCTAAAGTGTTTAAACTTTTAGACGCGGTATAACAGGGCAAAATTAGCCCCCGTTCCAGTGACATTTTTTCAAAGTCGCGGTAATAAACTCCGGGCTCGGCCACGGAAAAATTTTTGCCGAACATCTCTACGCGGTTAAAGTGCGCCGGAAAGTCGGCTAAAATGGAATTATTAATAGCTCCGCCGGACATATCGGTTCCGGCAGAACGCGCTGTTATAGATAATCCGGGATTAGCTGCCTTATTTTGGCTAACCCATTTCACCAAGGCTTTTACATCCGCCACGTCTTTTGGCTTAACCACGCAGGCCGGCATAATTTCAAAAATACTGGCATCGCGGCTGTAGCTATGCAGCGTAGCCTCGTCAGTTAAAACTTCGCCTTTAAATTGTTTTTTTATTTCATTAAAATCTACCATGAATGAATTATAGCAAACTTTTTTCTTTTTGTTTTTATGCCTCCCCTCCTGGCAAGAGGGGTCGAAACTATTTGTTTATGATAACCCTGATAAATCAGTAAAAATTTGGCGTCATCCTGACCCCGAGTCAGACGAGGGGAAGGATCTCAAAAGCTTAAAGACAAGTCTCTCCAATCGGGATTAAGACTATTAATTAAATTAATTTTTTTCTGCCTGACCCATCCTTTAATCTTTTTTTCTTCCGCTATTGCCTCTGGCGCTGTTCCAAGCTCTTTATAATAAACCAATTTCGTCACATTATATTTCGAAGTAAAACCTTTCACCAGCTTATTTTTATGCTGATAACTTCTATTAACTATATTGTTTGTCACCCCGGTGTATAACACAGTGTGACTTTTATTCGTCATAATATAAACAAAAAATGACTTCATGGTGTTAAAATAGATTCTTCAGGCCTAAAGGCCTTCAGAATGACGCCAAACAAAGATGTCTTTTCGGTGTTATTTGTAGCGTTCGCCTGCCTGCCGGTAGGCACGGATTATAATGCTTCGTATTATATCAGCCTAATATCCCTTAACTCATATATTACGTCTTTTCTTTCCGCGATTACCGTCCAGGCTTTCTTTTTTGCCATTTTTGCCAATTCTAAATTAGGGTTAAACGCAATCGGCATGCCAACCAGCTCAAGCATAACAATATCGCTTTCGGTATCCCCTACGGCCAAAGATTGTTTTAAATCCGCGGAAAATGCTTTTGCCAAATTTTTTACAATTTTAGCCTTATTTAAAGCTGAGTCTAAATTTTTAACCTTGCCGGTAAAAATTCCGTTTAAAACTTCCAGCTCAGTGCCAAAAAATACATCAAACCCAATAGTTTGCGCATACTCTTTTACTATATATGACGGTGAGCCGGAAACCGCGGCTAAAATATAGCCTTGTTTTTTGAGCCTTTTAATTAAATCTCTGGTATACCTATAAGTGCGGTCCTTTTGAAAAGCAATTACCCGCTTGGCTACATTGTCCACCGCCTTAAACTTTTTCCCGGCAATATATTTAACATAAATTTTTACAACTTTATTTATGTAAGCCTCGTAAGTGCCTCTGCGGTCTAGCCAAGCCAAATACTCTTTGGCAATTTGCTGCCTGGCGGCCATTGGAAAAATACCCGCGTCCACCAGCGCGTGGCTTAACTCAATTACTAAAGAAGAGCGAAAAATGGTTCCGTCAATGTCAAAAAAAGCTATTTTCTTTTTTGTCTTATTTTTCATAAATCCGCTCCATTTCTGCAATGTTAAATTTTTCTAAAATCGCTTCTGCTTGTTTTTTTATAAACCCAATACCGCTTTTTCCCGAAAGCTCCCTGGCTTTTTCCATATCCGCCATTAGGCCTTTTACCCAGGCAACACAGTGTGAATAGTCGCCGCCATGCTTTACTAAAAAATTTTGTAAAATAAGAGCTTTCCCGTACATATCATTAAGCACGGCTTTTTCCGGCCCGCTTAATTGCCTATTATTCAATCCATGGGTCCACAAGGCCTCTAAATGATCGCTAAACTCCCTAAAACCTGATGTGCTGAAACCATTACCAAAAACCATTGCTTCCGGCTCGTCCTTTATTTCCCGAGCAGGAAAATCTCTTTTATAATGTTCTGCCATAAAATTGGTACTTATAAATAATGGTAGTTTGCCGATTTATCGGCCCATAAATGGTCGAACTACACATCAGTAAACATATTTATTATAAACCCCTTTGAGCAAAAGAAAAAGGCGCCGACAACCGGGTCGACGCCTTTTTTGATGTTATCCTGCTGCCGACTTCGAATCTCGGCAAGAGGATCGTAGCTAACGGAACAGGGTTCGGCTGGGCGGTCCCAGAGCGCGGGCTCCTGCAGCCATGCTTTGGTTGCTAGCAGCAATAGCCGCAGCCGCAGCGCGATGTTCGCCTGGACTGGGGACCGCCCTTTCGGCCGTTCCTGGCCAGGCGTGAGCCTGATGAATTGTCTGTACAGGATCGACCGCTGAGAAACGGTACATCGTGACAACTGCGATGGCGATCATTGCAGCCCCAGCTACGATCGCCAGAAAGCGATCAATGTGGGTACCATAATGCCAGGCAATCCAAGCAAACCGGCCGCCAACAATGGTGACCAGCGCGAGCCCGAAGGTGTACGATTGGTTTCTGATCTCTTTGTTTTCCCAGAAACGAAATATGACACTCTTCAAATTCAACTGCATCTTTCCACTCCTTCTGACTTGTTCTTACCCCTTAAACTTTCAGGGTAAAGTATATAAAAGATACTATAACGGAAAAGTCTTGTCAATACAAAAATCCTTAGTTTCAATATTGAAACTAAGGATTTTATCTATATTCTAAATGCAATATGCTAAATTCTAAATGCTCCCCGTCCCCTACTTCATTGAAAACCCGGCTTTAACTGTTACCATTACTTCTTTGTCTATTTTAGAAGTGTCATATTGTCCATAATCGGAAACATCCACGGAATTTGGCGCCAAGACCTGGACTACGCCCATAGATGCGGAGCGCAAAGAGCCAACGCTTTGTCCGCTGCTTTTGGCAATATTGTCCGCGCGCACTTGCGCGTCTTTTACGGCATCGGAAAGCAGTTCAACTCTTAAGTCCGGCAACTTGCTGTAATAATATTCCACTCCCTGGGTGGCAAACACAACTCCCTGATTAATGAGCTGATCGGTTTTCTTAGAAAGTTCCGTAACTTTTTCTACATCAGCAGACTGCACTTCCACTGTTTGCCTTAAAATATATTGCTTGTCCGCGTTAGGATAATTTTGCCTGTCGTAAAGCCCCGGTTGCTCCATATACACGGGGGAAATATTTATATCGCTGTCTTTTAATCCCTGGCCAACTAAAAATTTCTTAACCAATTCTGTGTCTTGAGCCATTTGGCTGTATCCGCCTTTTAAATTGCCGTCAAAAATGGTTCGGCTAAAGCCTGCCGTCCACTTTACCTGGTCAGAGGTTACTTTGCGCTTGGCTGAACCTGTTACAGACAAAATATTGTCCAAGCTTTTTGCTTTATAAAATGCGCCCGCGCCAATGGCAGATGCAATAATTATTCCTAAGGCCAAAATTGCCGCACCCTTTGAATTTTCCATATTTTTATTTAATTATTTATGTTTCTACCCTTAATTCTTAATACATGATTCTTAATTCTTAATTCATGCTACACAATAATACCTTAATTATAACAAAAAGTAACAATTCTCTCTATACATTATCCTTGTATCCTTATATCCTTATCTAACCATTTGACAACTTTTTCCCCCAGGAGTAGAATCTTTTTATGCAAATCTGTAGGAGGATTTCTAGGCTTCATGCCTTTAAGTCAGCCTATGGCTTCTGTGTAGAAGACACACCACTGGAGTTCGAATGATTCTCAAAATCAATCTCCCCCTGGCGCTTGCTCTTCTGACCACCTGTGTGGCGTTTGCTGGCCCCCCACCTCCGGGCTCAAAGAACGTTAATGCAGCCATGGTCTATGTCGAAACGGCGACGTGTGACAACGGCAGCGCACTGATCATCATCAGTGAGGAAAAAGCCGGCGCGATCAACGTCAACGAAGCGGCGATTCGTGTCGCCAACAACACCACGGTCGTCGGCGCGTCTGCCAACATCGTGGGAAGATCCGACAGTGGAAACGTAGCGACCAATGTTGCGGCGATCCCCAACAACGGCACTAACGCCACTGTGGCGGGCAACAGCCCAACCGGCGTGGCTCGTAGCGGCCCCTCCAATGCCGCTGCGGACGCGGTCGAGGAAGTATACCTCGGCGATTGACTTTCCCTCCGACATCTTGTCGGGGGCGCTCAACAACGGTAGCTAACTTTCCCCTCAGCACTTCGCTGAGGGAACATGAAACCTAACCACGTGTCTGCGGCCAACCGCAAACACTTAACGGACATAACGTCTCCAAAGGGCCGGCAAGCGCACAATGCGTCTGCCGGCTCTTCACATTTTTAGCAAAATTTTTTGACAAATCTCTCAAATTTATATAAGGTTGCTTTATCTAGCCAAGGAGGCATAGATGAAACTTGCAACTCTCGCATTACTTTCTACCTCTTTGGCCTTTGGCCAATGGGTGGCAACGAGGCCGCCATCGTATGTAAGACTTGTGCCGGATGATTATTTTCTTTCCTCCCGGCAAACCACTGAGACTCTGGTCTCAGTTCCGACAATCAAACGCTCTCTTTTCGCTTTTAGCCGCGACTATGAGCGAACGGACAACGAACCACTGGTCTTCTTGGGACCGGAGGCCGCCCAATTGCAACTGGAAGTGCTAAAAAGAAACTGGCACCCCATAGATGGCAACATCTGGCGGCAACTTAGTCATGTCTTTAAGGAAGGCTTTGCCAACTTGGGCGCATTAAATGCCGCCACGGTCTACTACCGGCAATATGGCCTCGCAACCACCCCTTCGCCGCATGACCCAATGGCCATGCGGAACTACGAGCGCGAGCACGATGTTATCCGCAGGCTGTACGGACCAATCCTCAAGTCTTTAAAAGGCTCAGCCGGAGCCCAGCTCCGGCACGACCTGCGAAAATTGTTGACGTTGAAGTAATGCAAAAACGCCGTCCCGCCCTTTGATAAAAAGAGCGGGACGGCGAATTTGTTTGTATATAAATTATCGCATTAAAGGCTCAAAAACCATCAACACATTGCCATTTTTAAATTCTCTGCTGCGAATAAATTTGAGATTCTGTTTATTATTCTTGCCTTTAAACAAAGGCTTGCCTTCTCCTAAAACAACAGGGTTAACCATTAACCTGTATTCATCAACCAGCCCCATAGCGGTAAATTGTTGAACCAACTGGCCGCTGCCAAAAATATAAATATCCTTGCCCGGCTGTGTTTTTATTTTTTTAATTTCCTCAACATCAATATCTTTAACCAATTGCGTATTTTGCCAATCGGGATGTTGCAGCATTTTAGAAAAAACTACTTTTGGCAAAGAATTCATTAAGCCGGCCACTATCGGATCGGTTTTTAACACCTGTTCGCTTGGCCAATAATTTGCCATCAATTCGTATGTTACGCGGCCAAACCATAAACTGCCCGCTTCTTGCAGCTGCTTGATGGCAAAATCATTAAATTCATCGTCAACCTTATGCCAATCTATTTCTCCATTTGGCCCGGCAAAATAACCGTCCACGGTAACTAAATTAAAAACAATTATTTTTTTCATAAAATTAAAATTAATTATTAATACTATAAAAGGCCGCGAGGAAAATTTCCCGGCGGCCTAAAATTTTTGCTGTGACTCTAGGCCATCGAACCAAACTTCTACCTTTTATAATTGGGGCAAACCACATTACACTTGTTTTGAGAGCAGACGGAAGTATAGGGGCAGTTGGAACGCATTAAATACTCCGGGGGCGTCTGGCAATCATTATCAACCTTACAGGCAATGTCCAAAACTTTTTCCACTTTATAGGAATCTAAGGAATAGCCAATCGGCAAAGTTTTATTAATCGGCGGATGAGAATTTATCTGCCAGATTGTAAAGTTTAAAAATCCGGCAAAACTTACCCATAAAATATAGGGCACCAGCAGCCACGCGGCTTTTTTTGAAATTTTGACAAATAAAATTATGTTGGCCAAAATTGCCAGCCACAAAATAATTATTTCCGCAAAAGCCCCGCCTAAATTACGTTGGCCAAAAAATATTGCCGACCAAGCCACATTTAAAACTAATTGCGCCATAAAAACCGCGAGCGCGATTTTAACCTGTTTTCTGTCCCAGCCTTTTTGCCAAACCAAAAACGCCGCAATACCCATAAATAAAAATAGCGTTGTCCATACCGGGCCAAAAACCCATGACGGCGGGTTAAAACTTGGTTTAACTAATTCGGTATACCAGGAGGCAATATTTGGCGCCGTAAAAATTGAGCCAATGCCCCCTGCTAATTCGGCAACTACTACCCAAACTATAAGCATTGCAATGTTTTTTATTTTCATATATTCAATTATTTTTTCTTACCTTAAGTTTACAACATTTTAAAAAGATTCGCTAAGCCATTTTAGCAACTGCTCAATTTCCCTTTGATTTTTTAAATAATATTTTGCCCGGCTGCCATTTTTCTTCCCGACCCGAATGCTTACCCCTTGTTTTATTGCTGCAAAAGCGTCTTCATCTGTAGTGTCGTCACCCACATAAATGGGAGCAAATTTTTGCATAAACTTTTTTTGGTAATAATTTAAGCAAAACAACGCGATTTTCCCCTTATTCCAATTTATATTTGGCCTCAATTCAATTACCATTTTACCGTGGACAACTTTTATATTACCCGTCTTTAAAAACGGGCCGACAGCTTTTTTAACTTCGCGCTTAAATTTAAAAATAAGCTTTGGGCTTAACAAGCGATAGTGCAAAGACAATGAATATTTTTTATTTTCTAACAATGTCCCCGGATAATTTTTTTTAGCCTGTTTAAACCATTGAATAATGGCCGGGAAGCTTTTTACCGCCAAATTTGCTTCGGCAACTATTTCCTTGTTGCCAGCTATCTTCCACTCCAGGCCATGGTTGCCGGCATAAGACAGAGTGCTTAGCCCGACCTTCTTTTGCACGTCGGCTAAAGCCCGCCCTGAAATTATTGCCGCCGGAAACCGGCCAGCGCAAGCCCGCAGCTTAAC
Organism: Candidatus Doudnabacteria bacterium; assembly: GCA_016218585.1. Taxonomy (GTDB): domain Bacteria; phylum Patescibacteriota; class Doudnabacteria; order UBA920; family UBA920; genus PALSA-1336. Next base: position 33,097 of record JACRDK010000031.1, read on the forward strand.
GCGGACAGGCTCGGGTAAAATTGCCAAACCCGGGGTGGGCGCAATGGGGCTTAATGTGCCGTCAAAATCCAGCATCAACAAAGGACGCTTTAATTTTCTTTTTATTTCCGGCAAGCAATCAAATACATATTTCATTTTAACCTAAATTAATAATGGCCCTTAAAAATTCCGCCGCCCAACGGTAAATATTATAATTTTTTACCGCCTCGCGCATTTTTTTCATTCGCCTGTGCTGTTCGGCGGCCGGCATAGTAATGGCTTTATAAATTGCCTCAGCCGTTTCCTCCGCGCTATAAGGATTTATAATAATTGCGTCTTTCAAATCGCGCGCCGCCCCGGTAAACTGGCTCAACACCAGAACTCCGGCTTCGTCGTTTCTGGCGGAAACAAACTCCTTAGCCACCAAATTCATACCGTCGTGCAGCGGGGTAACCAAACAAATGTTCGCCGCCCGATATAGCGGAAAAATTTCCTCGTGGGTATGATTTTCTTTTAATAAAACTATAGGCTTCCAGCCATTGTTTTCATATTTATTGTTTATCCGCTCCGCTTCGCGAGTTACCTCAGCGTTAAACTGGCGGTATTTTTCCACTCCTTCGCGGCTCGGCGGGGCAATCTGCACAAAAGTAAACTGCTCTTTATAGGCCGGATACATTTCAAAAAAGAACTCCAACCCCTTAAACCGTTCCATAATTCCTTTTGTATAATCCAATCTGTCCACGCCAACGCCTAAAAACTTTGGCTTTAAATCCAATTTTTCTAAAAGTTCCGACTTGTGCGGCACATCTTCCGCCTCGGTATTGCTAAACGGCACGCTAATAGGAAAGGGTTTTATATACGTAGTGTGGCCTTTGTGGGTAATGGCAAATTTTTCCAAATCCGTTAAGGATTCAATTTCCTTGCCCACGGTTTCCAAAAAATTATTGCAATACTGCTGGGTATGAAAGCCTAAAACATCCGCGCCTAACATCCCTTCCAAAATTTCCTTGCGCCAGGGGCACACGCTAAAAACTTCCGCATTTGGCCAGGGAATATGCCAAAACATTCCCACTTCCGCGTCGGGGCGGCTATTTTTTATCATCTCGGGCAGCAGGGCAAAATGATAGTCCTGAATTAAAATAACCGGGCGCTGAACATTTTTTATTTCCGCCAATAGCGCCTGGGCAAATTTGCCGTTAACTTTTCGGTACTGCAGCCAATCCTCTTTTCGAAAAATTGGTCTGGTGTGGGCCATGTGGCAAAGCGGCCATAGCGCTTCGTTTGAAAATCCAACATAGTGCCCCTGAATTTCTTTTTCATTTAACCAAATTCTCTTTAACGTATATTGGGGTTCTTCCGGAGGAACTTGAATTTTTCCTTCCGCGTCAGATGTAATTTTATCCGCGCTGCCGGAGCCGTGAGCCAGCCACATGCCGCCGCAGGCCTCCATTATCGGCTCAAGCGCGGTAACCAAACCAGCGGCCGGAACCTCCCAGGTTATTTCATTTTTTATTTTAGAATGTATATAAGGCTCGCGGTTGGAAACAACAAAAATTTTTCTTTCTTTAAAATAAGCCTTAAAAAATTCCTTAAGCCTCTCTGCCGTCCAGGGCGAGTCAATTTTCTCCAGGCGCATTCTCGCCTCCTCGCTAGCAGCGGTTCTAGCCAGCACCAAACTCTGGGACATTTTTGTTATTTCCGCTACAATCGGCTTAAAAAATCCGTGGCTTTTTTGCATAGCGGAATCTCCACCGGCCTGGCCGCTGCGGGCCTGGCGAATCGCCTCCGCCATTTTAACTATCGGGGCGTAAATAATCCAGCGCAAAATTAATACCACCGCAATGGCAAACAACAGCGACTGGACCAGCAAACGAAGTAAATTATTTTTCCAAGTGTCAGATATGCTCGCGTCTATATAATCAGCGCGTTGATATACAACAACGGAACCGATAACTTTTTCGTCCTGATGCAGCGGAGATGCAAGTATATAAACTTTGCCCGGCATCTGCGGAGAAAATGCGCCGACCGCGCTGTCGGAATCCATGGATTTTTCCGGAATTTGCGGATCTTCTACTAATTCATTCGGCAGGCCGGCTGAGACTGCGAATAATTCCCCTTTATTGTCAAACACGGCCAAACCAAGCAGGCGCTCTCTCCCTGCAAATTTGTTCAGCAAACTCTGCAAAGTTGAGGTCGCTTTCACAACATAAGCGGGACGAATTGACTCCTTGAAACTATCGGCTAACAGTGTGCTGCGCCGCTGCAAGTCATCCATTAACGAAGCCTGCTGCTGGTGAACTTGGGTGTAAGTAAAACCAATTACCACCAAGCTCACCACAATAACCACAGCAGCAATTGATGCTAGAAGTTGTTTCATAAAAATTATCTTTGCTAAAAAAAACGGGCGCAGCCGGCTTTAGTTTTTCCTAAATCCCTGACCACCACCCTGGTAACATTAATTTACTTCCTGCCTCTATTATATCACCCTGTGGGTAATAAAACAGCTTAATTATTCAAAATTACGCTTAATTATAAGGCTAAAAATTAATTTTGCTTTAATAGTGAGCGAGAAACAAAATTTTTTAAATATGATAAAATCAGTGTATGAAAACATTACTTGCCGTAAATCCGGCAAAGCAGCAGTTCAGGCCTTATCGCCAATTTAATCCGGCTGGATTTAATAAATGCATAAACCTGGCCCGGCAGCTTAAAGGCGCTCGGATTATTCATATTAACTCTGCCGCCATAGGCGGCGGGGTGGCGGAATTGTTGAAAAACCAAGTTCCTCTGGAAAAAAGTTTAGGGGTAAATTCTTCCTGGCTGGTTTTGCAATTGCCAAAACAATTCTTTTTTATTACCAAAAAAATTCACAACCTGCTGCAAGGGCAAAAAGGCTTTCTTTCTGAACCGGAAAAAAAATACTATACCAATAAACTGGCCAAACCAGGAATGGAACTGCAAAAAATTATTAGTTCATCGCCCCAGCCAACTGTTGTAATTTTGCACGACCCGCAAACCCTTCCGCTAATAGACTACTTGCCCGCTTCAGTTTCCACCGTGGTTCGTTTGCACATTGACACATCTTCGGCAAATAAATCTATGCTTCAAACCCTCAAACCATTTTTAGAAAAAGCCGACAAAGTTATTGTAAGCCACAAACAATACGCTCCTCCGTGGTTGAATAAAAAAAAGCTGCTGGTAAGCTACCCGGCCATAAGTCCATTTACTTTAAAAAACCACGCCCTAAGCAAAAAACAAATTTTGCAACTCTTCAAACATTTTCGCATAGATACAACCAGGCCAATAATGGCGCAAATTTCCCGCTTCGACCCCTGGAAAGATCCGGAAGGGGTAATAGAAAGTTATTATCTGGCCAAAAAAACTATTCCAAAACTGCAGCTGGTTTTAGAAGGAGTAATGGAAGCAAAAGATGACCCGCAGGCCGAAGGAATTTATAACCGGCTAAAAATGGAGCACCAAAACGATCCCGATATTTTTTTGCACGGGAAAAAAACTCTTTCCGACACTGCATACCAAACCTGGATAAACGCCCTTCAAAGCCAATCGAATGTGATTTTGCAAAAGTCTTTGCGGGAAGGTTTTGGGCTTACCGTCACCGAAGCCCTGTGGAAGGGCAAGGCGGTAATTGGCGGAAATGCTTTAGGAATTAAGGCGCAAATAAAAAATGGCCGTAACGGATTTATTGTTAAATCCCCGGCCGAATGCGCTAAACGAGTTATTCAGATTATTCAAAACCCCTCACTGGCTAAAAAATTGGGTGCAGAAGGTAAAAACACAGTCCGCAAAAATTTTCTGTTTAACCGCTTAATTTTAGACTTTTTAAAACTTTATGCTGAAGTGCTATAAAATAACAGGGCAGGCTAAAACTAGCCGCCCTGTTATTTATTTTTAGGTTTTATTTTCTATGGCCAGCTTGCTTTCTTCTTAGCATAAAATAATTTAGCCAGCCAAAAATTGCAAAAATAAACAGGATTGCAATAATAATATTTTCAATAGTAAGTAAGCCGGAAACAAGGGACATTACACCGGCAATTCTGGTCAAGTATGTTTGTTTAACATTTATAATAATACGGGCCGACTTTAAATCCGCTACTTCTGCCCACATAACATAGGAACCCAAGGCGGCTATTGGCTCGCTGCGGAAAGAAAAATTACCAAGTTCGTCCGATTTCACCACATAAGCCCGGCTAATGCCATCCTCGGTTGTTAATAAAATATTTACTTTTGAATTAGCCGGAGCTTGTCCTTGAGCTTTAATCCTGCCCCCTTCTTTAATCTCCGCGGAATAATCCTTAATTGCCAAAACCGCTTGTTGTTTAAACTCAATATTGGCTTTGGCGGATGCAAGGTTGCCCGCAAAATCATAGGCTTCAACTTCCACCAAGTGCATTCCGGAAGAAATGCCTTCCGATAAAATTGAGGCGGAACCGTCTTTAGCCGGAATTTTTATAGCTTCTTGGCCGTCAATTTTTACTAAAAAGTAATCAATGCCTGAAAGAGCGTCGTGAGCTGAAATTATCGGCAAGGTCTTGCTGTCACCTTGATTAATTGCCAAACTTTCCGGCGCCGCGGTATCCACTTGCACTTTATAAGCGGCTGTTTTTGTCCAAGCCCCATTAACTAAAAATCTGGAGTTAAAATACCAGGTACCGTCTTTAATATCTTCAACGGCAATAGTGCTCACAGCCGGCTTGCGCAACACCCTGGGCACCGACAACGCTGTGCTGTCAAAGGAAGTTTGGCTGGCGCTTGTCCCCGGCGGCAGCTTCCACGAAAATATTGCCTTGGTTTGATTGTACCATTTGTTGCTATCCGGATGAGTGGCGGAATAAACCGCGGCTTGCGGCTGGAACTGCGCGCTGGCAGCGGGAGTGATATTTTTATTTTCCGCATTCTGGTCTCCTGCCTTATTCTCAGGGACAGGGGTATCTTTGGCTTGAACTAAAATAAACTGCGCCTGGCCTTTAGCTTGCAGCAGCTCGGTCCCTAAACCGTCATTTGCCAATACAGAACCGGAAGAAAAATAAATAGACGCCGACCCTGAAGCTTTAGCGCGAAAGGAAATAGTTAAAGCCGCGCCCGAAGCTCCGGCGTAGCCGGGAGTTGGAAGGCCGCCGTTAAAAGAAACCGTGCCGGCCTGGTTGGAAAAAGCGGGCTCTTCTACCCACAAAGAAAAAATTGACCCGGACTTTGACAGCGAAACCACTTCCAGTAAATCAGTTGGAAAATTAATTACAGCCTGGGAATTATTTATGGGCCTGTTATCTGTATTTATTAACACCTGAACATTTACTATATTACCGACGGAGACTTCCTTGGTGCTGGGCGAAAAATACAAAGAAGCGGCCTTAGCCGAACCTACGTTCAGCACAAGGAAGAATAGAGCGGCAATAAATGCTAAAAGAAACTTTTTTTTCATGATTAAGCTTTGGAACTTTTTTTCTTTTTGTATTTTATAAAGGTTACTCCTATTAACAACAAAGATAAAACAATAACAATAAATTGCCAAAGCCCAAAAGATTTTGCTTTTAACTTGGCCGGATCAACAACAATTACGCTGGTATTTCCGGCTTTGTCAAAAGCCGCAATTTTAACCTGCGACTTCAAAGACTGGTCTTTTAACACGTAAGGGCTTTCACTATTTATTGCCGGCAAATCGCCTTCCTGAACCTGAAAATAATTTACTCCGGAAGATTGGTCCGCGGATGAAAAACTCAAAAAATATTTGCCGCCAAACATGGAAGAATCCCGTCCCAACGCAACATTTAAGTTTTCCGGGGGCGTTTTATCGCTAGCTAAAATTTTTGTCCACGCATCGCTTGCCGCCGGCTGTTTCAAACCGGCATTTATGGTAATTTGTTTTGACGCGGTCGTTAACGTTTCTTTTGTGCCTTTGCCGTCGGCCAGGTAGGCTGAGGAGTCTGGGGAAATATTTATTTCCGCATCTCCTGAAGATTTAGCTAAAAAGACAATGCTGAGTATTTTACCGTTGCCGCTATTTTGCGTCGTTCCGCCGGTAAAAAATATTTTTCCGCTGTCGTTTGAATACACCGGCGTCCTGGTCCAAAGATTAAACACAGACCCGCCGGTACTTATATCCCGAACTTCCAATTTACTCGCGTCAAAATTTACCATTCCGTCAACAACATTAATTTTTTCTCCCGCGCTGTCCAGCCTTAACTCAACCAAAAATTCGTCTCCCGCGTTAAACTCGCGATTTTCTGCAGACAAGGTCAAATTCGCTGCTTCCGCCGCAACAGGCATTACAAGCATCATCAACAGAGCAACTATTAAATTTTTATACTTTTGTCCCATATTCATTGTTATTTTTTTGCGGTCCAATTATATAACAAAATAGAAAAATCTATGGCGTCCACTTTACCGTCTCCGTTAATGTCAACTTTTGGATTGGCAAAAGGCGGCTTAGTTTTCCAATAATAAAGCAAAATAGAAAAATCCACTGCATCAACTCTGCCATCCTGATTAATATCTGCGGAAAAAATCTTACCTGTGTCTGGATTGGTAGAAGTGGCTGGTGCAGTATATCCTCCACCGCCGCCCCCACCACCTCCGCCGGATGGCGGAGTAACAACTGGTTGAGAAGTCGCGGTAAAACTGCGTGAAGCGCCGGATGAATCGGAACCAAAGTAAACAACCAACTTAAAATAATAATTCCCGGGGGTCGAAACAGTTGCGGTTAAAGACGTGTCCCAATTCTCTCCGGGCAAAATAAATTTAGCCGCCGAAGCATAAAACACATCATTGCCGCCGCCGCAGGAATTATTTACTTGGGAAACCACGCACCATTCATAGGTATATTCATAGCCGCTGCTGCCTTCGTTGGTTATGGTTATATTAGCGCTTATATCCGGCGTTTGAGTCTGGTTAACCTCACGAATAATTACCTGAGCCGGCGCTCCTTTAACTTCCCAATAATCGGTATTTTCGCTAAACCTGCCATTCTCTACTTGCGTGGACACAATTGTTTCCCATGCGCCTTGTGTTGCGCCGCTGGCAACACTATAAACGTACTCGTAAACACCAGTGCTTAAGCGGGTCATGGCCACGGCTGAAACAACAACATTTCTGTCGGCATCATAGAGCGTAATTTGCGGCGCGGAATACGGATCGCTTGCGGAATTTGAATTATAAATATAATATTTTACCCGGTAAGATTTCCCGGTCATAATTGATCCGGTTTCCGACAAAGTTGTAATCCACGCGCCCTGCTGTCCGGTAATTATTCTGCTGCCGTTATTCCACACCGAACTAGCCACGGTTGAAGTTGATATTCCGGCCACCTGCGCCCCAACGCTTCCGGCTGTGGTAAGAGAAGAAGTCATTACATTCCACACGTCAGCGGCAGTAATATTGTTGCCGTAGTTTGTGAGTGTTCTGCTGCCATTGCTCCAAACAGCGCTGGCTAAAGAGGAGGTTGAATAATCGGACAACGTTCTGCTAGCCGAAAGCCAAACATCGGCCGCGGTCAAACTGGAGGTTCCTCGTGAAGAAATGGTTGCGTCTAAATTGTCGGCAATAGTTTTGCCAATGCTGCCGGAAGATGTAAGGCTGGACTTAGCCACATTCCAAATCGCTAAAGTAGAAGAAGCGGTCAAATCAACCGTGCCTCCCCCGGCGGAAGTTAAAGTCCTGGCACCGTAAGCCCAAACATCGCTTGCGGAAATATTATTTAAATTATTTATTAGAGTCCTGTTAGCTAAAACTTCGGTAATTATTGAAGATGTAGCATTGTTTACATCTGACTGAGTAGCTAATGACCCGCCGGAGGTTAATGTCTGGTCGGTTAGCCTCCTCGTGGATGCAAATGTATTATTCCAGACATCGGCAGCCAAAGAGCCAAAGGCGGTTAACGTGCGGGATCCGCTGGACCACACGGCCGTGGCAATATCCGAAACCAGCGTGCCAAATGATGTTAAAGTCCTTGAAGGAGACAGCCAAATCGCTGAAGCTATAGACGATGTTGCATAATCTGTTAACGTTCTGCTAGAAGACAACCACACGGCAGAAGCAACGGTTGATGTCGAGACTCCCGCCACTTGAGAACCTACGCTCCCGGCGGTTGTAAGGGAAGAAGTTAAAACGTTCCATACATCCGCGGCGGTAATGTCATTTCCATAATTAGTTAACGTTCTGCTGCCCTGGTTCCAGACCGCAGCGGCAACAGACGAAGTAGCATAATCGGACAAGGTTCTGGAAGCAGACAGCCAAACATCGGCCGCGGTTAAATTAGACGTGCCTCGGGAAGAAATGTTTGCATTTAAGTTATCAACTAAATGTTTGCCTACTGAACCTAAAGTGGTCAGTGAAGAGCTGGCTACATTCCAAACCTGGCTAGGGTTAGACAAGGTTACATCTTTAGTGCCATAAGCCCAAACATCGCTTGCGGAAATATTATTTAAATTATTTATTAGAGTCCTGTTAGCTAAAACTTCGGCAACAATTGTAGACGTTGCGTTGTCAACATCTGCTTTGGTAGCCAAAGAGCCGCCGCTCTCCAATGTTTGGTCTGTAAGTCTTCTGCTTGGAGCAAAAGTATTATTCCAAACATCGGCCGCTAAAGAGCCAAATGCCGTTAAAGTGCGGCTGCCGCTGGACCAAACGGCCGTTGTAATATCCGAAACCAGTGAACCGAAAGAAGTGAGGGTTCTTGAGGGAGACAGCCAAACTGCCGTGGCAATGGATGTGGTGCCATAATCAGTTAAACTTCGGGAATTAGAATTCCAAATATCCCCTGCCACCGATGTGGCGGAGGTCAGCGTTCTGTTGCTGCTATTCCAAACTGAATCGGCTATGGCTGAGTTGTCAACTGTGGTGCTGGAAGCAATTATAAAAGTTTTATTTTCTTTAATTAAATCTCCGTTAACCTGGCTGCCGCAAGAAATAAAAGTTGGCCAGGTTCCTAAAGTTGTGGAAGCGGTAAATGAATAATAATGCCAACCACTTGCGTCGCTGGACATTGTCGCAGCATTTATATCCACTGCTCCTGCAGGGGACATAACCGTAAGCGTACAAGGGGTAGTGGTCGGCTGCATATTGTCATCATACACAAATTCGCCCAGGGTCACGGATGACCCAGGGGCAAATTGGTCATAAGCAGCCGCGGCTTTAAATGGTCCGGCGGCTGCAAATAACGCAAACAGAACACTAAAAATCAAAATTAGGCGACCTTGTTTCATAAAACCTTAAATCACCGCGAGAACAGTACTTAAAAAATTTTTAAGACTAAATAACTCTATTTAACTTTTTTTACATCCGCTACTCCGGTGCTTGCGGATTCGTCCTTAAAAGCTCCGCGCAAATGGCGAATTGCTTCTACTAAGCTTTTCGCTAATTCCGGAATTTTTCTGGAACCAAACAATAATACAATTACCACGGCAATGATGATAATTTCTTTTGTGCCTAAATCAAACATATGCTTTTATACTTTCTTCAGGGCTTTTATATGCCCTGTTAATAATTAATATTACCTCGTACATAATTAGCAGAGGCAAGGTTAAAATAATTAACGACAAAACATCCGTTGGCGGAAGTAGGGAGACAAAAATAAAAATAATTACTATGGCGTGGCGTCGCTTCTCTCTTAAAAAGGCAACCGAGAGGACCCCAACCCTAATCAGAAAAGTCGCAACGAGCGGCAATTGAAACAAAATTCCCAAAAGGGCGCCGGTTAAGGACACTTGCGCAACAAACTTGCCAATGTCCCACATATTGGTAATTCCCAAATCGGTATTAATTTTTGCCAGCGAGCTTAAAGAAATATAAAGGGTAAAAAAACCGTATGCAAAACCCGAAACAAATAGTAACAGACCTACGGGTAAAAGTTTTAAAAATAACTTTTGTTCTCTGCTAGTTAAGGCGGACTTTAAAAAAGAATACACTTCATAAATCGCAAACGGCGCCAAAATTATTACTGCGCAAAAAAAACCTATATCCATTGCCAAGTCAAAATACTGAAACGGCGAAGTTGCGGCAATGGTCACGTTAGCCAACTTAAAAAAACGAATCATCTGGTTAATTATCATGCCGGCGGCAAAAAAACCAATGGCAAAAACAGCGACAAAACCAATAGCCAGCCGATAAGCTCGGCTGCGCAGATCTTCAAGATATAGTGAAAAATTATCCCATTCTGCTAGCATTTCCATTTTTGTTCTTTAATTTACTTCGGGTTTTTAAACTCAAAACTTCCGGGGTACTGCTGGAAGTTCCCGGATCAACACTTTCCGGAGTGGAAGAGGCACTGGTCGGATTTTCAATTGTTGGCGGAGTGGAACTTGCCGCAGGTTCATTTGTTATATTTTCCGCCGGAGTGGAACTCGCATTTTCGGTTGGACTTGCAGTTGTTTCTGGCAGGGTTTCGGGAGTGCTGGAGCTCTGCGTTGCTGCAGAATTTTCTACTGTTGGAACAGGCGCAGGAACAGGTTCTTTTTGCGCTGAATTTATTCGGTGTTTATTTAACCAATCCGCCACTGCATTAACGCCTTCTGCCCAGGAACTGTAAGTTCTGGTGGAGGAACCGGTATTGCCAACATTGCCGGGATTAAAAGTGTTTACGGCTACTCCGGCAGTTCCAAACCGCGAGTCCAGCTCTATTATAGCCATCATCAATCTAACATCCACAGAATATTTTTGCGCCGAGTTTAAAAACATTTCACCGGTAAGCGGGCTGCTTATGGCCTCGCTGTCTATGTAGGCATTAATTGCTTCCTGCGTGTCCATACTGCCAATATAATGCAAAATGTCGGCAATTTTTTGCTCGTGTAATGGGTCTGACGCGTAAGTGCTAATATCATAATTATTCAAACAGTCAGTGGAGCCGTTTGAGACAACAACAGGTTGGATAGTCATCGCCTCTACTAGAGTGCTGTTAGTGGCAGCAGCGGCCTGCGCCGCGGTTTGCAATAAATTCAGTTTGGACAAAGTATCCTGCACGCCCATTACTTCCGCGTCTAAAGTATTTATTCTTTCCAAATCGCCCGCGTTAAAAGCCTGGTCTTTGGCCAGAAGCAAAGCCTGCAAACGATTCTGCAACAATTGTATTAAGTATTCAACGTTCATAAATTTTTAGAAAATTATAGTCCGCCACATTTCCGCGCCGGTATGGCGCATAATGTACAAATAATCCAAGCCGTCTGCCGTGGTAATTATTTCCATGCGATTGCCAATAATGGCCGTGCTCATACCGTAAGGCACCATACCAAAGGTGGATATGGTATTGGTAGTTACATCGTAAGCAAAAATTCTTCCTGTTGCGTCTTTGGTAAAATAAACCGTATTAATGCCGTCATAAGCGTACATAGAACCGGTGGTCAAAGTTTCCGTTTGCGGTGAAAGCATATTGCCATAATCAAACTTTTCAAAAATCACATCGTACCTGTCCGCGGTGTTAGACGCACCACCTCTTGGCAGAACCATATAGCGCCCATTGGATGCGCCCCCAAACAGCCAGACCAATTGCATGCCAGCGCCTCTGGCTGGAATACCCAAAATTGTATAAACCGTGGTAGTGTCCGGCGCCAAACCGGTAACGGCGCCAAAAGTCAAAACCGTTGCGGTATTTGAAGTAATTAAAATTTCCTGGCCTTGGCCTGCTCCGGCAATAATTTTTAATCTTTTACCGGCCCATTGGTTTGTTGCCCAGGCCTTGTCAGCGCAAGTGAGCGTGGTGGTAGAACCCGCCCCGGTACAAGTTCCAAAAGAATCCTGAATGGAATAATGAGTTGTTGAATCAGGCGTAAAACTTTGGGTGGAATAAGTTAAGGTTGTGGCAGTGTTGGAAATGATCGTAACTTCCGTGTCTCTGCCGGTGCCGGACATAATTCTAAATTTATAAGCAGCCCATTGGTTAGTTATCCAATTTTTGCTTGAGTCCACCAAAGTGGTCGTGCTTCCGCCTGAAGCATGGCCTTCCTGTCCTCTGTCAAACCTTTTTACCTGGTCATCACGCCCAAAAGCCGCGGTGTCGGTAATAACATAACGGCCGGTGCCGTTAACCGGAGCCGTTGTAATAGTGGCAAAAGTTAAAGTTGTTGCCGTGTTTGCGGTAATTCTTCTGGCGAGCATTGCGCCGGTAACGCCAACCAAATGCGTCTGAACAATTTTTCCTACGTGCTCATTAACAGTCCAATTTTTTGTTGAGTCTACAAGCTGGGTGGCAGACTGAGAATTTGCCGCGGTCATATTAGAGGCAGCCGAGGTCGCAATATCAAAAGCCGTGAGCGCGTCGCAACCAATTATAGTAGCAGAGCCGGCATAGTTTGCATCGCCTGACAAAGTTACTGAATCGCCAATTTTAAAATAATGGTTTATGGCTGTGGTCACATAACAAACTACCCCGGTTGAGGTAATCTCAATAGTGCAGCCGCTGCCTGTGCCTCCGGTCGTTGCCTTTCCCGTGCCGGTAGTATAAGTGGCTCCGGCACGCAATAAAGAAACTGTTTCGACAAGCCCGCCTGGAGATGTTGTTTCAACAATTACTTTTCCGTTAGTGCCGCCAGTGCTAATAGTTAAAATATCACCCACCAGATAGTTTGTGCCTTTAGCTGTTGGTACGGCATTTACACCTGTAATTCCTCCTGTGTTTCTTACGCCGCTGGTAATAGCTATGAGCGACTGCTCCAAACCGGCCAGGGTGGCGGCCATGTTACAGGCAATTCCGTCTTCGTATTTTGCGGCAAAAATTGGCAGGTCAGAGTCTACGTCGTACTGATACATGGCCGACGCAGCACCGCCTGCAATATAATATTTGTCTTTATCCGCCAAAATTTCATAAACGCTGGTATTGTCCGGGGCAATATCAAATTTTCTGGCAACTTCAAAATAATTTGTTCCGGAACAAATTATTCTTCTGGCTTGTCCAATGCCTGTTCCATCTGTTATTCTAATTCGATAATTACGATATTGGTCAACAGTTAAAGTTTGCGTGCTGTCAGTTAACCGATAACTTGTCCCCGCTGAAGCCGTGCCCGTTAAAAACACCCCGCCTATTTCCCCTGTTCTTTCTATGGTCACGTCAGTCCCCAAAGCAGCAAGCAGCATATTTTGGGAGCAAGTTTTGGTATTCCAATAATCTCCGGCAACATCGTAATACTGCAAAGTGTAAAATGGGGTTGCGGCGGCCGAGGAAATTAAAACAATACCGCCTGATTCAATATTGAATCTGGAAGTATAGTCCGGCGCGGTTGTCCAGTTGCTGTCTACTGTAATATCGGAGGCTTCAATAATAAAATGAGTTTGCGAACCGGCGGTAGTTATTGGAGCTGTGGCAAAACCGGTATTATTCCACGGGTCTAAAGCTTGATGGTTAGTATCGGCAAAATACAGTGTGGTTGCATCGTTGTAAACAATTTTTCTTAGTTGAGTTTGCCCTGTAGAAAATGACAGCCTACACTGATATCCTGCCCACTGATTAAATTTCCATTTCTTGGTGGAATCGCCAATAGTTGTAGCGGAAGCCGTTGTAGCTAAACCCTGTTCGTAATTTACCGACTCAGTCATCGCTGTAATAGTTCTTATTTGGCCCGTACCAGCGCCGGCATAAATTTTTATTCTTTTATTTATAAAAAGTCTGCCATTCATCCCGGCAATTCTTAAAGTATTAACTGCCGGGGCGGAAATTACCCTGCCCCTGTTGCCCCCATATTTAGCAAAACGCATTGAAGCCACGCCGGAAACTGCCGTAGGTGGAGAGGCTAATTGTTGCCAAGCATCATACCAAGTGTCATAACGGTAAAAAGTAGCTCCGGTCAGGTAATACATAAACCTATCCAGGCCGTCTTCTTGAGTCGTTAAACAGGCCGCGGCGGCAGTGTTAGTCGGGGCAAACCGACACCATTCCCATACCGGCAAATCTACTTGTTTTTTTAATTTGTTTGTAAAAGACATATTATGACCAAATTAAATTATTTCTCACTCCGTTGGCGTAAGCATTTCTTGCGGTATCAATATGCAAATATCTTCCGTCAACTCCGCCCAAAGCTACCAGGTTGGTGGCGGAAGTAACCGTAGAAACAGTTCCTACTGTGGTAACCGTGCTTAAAGTTAAAGAACCGGTAATTGAATCTATGGTTATTTTTTGCCTTTGTGCAGAGTCTACCACGCCCAAAGAATCCACCTGCCTAATAATTCTTCTCAGCAAAATTGTACTGTCTTCTGTTGCCGGATTAATTTGCGTAGCCGTAGTGTCATTTACCGTAACCGCGCTGCCTGCCCCGGAAGAAGCGGTTAATAATTTTCCACTGCCGTCAAATGTGAATTTATCGGAATTTGCTTTTACCGCCAATAAGGTTGTTTCTGATGCTCTAGTGGCCAAAGTTGCCTCCGAAGCTTTGGCTGCGAGAGTTGTTTCTGTGGCAGGGTCAATCCTCAAATTTGTCGAATCTTTTATCCCAACAACTCCGGCGGAAGGAGTGCCGCCCATAACCAAAGCCTCAGCTTTTTTTGGCATTAAAGCTGACATAATTAAACCGGCGCCGCCAATTCCGGCCATGCGCAAAAACATTCTCTTTTTCGCATCTGCCACTTGCCCTTCTGCTTTAACAGGTTCATTTAGCCCATGCACGACCGGCAGCGCTGTTGTGCTGACAATCTTTGGCGGCGGCGATAAATATTTGTAATGCAAGTTTTGTTTCAAGGCTTTATTTTTAAACTTTTAGCTGGTTGCTTTCAGAAAAGTAGATTGACCAAAAAAATATAACTACCGGCAAAAAAACATATAACCCATTCCTGTCTTGCGGCATACTCGCTTTTAAAAAACCGCCGACTATAATAATACTGCTAAAAATCAGTGAGTAATAAAATAACACGACTCTAAACTTAGATAACTTAATCCAAGCCAAGGACAAATCGCTTTTATTTCCTGAATTAAGTTTGCCTCTAAAGGCTAGCAGCCAGGTAAAAAACAAAATTGGCAAGAACATCAAAAATAACAGCATCGAAACCCTGGTCCTGGCGGCATACAAAGCGCCAATTGTCATAATCGAAATCAAGGCAACTGAAAAATACAGAAATAATTTGGAATTTTCAATATATTTAAATATTTGTTTCATCTTAAGCGCATTATGCAAAGAATAAGCATATCAAAAAAAATAAGCTCAAACTTTTTAAAGTCTGAGCTTCGAGAGCTTCTCTATATTATTAAATTGCACTTAATCAACTTCGGGGTCAGGAATTATGCCTTTTTTTATCAATACCGAGCGTTTTTTTATAATTTCCGCGTCCGGACCCTGGAAAAACTGAATCTCATGGCATTTCCGGCACTTAACTTCCAACGCGTTTTCTTTGCTTGTCAAACAGCCCTTGCACAATAACTTCCCGCAGTTGCGACAGTGATATTCACGCAACTCCATAGAATTATTATAACACAATCTTCCATATAAGCAACCAAAAAAGCTTGATTTTTAGCAAGAATATGAGGATAACTTACTTTATTTCAACCAATTCGCCATTTGCGACTTTAAAATACTTACTAACCCCAACAGATGGCGATGCGGACATGAGTTCTCCTGATTTTCTTTCAGCAAAATTGACTATTATTTTACCATCTTTAAACTCACTAGTCTGCGGAGCAATCCTGTCCCCCAAAAATACGGCATTGGTGCCAATAAACCCTTGTTCGGTTTTTAGCGCAGCCACAATATAATAGAATGTGCCGCTGCCGCCCGTATTAACACTAAGCAAAAAGGCTTTGTCTGCTGTGCCATCGCCATTGAAATCCCCCGAAACTTCATTGCCAAAATACTGGTAGGCTGTCTGTCCAGCGCCCGATGCGGCAACTTCAGCCAGGCCGTTTTTTAGCTGAATTTTCTGTCCCTCTATAATATAGGCGGTATTTTTATAGTCATTGGCTAACTTTATCAAATTTTCGGCCGCTTTGTTGTCTTTAGTGCAGGCCGAAGCCATTACAAGAGCCATGGACAAAATAATAAATATTTTTTTCATTGTTTATAAATTATTGATATTGAATATATACAGGAATTGGGTTTAGCTTTAACAAGCCTTCAGGCTCTAACATTCCTCCGGCTGCCCGCGCGTCATTTTTGTAAAAAAGCTTAAAGCCGGTAAGCTGAACCGGTTGTTTATAAATATATTGTTTATAGGTATTTAATTTTGATCCCCTCCCGCCAAAACCATCCATATTCATAACCAGCTGCACTTCAGGCAAAGGCTTAATCTCCGAATAATTCGTAAGCATCTTTTGGGTGAAGCGGTGAATTACCAAAACTTTTGGCGGCAAATTGTTTTCTCTAACAATTTTTGCCAAATATTCGGCTGCAAAATTTACATCTGCCGCATCAAGCGTGCCAATTTCTGTTCCGGGCCGCGCGCCTGACTTCATAGAAAATTCCGGATCTATTCCTAAATGAACATTGGCCATTTTTAAATATTTTTCTAACAGCGGAATTTCGGTTTGCACATTGCTCAAGCCAACCTGAATGTCTAAAAATACCAGGGCGTTAATTTTTTCCGCCATTTTTAAAACTTTATCTATTTCTTTGTCCGGCATTCTCGCTCTAAACTTGCCGTCTTTGCCCGGACCAGCTTGCGCTACCACCGCAATATAATGCAGCGCGGGAATTACCGGAGTTTCCGGGTCGGCCGCTTGCCATTTATTTACTTCGCCTGCCAATTTTTGCAACACAACCTCTTCCGAATATTCCCCTAACACTCCCATATTTTTTGAATACAAATTTCCATAATAAGCCACTATACGTTTAAACGGCAAAATTGCTCCGGCGTTTGGGTAAACTGTTTTCACCGGCCATAAATACTGCGGGGCTGAAGATGTGGTTGTGGCCAAAGTCGGGTTATTGGCAATAGCCAAAAGTTTGCTGTCATAAGCAGCGGTGTCTAATTGCGGTACAGTAAGACCGGCCGGTTCTTTTTCCTCAACTGAGATTTTTAAACCTTCAACGCTGGCTTTTTTAGGCTTGTTAAAAATTTCCGCGCGGAAATAAACCGCTAAAAAAATTGTAGCAACACCAATAAGACCTAAAACTATTTTAAGCAAAAATGATTTGTTTTTTGGCTTTTGCTCTGTTTCCATTTTGTTTCAATTAAAACAAATATAGCTTTATTATACCCTACCCCATAGCTTAAATCCAACGCTTTCCTCTTGAACAATTATGCTTAATATGTTAGAGTAAACCATTCCCCACGCCTCTTTTGAGGCGAAAATTTTAAGGAGTGTAGAATTGTCAAAAGAATTTGCGATTGCGTTCACAAGCGACCAACCAAGAAAAGACCTTATGGCTTGCTTGGCCGCTGATGCGGCAAACCGCCATTGGACCATAAGTGTTGCCAGACCAGACCTTCGCGGTCTGATCGAAGGGTACAAACCTTCAATTATTGTTGTAAGCCACGACGCCGGACCAGACGATACCCAACTTTTCCGGCAGCTACAAATGCTGAGCCCCAATGAACTGCAAGGTATCGTCAAGGATCTAGATGACGGGCTGGAATTCCCCTTTCCACAAAGCCTCCGGCTCATTCACTCTCTGCAGCTCAACCCGGCGCCAGCTCCCATCATCTTTCTAACCGAACAGCACCCTGGACCAATGGTGGTTCAACTATGCCGCCGGCTCGGAGCTACCGCTGTCTGGAGCTTCGGCGTTCCAGACTCAGCAAGAAGATTCTCCGCTTTCATCAATGGCGTCCAGGAATTTCGTTAGCACCGCAAAATCATCAACCGCAAAAAATCCGGGAGCCCCGTTCGGCTCCCGGATTTTTGAAATATCCTTACACAATTTTCTGTATAACCTTACGGGATAAAATTTAATTCCCCATAACTTACAAAAGCTAAGCCTTAAACCCTACCTTTTTACTCTGAAATATGCTATTATCCTTTATACCCTTTAAGGGTTTGTGGCTAAATATTTTGGCTATATTTTAAATTTATTTTTTATGGATAAAGCAATTGAGATAAAAAACCTTACTAAATCGTTTAAAAATGTACCGGTGCTTAAAGGTATAAATTTAGACGTGGAACGGGGAACAATTTTGGCGCTGCTTGGGCCGAATGGTGCCGGCAAAACCACCACAGTCCGAATTTTAAGCACGTTAATTCAGCCCGATGGCGGAGAAGTTTTTATTAACGGCTATAATGCGGTAAAAAATCCAAATTCGGTAAGGGCTAGCATTGGCCTTACGGGACAATACGCGGCCGTGGACGAATACTTAAGCGGCTACGAAAATTTAGTTATGCTTGGCAGGCTGTACCACTTAAATTATGCCGATGCCAAAAAACGCGCAACCGAACTGCTGGAGCAATTTGATTTAGTGGAAGCCGGCGGCAGGATTGCCAAAACCTATTCTGGAGGTATGCGCCGCCGTTTGGACTTGGCCTTAAGCTTAATCGCCACTCCTCCCATTCTATTTTTAGACGAACCAACCACCGGATTGGACCCCAGAAGCCGATTGGCAATGTGGGCAATAATTGAACAGTTGGTTCAGGCCAAAACAACCGTCTTGCTCACCACTCAATATTTAGAGGAAGCGGACAAGCTCGCTAACAGCATTGCGGTTCTGCATAATGGAACGATTATCGCCCAGGGTACGGCCAATGAACTAAAAGACAAAGTCGGCAAAGAACGGTTAGAAATTACCATAGCTGAGGGGCATAATTTTAAACAAGCCGTAAGCGCCATAAATGGCCAGGCAATTTCAAGCGATGAGAAAAAAAGGCTTATTAGCATTGCCACCAGCGGAGCGGTAAGCGAAATTAAGCGCGTGATTAGCCTAATGGAAAATCATAATATTGAAATTGAGGCTCTGTCTCTCCACAAACCAACCCTAGACGACGTCTTTTTGAACTTAACGGGACACAAAACCACCAAGGAAAGCGAGGAAGAATAAATTTATGGCATTATCAAATTACCATAGTTACAAATCTGCGGACGAACACCACTCCAAATTGTATTGGTTGGTGCATGACTTGTCTATTTTTATCGGCCGAAGCCTAAAGCATATATTTAAAAATACCGACCAGCTGCTTGGCTTAACTATTCAGCCAATAATGTTTATGCTGTTGTTCCGTTATGTTTTTGGCGGCGCAATTAACACGGGACCAATTAGTTACGTAAATTTTTTAATGGCCGGGATTTTAGTACAAAGCGTTGCTTTTGGCGCCCTCACCACCTCCCTGTCCGTTGCCACCGATTTGCAGCGCGGAATTATTGAAAGATTTAAATCTTTGCCAACCATTAGCTGGGGAGTGTTAATGGGCCACGTAACCGCCGACTTGGTGCGCAATATTATTCAGGCCATAATTATGATTTCCGTAGGACTGCTGGTCGGTTTTCACCCAACAGCAACTCTTTGGCAATGGGTGGAAATAACCGGCATTGTACTATTATTTACTTTTGCTATTTCCTGGGTGGCGGCAATTATGGGCCTGGTGGCAAAGACAATAGAAGCTGTTCAATGGATGGGATTCTTTTTAGTTTTTCCCCTTACTTTTGCCAGCGCTGCTTTTGCCCCAACCAGCAGTATGGCCTCAGGTTTGAGAATTTTTGCCCAGAATCAACCCGTAACTCATGTTATTGAAGCGATTCGCGCTTTAATGATAGGAACTCCCGTCGGCAACCATGCCTGGCTGGCAGTAATTTGGTGCTTAGGCATAATCATTGTTTCTATTCCCACAGCAGGCTATTTATTCCGCAGATACAGCGGAAGATAACCCAACTATAATTTAAAAAAACTTCCGCGACGGCGGAAGTTTTTTTATTTAGCAAATTTATTTTTGATTTTGTTTAAAAGTTTGCGCCACTCTGTCCATTATGTCGTCTATATTAAAGGTTGCCCGCTCCGCTTCACATTCCGTTTTTTGCGAGTCATCATAATTCAAACACTGTACCATGCGCAAAGTAAAGTTAAGAATTACAGTTTTATTATTTTGCGCAAAGGCGTAAGCATACTGGTTATAAATGCTGCCTGCTGCCCCTTCGCTAACCTGCGTTATGCAATAATCGTGCCCGTTTACGGTTTTTCTTACCGTCTGCCCCGCTCTGCTGGTGCTGGTTCCTGCTTGGGTGCAGGTAAACGGCTGATTTAATATTTGTACTGCCGGCGGCCAGTCTGTTGCGGAAATATATTTTGTTGGCAAAGTAGCCGGATATTGGAATGAGGAAGTGGTTGTGGCATCCGTGAAAGTTTGCCAAGAAGGCTCGGAAACCGGCGGGCATGCGGCAAATTCACAAGACGGCCCGCTGCGCCCAACGTAAGAGCCGTCGGGGCAAAGCTTGGCTTCCTGCGTACAGGCTACCGGTTCCTGCTCAACAACCTCCGGACTTTTTGGTTTGTTAGCGTACAAAAAATATGTGGCGACGCCAGCGGCAATTAATAAAATTACAACAATCGTTGCAAATACTTTGTCTTTGTTCATACCCAGTATATCATCCCCATAAAATTATTGAGGATGTCCTTTATATAGTTAATTATAGATGCCGCCCAAATACCAGCCGCCTCTCAACGGGGTTGTATTACTGGGCATAAAATTTATATTTAATAATACTTTAACTTTAGCAAGGAAATTAAATATTTCCAAGTAAATTTTTGCAAAAACCGCTGTATAAATATAAAAAAAATAAAATGCCTTGCAAACAAAATACTTTTTGGCAAAAAATAATTTTTTTATTTTGAAATATAGTTTTTCTTTGCTAAAGTTAATAGATGATAATCTCTAAAAAAATATTGTTTGGATTTATTAGTTTTATTGCAATTATCGCCGCACTTCCCGCTCGCGCCCAATTAATGATGCCAAACTTTAACAATGACGGTATACAACAACAGGTAGAAAATTTTTTTATTGGCGCTCCGGAAATGATAAATATTGCCAAATGTGAATCCGGCTTCCGCCAATATAACAACAATGGCGAAGTTTTGGCCGGAGGCAATGCCGGTAATTATCTTGGCGTATTTCAAATTAGCAAAGGCCATACCGACAAAGCCTTGGCTTTAGGCTGGGATATTTATACCACGGACGGCAATTTAGCTTATGCCAAATATTTATACCAGCAACAAGGCACTTCTCCCTGGGCCGGCTGTGTAAGCGTTACACCAAGCGCTATTCCAAGTTTTTCCGCCGCAACACTTGCGCCTGCTGTTGCCGGATCAATAACTCAAAATTTAAAACTCGGGGCGGTGAGCCCGGAGGTTAAAACTCTTCAGCAAATTTTAAATGCTTTAGGCTTTACTATTGCCAAAAGCGGTCCCGGATCAAGCGGGCAAGAAACCGAAAAGTTTGGCAGCTTAACTAAACAAGCGGTGCAGCAATTTCAATGCCAAAAAAACATTACTTGTTCCGGCAATGAAGCCACCACCGGTTATGGGCGCGTTGGTCCTTACACCCGCGCCGCAATTTTAGACGCCCTCTCGGCCAAGCAATAACCCTTACTTATATTTTAGAAAGTCTAAAACAAAACGCCGCAAAACCCAAAGTTAGCGGCGTTTTAAATTTATATTCCAATATTGCTATTTAAACATCCAATTTTACCAACAGCAACATCCATAGTTACAATTGGGATTTTTTGTTCACCCTCAACCCGGGAAATCTTTAGCGAATAACTTCCGGGCACTGCTTTTAAGAAAAACTTGCCATTCTTATCAGTCTTAGCTTTGGCAATAACAACAGGCAAATTCGGATGGCTTAATTCCAACACCAGCCCTTCTTGGCACAGCATATTGCTTTGTTCAAACACCCTGCCCCATAAACGCTGTTGCGGCCAAAGCAGTTGAACAGCTAAAACCAGCGCGTAACAGCCGACTACCAGATTATGCCAAAAACCGGGATCTTGCCAGGCAACAAAAATGCTCCAAATAAAACCCAAAGTGAAAAATGAATTAATTACCGCTTTTAAAATAATTTCACGGGTAGGATGAAACTTTACAATTCGCTGCTTGTCCATTTGGTTCCAATCAAAAGCCAGCGGGTCCATTGGCACATTTGGGGAAATTACGTCATCCCCGCCAATATTAATATCCCCGCCAAAATAGAGGTTGTCATAAATTTGGTCGCGCGGCCCGATAATATTTTTGCTCGGAAATAAATAGTTAGTTTTTTTTGCTACCAGCCTAAATTGGCCACGCTCCGACAAAAAACCAAAACGGCCAAACATATCGGTAATTACTTGTTCTAATTTTTTTCCGGTTTTTACATCATACAACTCAACCATAACCGGATCCAGCGGTTGTTTGTTTTTTGAATCATAAACTGTCCCCCAATAACGTTTTTGCCTGCGCAATCCAAACAAGGACATAAGCCACTGCACAAACTTTAATATCCATAACCAGGCTTCGCTTAATGAAGTTAGAATAGTTAGCAGTGTTTTTGGGGACACGCCTTTATTGGCCATTACGCTAATCGGCAAAACGCTTACTGCCGCCGTATCCAGCAAAACTTCTTTGGTTGGAGACATAGTTTCAAAATAGCTCAAAAGCCTTAATTCGCCGTGAGAATTTTGGGGTTTAGGCGCTTCGGGCTTATTGTTTGCCGGTATGTTCGTAGTAAATATCGGCAGCGGCTCTGTTTTGGTAGCTTCCTGATTGCTTGGGCCGGATGGCGGATTATCATTGACCGGCAAAAGAAGTTCCACAATAGCAGGATTTATTGGATTACTTTCTTGGTTTGGCGTATTGGTTGCCGGATTAGCTATTGTTTCTTCCGTTACCGGCGTCTGGTTTAAATTTAAATTTATCTGCGCACTTGCCGAGCCAAGCAATATGCCTGCGTTGTTATAAAATTGCGAATAGACTTTGTACAGTCCGGAATTGCAGGCCGCCAGCCCAAAACATAACGGCCAATCAATTATTTTGTTGGAGACCGCGAACTCGGTGCTGCTGGCAAAGTTAGGCGTATTTGAAAATTTCATTTTTGTCGCTTCAGTGCTATAACTTATTTCTAAATTTGCCAAATCAATATTTGTAGAGGTTGCGTGATTTTCAAAATATATTTCATAATTGCCAAAATAGAAAGTTCCCCCGCTTCCTCCGGGTTGGCTTGGCTCGGGCGGCTCGGGCGTGCTGCCGGACCCGGTTATTGCAACCGATATATCAGACACGACCAAGCCGTTATAATTTCCGTCGGTGCTGGAAAAAGTATGGCTTATGCTGCCAGTGGAATTAGAAACAGCGCTGGACAATGCCGAAACCGTAACAGTTTGCGGCGTGTCCCAATTGGCGGAAGTAAATATCAGGCTGGCGGCGGAAGTTGTGGCCAAACCGGAAACAGCAATTGAAACATTCACATCGCCTGACGGCTGAGTATTTAAAACAACAGTATAACTGCTGGCAACTCCCGGATTAGTAACACTCAAAGATGTCGGGCTAATGCTTGCTCCCGGAGAAATTGAATCAACAACTCTAACAGTATAAACAGTATTAGCCCCCAAAACAGTTCCGCCCGGCGACGATAAAGTAATTTGAAAAGTTTCCGGCGATTCCGTAACCGCATCGCTCACTAGCGGTATGTTAATTGTGGTACTGGATTGTCCCGCGTCTACCCCGGCCATGCCCATAGACCACACATAATCCGAACCGTGCGCTGCCGTGCCGTCGGTAATTACATAAGCTACTTCCGTATCTGCCGTGCTTGTTGCGGATAAAGTTAATTTAACCGCGGCAAAACCCGAGGACTCCGCCACGGTTGAACCGGTTGTTGAAAATTGAATTTCGGGTTTTTCCTGAACTGTTCCTTTAAAGCCGGCCAAATAATACTGTTCGCTGCCCCCAATTCCATAGTACCTGCCCACGGGGCCGCCGAGGCTGCTAAATTGGCCTCCCATAAATAACTGCGTCCCGTCTAAAATTGTGTAATTTGGATACGGGCTGTAGCTTGTGTCGTAAGTGCCTTTGTAATAACTTTGCCCTAAATCGGGAACCCAGTCGCCCAGTCCTCCATTTGTCGTATTTAACGAGGTTACTCCCATGCGATATGCGCCGTTGACCGTGGAAAAGCCATCCTGAGAAAGAATAACCTGGTTGGCATTCGCGGAAATACTTTTTGATGTGGGATAATATGTGGTTCCAAAAGTAGGAGCCCAACTCTTTAGCGTGCCGGCATCGGCATCAACATTTATGGCAACAGTTTGGCTGCCGGCTCCGGCATCTAAACTGTAGGTGGATGACCAATATAAATTACTCCCCGCTTTAGCCAAACTATCCATCCAGCCGCTATAACCGCCAAAAGAAATATTATTTGTCCAACGGCTTGAAGCTTTGCCGTTGCCCATTTCAAGCGCAGTAATGTAATCGGCCGGGGAACCATAATATGACCTAAAATCCCCTACCACGTAAACCAGGTTGCGCGTGGCATCGGGCCAAACATCGTAAACTGTTGAATCAAAAGTTGGAGAACTCCAATCTTCCACGTATGCCGCTTTCATTTTCTGGCAAGGAACAGTAACATAATTTCCTACTTTAATGCTGTCTATCCAAACCATATCTTGGCCGGACAAACCGCTTGAGTCCTTAAGATATTTCCAAGTTAGAACGTGCGAACCCTGGGACAAGGCCAATGTTGAACTTGCCCAATTATTTTCCCCGCTTGAAGAAAAATCCGCATTGGTCTGATCGCAATTTTGGTTGTCAACGCAAAATAATAAATAGTCATAGCCTGCTTCGCTGCTGGTTTTGTAATCAAAGGAAATTATTCCGGCGCTGCTTAAATTTGTTGTCGTAGAAATGTAGGTCTGTTGGCTGTCTGCGGTTTTTTTGGAAGCTAATGAATACGTCCCGGCGCTTGCAGCGGAAGTTGTGGCCACCCAGACTGTGTTTCCCCCGGTTGTCCAGCCGGAAGGCAGGCTGCCGCTATGCTCAACTGTTTCACTCCACAAACTTGTATCAACAGAACAATCGGTATAAGCCGGCGCGCCGGGCTTGTTAAGCTTAGCAACATTTTTTACCGCCGCTCCGCCAACATCCGACATATTTCCCCCAACATACACGGAGTTGCCGGAAAGATGAATTGAATAAATGTTTCCGGTTGAATCCGGATAATCCGCCACAGCCAGGCTGCTGGTTGCCGACACCACGGCTAACTCATTCCTTAAAATTCCGCCAATCCGCTCATTGCTGGATCCATAAAGATTGCCGGCCATATATACATAATTTTCATCCGCCACCATCCGCTCCGCAGTTGCCTGATGCGCATTACTTCTCGGCCACGGCTCCCAGTCGGTCGCCGCTCCGGTTGCTAAATCTAAAGCGGCAAACGCGTTGCGCTGCTTTCCGCCCATACTGGACATGGAGCCATTTTCTCCTATGTACATACTACTGCCGCTAATTGCCAGGGTTGTCGCAATGCTGGGAGTAACTAATTTTTGGCTGGCCACAGTCCCGGTGCCGGTGCTTATGTCTAAAATTGTAACGTTATTTAAAATATTAAAATAGTTATAATTTGTGGTAGTGGAACTATAAAAAGCGCCGGTCAAATACATATTTGTTCCGTCCACCGCAACATCATAAACTTTAGCTTTTGCAATCCCCGGATTCCAGGCAGACAAATTAAATACGGTGCTGCTGGAAACATTTATAGCCACAATCCCTTCAAAATTGCTGAACCAGTCAAAATCTCCGGAGTAATATAGAGTACTGCCGACTAGGGTAAGCTTGGTTTTTTTACCCGGCGGAACATACAGAGTCGAACTCGGCCAAGCTTTATATACCGCGCCGGTAGTGCCGTTGACCGCGAAAATTGTGTTGTTGTTTATAGAACCGTTAAACTGAGCTCCAAAGTTATCATCACCTGAAAAATAAACAACCGAACCGTTGACCGCAATTGAATTTCCCGTTCCCCAAGCGGTGTTAGGCCAAGCCAACGCATTTCCGGTTGAAGTATTTAAACCTGCAACCGAAGTAATGTTAACCCCGCCCATATGAGTAAAACTGCCGGCAATATATAGAGTGGTTTTGGCGTCATTTAAAGCCAGAGCGTTTACCAACGGCACGGCGCTGCCCCTTATTCCGTCCGCGCTGGGATTCCAGGAAGTGGCAAGGCCGGTAGAAGCGCTCAAGGCGGCTACGCCAAATCTTTGTTTGCCGCCAATGCGCGTGAATTGTCCGCCTACATATAAAGTTGAACCGTCCAGCAGCAAGCTTACTACTTTTTCGCCCATAACCATATGAGCATTAAAACCGGTGTCTAAACTGCCGTCAGACAACACGTGAATTAGCCCCGGGATGTATTGCTCATTAACTTTGGTAAAATCCCCGCCCAGATACCAGCCTCCACTGCCGTCAGAAATAATTTTTTGCACTGAACCGTTATCAATTTTAGGCACTGTCCCGGACAGCGCAAAACTGCTCTTGTCAAACATTGCCGCGTGTCCGTTATTTGGGCCAATGTAGCTAAAATCTCCATTCAAAAACAAGGTTGTGCTATTTTTTGCTGTGGACCAAATAGTCGCATTTGGAATCCAATATTTGCTGTCGGCAAAACATTCTGTGAGAGCGACGCCAAAACTCCAACCGGTGTTCCTTCCGGAATCGGTAAAGGTAGTGCCGTGCCCGCAAAGAGTTGTGGTTGCAGTGTTGTTGGAGTCCTGAACGTCTAAACCTTTAAGCGACTGATAAAAAGCATTTATATTCCAGGCCGCTCCTGGAGAAAGGCTGCGAAGCTGCAAAGAGTTGCCGCTTAGGCCTTTTAGCTCCAAAGTATTTAGAACAGTTTGGGTTGATCCGGCCGCGAAACTTAAAGAAGAAGTCGTTGTAGCAATTTTAATTAAATTTCCAAACGTATTATTCCCCGTAATCGACTGGTTGCCGCCTTCCAAAATTAGCGATGGATACGCGCCGGGCTTATAAGCTGTGCCACCGGGCGTGCGCGCCGTGTAATTATTGGTTAAGGTGCCGCCGCTGCGATAAAAATCCCCGGCCAGCCTAAGGTTGTCCGGCGCGTTAAAAGTTCCGCCGGTCTGCGTAAAATTTCCGCTTATGGAAATTTCATTAAAACTTGAGCCAATCGTTCCGCTGGCCATATAAAAATTTCCGTAAACCGTAATAGTGCTGCTTGCGGTAGTGGACGCCAAAATGCTCGAAAACGTTCCGGTAGACATTGTAAAACCGGAAACAAAAACCTGCTGGTCGACAGAAGGGTTGCAATTAACAGCGCAGGTATTGTCGAATACTACTGTGTCGGCCTCTTGCGGCAAAGTGTCGCCCGCCCAATTAGCGGCTGTTGACCATCGGCTATTTGCGCCGCCGCCATCCCAGACTTTTGTGCTGTTAAAAGCCTCAGCCGCCGACTGCTCGGCAGACTGGCCAAACTGAAAAAGCAAATGATGATTGCCGGTTTTTAAAACCAAATTGCCAACTGTCGCAATATCATCGCACTGCCAGTTAGAATAAAAAATTGAATGATCCGGCAAAATTTGCGCATCCGCGGTCCTGTCTTCCTGCCCGCAGACTAACTTGGTAAACTGCAAATCATTAATTGTGTCCTGGTCAGCCGGGGTAATTAGCAAATCCTGCATCCCGACCGTGGTAAAATCCACCTGCCAGTTGTCGCCCGCCACCGGATGGGAATGAACATTTAAAACGGTAATCGTTATAGTGGGGTCGACCGTTACCGGATAAACTGCGGTTTCCGTTAACCAGTCCTTATCCGGCGTTAGAGTTAATACATTGCTGGCAAGCTTGAATTCTAAATTGTCGCTGCTTTGCCCCGCGCTGTCATACATAACCGGAGCAGTTATCGCAAATAGCTTGAATAACGAATTTAAATTCTTGCCTTTCTTATAAATATCAATTTCCTTTTCCGAGACTTGTTTGTAATCATACTCATCCAGATTTAAAACATAGGAAAAATTTTCCGGATGCGGTGAATTTTTTAAAATAATGTTTTCTTTTAACCCGTCAGGTTTTAGCTGGTATTCCAAATCCGTATTCGGAAACGCGTTTTCAAAAATTACTCGGTTTTCTTCCGCCTGGGACCGCACCAATTCTTTGTTCAAATTCAGCGGCATAAATTTCAGTGCCAGGGAATCCGAAATTTTTTCATTTAAGGCAAATGGATTGCTTATGGGGTTTTCCGGGATGGATAAATTTACCGATTCATTTTTTAATTCCGCGTGGGTATAATCTTTTGGGTCCTGTTCTAAAACAGATGTTTCGGGAATTATGGCATTAGCGCTTTCTTCCGCTTTTAAATTTATTTTTTCCGGTTGTTCGCTCGGATTTTCCAACGGCGCTTCCGGCAAGGTCGAAGACGCAGTACCTGGCAATGAGCTATCTTCCGCCGCGGCATCAGGTTCGGCATCGGTTAAAATTGGCGCAGGTAGATTTTCTGGCGTGGTTGAAGAAAGATCAAATGAAATTAGAGGCTCTGTTGCCGGTTCCTCGCTTGCAGTGTTTTCCTTAACTTCATTTTTTTCAATAACTAAATCATCAGCCGCGGCAGAGGAAGGCAGAGTAATTAAACTTTGGCTTAAAATTAAATTTATTAATAAAAAAATACCCCAAAACTTCCTAAGAGAACTTTTCTTAAAAAGGGGTATTTTAATTTTGAGTTTAATTTCTTTTAGGCGTAACATAACAGAAACTTTTAAACAAAAAAAAGTTTCTGCCCGGAGTTGCTATTCCCTACCTAAATTTAGGCCCGCCGCATTGTCCCTGCATCAATTAGCACTGTTTAAGACAAGCGTGTCTGCAGATAATAAATATGTAAATTTTCCTTATATATTAATTATCTCACTTTTAAGCCAATAATTAAAGATTTAGCGGCAACTCACTTTCCACGTTTTTTAACTCTGAACGATTCAAGTTATAAATTTTACCAAAATTAAATTAATCAGAGAATAATAAATAAATACTTTTTATTTATTGGGGTGCCTGAATTTTAAAAGTATAATCTGACTGGGAAACAAATTTTTGAAACAATGAAGATAAAAACCTCAATTTAAAAAAATTTCCTAAATTTTGCTTATCCACACAAAAATTCAAACTACTGGCTAAAATTAAAAACATCCCCCGCCTCGGGAGATGTTTTTTAAAAAAACTACTGTAGCAGCTTTTCTAGCATAGCCGGTTGGTAACCCACTAAAATTTTGCCGTCTATTTCAAATACCGGCACGCCCATTTGTCCGCTTTTGCGAACCATTTCCATAGCGGCTTCCTGGTCTGCGCTTACGTCTATATCTTTATATTTTATCCCCTTTTCGTTGAATTGCTTTTTGGCAATATTGCAATAACCGCAAGTCGGGGTGGAATAAACTATTACATTATGTTGAGCCATATTTTTCTCCTTGAGAAGGGCTAAGGCCTTCGAAAATTATTTTTCTTGATAACAAATAAATTGCTGAATATATTTTGTTAACGGGGTTTTATTTAGAGAGTAACAAATATTTTTTCCCTGCCTAACGGTATTAAGCAAACCGCTCTCCTGCATTAGCAACAAATGGTGGGACACGGCTGCTACGCTCATATTTAAAAACTTGGACATATCGGACACGCAGACGTTATCTTTTTCAAACAGCTTGCAGAGAATTTTAATTCTGGTCTCGTCCCCCGCCAGCTCAAGCAGCTTGGCTTTTTTGGTTAAGTCCTTAGGCAGCTTTTTTTGTTCCATAAATTAAATAAATTACATTCAAACGTATGTTTGAATGATATAATAGAATTAAAATCTTGTCAAATAAAAACGGGCGAGGTTGCTTTGCCTCGCCCGTCTGTTCTACCCCGAAGCGGCTATTAGTGGACTTTGCCGTCGGCAAAGAATCCGCTTTCGTCGTCGTTTTCAACCTGCTCTCCTTGCGGAGGCCAAGGTTGAATGGTTTCTACCGGCTCCTGAGGGGAAGCCAAAATTGCCGTTTCCGGCGGCACCGGTTGCAAGCCGGTGTTTGCGGTAGCGCCCATATTCCCTCCCTTTGGGAAATAATAACCCAAACCATTACGCCCCTATTATAGACCCGCTTTATAATATAGACAACATTGACAAGAAGACCTAAAAATAGTAGAGTTATAAGTTAAATTGTCATCGTGGCCGAGAAATATTCTTATCTCCGCCGCCCTTCTAAGTCCATCTTAATGTAGGTGAGTTTGGAAGGGTTCGCCCTAAATACAAAATTCGAAAAAGGAGGATCCAAGTGATCCAAAAAACTATTGACGCGCTGACTTCTTTTCTCGCGATTATCCCGAAAAATGACAAGTGCTGGCAACGGCAAGCCAGCATCATCATCGCTTTCGCGATAAAGATGTCCGAAGATCTGCTCAAAAGCACAGGCTTCACTGATCCGGAATCGGAGAAGTGGAAAGCCAACATGTTGGCAGTTCCAGTTAAAAATCTGGACATCAGGCATGCTCCGGCAGGCCTACTAGGTATTCTACTTCTCAAAAACGTTCCGGCAACGCTCACGGCAGAGACTGAAATGAGAGTTCCGGCAAACAAGACTCTCTACTTCTGCACCGGTCGGGTACTTGATTGGGACGAAGACCATCACGCTGCCAAGGCCGTCATCACCTACGAAGACGCGGCCAGGACAGTTGTGTTCTGGTTGATGGCTAAGATGCTGTGCATCTGCCAAGCCAACCAGTGGGACCGAGTCAGCGGCTTGCCAAGAATGATTGATCAGATGGCAGAGATGATTATACACCCCTCTGTTCAAGACATAATCCTCAACGAGTCTGTTTTGGCAATTGAGTTTTCGAGTAAGAATCTGGCCAGCAGGTTTCAGTATGCGATGAAGATTTCGGAGGTAGAAACCGTACGCGACCTTTTGAAAAGGTTCAAAAGCAGCGGGCAACTCCGCCACACCAAAAACATCGGCCAAAAAGTCTGTGAAGACGTGAACAAGTGGCTTGAGAGCCAAAACCTTCACTTCGGCATGAAAGTTTAAGGACAAAGGAGAGTACCATGGATTTTACCATGCTTGTCGTTTTCGTTCTGGCTGGGGTCATGTTGTTGTTCGTTGCTCGTTTTATCTTTACAAACGGAATAGCGTGGAAGGTTGTCGCAATTCCTGCGCTATGCCTTGCTGCCGCAGGGGCGAGCTACTTCAGTGTAGTGTGGTGGGAAGGAGTAATCCTAGGCAAAGGTGGTGAATGGGCTATTCTCCACTACTTCCCGCAACCTGGAACCAACTATGCGATAATAATTTTCGTTTGCCAAGCGGCGGCAGCGGAGATTATCTATCGGGCAATCGTCAGGCTCACAAAATAACCGCGAAAGCGCAGGAGGAAACAAAATAGAATAACCCGAACACGATTCGGCGCGGAGGGGTAGAGACCGGCGCTCTACCCCGCCCTTCTAAGTTCATCTTATAAAAGGTGAGTTTGGAAGGGTTTTTAATTTTACTGTGAATAACTAATTTTCTCCAAGATTAATGATATGTTAAAATACCCATACTTAATTTTATGAAAGGAGAAAATTTATGAAGCAAATGACATGCGCACAAATGGGCGGACCGGCAGATTGCACTTTTTCAGTTACTTCAGACACGGCGGAAAATATGGTAGAGCAGGGCTTTGCCCACATACAGCAGGCTCACCCGGATTTAGCCAAAGAAATAATGGAACATCCGGCTGAAGAAAACGACAAATGGATGCAAGAGTTTAAAACCAAGTTTGAAACTTGGCCGGAAATGTAAGTTATAAAATAACCTTCTTGTAAAAGAAGGTTATTTTTATTTAATCTTTAAATTTTTCAATTGTTTGCTTCACGCGGAAGCGGACAATTTTTTTTACCAGGGCGTAGGGAATGGGTTTTTCTATTGGAAATTGAATTGCGCCTTTGGAAGTATTAAATTTAGCCAATTCTTTTTTAAAAGCTACTATGGGACCGGGTGAAGGATAAAACCCAATATGGTTTTTAAATGCGGCGAAGTGGACCAGGTTGCCGTTTAAAATAAATGTCGGCATGCCATATTTAATTGCCTCCCCTGCTTTCGGAACAACCGAGCGAATTGTTTCGCGCATCTTTTTTAAAATAACCTGCACCTCGTCCGGAAACTGCTTTATATACGTGTCTATGGTTTTTGTATTTGTATTCATATTGTTTTACGTTTCTTTTTCCAGCCTACAATTAGCGGCAGCAAAAACGTTATCAAATAATAAACATATACATCTAACTTATAATATCCATCAGCGGGGTTAAAAACTTTAACCAAAAAGAAATAATCAAAAACAACCGCTATTATTGTCCATATTACTGAAATTTTTAAATAATAATTAAGTTCCTCGCTTTTTATTTTTTTAATTAATACCCACAAAGTTATAATTATGCCAATTGGCATAATTACCCAACCTAGCATTGCAGGCGGCACTGCCGCAAATAAAACTATGCCAAGGACATAGCCAATAAGCCAAAGAACAAATCCCCAGCCTACCGCGTCCTTAAAGAATTGTTTATTCATATTTATAAGTTTAATTACTTATATTATATAAGAAAGCTATTTTAAAATAAAATTAAACATATACCCGGTTAAAGTAATTCCAACGGCAACTATGCCGGCGAAAATTAAAACTAGTTTAGTCTTCATTACTTTCTTTAGGATCATAAACTCCGGCAGGGACAGGGCGGTTATCGACATCATAAACGCCAAAGTCGTCCCCATACTCACTCCCTTTTCGGTTAAGGCCGAAACCAGCGGAATAACCCCGGCGGCATTAGAATACAGCGGCACGCCAATTAATACCGCTAGCGGCACGCCATACCATTTACTGCTGCCGGCGTACTTAACCAAAAAATCCACGGGCACATACCCGTGTATCCAGGCGCCAAGCGCAATGCCCACCAGAATATATGGCCATACTTTTTTTAAAATATCTGCGGTATAAGTTTTAGCGTAAACAACCCTCTCTCTTGCCGTCATTTGCGGAAGCTCAACATTGCCGTTCGCTAAGTTTTTGTAAACAAACGGTTCTACCAAATTTTCTACTTTTAGCCGGCCAATTATAATGCCGGAGATAATGGCAATAGCAAGTCCGCTGGTAATGTAAATTAGCGCGACTTTCCAGCCAAACAAACCCAAAAGCAAAACCACGGCCACTTCGTTTATCATTGGGGAGGAAACTAAAAAAGAAAATGTTGCGCCGAGAGGAACTCCCGCCTGAACAAAACCTAAAAACAGCGGGACGGCGCTGCAGGAGCAAAACGGCGTAACAATGCCAAGCAGAGATGCCGCAACATTCCCGGTGTATTTATTTCTATGAGATAAAATGGCGCGAATTTTTTCCGGTGGTAAATAGGAGCGAATAATGGACACGGCAAATATTATAACCGCCAGCAGGATAAATATTTTTAACGTGTCAAAAATAAAAAAATTAACCGCGCCGGCTAATACAGACTGCGGTTTAAACAAAAAAATATTGTAAGTTAGCCTGTCGGCCAGCCATTGGACAGGGGCAAAAATACTCATAAACTATTTGCTCTCCAAAGCTTTAAGGATGGCTTTTTTTATTTCTTCCACTTTTGGCACAAAGCCAACCAGGGCCGGTTTTCCGTTAACGGCCAAAACCGGGCTGGACATAAGCCCCATATTTAATATTTGTTGGAAGTCGGTAATGTACTCCACTTCTCCGGGCAGGCCCAACTCTTTTACCGCAGTTTTGGTAATTTCAAAAAGTTTTTTGCACGTGGCGCAGCCAGAACCTAAGACTTGAATCTTCATAATTGTATTATATACCCATGCATTTAAAAATAAAAACACCCCATCTTTTAAGATGGGGTGTTTATTCGGATCATTCGTAACATTCGGATCATTCGGATTCAATCTGTGGATTAGGATCGGCTGGCTTTATCTCCATCCCCCTAAAATAGCGCCGGCAACCAAAAGAGTAATTAACATATTGCCAATGTTCAGCCAAAACAGTTTTACCTTGCCGCCCCAAATGGCATTACCCAAAGCCAATGGCACAACAAAACCTAACCACAAGCCAAAAGCATTAGCCACGCCGCCATACACGCCGGTATGAACGCTGGTTACAATGTACCAGGCCAAAACAAAAAACATTACAAAGCTGCCTACAAACTGCAGGGCATAAGAGCGCATCATTGCGTTCTTCATTTTTGTTTGCTGTTCGGGAGTCCATTTGTCCATGCCCATTTCCTGCATAAACATTTTGCCGAACAACGGTCCGTACCAAATGGAACCAATAACCATACTCGCAATGGCAGCGACCAGCACCGCCCAATAATTTATTTCTGTATTCATATTTTAGACACTTAATATTTATTATGATTATTATAGCAAACCAAGATATTA
Organism: Candidatus Doudnabacteria bacterium; assembly: GCA_016218585.1. Taxonomy (GTDB): domain Bacteria; phylum Patescibacteriota; class Doudnabacteria; order UBA920; family UBA920; genus PALSA-1336. Next base: position 67,302 of record JACRDK010000031.1, read on the forward strand.
AAAAATATTCCCCGTCAAGTAAAAGATTTTTATAAAAAACAGCGGCGATTCCACCCTCCAAATGGAATCGCCGCACTGCTGCAGTTGTTGATGTTGTCCGCCGGCGCGAGGTTGTGCCGGAGAAAAAGACTACTTTCCGTCGCGTCCGACCAAGAGACCCGGAGTAGTTGCAAGCAACTCCAAGTCGGCGGCGTCCACCCCATAAAGAGCGAGCTTGAGAGCAAATTCGACCATGAGGTGATCCTGGCGCCAACGCTGGATGCCACCCACCGAAACTTTTGTTGCCAAAAGCACGGCGATGTTTTCCGGATCGGGATCCGCCAGCAAGGCCGCATACTTCTCAAGCCTTTCAGGCGGTGAATGCTGGGGCCTGTCGAGATCGTCCAGAGCCATCGCCAGCATAGCGTTGTTCATGAGGCGTGGAACCAGAACCTGCTCGATGAGAGTGTACATCAGGGAATTGAAGGCGAGGAATTGTTTAAAGATTTCCTCCACTTCCTCCTCAGAGAGGCCGTAGCCCAAGTCGGAACGAAGCGCGTGGCAGTCGAACTCAATGACGCCGTTCCAGCCTATCTCGTCCAGGTACTTAAAAATAAGCACCATGGTCTCCTGGCCTTCCCCAACGAGAGTCGGGAAGTCATCGTCGAACTGGCCGGGAATCTGGCCGCCGATGTGCAGGAAGAACAGTTTTTTCTGGTCAGTGGCGTGCATGACTTCCAGGAATGGGTGCTGGTTGCCCATGGCGCTGTGTTGCGGAATTTCGGGATTTACACCCCAAAAATCGGGGTCGTCGAGGGTGGCAATGAGAGCCAAGGCGGCGCCGACGAGAGCGATGTACATTGCCCCGCGGGGTTCATTGCACTTAGGCTCAATCGTGCCGTGCTTGATGGTGTATCGGTTGGCTTTGCAGGACGCCGAGATGATGTTCAGTGCCTGACGAAGCCATTCGAGAGGGCTGTTGTCACGGCGCGAGGGTACGCAGACGACGGATTCAAAACCGTCGCGCGCGACCCAGTACGTGATGAACTCGGCACCGAGAAAGTTGCCAATCCAGGCGCAACGAAGGGCCTTCTTGATGGCGAGCACGCGGATTGCCGCGTCGCGGTTAGTGAAACCGCCGGCCGTGAACATGGGGTGTCCGTGAAGACTGCACGTAATCATATGCATCTTCAGGCCCGCCTTGTCCATGACTGCCTTGATGGCGCGAAGCTCTTCATGGATTGGATGCTTGGGATTCTTGTAATCCTCGGGGTCGTCTGGATCCCAACCCAGCAGATCGTCGTCGTGGGCTGAGAAGAGATCAATGTACCCACTGGTCTTGGCCCATGCCAAGATAGACATGGCCTTGAGAACGCTCATGGGTTTGAGCACCGGGCCACCGAACGGGTCGGCGCCCTGATATTTTACAGTCCAGAGAGCGCCGGAGCGCAATCTTCTTATCATACTAATAATCCTCCTGAACGTTTCGGACTATTACCAAAAAATCCCTGAAAAAGACTATTTTGGCAATCAAAATATCTTACACCTAAGCGGAGTAATCGTCAATAGACAAAAAAACAACCTTCTCTTTATGGAAGGCCGTCTTATTATTAATACAATTAATATTAACCCTACATATTTCCAACTGCACGATTCCTGCGGCGCGCCTGACCGCCCCCGACTGGACAATTCGCAGTTTACCCCGTAGCGGAGCCGATGAACGTCGCAGCGACTGGTACTGGGGCGAATTGTCCAGTTGAACGATAATTGTATAAGTATAAATTTTACTTCCCTTCTAAACAGATAATTTTTCTATTGCCGCTTGGATAGTTGGAACAAAATAGGTCTGGCGGCCGCGGTTGCTCTCTATTATTAAGGCTTTAAAGGCTTCACTGGTAATATTGGAAAAATCGCCAACAATGGCGCAAGCAATGCCGTATTGGGAAAACTTTTGCAAAATTTCTCCGGCCAGGCCGGTGCGCAGCTCAAAAAAGTCCGGATGAATATTTTCCCGGTGCAAAATAATTTTCTTTGGCGCGGGGGTTTGCACATTGGCCACTAAATCCAAAGCGTCTTGCATGCTGTTTATGCCAATTCCCTCAAACTCAACTTCCGCTATTTTTACTCCCCCATTTTCGTGAATTGTAGTTTTCATAAAGCTAGAGTAATTTTAGGATAACTTGTTTTAAATCGGAAACCGTATTTACAATATTTTTTAAATTAAAATGTTTTTCTCTGTTTAAAATATCTTCTCTGTGGACGCCCCAAGTTACAGCCACGGCGGGAACGCCTGCCTTATCGGCATCTATAATATCGCCCAAAGCGTCGGTTATAAACAACATTTCTTTATTGCTAACCTTGTATTTGTCCGCAATAATTTTAAACTTTTCAACTTTATCTTTAGAAGTTTCAGCCGATGCTATAAAGCCAAATAAATTTTCAATTTGGGAATTCTTTAGCAAAGGCAACGCATTGCGCTCATAGGCATTGGTATTTAAAACAAGAATGTAACCCAAATTACGCAACTCAGTTAAAAGATCTTTAATCCCTTCAAATAACTTGCTCTGGCTTTTCTTTTCGGCATATTCTGCGTGCCGCTTATTTTTTTCTTCTTCAGATTCCGAAATATGCAAGCTTAAATATTTAGCCGCTTCCTGATGAAAATTCCCGCTATGGATTTCATTGTACATTTCCTCGGTTACTCCCGGATGCGTTTCCAAAAACACCTTCCTGGCAAAAGGTATGGTATCAAATAGCACTCCGTCCATATCAAAAATTATAATTTTGTTGTTATCCACCATACCTAAAGAATAACAAAAAAATGCCATTTATGCGATTCTAGCGCTTTGGCTTTAAAATTTTCCTAATATATAGAGAAAGCGCGCGTTTCGCCGATGGGCAAAACGCGCGCTTGATGATGAGCAGCTATCTCGATTGTTTCGAAGCCGTCCGCAACTACTGCTTATTAGTTGCGATTGGCGGAGCTGGCTACATACGGCTTGGCGATGAAAGTGGTGTGGCAGCGATAATGGATGCAGGTAATTACCTTCTCCTCATTGCCGAGAACCATGTCCATCATAACCTGACTGCATTTGGGACATTGGATGTCACCGTAGCCGTTGAAGGCTGTGGCCGTAGGTGACTCAGCCGGCGCAGTGGGCGGCTTGGAAACCTCCGTTTTCTTGGCGATGGCTTGAAACTTTTGATAACAGACCCGGCAGGAGTATACGTCGGGTTTGTTATTGACGTTCATCCAGATGCCGCATTCGGTTCGCGTACAGCGTGCCCACCCATCAAAGTCGATTTCGGACTCGGGCAATTTCGGGGCGACCGGAGCAGGTTTGCTGGGCGGCACTGAAACGCAGGACGACGGTAGTGGCGCGGACGCCAAGGAGCCGTCCAAAAGTTTCCGGAGCTCGTCCGGCGTACACCGGGCACCGGTAACTTTGCCGTGCGGCCCATCCATTATGAGCCGTCCTCGGAACTGATGTGTAACACGAAGGCTGTAGAACACACTCATTCCGCGTATTGTGCCAAGGTTAGAGGCAATCACGACGAAATCGGGTTGCAGTTCTTTTAAAAGCTTCGCCGTTTGTGTCGTTGCCGTAAACGGCGTAAACGGAAGCGCGGTAAAGAGTCCGCTATGGCCTGACTGTTGCCATTGCTCTGCTGTACCGGGATCCTTATCAACAAAAAAGACCGTAGACATACGATCCTCCTTATGTGGTATATATTAGTGAAAATTGAACCCTGTGTCAAAATGAGAAAGCGCGCGTTTCGCCGATGGGCAAAACGCGCGCTTGATGACTAAATTGAGTTTAATTTAACTATTCTCCAAAAGCTTTTTGTTATCTAATTAGATTATTTCCATTCAGCCAATAATGGTTTGCCGGGGCTCTGCCATGGGCCGACGTATAAGCCATTAGCCTTTCTTTGTTCCTCGTTGCTTTTGCCGCCATCGGACAATATTTCCTGAAAAGCCTCATTGAAACCGCTCTCAAATTTTTTTCGTCCATCCTGCAAGGCAGTCTGCCATTCCGCGTCCGAAATCCCGTCAATTTTGCCGCTATAAAACGGAAACTTTTTTTCATAAGAAATTGATTTAGCGGCAAGATCATGCCAGGCATTTACATCGCTGCCAGCCCACTCATTAATTGGCCCGCCTATAACTTGGTTTAAGGAAGCCTTTAACGCCGGGTAATTTGACTGGTCGGGGTCATTGGCAACCCAAGCGCCGGAACGCGACTGAAAAATATAAAACCAAAATGCCGCCTGTTCAATATTTCCCTGCTTAGCTAGCACTCCGGCCAACTCGGCATACATAAAAGGGTTGACCTGTTCGGGATGCTTAAAAATTTGTTCAATGGCGGCTTGCTGATCCGCAAGTTCCTGTTGGGAACTGCCTTTTGGCATAAGCATTTGTTCTAACTGACTTTCCTTGAATTCATTTGATTTGTTGTTCATATTATTCTGGCTGCTGTTAGATGTTTGCGAGTTGGAATTTGGCTGCTGCTTTTCCAAATAATAGCCGTACCAGGCCAGGAGGATAAAAATAATAACAACTGCCCCAATAACTGCGCCGACAATTTTCCAAACTTTTTTGGCGGCAGAAGGCGCGGGAGTCGGACTGCTTGCATTAGGGGTCGGCGTTGGAACAGCCATTTCCGGGCTGTTGTCTAACTGGCTATTTGTATTTGTGTTTAAATTTTGCTCTGGCATAATTTGTTATTAATTATTTTTTTAGTTAAGGCGGGCTTAATCTTTATAGCTGTCTGGGGCTATGGTTTGAATTTTCCAAGTTCCTTCTTTCACCAAATTAAAAATTAAGTGTTTGGAAGTTTTGTCGTTCCCTATGACTTGAAGATTAACCGTGGCGGTTGTGAAGACAACTTTGTTCTCGTAAACGGAATAACCGCTATTGTCCAATAAAATAGGATACTGCGCAACCAGGGCGGGTAAATTTACCGGGCTTTGTTTAGAAATTAAAGCTTTTGCCGCATCCATATTTGATGCCTTTAAATCGCGGTAAAAATCTAATACCGCTGATTTGGAAAAATATTTATCTTCAAGCATTGCGACTTTGTCTTTTATCCCCTGCTGCGCTTCTTGGCTATCGGGTCCGGCCTCGGGGAAAATAAAATTGCTGGAGTCTTGGCCAAACTGGCGCCAACCCCCTTTTTCAAGATCATAATTTAGCAAAACAAAATTAATTGAATCTGCATCCTCTTGTTGGCTCTTAACATATGCGGCGTGGTTGCCTACCTGCATCGCATCCAAGAATTTAACCGGGAATTGTTTAGGGTCTACTTCGTCAAATATTGGAGAAGTGGCCTCTTCGCTGGCATCTTCCAATGCGGATTTTATATCGTTGTTCATATTATTATTTTGTTTGTTATCTTTGGCTGATTGTTGGACTTGTTGGTTTGTAGCTGGTGGCGGTGTTTTTGCGCCGCAGGCGGCCGCTAAAAGCACAATAGAAACTAAGCTAACGATTGTTTTTTTCATTTTTAAAATTTTAATTATTTGTTTCTAAAAAACTATATAATATAGAGTATAAATATAAATAACTAAGCCGCAAAAATTCATACTCCGCATATTTATAAGTTAATTATACACTCTTTTAATACAGTTAGCCATTGCGGCATAAAAGCCTTAAAAACTCCTAACAAAAAACGCGCCGGCTTTAGGCCGGCGTTTTTAAATTTAGTTTATATCTCCGAATGAATGTTTGCGTTGTTGTGGAAGAAGTTGGTTGGGTCGTATTTCTTTTTTATTTCCAGCAAACGATCCCAGGTTTTTCCGGGGTAAGCTTCCTTTATGCGTTCCTTGTCGTCATATTGCCCCAAGAAATTTGCGTAAACCGCTTTGTCGCCCTGGTCTAACAATTTTAAAAATTCATCCGCCCAAACTTTGCGTTCTTGTTTTTCCTGTTCGGTTTCGTAAAAGCTGGCAACGTTTGCCATAATTGCGCTGCTCCTGTGGGCGTAAGCGGTATTAAAACTCCCTACCCTGGCCATTGCTCCGCCTAACACTCTAAGCTGCAAAACTTTCATTTGGGCGTTTAGGGAATTTAAATGCGCAACTATTTTTTCCGCCAATTCTTCGTCTATATTATCCAAATGCAAATTTTTAGACACTGCTTTAGGGTGATAGTCCGGATTTTCCGGAAAATAAATATCTTTATAGCGCATTGGCTTTAGCATATCCGCAAGCGGCGCAGCTAAAGCGCGCAGCGGAGAGAGCGCTTTTTCCCCTTCTGTTGGGCTGCCCGCATACACAGCCAAAGCCATAACGCATAGCTTGCCGTGATGCTGGGCCGGAATAAACGGCATTGGGGGCATAGGCATAATATTATAAATCACCGAAAGCTCTTCCGGAGCTTTTTTGGCAATGTCCACGGCTTTCCAAATTACTTCCGGGGTTGCGGGCAAAAATAGCATGCCGCCATAGCAATTTTCCAGCTTGTGCAATTGAAATTTAAACTTTGTGGCAATGCCAAAATTTCCGCCGCCGCCGCGAATGGCCCAGAATAAATCGGGGTTTGTTTTGCTGTCTGCCAGCAGCGTTTGGCCGTCTGCCGTAATTATTTCCGCGGCCAAAAGATTGTCTATGGTAAGGCCAAATTTTCTAACTAAAAATCCCACGCCGCCGCCTAAAGTAATTCCGCCCACGCCAACCGAGCCTGCATCGCCAAAGCCTAAAACAAAATTATGCTTATCTAGCTCCGTGGTTACTTCCCCTGCGGTCATGCCGCTTTCTATCCACGCGGTTTGCTCTGTTGTGTTTACTTCCATTCTTTTCATATCGCGCAAATCTATAACTACGGCGCCGTTTACAACGCAAGCTCCGGTGGCGCTGTGTCCCCCGCTGCGCACGCAAACTTCCAAATTATTTTCCTTGGCAAAAATAATTATTTTTTTAATATCTTCCGCATCTGTCACGCGCACAATGCACGCGGGTTTTCTGTCTAATTCGCCCGGAAAAACCTGCCGGGCTTTATTGTATTCAACATCATCAGGGAAAATAATTTTTCCCTTAAGGGTATGCGAAAACGCTTTTAAATTGTCGGAAATATTTTGCATATAGGAAATAATAACAAAAAATATTAGCTTTGGCCATAGAATAAAAACTATTATTTACAAAATGAAGAAGCGCACGACACCACCTGCTAGGGTGGGCGCGCGCTTCGTTCAGCTGTGTTCATGAGACGAGAGCCTCGGCCAGGTGCTGGACGATGCAGCCGAGCGCCCCGTCCGGATTTCCCGGCATGTCGAGGCAACCGCTGAATTGGACCAATATTACCAGCGGGTCGCCTTCGCCCGGCAACAGGCAGTAGTGGATTGTGAGCCGTTCGCCGCGCCACTCGCGGAGAAGTTTCTCAAGCCGTTCGATGAGCGGTTTCGGAATTGAAAGATCGGTTACGACTGCTTGCTGGTTCCAGTCGCGAGTGTACGTTCTCTCGGTCGTTTCCATCAAGTAATCGATGAAGATGTCGGCGTTTTCAAAGCCTTCACCAATTCGAAGCGGTGCCGGCAACTTGATTTCTACGGCCAGGCTGCCGCCTTTCGGTATGGCGTAGTGCATTGTCCAAGGCTGGTTGAGGAACGCCTGGAAATCAGCGTAATCATCAATGCTGCCTTTTCCCGTGGTGTAGCTCCGGCTCCAAAACAGCGAGCCAAGGACTCCTACCGGAACAGGTTCCCTAATCCGCAGAGATTCAATCGTGTCACAAATTGGCATTCTGCCTCCTTATTGATACCGTAATGTACCAAAAAAGCCTAAGGAAGTCCAGACCAAAAAATGCGCGTGCCCAAGGCACGCGCATTTTTTAACTCATTACAGATTGTGTTAAATAATCTTTTTCAGTCGCATTGATTTTCTTCGAACTATTAGCATAATTGCAAACAGCGCATTAGCTATTACCCACGTGCCGGGGAATAACCAGGTTATTATGCTGTAGTGCGCTAATCCCAGTATGCTGAGGGCGTGCCGAAAAGTGGTAATTGTATACAACGACAATGTTTCAGAATATGGGTCAACCCAGGACTTCCTAACTGTGGGAGCAAATCCCAACATATCTATGGTTGAAAGTAAAACTATTGATAAAACCGGTTGCTTAACTACCAACCAAATTGGTATGGATATAATAGCCAAAAAAAGAAAAATAACATCAATCGCTGTTATTTGTTTTCTTCCGCTTGGCAAAGCTTTAAAGAAAATAAAAAAAGAAATCAAAGAGACACTTAAAGTAACATAAGAACCAATTCCCCCACCTGCATTTATTTGTAACGCAAAAATTATAGAAGTTATTATCCCCCAGATAAGCCAAGAAAAGACATGGGGCTTAGTTTTGCCTTTAAAGATATCTATAATATAAGGCGCATAGCCTATGAATGTTAGAGCGATTGCGATTACGCTAACGATTGTTTTTATTTCCAACATATTTTGATTATATCATTTTTTAACTCAACATTATTACTCTTTTTCCGCAAGCTCTTTTAGTTTTTGCAAAGCTTCCGGCCACATTTTGTTAAATTCTTCGGCCATGCTGTCTTCCGAATCCATATCCACTGTCAGTGTTGTAATTCCGTTTTGTTCCTCAAAAGAATAATTTTCAAATGCCGGAGTCCACTTCCTGGCTGCTTCGCTGGTTGTGTCCTCCACCCCATTATTAACAATTCCCAAATGTTCTATGGACAAAAATTCATAGGGTTTATTTTCCGCTATTGTGCTTACCATACCGCCTTCTTCCCCGGTATTTGGATCTTTGCCTAAAAATAAAATTTTAGAACCCTTGCTCCAATCCCCTTTAAAATAACCCCCGGCGGCGTTAAAAGGCAAAGTCCATTCTCTATAAGTTTTGTCTGCCAACATTACATCCCAAACTTTTTCTTTAGGCGCGTTAATTTCAATTGAAAAATGTATTTTTTTCATATATTTATTTTTAATTATTTTAGTTAGCTAATTATAGCATTAGTTTAATTTGTTCCAAAAAATCCAAACAAAAGAAAGAAGCGCACGTCGTTGCCGGTTAGGGCGAGCGGGTGCGCTTCGGGTTGTTCTGTACCACGGTTTTACCTACGAATAGGCGGGAAGCGGATGTCGGGAGATGTCTGCCAAAATCGAAGGGTCCGAAGACAGTATTACCAAGGCATCCAGGGCAATCTTTGCCGCCCTCTCTTCGCCTTCCACGCCCCACTCGTTGCTGTGGCGGTTGGCGAACACGGCGTTGATGGCACCGCACGGCAGACCACGACCCTTGGCCATGCACCAGACGAACAGACTGGCCGCTTCCATGGAGTAGCAGGCGGCACCGAGATCCATCACTTCCTGATGGCGCTTCAGCATCCGCTCGGAAAGTGTGCCCCAGATGTCGGGACGGCCCTGCCCGTCATAGAAGCAGTCGGTGGTGCACTCCGGGCCGAGATGAAAGTCGGACGGGCACTCCTTCTCCGCGGCGGCAGTCAGCGCTGAGACCACCCGCCAGTCGGCCACAGCCGGGAATTCCGGCGGAGCCCAGTTGTTGGAGGCGCCGTCGTAACGAATGGCGCAGGTGGGGATGATTACATCGCCGATGTGCGACTCCTCGATGAGTGAGCCACAGGAACCGACGCGGATAAACAGCCGGGCGCCGCTGCGGACGGCTTCGGGAAGAACGATGCCAGTTGAGGCTCCGCCCATGCCGGAAGTCGTGACCGAAACTCGGGTGTTGCCATAGTAACCGGTATGCGAAACGAGGCCGCGATGATCGTTGGAAAAGCGTTTGGACTTCGTCAAAAACTTTTCCGCAATCATGTCAGCCCGTCCAGACGCACCGACGATCAGGCAGAAGTAGGACAGATCGCCGTCGGAAGTGTGGGTATGGTACTGCTCATAGTGAGCAGTCCGTGGTTGATCTGCTTTCATAACCGTAGCAAACTCCTCTTTTTGATTTGGTCCCAAGGGTAAGATTCCCAAAAGACCCTTTAGTCTAGCAAAAAAACCTAAGGAAGTCCAGACCGGGAGCTGTCCCGATATAAAATAGGGTTGCGATAAATTCAATTGTAATTTCAACAAACCCAAACAATAACAAAAAGCCCCATCATAAAGATAAGGCTTTTTGTATGGCTCCAGTTAGTGAACGTACTGAGAACTGTTGATTGGAAGGAATTGGAGCAATATTAAGATTATTGCTGGTATTTGCTGTTAGTAGTCATTTACTTTAATTTCTTCTTCGCCATAAACCCTATGACCAATTATTTTTCCGCCGCGTCGTTCAATCAGTTTATACATTGAGCTACTAAGTTCTCGTCCTGTTCTTTTATCAATCAAATGTTCGTAACCGGCAATATCTTGGCCAATAAGAAGGTCGTCGCGCAAAATTAACGATTTATAGGAAGATGACAATTCTTGGCCAGTATTACGGTCTAATAAACGCTGGTAGCCGGCCATTTCGTTGGCAACAGGGAGATTACCCATAATGTTGATTTGCTTATAAGACCTTGAAAGGTCACGGCCGGTATTTGTGTCTAGAAGTCTTTGATAACCGCTAATGTCGGTTGCAATTACAAAATCGCCAATAATATCAATTTTTTTATAAGAACTAGAAAGCTCTCTGCCAGTATTTCCATCAATTAGTCTTTGATAACCGACAATTCCTGTGCCTACATAATAACGGCCGTACTGCTGAATATCCTTGTAAGAAGAACCTACCGAAGAGCCGCGTTCGTCTACCAAACTGACGAACGAGCCGGTTCGTCTTATTGTAAAATGGCCTTGTTGTGGACTCTGTTCTTCGCGCCGTGCAGAATAGCTTTCCGAACTTTGTGGCTCTTGATGCGTGGTACTTTCTCTAAAAGAAGAACTAAACGCGCGGGAACTGGAACTTGTGCCGCCGGTAGCCTCGTCCATTCTTCGCTTGGCGTATTCTGAAAAGTTATCAATCTTTGCCTTATTGCGTATTGGGTCTTTGAATAAGTCTTCCAACTCTTGTTTGAGCTGTCGAGATACTTCGTCCAAAGCGTCCTTTTTGCGTTTAAATTCTTCGCTGCCTGTGTGTCGCTGTTGGTAGCCCGTCCTTGCTCTCGCTTTCTTTAGCTCTTCGTAAAAATCAAAACCTTTACCAAACCCAGTATCTTTAAAAAAGTCCTCATCAAAACCAAAATCTGAACCGAAGTCCGATTTCGGCCTTTTATGGGACTGTTCTTGTCTAGGCGGTTGTTGCGTTCGGTGTGTGTCTTGTCTGGGTGGTGTTTCAGCCCCTGAAGCACTAAAACCCAAATCGTAAGTTCTACGCTTTTTTGGGTCACTTAAAACCTGATAAGCCTCATTAACATCCTTAAATAGTTCTTCTTTCCCTTTGTTAGCAGGTATGTCTGGATGGGTTTCCCGCGCTAGTTTTCTAAATGCTAATCTTATTTCATCGTTAGTTGCAGCAGGACTAACCCTCAAAACTTCATAGTAGCTTCTTTTGCGATTATATTCTTCTCCGCCTCCAAAACCTTTTTCTCTTGGCATAGGTATGTAGTCAACAATTATTTATTTTATTATAACATTTTTTTCCAAGCCTTACTTCATATACAAAGGCCATCTTTGTATGGGGGTCTTTGTACTTTTTGTTATGACTCACCTTTGTGGAAAGGATTAAGGGTTATTAAATTTTGGTTCATATACCTTTTTAAACTCTTCGAGAGCTTCTGCCAAATCTGATTTTAAGAGATTTATTGCTTCCTGCTGGGTTCCATCTTTAATACCAACACCAACCACCCATTTAAAGTCACCACCGGCTTTAAGCCGCAAGTGCTTATCGGGATTTAACAAAACAGCTCCAAATCCATGACTTGTTAACTCTTGAATGATTACTGAGTTTAATTGTTCGTCTTGTTCATCGTTATTTCTATTTGTAAATTTAACCACTCCTTTTTTTACTAATATTCTGTTTAGTTCTGACACAATTAGCTCAGGTGCCAGTGAGTGGGTCATCGCTCCAAAGACACTTATGGCCCCTTGGACTGAATTTGACTCAATTTTCATTTTTTCTGCCGATGATTTTATAAAATGTCCCGGCGCAAAATTTGTTTGATGTTCTGGAAAATTTGTTAAACCAAGACCATAAAAATCTATACCCGAGTAATTGCCGTTATTTCTAAACCCTCTGATTGCCTCACCTTTGCCTGTTCCTAAGTCTAAAATTTTTGGCTTTGGCGAAAGAGAAGACGCGTATTTAAAAAATTGGTTTAAACCAAAAATTAAACACTCATACTCTGCGGCATCTCTAGATAATTCATAGTCAGGCGTTGGGTTGCGGTCTTGCTTTATTGCTCCCCTTAGACTATTAAAAGCGAATTTTGATAATTCAGATTCGTTCATAGTTTAATTATACCATTTTAGTTTCGATCGCCCCAGACAGGCCGGGAGCTGAGCCCAATATTAAATCGGGATGTACCAGATTCAATCGTAATCTCAACAAACCCAAAAAATAACAAAAACCCCCATCATAAAGATGAGACTTTTTGTATGGCTCCAGGTAGCAAATGATGTCAGAACTAAGATTATGGAGAATAAAGAGCATCATTATATACCTGATTTGAAACTTGCTATGTAAATATCTTTTCCATGACCTGTGCTACCCCTTCATTATTTTCATTTTCAGCTATTAAGTCAGCTTTGGCTTTCAAGTCATCTGTCGCATTACTCATGGCCACTTTATAGCCTACACTTTCAAAAATAGGAAGATCATTGTTTCCATCACCAAAACCAACAACTTCTTCTCTTTTTAGATTAAGTAACTCCAGCCATAATTCTAAGGCGTGTTTTTTTGTAGCTTCTTTATGTACAATATGAATGTCAAAATGCTTTGGTGTCCAGGATGGAACAGGATGGGCTGCAATACCTGTAATCTTATTTAGTGCACTCAAAAGGTTTTGGGCGCCGTCCTTACTTACAGTCATTATATAAATAATAGTTTCTGGGCTTTTCACAAGCCTTGCCTTTGCGAGTGAAGATTCAGTTTCATTGCTAAAGTATAGCTGGTACTCAAAGGGCGTTGCAATATCAATTATTCCTCTCACCTGTTCAATTGAAAGCTGTTTCTCCCAAATAATTTTTTCGGTTAAGGGATCTATGATTTGTGTTCCGCCTGATATTATACAAGGACTTGTCAATTTGAGGGTTTTTAGTATATGCCTACAATTTGAAATTGGCCTACCTGTAGCTGCGGCAACTATTATTCGGTCTTTAATTTTATTAACTGCAGATATAAGCCGTGCCGAAGGCATGCCATCCTCTCTATTAAGAATGGCGGTTCCGTCTAAATCAAAAATTGCAGCTTTATATTCCATATTATTGTTTTTCTATGTACCTTACATGGACTTCGTTTTCTGGTTTCCATGCAGGAGCGGTTACAAGCACCATTTTCATTCTGCCCAGATAATAAATTTTTGTCATTGGGGGTGCAACAATAACGTCAGTGGCTTTTACTGGGGTTGACTCTCCATTCAAATAGAATGTACCCTCACCCTCAATAATGTAGTAAATAAAAGTACTTTCTTTATCGTAAAATTCTTGAAAATGGCCTTCTTCTACCTCAACGTAGACCATTCCTGCTTCTTCACGATTAACTTGGTAAACCCATAAGTTAATGCCGTGCTTGGATTTGGGGACTGCTTCTGCTCTTGTTAATTTCATATAATTTCATTAGTTTATCTTAATTTCTTCATTTTGACCAACAAATTTATACTCATTGTCTAAAGGAACAAAAAAGGTGTCAGGAGCCTTTTTAATTTTTGAGTTATTTCACTTTTAGTCTATACCTAACCTAAAGGGTTGTAAATATGAGAAGCTTTATAAGTTTTGCCCAAATTATCCAAGTCTTGCCAGTTTGAGGAAATTTTGTTAAAATATGCAAAGGTGATTAAAAGTCATCTATATATAGACAACGTTCGGGAGTAGCTCTCCGCCAAAGGCGGACTAAAGAGCGGTTAAGCAATCCCAACAGTAAAGTGGTCCGCCTCTGGCGGAGGCTGTAACTTATTACAAAATGTATGTTTTACATCTATGTTTTAAGAAGCAGTAAAAACAATAAACGATACGTTGGTTCGACATCAAAGTCGCCCGAAAAGCGAACCAGCGAACACAATAATGGTATTAATAGTTTTACCAGGCACAACAAGCCATGGAACCTAATATACCAAGAATCATTTACGACAAAAAGCGAGGCTTTAAAAAGGGAAAACTTTTTGAAGTCTGGTCAAGGCCGTAAATGGCTTGATGAAAATATTCGGGAGTAGCTCAGCGGTAGAGCAATCGGCTGTAGACACAGGTCTCAAAAGACCAAATTAGCAGCCTTCTCAAGTAATTGAGAAGTGAATAACGAGGTGAATTGTCCCGATGACAAGTCGGGATTCCGAAATCGCTTGAAATATTAGCGGAGTCGGAACTGGAAACCTAAATTCGTAAATTACGAATATGGCAATCAGCAGCCAAGCCCAGTTCTTTTAAAAAAAGATCTGGGAAGGTTCAGAGACTATCTCGAAAGAGAGTAGGCCTTAATAAGTTAAGGTCGAAGCCCCTCGTCCCGTACTCTTTTTATAGAGCGGGAATGATATAGTCCACTCCTAATAGAAATATTGGGGTTACGTGTAACCGATGGGTCCTGGGTTCGAATCCCAGCTCCCGAGCCATAACAAAAAGTCTCATCTTTATGATGGGGCTTTTTGTTATTCTTTGGGTTTGCTGAAATTACGATTGAGTCTGACACATCACAATCTTTTTTAAGTAGAACCTAGGACCTGTTTGGTGCTATAATTAAAATCAGAATCATTATTTAGAAAAAAATTTAATGTTACCCGACGAAAATTCGCAGCGGTTTATTGCTGTATTAAACAAAAAGATTGAAATAGGAAAGTTAATGAACGCCCTTGGCCATATGACAGCTGGCCTGGCTGGCGGTTTTGGCAAAGGCCAGGAAATGCGCTTTTTGGAATATAAAGACAAAGACGGCGGTGTCCACCCGCATATTTCCCATTTTCCTTTTATAATCTTAAAGGCGGATAATTCGAATCAAATTAGAAAAGTCAGAAACGAAGCAATAACCAGAAATATAATGTTTACGGATTTTACCAGTACAATGACCGTTGGAACTTCGGCAGACCAAGTGGAACGAACAAAAAACACCCCCGAAGCAGAGTTGGAGTATTACGGAATTTGTTTATTTGGTTCAACCCAAGAGCTGCGTGAGTTTACTGGTAAATTTTCTTTATTTCAATAATTTTAAACTTATGGAAATAGAGCCGGGAATCTATTTACATTTCAAAGGTAATAAATACAAGGTTATTGGAATGGTTAAACATTCCGAAACAAATGAAGACTTGGTTTTGTATGAAGCATTATATGAAAATCCTACCTCAAAATTTTGGGTAAGACCGGCTAATATGTTTTTAGAAGAAGTCCTGGTAAATGGCGAGAAGACTCTCAGGTTTAAAAAACTGCTATAATTAAGCTATTAAAAATATAAACAAAATTTATGACTAAAATAATACTTGGCATTACTCAACCAATTGCAACTGCGCTGATATTAGAACTGCTAATTCTATACACTCCCCTAAAAAACGTCATCCCACCCAAAAGTTTCCTGTTTTTCTTTATAATAAATTTTGCCGTTTTGTTTGCGATTCAATATTTTCTGCATATTAACTATGAATGGTATTGGTGGGCAATTATTAACCCATTTATATACTTTGTATCTATATTTATAATTCCTTTGTTCCTTTTTATGGTTCTGGGAATGACTCAAGGATAAACAAATTAAGCAGCGGGACCCTTATTGGCCATATAAAACACCAACTTTTGTTGGTGTTTTATATTTATTTAGATGCTATAATATTAAAACTAATTAATAAAATTTAAATACTATGACAATAAATCCTTGGGTTAATTTTAACGGCAATGCCGAAGAAGCTTTTACTTTTTACAAGTCTGTCTTTGGCGGAGACTTTGCCAAAGTCGTGCGTTTTAAAGACCTTGCAAGCCCCGAATATCCCGTGGCGGAAAAAGATCAAAATAAAATAATGTTAATTACTTTGCCAATTGGCAAAAGTAATACGCTAATGGCCAATGACGTTCCGGAAATTATGGGACAAGTAAATGAAAATGAAAACAGAAGCAAAATTGCCATAGCCGCGGACAGCAAAGAAGAAGCGGAAAAATTATTTAACGGCCTTTCCGCCGGCGGACAAATAGAAGTACCAATGAGCGACGGTCCCTGGGGCTCGTATTTTGGCATGCTTCGGGACAAATACGGCATTGAATGGATAATTGAATTTTACTCCAAATAATATCTTTATTGTACAAAGCCCCGGAACTCGTTTGAGTCCCGGGGCCTTTGCGATTTTTGAGGAGCCGTTATTTAGGGCTTCCTCAGGAAATAGAGATTCAGCGGTACCATGCGGCCGAAAAGAAACCCGGCCTGCTGGTAATGATGGACTTCACCGTGGCTCTTTAGCACGTGGTGGAGTTCCAGCACGGTCCGATCTTCGCCGGATCGCGTGGCCACCAGGTACCAACCGCTGTTTTCGTGCTGCTCGATGTAGTCGAGCGTATCATCGACCGGGACGACCCGGCCGAAGACTTCATCAGTGCTGTTGCGTCTGATTGCTGTCATCGTTTTCTCCTATAACACATCCATGGGCGGTGGCGAACTTACCACATTCAGACCATACCGCCGTGCAACCATCTTGGCTACCAGAGGGTTTACAGCGAAAACCAAAGCGGTTCCGACAATAAACCCGACTGCTTCCAAGGCGGCAAAAATGAACCCACCGTCCGGGCCGTCTGAAGCAAAGCCGACAAGGCCTGACAGGCCCAGCAAGGCAAAGCTGCCCAGACTGCCGAAAAAGTACAGGCATACAAACCACACCCAGCTCCTGGTGGACGATTGCCTCCTGTCCATGACTGAACAGGTTGCTTTGGCATGCCGGGCTTCGCCGATATTGCTAATAATGACCGCGATGGCCACCGAAAGCAGTACGAAACCTAAAACTATCAATACTTCCTTAAGCATACATCCTCCAATTTTGAAATATCTACCCTTCCAAATTCACCTTTCGACAGGCTCAAGACCTGTGGCAAAATTAGATGAACTTAGAAGGATGAAGCAAGTGGCGCGAATACTTGCTTCAAGTTTAGTGTATGGCCTTCGCGCGGCCAAGTTGCGGTTTTACTTCTTCGGCTGGCGGATCTTCTTGCCGAGTTCCCGAAGCTGCTCGGGGCTCATCTGCTTAATCTCTTCCGTCACCGTTCTTGCTTCGTTTTGCGCTTCTTCCTTGTCCCGGCGCTGGGTCGAGCGTTCGGTCACCTCGGTCTGGGCCTTAGTGACTTCCAGCGGAAGCGATAGATTGTCGAAGTTATGCATCGGGACGATATCTTCGCCGGAGGCGAAGTATTCGATCTTGACCTTGTCGCCCGGCTCCGTTACCGGGAGTTTGTGGAAGTCGGCGCTGCCGCCAGTGAACAGATGCGGAACGCCTTTCAAATGCACGTAGTACACGGCGCCCGTAGTCAGCAGATCCGGCTTTACCCGGTCCACTGTTCCCTCGATGGTTTGCAAATCGCGCGTCTTGTCGAGCGCCACTTGTTGGCCGAACTGGGAGAGTAGTTTTTGATAAGCGCGGAGTGCTTCGAACTGGTTGCGGCCAGTCGCGACGGTCTGGATATTGGTGATATCCACAATCGCGACGCCCTGGTAAGCGTGATTCTCTGAGAGCAACGGAACGACCGATGACATAATGCCGTAGACGTTGTAGAGTTGCGGGTCGACGCCATGGAGCTTCTTGTACTGGACATCCTGGTTCTTGCTAATCGCGTCTAGCACCGCCTGGTCCGTCCCGCCGCCTTTGGTCTTATACAACACCGTCTTCCCAGTCCGGGAGTTAGTGTAGACGAGAGATACGAGCGAGTCGTCCTTGTCATTGCGCGAGGTCAGGCCGGTCACCCAGTCGGGTTGCTGGTCGGAAGCATAAATCAGGTTGGGGTCTTCGGGTTTGGTAAGGTCTTTCGTACCCCACCAGCTGTTGAGCCAACCGTGCGTGTATTCGCCCCACCAGTCGAGGTAATTCTTGACGTAATTGGACGGAATAGCGCGGTCGATCCAGTCGGGAATTTCTCCCATCCTTTTGAAATTGATGTCGCCGGAAACTGGATCCACGATGGCCACGCCCGTGACCTTTTTACCGCTCCACATGATGGTCGGTTCAAAAGTCGAAACTACCCACCACGGCCGCTGGTTATCGTCGATCTCAAACTGGTATTCGGCCAGACCCTTGCCCAGGTACCCGTTATTGCGCAGATGCCGTTCCAAGTTGTTCCCGAAGCAGGCTTCGGGCATGTAACGGAACTGTTGGTCGGAGAGCAGGATCTTGAGAATAGGTTGCCGATGCGGATCTTCGCCGTGGACCATGATGTAACCGGGTGTCGCCTTGGTGTTGAGCCAGACCGAGAAGCCGGAAAAATCCAGCGGCGCCACATACCACAGTTCTCCGTTGATCATCTGCAAAGTCATGTGATCCTCGGAAATGACGAACTGGCTGCCGATCGCGCCCGCTTCGCCGAGGGCTTTCTTAGCCAGGTAGATGGCGTTCTCCCGGGTGGACATGCGCATGTGCTTGGGGTCCTTGGGTTGGACGTCTTGGGTCCACACCCTGGTTTCCAGAGATCCGATCATATGCTGGTATTCGTCGGCGCGGAACAGGCCGCTTCCCAGAATGAAGCTACCGATATACAACACGGCAGCCCCGATCGGGAAAATCGCGGCTTTGGTGATATGGGTATCGTAGTCGTCTTCGATGAACGCGTCGATGACGGCGGCGATGATCCAGCAGATGAATATAAACACGCCAGGCACGCCGAACAGCGGCCAGACAGTCGAAGGGGTAGCGAGGTAGAAGACAAGCCAAAGAACAATGGCCGAAATCGACCCCTGCCAAACGGCAGCCGTAATCTTCCTTCCCATTAGGAGCGGGACGGTTCCGATTGCGGCGCAAATCAACGCTGCAAGAAAGTAAAACACTTGAGGCCTCCTTTGCCTTGTGTGAGAGCGAGATTAGTTTCGGAGCAGCCGAAACCGCCGTACCTTGGGAGATACGAACATATTATAATGGCATAAATTGGCTTGTTTGTCAAGATTTTTAGCCATCACAAAAACCCTTTATTTTAGGGGGTAAAATTCAAAAAAAAGACACGAAGACAGACTATTAAGGACTGTTTCATTTCTCATTTTAGTACCAGTAACCCGTACCATGTAATACCCGTCACAGAGCCACGCAAGATTGCCCGAAAAGGGGTGACCGGAACCATACCACGGAGCCTTTAAAAACCACCACTATTTATTGGTGGTTTTTAAAGGAAAATAGGAGCTTGAATCTGTTTGATGGTATAATTATATTTATGAAAAAATTTCTTATTACATTTTCAATTGTAGTAGCGGCTGTATTTTTTAGTTACAGCGGTTTAGCGCAGGCCAAAGACCTTTGCGGCGGGACCGGCGGCAATGGAGAAATTATTAGCTTGGAGAATAACGGCTTCACACTTAAACTTAATGGGGGTGGAAATAAAAAACAAAATGAAGGCGATGACCTGATTGTTAGTCTTGCCAATGGAGCAACAATAGAAACTCAAGCCGGTGTTATGCCTTTATCCGCTTTAAAAATTGGAGACAGAGTAACACTCGTTGGGGATTCACATCGCAATGGCACATTTACCGCGCAAGCTGTCGTGCTCTGCGACAAAACCGGAGAAACAGGAACAAAAGTAAATGAAGCGGGCGGCGTATTGCCCGTTACCGTGCGAAATCAAGAAGGGAATTATAATATAGTAAGCCGCATAATAAACATAACAACAATAATTATTGTTGGTTTAATTTGGCTTGCTGCGGTTGCGTTTATTTTACTAAAGAAAAGAAAAGGTCTGGTCTACGCGCTCTTCTTCACCATTTTCTACATTTATTTATATAAAGTTATAGACTATACCCTGTTGCAATTTCAATCCCTGCTTTTATTGCAACATTTTGTGCCGGGCTTAATGCTTCGAGGGGTGGAAGCGGGAAGAAATTTAAATTTGCTGCCGCTGGTCACGCTCACTCCGGAAGACATAAAAACCTCAGCCTTAAATATTTTAATGATGGTGCCATTTGGCTTTGGGCTGCCGTTTATTACAAATTACCGTATGAAAAAAGTGGTTATGGCCGGATTATTTTTAAGTATTGTAATTGAATTTTTACAGTTCGTAACAGGATTTATGGCCAACGCAACTTTCCGAGTAGCCGATATTAATGATTTAATATTTAATACGCTTGGCGTTGCAATTGGCTATTTGCTATTTAAAATATTTATTCGCATATACTGCCGCATATACAACAATTGGAAAACAAAATCCAGCTCCCCTCCCGGCAACTCAAACCGGACAACTGGCATTGCGTCTATCTTGCAATATATTGCCGACCGGTCTAAGTAAAGACGGGCAAGCGCAGCCTCAGCCAAATATAAATTTAAGGCCGCCAAATTTAAAACCGGCCTTATTTTTTATACTCCAAAATATCCCCGGGCTGGCAGTCTAGGGCTTTGCAAATTGCCGCCAGGGTTGAAAGCCGAATTGCTTTTGCCTTGCCGTTTTTTAATATGGAAATGTTGGCCATTGTAATCCCGACCTTATCCGTAAGCTCGGTTACGCTCATTTTTCTTTTTGCCAGCATTACGTCTATGTTTATTATTATTGCCATAAAATTAAATAGTTAAATCGTTTTCCGACTTCATTTCCACGGCTGTCTGCAAAAGCTTTTCAAAAACGCCGGCGGCAGTGGCGATTACAATAAAAATAAAAGTGGCTACAACACATATGGCAACAAAACCCGCAGGATCGTCATCTTTAGCATGAAATATCCTTATATATGCCGCTGCCGTAACAATCAAAACGCCCTGTATAATCGCGCAGTACTTTATAGTCCGCAATGCCTTTACCGAATTTTGTGAAAATATTTTATTTTCTCCGGCAAGGCCAAGCAGTTTGAACGTTTTATACAAAACGGCAAAAAATGGCAATGAGGCAATATATACATACGCCAAAAACGGGTCTTTAAAATAAATTTCAAATAAGGTAGCGTGCGCGTTTCTGCCCTCTAAATGGGGCTCCCAAAGCAAAAAAGCTAAAACTCCCATCCCTATTAACACTATTATTACCCGTAAAAATATAGTCGAGGTTTTATTCATATAATTATTGTTACTAATTCAATACTATTAGCTTAATATATCATTTATTGTTTGTCAATATATTTTTATTGTTATATTTTATACTGCTTTCCCCCATTTTATCTACTTTATAAAAATGTTTTCCATAGTTAACCGGAAACTTGCCCAATGAAAATTAGCAATGCCAAATATTTTTTGATATAGTTAGCATACAAATTATTAATACAAAAATTTATGAGAAAAATAATTGTTTTGTCTTTTATAACGTTAGACGGGATAATGCAGGCTCCGGGCGGGCCCGAGGAAGATACTTCCGGCGGTTTTAAATATGGCGGCTGGACTGCTCCATACTTTGACGAGTTCTCCGGCAAAATTATGGGAGAACAAATGAAGCAGCCGTTTAATTTATTATTAGGCAGAAAAACTTTTGAAATCTTTGCCTCTTACTGGCCGCAGCACGCGGATGTCTGGCCGGGCATAAACGAATCTGTAAAATATGTTGTTTCCAATACCCTTTCCGAACATGCCTGGGAAAATTCCATTTTTATAAAGGGCGATGTGGTTGAGGAATTAAAAAAACTTAAAAACCAAGACGGGCCGCACCTATACGTGCACGGCAGCGGCAATCTTATTCAAACGCTTTTAAAAAATGACTTGGTAGATGAATTATGGCTAAAAACTTTTCCCATTACACTGGGAAGCGGCAAGCGCCTGTTTGCCGAAGGAACAATTCCGGCGGCCTTTAAGCTAACCGACCATAAAGTTTCCCCGAGCGGAGTAATTTTTGCCAATTACCAACGCAGCGGTGAAGTTAAAACCGGCACGGTTGGATAATTGCCGATTTCAAGCCTTTAATGCTAAAATAAACTAAATTGGATATCGCTTCCTGTCTTGCCCTTGAGACGCCAAAAGGAAGCCCGATTGCAAAACAAGGGCCCCAAATTATCCAAATTAAAAGGTCGAATGGATAATCTTATTCACTATTTTAATTCTATTTTATGGATCAAAACAAAGAAGACAAGCTTACTCTTACAGCGGATGAAAGATACTGGCTGGAGAGAAAAGCTCCAAGACAAAGATGGGATGAATGGGGCTCCCCTGTCGGATTATCCTTAGGTTGGGCTATCTTTATAGTCTCAACCGGACTCTTTCTCTATCTCTTGCGCTTAGCAGGCTTTCTCCACTAAAGCCGAATGCAAGAAAAAACCGTTCCAATTATATTGGGACGGTTTTTGTTTATACAATAAACTCTCGCCTAGTCCCTATTGACTAAACTGTTATAATAATATATTATTCAACTATATGGTTGAATGTAGTATATTAAATTAAAAACCATACTTAATATGCAATTAACAATTTCACGCAACTCCAGCTTAGACGCAATATTTAGTTCCCTGGCCGACGAAACCAGGCGGGACATTTTAAACAGAGTTTCCAAAAAACAGCTAAGCGTGGGCGAAATTGCCAAACATTATAAACTTACCTTTGCGGCTATTTCCAAACATTTAAAAGTTCTGGAAAAAGCCAGCCTAATAATTAAGCAGCGGCGCGGCAAAGAACAAATTATTAGAATCTCCCCCGACGCATTGGCAATGGCGAATAAATACTTAGAAACTTATGAGCAGCATTGGGAAAACAGGCTTAATAACTTGGACAAACTTTTAACCGGCAAAAAATCTTAACAAAAAAATTTATGACAAACAAAGTTTCCTCCGGCACGGTCCACAAACTGCCCGAAGATTTAAAAAAAACCTTACTTTCCAACCCAAAAGTTTTAGCTCTGTGGGAAGACATTACCCCGCTCGCGCGCAATGAATGGATCTGCTGGGTAACATCCGGCAAAAAGGAAGAAACCCGGGGGATAAGAATAGAAAAAGCCCTTTCTAAACTGAAAAGCGGCATGCGCCGCCCCTGCTGCTGGGCAGGCTGCCTTCATAGGCAAAAATCCTAAGCTCGAATATCTAAATCCTAAACAAATTTTTAAATATTAAATTCAAATAATTAAAATGGGTAAGGTCAAAATTTTATTTTCAATTTTAGCAATACTATTTGGGATATTTATATTTGTCTATGGTGGGTATGACGACAGCCCCGGCGCGCAATTGCTGGGAGTAATCGCGGTTATTAGCGGAATTGTGGGCATCATAAGAACAAGAAAAAATAATTAACATCCGTAAAAAACGGATTTATTAGCCTAGGCCGGCTAAAAAGGAAAAAATATGGAACCAATTAAACAAGTAACTTTAGAAAAAACATATGACGCTTCGCCGGAAACAGTTTGGCAAGCCTGGACCAAACCTGAAATGTTAAAACAATGGTGGGGTCCGGACAATGTTACTATCCCCCAGTGCGAAGTTGACCTTAAGGTTGGCGGAAAATTTTATATTGTTATGGAGGCCGGGGAAGGAATGGGTCCGTACAAAGGAACCCTCTGGCCAATGGAAGCCCAGTTTACTGTTGTTGAGCCTAATGCCAAACTCAGCTATACCGCGCAGGCCTGGACCGAAGGCCACAAAGAAGAAACTACCATAGAACAAACCACGGAAATTACTTTTACCGAGGAAGCAAACAAAACCAAAGTCAAAGTTATTGCCGCTATTTATAAAGCAGGCCCGGGCGCAAAAATGGCCGCGGAAGGAATGCAGTACGGCTTTACCCAGCAGTTGGAAAAACTTATCGCTTTCTTGGCCGGGAAAAAATAGAAAATTTTTTGTTGGCAGACTCGCATAAATTTGTTAAGATAAATCTCCAAGAATAATAACTAATATAGGAGACCAATTTATGACTAACAAAGAATTCTTCCTTAAACTAATAAAAGAAGAGGCTCCAAAATTCCGAGTCGCCATAGACGCCTTGCCGGAAGACAAGCATACGCACAAAGTCCACGATAAATCCCGCGAAGCCGGAAACATTGCCGCCCAGCTTGCTTTGCAATGGAAAGCCATTTCCGGTATTTTAAAAAACGGCGCGCCGGATTTTAACCCCCACGAAATGGGTCCGCAAAGCAAAGCCGATATGCTCGCCAAGTTCGACGCAGGCATGGCGGAATTGCAAAAAGATGTTGCCGCGGTTTCCGAAGAAGATTGGGACAATGGCGATGCCAGCATGGGTGAAATGTGGAAAGACAAAAAGTATAATATGGCCTGGGGTTTTTTGTTTGACGCCATTCACCACCGCGGACAATTAGCTACTTACCTTCGAGCAATGGGAGCTAAAGTGCCTTCTATTTACGGCCCGACCGCCGACACCGAAAGCTAATAGTAATATTATAGAGTAAAACCGCCAGCGAAAGTTGGCGGTTTTTGATATAATACTATATAGGCATATGTTTTAGCGCTTAGCTAATTGCATTCAACAAATAAGAACAAATGGAAAAACAGATTACTTTAGAAGAATTAGGTTACAATGAATTTTTTGAATCCAACCGAAAAAAACTTGGTTGGGAAGTTTTTTCCGTTGCCCGCGTTACTTCCGAACATCGCGGCGCTTATAAAGTTAAAGACACCGAGGGAGAATATTTAGCAAAAATTACGGGAAAACAAATGTTTAATGCCGCTTCGCGGCAAGACTTCCCTGCCGTCGGCGACTGGGTGGCCATAACAAAACAGGATGAAAAACAGGCTGTTATTCAGGGCATTCTGCCCCGGGCTACCATAATCCAAAGAAAGCACGGCGACAAAAATAAAACCGGCGGCAAAGATGAAACCCAAATTATCGCCACTAATGTTGACGTGGCTTTTATAGTGGAATCGGTTAACCGGGACTTTAGCTTAAACCGGTTTGACCGGTACTTTGCCATTGCCCAGGCTGGCAAAGTAAAACCTGCAATTATTTTAAACAAAATAGATTTAATTCCCCAACCGGAGCTGGAGGAAAAACTAAACCAGCTAAGGCTGCGCTTTCCTGAATCAACAATTATTTCAACCAGTACCACCAGCCAGCAGGGCTTAGCTGAACTTAGAAACCACATTGAAAAAAACAAAACTTATTGTTTTTTGGGTTCTTCGGGAGTTGGCAAATCTTCTTTAATTAATTTGCTGCTCGGGCGGGAGGTTACGGAGACTAAGGACATTAGTTCTTATTCAGACCGCGGCAAACACACCACTACGGTAAGGCAAATGTATTTTTTGCCGACTGGTATTGTTATAGACAACCCAGGCATGCGCGAAGTTGGCTCGGCAGACGCGGACGAAGGCCTGGATGACTTATTCGAAGAAATAAACATTCTCGCCGCGCAGTGCAAATACGCGGACTGCACGCATACTCACGAACCCGATTGCGCTATTTTAAATGCCATACAATCCGGCGAACTTGATAAAGAAAAATACGATAATTATTTAAGCTTGAAAAAAGAAGCTCAGTTTTATAAAAAAACCAGCTACGAAAAAAAGCAAAAAGACCGAAACTTCGGCAAATACTTAAAAAAAGCAAAAAAAGACCTAAAAAAATTTGGGCATAAAGATTATTAAATAAAAAAAATGAAAAGTAAATTTTTTGTTTTGTGGTTTATGGGTTTAATAGGAGCGGCCGCGGTTCTCCCTTACGCTTTTACTTTGCAACGCGACATTATTTCTAAAACCGGCCAGCCTCTCGCCGTAATAGTTCTGGCGTCCATTGCCCAAACTGCCGTGCTTTTGGCTGTGGCCGCCTTTTTCGGCTTAAAACTGGCAACCAGCTTAAACCTCCCCGTACTCGCGATTTTTAACCAGACGGAACAAACAAAAGAAAAACTTCCGGGATTTTTTCGCCTAACAATTTCCGCCGGAATTATAACCGCCATTTTAATAACTCTTGGCGATAAAATATTTGGCCGCTATCTTCCCCAGCTGGCTGTGGCTAACAGCCAGGTGGCAATTTGGAAAACCTTGATTGCCGCTCTTTACGGAGGAATAGTTGAAGAAATTTTAATGCGGCTTTTGGTAATGTCCTTGTTTGCCTGGATAATTGCCAAAATTTTTAAATCCGCCGAGCCGGTAAAAAATAATTTGCTTATGTGGTCCGCAATAATTATTTCCTCTGTTCTGTTTGGGCTTGGGCACTTACCCATAACCGCATCGCTTACCGCTATAACACCGCTAGTTGTTGCCAGAGCAATTGTGTTAAATGGAATAGGCGGGCTTGTTTTTGGCTGGCTCTACTGGAAAAAAGGTTTGGAGTATGGAATGTTGACGCATTTTACCGCAGATATTTTTCTGCTTGCCATTCTGCCGGCATTGTTAAAATAATATTATTGAGTAAAATAAAAAAACGCTCTTGCCTAATTATTCAGGCGGGCGTTTTTGCTTTTTTTGGGCATCCTAAATATTCAAAAAAACTCTTTTCCCTTGCGGTCTTTCATATGTTATACTAGGAGCAAGCTTTAGTAATTAACCCTATATATATGCGCAAAATCACAAGAAAAATGGCTAATATAATAAAAGGCCTGTCGCCTTTTATTACTCTCGTAGTCGTATTATCTCAGTTTGCCCCATTGCCTAAAATAACGCCTACGGCGCAAGCGGCATCGCCGGTTTCTGTAAACATATACACGATGTCAGGAGACGGCAGCGTTCGCTACTGGAATAACACCAAATTTCTTGTGGCCAGAAAAGCAGCAATAGGCAGAAATGTTTCTGCCAGCGGGGTAAATTTAGCCGCCGCTTCAGAAGGCGCTACAGGCTGGAATGATGGCACAAATTGGGTAATTACCAGAACATTCCTTCCGTTTGACACTACTTCAATTCCAGCTAACGCAATAATTGATTCTGCCGTACTTAATGTTAAAGGCAGGTCTTTTGTTAAAGGCGGGCTTGTTTCCTTAGTTGCTTCGTATCAAGTAAACACCAAGACGTTAACGGACAACGATTATGGTTCTGTTATTTTTACCAGGCAAGCAGCGGACATTGACGCCGGTGTTTTTGGAACAACCGCTTCTATGCAAGCATGGCCGTTGAACACAACGGGAATTGCCAACATTAAAAAAGGTTCTATTACTAAATTTGCCATTGTTACGGGGAATGATTTTAGCAACGTGGAGCCGCCAACAGGTGGGGCTAACAATTTCGGTTTAGCTGATATTTCAACTTCTAGAGCAAATCAGGCGGATAAGCCGTATTTAAAAATTACTTATCACATTAACCCCTACAACACAACAACTCCAACAACAACTCCAACAACAACTCCAACAACAACTCCAACAACAACTCCAACAACAACTCCAACAACAACTCCAACAACAACTCCAACAACAACTCCAACAACAACTCCAACAACAACTCCGCCTGTCGCTCCCCCAGTGTATCCAAAACTTGTTGTTCAATTCCAAAACCCACAGGGCTCTGCTTTTTTCACTCAACCATACCAAAACCTCTCCTTCCCCATTCCTGTTAATGGGCAATATTTTTATTCGGTTGGCGATAACAGAACCTCGGCTATACTTTTGCGAAAAGGAATGACTATTTATGTCTGCGACTTTCAAACTTTGGGCCAAGCTAAAATGCTGCAAATGATTCAGGATATAGGCCTAAGCCCAACAGCAACATACCCTTGGTATATTGACGGCCAATTATCTGACGTTGCAAAAAAAGTTCAAGCCGCCGGATTAGAACTCAATATAAACGCATCGCAAGGAACATTTATAATTGCCCCTAATGAAGGAATGTTTTTAGTAACTTTAGGGCGCGGAGTATTTCAAGAAAAAACCGGAATAAGTTGGGATTCAATAACAAACAGATACAACATGGGCGATGTTTTAAGCGCAGGCTTTACTAGTTCTGCCGCGGATATTTCCATGTTTATACCGGAATTAGCTTCTAAAGCATCTCTTAATATTATTAAAGATTATCCAAACGGCTCGTACTTTTTCATTAACAATGAAAAAGGAACAGCGCAACAAATAACACCGGAAGCCGCGGCTGCCCTTAGTGCCGGCAAAATACAAGTAAACTCAATTATTGGAAACTTTGACAGCAGTGTGGCCCAGAGCCTTGGCCTTACGCTGCTTTCCGGGTTTGACACAAACGCACAAAATTTTGCCACTTACGGCGATGCAAGTGAGGTAATTACCAGAACAATTTCTCCTGTAAACCCTTATGCAGCCGACCTAACATCTAGCTTAACCGGGAGTATATTTAAAGCACGTTCCTTGGCAGAGAATTTAGCTGCTGCTGGAGCAACCCCAGCACAAATTGCCGCGCTAGTTGCCGCTGCTCCTACGGCTGCACAAGCTGCCCAAGCTATTTTAGACGCCTCCGCTGGCGGCGGACAAGCCGCTTTGGCAAACGCTAACTATATTATTACTCCGAGGCAACTAGCCATTGTAACAGGTGCTCAGTATGTTGATCCTGCGTCACTCCCCCCGGCAACTGTTGTGGCAACCAGCAGTTCAGGCTCAATCTTAAATGCACCGGAAGCAGGGTCACTGTTTTATTTACCAGACGATAATGGATTCGTATGTTATATTACGACTTGTCATATAGCAAGCACTGATTGGACTGGCATTGGCGGAATCCCTCTGCCAATAGTTCCTAACTATTTTTTGACCTGGAATAAGCCGTTTGTTAACTTAGGGACCAACATATTTTCTACAACGGCAATAGCCAACAGCACTGCCATAGTATCCGAAGCTGTAAGACTAAATATCCTTAAACAAGTTGAAGCCCAACCAAAATTAATTTATAACAATACTCAAGTTATTTCTCCAGACAAATGGTACTATCAGAAAGACCCTTACATTTTGAGCAACTACCCAAATACAACTTTGGGGCCTGATGAATACTGCCTAATAACAAGCGGAGTAATTGCTGGATATTCGATGGTTAAATCTACAACCAGCTCAGTTGTTTCGAGCGGCTCAATTTTGATGGCAAATCTAGAAAATGGCTCGTGGACCACCAGTTCATCTGCTTTGCGTGGTATTCAAGAAATCAATAGCAGTCTGGCGGCAGGCATACCAATTATTGTCGGTGTTAACAGATTTAACCAGCCTGTAGCAAATGGAAAAGTAAGCAATGCAACAGAACACTGGGTTGTAATTGTCGGCTCCTCAGTTGCCCCTGATGGATCTCAATACTACAGATTCTATGATGCCGGCACAAGTCAAAAAGATAAAGGCACGTCTGACCAAGCGAAATTATTTATAAACAACCTTACTCTAAGACTTACTGGAAAGCGCCAATATATTACAAACGACCACCCAGAAGAAGTCACATACACAGTTACGGAAGTTTTACTCCGCTAGCCGTAAAAATTTAAAAAACGCTCCTTAAAATAATTTAAAGGGAGCGTTTTTTATTTTACTTTTGTTGGTGTTCTAATAGCTCATTAACAGTTAACAGGTTATAGCCTTGTTCTTTTAGTCCGGCTATTACTTTAGGGATAGCTTCCAAATCTGACCGGTTATACATTGGATGCAAAATAATTATGGAACCAGGACTTACGTTGTCTAAAACATATTTGGCAATTTGGTCGGAACTTTTGTTACTGTCTACTTCTATATTCCACATTATAGTTTTCATCCCCAACTTATTTGCGTACCAGGGAAGAAATAGCAGCTTCTTGCCGTAAGGCGGGCGAAAATTTATTACTCCGGCAAAACCGGTTTTCCTAATTTCTTCATTTGTTTTTCCCAGCTCGCTGCTAATAAATGATGGGCTTTTAAACACCATCCGCTGGTGCGTATAAGAATGATTGCCAAGTTCGCTCCCTTGTTCAAAAATTGCTTTGCCGAGCTCGGGATTTTTTTCCAATGATTCGCCGACCACAAAAAAAGTTGCTTTAACATTTTGCTCTGACAAATATTTTAAAATCTCCGGCGTATTAGCGGTTGGTCCGTCGTCAAAAGTTAGGGCCACAATTTTTTCGGTGGTGTTAACTTTGGCGGTTAAGTTGCCAAAGACCTGAGAGGTTCTGGCATTCATCCAAAAATATAAAACCGCAGCAGTAAAAGTTAAACAAAGCAGAATTATAAATACAATCTTAAGAAATTTCTTCATAAACCAATTATATACTCATATAAAAATTATTACTACCAGCGCGGCGGCGGCCGGAAGTAAGCTTTAAATCTCTATATTTTTGTGTATAAATATGCCAAAAACATTGATTTTTTAACAAAAAATGAGGTTACAATAATAAAAAAAGTAGTGTATGATAAAATTAAATATTGGCATTCCGGAAACAAAGCCACAAAATTAAATAATCTATATGAACCACCTTCACCATTGGCTAGAGCAGCATTTGGATTGGTATAAAAAATGGCACCAGTCCCCATACTCTAATAGCCTCCATATGATAATTTTTCTGCTAATGGCCGCGATTGATATTTGGTTAGTCAACCGGCTCATTAACGCAGTTTCATTAGTAACCCATTATGCCTATGCCATACGTTAAAGAGCGTCTTTCTTCCCGAGCTGCGGGCTTGGAAAGAAAAAAGAACGCCTCAGGTTTCACGCTTATTGAACTTCTGGTGGTAATCGCGATTTTAGGATTGCTTGCCTCCGTGGTTTTAGTTTCCACCAACAGCGCAAGAATAAAAGCCCGCGACGCAAAACGCGCCGCCGACTTTAGCCAACTGTCTAAAGCTTTGGAACTCTATTATAGCAATCATAACCAGTACCCCACTCTCACGGTCTCCATAGACAACTGCTGGGTAGACAATAGCTGCGACAGTAAAATGGACATTAACTGGACCGGAATGATAAACGCGCTGCGTTCCGATAAAGTTTTAGCGGAAGAAAAATTTGAAAGCTTCCCAGACGATGGTTTTATGTTCACTGAAAAAGTTAAGGCAGCAGGCGCGGCAATACAAGACCCGCGCTATCCCGCCCAACGGTACGGCTATATGGTGTCGGCAACCCCGCTTAACCAAAATTATCGTATGCGAGCCATGCTGGAAGAATTAAAAAACCCAATCCTTAATAGCGGGGTAAAAGGCTCGTTTATGTTTTATGATGAAAACGAAACTACCGACCCTTCTGTTTCGTGTTCTCCGGCAATTGGTTATTATTGCGTTGGGCCTTCCAGCAGCAGCTTTACCACCTTCTATCCCGGCAAGCCTGTAATTTACCTTTACCCGACTTATGCCCAAAATGTTACTGTGAAAGTTTTTCCAAAAACAATTACAGATTCCGTACCGGCTTACGGCGATGGCTGGAAAGTTTTTGCCCATCCGAACGGGCGCCTGACAAACTTAAGCGACGGACAAACCTACCCCTACTTGTTCTGGGATGGAATCTCAGGCAAGCCAACTGTTAACACAAATAAAGGTTTTGTGGTAAAAGAAGCGGACATAAAATCATTTTTAGCTGACAGCTTAAAAAAACAGGGATTAATTGAAAATGAAGCTAATGAGTTTATTGAATACTGGGCTCCATTAATGAGCGGTAAGCCATACGTTTATGTTTACTTCATGCCGCAACCGGATTATGACAAACTCGTTCCTATGGAGATTGAACCAAAACCCGAAACTCTAATTCGCGTATATATGTTGTTCAAAAAACTAGAAACTTACGTTGAAGTTCAACCTCAAGAATTCAACCCGCCAAAACGCCGCGGTTTTACGGCTGTAGAATGGGGCGGCGACAGAAGCCAGCTCCGCTAAATATAAACAAAACCCCAGACAGTTTGTTTGGGGTTTTTAATTATGTTTTTTATTTTAATGCCGAAACAAACATATTATTTTATCGTTATAAATATATAATTAACCTGGTAAGGAGGTGCTTTATTTATGCCAAAATATGGAAAACTTGCCCAGACTAAGGTTAAACGAGCTCTTCATGAAATGAAGAGAGGGAAACTAAAAAGCGGCCGCAGCGGTAAAGCCGTACGAAACCCAAAACAGGCCATTGCCATTGGGCTTTCGGAAGCAAAAAAAGCCGGCGGCAAAGTCCCAAAAAAATCACGGGGATGAAAAAAATATTTAATAATTAAAAATAAAAATATATGGGTATTATACTTTGGATAATTTTTGGAGGGTTAGTTGGTTGGATAGCCTCCTCTATGACAGGCGCAGGCGGCGGAGCAATTATGAATATTGTTTTAGGGATAGTGGGGGCAATAATTGGCGGTTGGATAATGAGTTACTTTGGCAAAACCGGAGTAACCGGTTTTAACCTCTACAGCTTTCTGGTTGCGCTGCTCGGGGCTGTGGTACTTATTAGCATTGTCAGGCTTTTTAGCTAAGTCGCTCAAACTAAAAACAAACCATCGGCAAATGCCGGTGGTTTGTTAAGCTTATGATATAATTAAGCAAACAATTTATTATATTGAACCTATGAAAAAAATAACCCCTCACTTATGGTTTGACAAGGAAGCAAAGGAAGCGGCAAATTTTTATGCCAGCGTCTTCCCGGATTCAAAAATTACTTACAATTCAACCCTGCACGAAACGCCTACCGACACGGGAGACACCGACGTTGTTTCTTTTGAAATCTCCGGCCAGCCGTTTATGGCAATTAGCGCCGGACCCGTATTCAAACTGAATCCTTCAATTTCTTTTTTTGTAAACTTCGACCCAGCCAAAGACAGCTCAGCCAAAGAACATTTAACCGAACTTTGGGAAAAACTTTCCCAGGGCGGCACGGCTTTAATGGGTTTAGACAAATATCCTTTTAGCGAACTCTACGGCTGGATCCAGGACAAATACGGAGTCTCCTGGCAATTAATGCTTACTAACCCATCCGGAGAAGAACGTCCTTTTATTATTCCTTCCTTGCTGTTTACCGGCGCGGTCGCAGGACGTGCGGAAGAGGCTATAAAATTTTACACCTCAATTTTTAAAGACGGCAAAATCGGCACTCTCGCCCGTTATGGAAAAGGAATGGAGCCGGACAAAGAAGGCAGTTTAATGTTTGCGGACTTTAATATTATGAGCACCTGGCTGGCGGCTATGGACAGCGCGCACGACCATAAGTTTAATTTTAACGAAGCCATTTCACTGCTTGTCCCCTGCGAAAGCCAGGAAGAAATAGATTACTACTGGGAAAAACTTTCGGCCGACCCCGCGGCGGAGCAATGCGGCTGGCTAAAAGATAAGTTCGGCGTTTCCTGGCAAGTCTGGCCAACGGCTATGGGAGAAATGATGTCTAAAGGCACGCCCGAACAAATCGCCCGGGTAACCAAAGCCTTTATGCCAATGAAAAAGTTTAACCTGGAAGAACTGCAAAAAGCCTTTGACGGGAAATAAAACACGGTTTTATACAAAAAGCCTAAAATACTTAGGCTTTTTTGTTTTATCTGCGCGCTACCAAATAACAAGTCTGTTATATAAACAACAAATTGGCAAAGTGCTATAATTTAGCTATGAAAAATATAAATTGGCAAAAAGTAGTTACTCGGGAATTCTCATTTTTATGGGCCTCATATACAGCGGAGGCTTATCGAGTCATGCAAAAACTGACAGGGACAACACTTAAATTCAACCTCTTTTATACGGAAGGCAGGACGCTTACCATATACCGCGACCCAAAAGATGTTGCCAAATCATATAGGCTTATTGAGAAACTTACAAAATCCAATCCCCAAAAAGCTTTGGAAAATATGGATAATTTTGAAAATTATTTTGAGGAAGGAATAAATCTTTTTAAAAAAATTACTAATTCAACCAACAACAAGAATCAAATAGCTAAAATGCTTTTAGAATTTGATAAAACTTTTGTAAAGATTATTAGCTATTATTTATTTGTTGTATTTTTAGGATATGCTGGGGATTCGCCGGCTAATAAAAGATTTATCAGCCTAAACAAAACTCAATTTGAGAGGATAAGGATGTCAACCATGGATGCTGATTTTCATATTTTTTTACCGAAAGCATTTTCAAAATTCAACAACAAATTAAAAAACAATGCTCTATTTATGACGCGCGATGAGTTAATTGGCGCATTAAATAAAAAAGTTGTCTCGTGGCCTAAAGTAAAGCATAGAAAAAAGAATGCTTTAATAATAGTAAAAGATAGCAAAGAAAAAGAGATTCAATCCAGCAAAATTATATTCACGTTAAAAAAAGAACTGTCGCATCTTCGTTTTAATAAACACGCAAAAATCATTAAAGGGGCAGTTGCGTACAAAGGGTTAATTAAAGGACGGGTAATAAAAATTTCAAAAAAAAGCGAGTACAACCTAATTTCCAAAGGGGATATTTTAGTTATCTCAATGACCAAGCCGGATATCATCCCCTATTTAAAAAAGGTAAAGGGTATAATTACCAATGACGGCGGAGCATTATCACATGCGTCAATACTTTCCAGGGAGCTTAAAATTCCTTGTATTGTTGGAACAATGTACGCCACAGATATTTTAAACAGCGGCGATTTAGTTGTTCTGGACGCAAACACCGGGATTATCAAAAAACTTTAATTATGCATTTTTCCGAATTCATAACAATCAAAAGGCGGAAATTTAAACTTGTTAAAGTTCGCCAATATCAGGACGTAGGAATTTACTGCTATAAAAACTCATTTTGTAGGATTGGTAATGCCGAAGAAATTAACAGGGAAATTATTAAGCATAACCAAATTTCTTCCCATAATTTTCCCATGGCAAAAATACTTGAGCAGGGCAAATTTAAAAACCAGGCGTACTATATAGAAAGCTCTTTAGGTAAAAAGCATTTTGGGGAAATTTTTGCCGAAGAGGCAAAGCATCATAAAAAAATCTCCGACAAAACTTTTGACGAATTTTTAAAGATTACTATTCGGTTCGCCATAGCACAGTTAAGCAGTAAAAAAACCGGCGGGAACTTCCCGGCTTTTGGCAAAGCTATCCATCTAAATGTATTAGCCAAAGAACTTCCGGCCTACAAAAACAAAATCCTTGGTAAATTTGTCGAAGCTAAAACAAAACTGCAAATTTATCCGTTTGTGTTAACCCACGGAGATTTTAACCCATACAATCTTTACAAAAAAGGCGTAATAGATTTTGAGCATTTGCATTACGGGCCAGCAGGTTATGACTTAGTAACCAATATTTTTACCGTGTCTTATTTTCCTAAAACCGGCCGCTATGAATTTATAGCTAAGTATAACTTTAGTAAACACCAAATAAAAAAATATCTTAACGCCTTGGATTCTTTATACCAAAGCCACGGTCTGCCAAAAATTTCCAGCAATTATAAATACTTTGGTTTTTGCCGCGCAATTTTGCAAACAGTCAGAATGCAAAAATTTCCTAAAATCCAAGAATACAGATACAAAAAATTTATAAAAATGTATCTCAAACAAAATAGATAACTAAGTCATGGCCAAAGACCTCGCGTAAAGTTAAGAAAAATGCTACTATTATTAAACAATTAATAACCATAAGAAAATGATACACAAACACCATCTCAAACAAGCCTGCCAAATTTGGCTGCCTATGGCAGTTATTACGGTTATTTTGGCCGGATTAGTTTATGCTGCCGTGCAGCAAAATTACCGCCAGTCCGCTAATGACCCGCAAATTCAAATTGCCCGCGATGTGGCCGATGCCATTGTCCGCGGCGACGCCCAAGCCGACGGAATAGTTCCTCCCACCCCAACTTCGGAACTTGCAAACAGCCTCGCAACTTTTGTTGCTGTTTACTCCGCCACCGGCACGCCAATTGGCGCTTCGGTAAGTGTGGACGGAAAATTGCCAACTTTGCCGGTTGGGGTATTTTTAGCAGCAGCGCAAAAAGGAGAGAATCGTTTTACCTGGCAGCCAAAAACCGGCGTAAGAGTGGCGGCTGTTTTGGAAAGCTTTAAAGGCAAGGATTCCGGTTACATTTTAGTCGGACGCTCTATTAGAGAAGTAGAAGTGCGCATTGCCCAGCTCACAATTATGACAGGCATTGCTACAGCTCTGGCTTTAATTTTAAGCTACCTCGCAGTTCTATGGTATGCCATGCAGGTTATAAAGCCTGAACACCATGAACACATACACGAACACACCGAAGAGCATCACCATCACGCAGCGTAAATAATTTAAAATCCCCATTCCTGAAAATAGGAATGGGGATTTTTTTAATTAATGTTAGCGATGGCGTAATTGTCAAAAATTACATCCATAAAGTCGGTGCGAATTCCGCCGCTGCCGCCGCTAGTTATGGGATTATTGGCGTCGGTTGCTTCGGCAATAAGCTGCCAGCGCAAATTCCAATTTTTATCCATATACAATTTAATCTTTACCGATCCGTCCGACTGCGTAACAACTTCTGTCTTTAGCCCCACCCAGGTATTTAGGGGCAGCAGGTTTGGGCTGGTCTCATGGTTATAACTCCCGGGAAAAATCCCTTTAGCATAAGCCAGCGTGGTATAAATGCCATTTTGTTTTTTCTTAATTACCGCGGCGCCATCTCGCCTGACTCCGGCATAATACAAATTTTGGGAGTCAACATAGCGGTTAAACAGCAATAAACCGTTGGATTCATTTCTGTTGGGGCTGGCGCTTAAATTATCCGCGGTTATTTTAAAGTATGCTTCTTGGGAAATATTCCGCCAGTCGTTTTTCCTGGTAACCAGGCGAAAAATATTCTGCGGGTGAAAGCCCAAGTCTGTATCAAGCGGATTATTTAAGGAATACAGCAGGCGAAAAGGAT
Source organism: Candidatus Doudnabacteria bacterium (assembly GCA_016218585.1). Classification (GTDB taxonomy): domain Bacteria; phylum Patescibacteriota; class Doudnabacteria; order UBA920; family UBA920; genus PALSA-1336. The sequence continues at coordinate 104,022 of JACRDK010000031.1, forward strand.
CTATATCCGCTAATTTCCCCTGCACAGTTGTTCCCCGCCCGGCGCTTACATACATATAACCGCCGGAGTTTACCCACCAATAGGGACTGCTGCTGGTTATATCAGATCCCGCTTCGGAAACATTACAGGAGCAGGAAAAGGTATAATAAAACGGCGACAAAACCGGTAAGGCGTCGCCGGCGTATGCGGCATTAGGGTACAAACCTAAAGCGGGTAAAAATAAAAAGCATCCCATTATGAACATAAGTACCAGGTATTTTTTTTCTTTTTTTTGTTTGTGTAATTTTCCTGAATGCGGTTCAGGATCCGATTTTATTTCTGGCTGCAAGATTTATTTAATTAATAATTAATATGCTTGTATCGCGACAGGTGCATATTAAATTATTTTCTTCTTGCTGTCAAAAACTTTTTTTAAAATTCAACCAAATAAATCTTTAAATAAAACTCTTTTTTTATTTTGCGCTGTGTTTGCGGAAGATTTTCCCCGGCGCTAGAATAAGCGCCGGGGAAAATCTTTACTGCTCCTGCGACAATGCCTGCCAAATCCCCGGGTCTTCCCCGCCGAGCCGCCATAAGGCTACCTTTTTCAAACCTAAACTTTTGAGCATGGTTATCCTGGCGGCCAAGCTTTGCCGATCTTCAAACCAGACCTGTCCTTCGCCGCTGCGGACAATTGGAGCACTGCTGTCGGTATCCCTACTGAGCGCGCCGCTGTTAGCCTGAACCGGACGGACCAGCCGCTGCCAGGTGCCGGTACGGTAATTGCCTTTGGTCCAATACAAAGCCACAATTGAAACGCCAACGGTAAGCTTCTCCGGCGGAACGGCCTGCAATATATGCTGCAAACGAAGCCGGCTCCACCACAGGGATGCCGATGGTCCCGGAGCGGTTGAAGCGCGGTGTTCGCCGTAAAGCATTAGCCTCACCGAGTCTGCCGCCACGCCAATTCTTTTCCAGGACACAAGCGCGCTTTGCGCCATTGTCGGCTCCAAACTTACCGCCACAGTTTTTCCCTTGCTCCTCAGCGCCGCCGAAAGCTCTTCTACAAAATCGGCCAAAACCGGCAACTGTTTAGGCAGCAAGCCTTCTATGTCGATGTCCACACCGGCATAGTTTTTAGCTTCAACCAGAGCAACAATGTTGTCCGCCAATGCGGCGCGAAGAGTTGGGTTGGTTAAAACCGGCAGCGCCCACTCCGGATGAGAACCCGAAGCATCCACATTGCTGATTATAGGCCTAAGCAAAAATCCGTTTTTCTTGACGTCGTTTAGCAGCCGGGAGTCATCTACAAATGCGTTGGGGTTATTTTTCAAAGCCCCATTGCTCTGAACTTGATACCAAGCCGGGCTCACCTCGGCGATTTGGGCGGAATGGCTTTCCAAACTCGACAAGCCGGCGTCCCAATCGTTCTGATGCAGCCAGGCAATTACGGTGAATTTACCCCGCTCCTGCGCAATGCCGCTTGGCACCGCAACAAGCAGCGACAAAAAGAAAATTGTCGCATTCGTCATTCTTCCCTCCTTGGAAAAAAATCTCACCAACCATTTTTTCATTCAGATATTGGTTCAATAACCGCTTTTTTTATTATCAGCGACGCTTTATCAGGCTGCGGATCCCAAACTTTAAAACCTACCGATCCCTCAATTAGTTTTTCCGACACCCTGTCGGTGGTTAATACCACCTTGCCATTTAGCAAACATCTCGCTCTTCCATCCATAAGCTCAATGCCGGCGGAAATTTCTTCGGAATTAATTTGCGGGAATTTAAACCACCAGGAAGACACTTCTTTTTTACGGCCATCCGTCACTTCATTAATCGTTATTCCTGCGGAAGAATAATTGCAGCTCAAATAATTATTATCATCAATATATGCAGCCAGTAGGCTAAAAGATTGCCCTGCTTTCAATTGCACCAGTGAACTAAATTTATATTTTGACAGTTTATTTCCACCGTCTAAGTATACAGAAGCTCCGGTCGAAGATGCGGTTGGCGATAAAACCTGTACCCCGTTTTGGCCGACGGAATTTCCCCAGGTAGGGACCCAATCTTTTGAATTAGAAAAATCTTCACTCCAGGGAAGCTCTTTGGCTATTCCGGCGGTTACGGCATTTAGCAAATCTTTTCCTTGCCAGTTTCCCTCGACGGTAATTCGCTTGGCTAAATAAAAGGCTGAATTCTCCGGATAATTTTGGGTAAAATAAGTATCGCTGCGTGTTTGCGTAAAAGCCGTGCTGTAATTTTTGGCAACTTCCGCCAGTAAAAAATTCTGGTCATTGGGAACATTCTTCGAATCTACGCCATAGTCGCCGTAAGGAAAAGCATAAGCTGCGGGCACCACGCCAAGCTGATTTTTTAAGTCTGTTTTTATGCCTGAAAGTTCTGTTGCTACCCGATTATGATATTCCTCCTCTGTTTCCAGGCGATTTTTCTGCTCAAGCCAAATTCTATTGCTAAGAAAATTTCCGCTGTTGCCGCTGCCGTCTATTGGCCTTGGGTCATGGCCAACTTGGGCGTGAGCCCCCAAATCCCAGCGGCCGCTGTCTCTCATAAAAGCTAATTCATTGCGATTTAAATAATACGTGGTTTTGTCGTTAAACGAACTGCCGGTAATTACAAACATTGTCGCCCTAAATCCGAGCAACTTAAGTACCGGATCAGCGCCGTAAAAACTGTCCTTGCGCCCGTCGTCAAAAGTCAGTAAAAAAGATTTTGTCGGCAGCTTTTTGTCTCCGCGCGCAAAGGCGCCAAAGTCATCCAGACTCACGGTTTGCCAGCCGGCAGCGGCAAGCTCTTTCATCTGTTCTAAAAATTGTTGTTTGGTGACATTTACGCCGTCTGCTTTATCGACAATTCCATGATAAACCAAAACCGGCATTGAACTGGCTTCCCCTGAGGGCGTTTGCGCGCTAAAAGCTCCGGCAACCCGCCCCTGCCCGCTTATCTCGGCAAAGCCGCTGTCTAAAATATCCATCCTTACCGGCTCGGCTCCAAAAATTTTATTTCCTGCCGTACCGGCAAAATAAAAACTCAAACCGCCGACAAAGGCTACCAGCCCCGCCGCAAAAATTAAAAAACCTTTTTTTGAGTTGTCTAAATGAGCGTCTAAATTCATTATCGTGTTCCCCATTTTCGATTTTGAATGCTAATCATGGCATAATAGAAAATAAATGACAGAACAAACATATTAAGGGTGGACCAAATAAAAACATAAGGCCAATATTTATTTTCCCTGGACACAAAACGATAATAAAGGACAATAGCCACCGAAACCAGGTAAACCCCCAAAATATAATAATAAGGCACAATTCCTTTTACAATCGGGTTGTAAATTAACGCCTTAGTCGCCATTACCGGCGTGGCAATGGTAATAAATATTAGTGGAAAAAAATAAGTAAGAGCTACAAAGGGATATTGCTTTAAAACAAAGCCGGATGCAAAAATTGAATTTACAAACCAACCTTTCTTCCAACGAACCTGCTGTTTTAAAAGTTGTCGTAAATTGTCAGGCACAATAGTTTTTGCCAAAACCGTGTCGGTATAAATAGTCTTATAGCCTTTGCGCAAAACCCAGTTGGTAAGCGCCCGGTCGTCCCCCCAGCTTACCGGTTTACCTAAAAATCTTTCGCCCAGCCATTGGTCTAAAATTGGCAGGACAATATTTTTTCTATAAGCTGAGCTGCAGCCGCTGCAGCAAAACACTGTCATAAAGGTCGACTCCGCGGCTTTTAAAATACGGAATGACAAAAAATAATAAGCGGCCTGAATTTTAGTTAAAAAATTCTGGTCGGCATTGTCAGGGTCGGCGTGGGCGCAAACCGCGCCAATCTCCGGGTGTCGGAACGGCGAAATGAACTGATAAAATGTTTCCGGTTCAATATAGCTATCGCTGTCTAGTTGCACGATAATTTCTCCGCGTGCGCGGCGGAATCCTTCGGCCATAGCCATTCTTTTCCCCTGATTAACTTTCCAATCCACCACTACAAGATTCGGATAAGCTTTTTGCGACTCTCTTAATACCTCAATGGTATTGTCAGTACTGCCGTCATTTATAATAATTACTTCGAGCAATGATTTTGGATAATCTGCGGCAAAACATTTTTCTACTGTTTTGGCTATGCTTTTTTCCTCGTTTTTGCAGGGAACCACAAAAGTTACGCTGGGAAAATATTCGTCATTGGCCTGATTACTGGTTAAACTGTTTTCAATATACTTCCCGCTTTTGCTAAAAATATGAGCCGCTACAATTCGCGACAACTGAAAGACTGTAACAAAAACCGTATAAACAAATAGCAAGGGGTCACGGCCAAACTCAGATGCAGTTTTAGTCTTTACCCAAACCACGGCAAACACCGTAGCGCTAGCCAAAATAAATAAAATCAAGTTAAACCAGGAGGGATTTTTAACCTCTTTGGCAATTAAAATGCTATTCATTGCTGCGGTTGCTACTCTTGGCACGGCTGCCCCCTTTCGCTAATTAAACTAAACGTTTATTAAACTTTAAAATCTGTTTGGCAATTGGCGACCGGAGCAAATGCGCATTAGGAATAACACAATGCCCGCCAATCGGGCCGTCTTTATGATTCAAATAAGGACGCACCACTTCCAAACGGCCCAGTTCCGAATAGCCGGCGTTATAGTCTTTATTGGCGGTTTTGTAAATGGCTTCAAAGTCTAAATTATTTCTTTCGCACCAGGCGTAAATTTCTTTCTCTAATATTATCTGCCAGCCATACTGAGTTGTGTCCCACAGCTTAATGGCCTCGGTAGTTTCTTGTTCGTTATAACACTTAACCTTTATTCCCAGGGCTTCAAACCAAGCCGCAGCCTGAGTTGCTTTTGGCCCGCCAAAATATTTTACAAAAATTTTAATTCCCAAAGCTAAGTTTGGATGAACGCCGCGAATCGGCGAATGCACCGCCTGGCACTTTCTGCTGGTGCCAATTGGCACGGTTGAATGAATAATGGTAATTTTTGGCTTAAATTCTTTTTGATACTCTTTAACTAATTTAATAAAAGATTTGTCTTTATATGGGAAAGCAATATGGAGGACTTCATATTGTTCGGACTTTACATCCCGAAAGGCTAAATCCAAAACATCGCATTTTAATACTTCGCGCAGAGCGCTGCCTACTTCTCCGTAACCAACTATCAATTGATTTTTTTCCATATTTTTTTATTTAATTTTAATTTATCAGCCAAACTTATTTTAAATTTTATCGGCAAGAGTGAGAACCTGTTTCACTTTTTCTAAAATTAAAAACTTAAGTTTGCCTTATAGTTTAAACAGAAAAAAATATTTTGTATTTTATAATAAGCAAAAATATTTTTCTCCGTTTAACAATGAACCAAAATAAAAAATCCCTTAAAGACAAAGCTTTAAAGGATTAAAAATTATTGATTTTACAGCGCGCTCAAATCTATATTTTGATCTATGCGAATTTGCGAAACGAACTCAGGAATATGGGAAACCATAATGCTGGCGCCCTCATACTCAGAGAGAGCTTTGGCAATTATGGGCAAGTGGCGGAAATTAATATGGTTAGTCGGCTCGTCTAATATAAGCAAACCCGGCTTCATTAGCATAAGGCGGCAAAAAGCCAACAAACCCTTTTGCCCTTCTGACAGCGCGGCAATTGGCTGGTCAAGCAGCTTGCCGTCTAGCAAAAAGCCGGCGGCGGCGGCGCGCAAATTATGTTCATCAAACTTTTGCATTACTTCCTTTAGAGCATCGTAAGCTTTTTGCTCAAAGTCGAAATTTGAGAAATCTTGTTTGTAATAGCCAATTCGGATATCTTTGGCTACAGCAAAACCTTCTCCGGCCCCGGAAGCAATTTTCTCCAACATGGTAGATTTACCAATACCATTAGGACTGGAAATAAGCAGATGTGTGTTTTTTCGCAAAACCATTTCCACCTCTTTACTTACCACACCGTGGGGGCGGATGGCGGATATGGAATTAAATTCCATTATCTTGCCGTCAAAAAATTGGTCAAACTCTTGCGCCGGAATATTGAACTCGCGGATAGTTTTGTCTTCCTGGCGTACCGAGACAATGGACTCCTCCGCCTCTTCCGCGGACTCGCGCATCCGTTTTGCTACCGCGCGCAGTTTTCCGCCCTTGTGGGCAAAGACTTCGGCCTGCGCTAATTTTTCTTTAATTTGGGATTGCATGCGGGCATTCTGCAAATTTTCTCTTTCAATCCGATTTTTTATTTCTTCCACCACGTCAAAATAGTTGCCGTTATATTGCTCAACTTTTTTTGTAAAAACATCCAAGTACAAAACGCCGTCGGAAAAAGCATTTAAAAAATCCGCGTCGTGGGAAATAACCAAAACAGTTTTTTCATACATCATCAAAAAACCGGTAAGGTGCTCTATGCCAGCCTGGTCAAGATTGTTTGTCGGCTCGTCCAATAACAAAATATCCGGACTTTGAATAAGGGCGTGCGCGAGCAACAATCTGGCCTGCTGTCCTCCGGACAATTTTCCGACCAAACGGTCGAGCGGTAAATCAACATTCACAACTTCAAAAACATCTTTTATAAGCTTGTCTAAATTATATTTAATTTCCGTAAACGCAGTTGCAAAATAATCTCTCACGGTAAGCTCCTGCATTTCTTTTGGCATTACTTGCCTGGCAATGGCAATACTGGCGTCTTTCGGCGTGCGGTTAATCTGCCCTTCTTGAGGAACTATTTCTCCGGTAATCATTTTAAACAGCGAAGATTTGCCCGCGCCATTTTGTCCCATTAAGGTAATTCTGCTTCCGGTGCGCACGCTAAAATTAACCTCATCTAAAATGGGTTTGTTGTGGCTGTATTCAAATGTTACGTCTGAGAAACGCAAAATCACGCTGTCATTGGCCATACTCTATAAATCTATTTTAAAGTCGTATTAAAAATTTTGCCCCTTGCTGGGGCAAAATGCTAATAAATTATACTACTATATTTGCTCTTAGTCAATCCGGGCCTTAGTTTAGGAAATATGTTATAATTTTTTCTATTTCTGTGGATAATTTGAAAATAAAAATAAAATCAAAAAAGCATTTTTATTTGGATTGTAAGACATCAGAAAAAATAAAAAAATAACCTTTTGTAAAACAAATTCTCTTCATTTTAGATATACCATAACCGCAAAAAAACTTGTCTTAATTAAGTTGCAGATACTTTTTAAATCCAGGCGTAGTAATTTATAAAAAGTTTTTTAAATTATTTTACTGAATTATTGTAAGCTGTTTCACATTCCCTACAAAATTCTTAGACATTTAAAACCAACTTTATTTCTTCCAATCTCCTCTATATTAGCAATTAGAAATCTTTTTTTAAAAATGAGATAATTAATATATAGGAAAAAGTCTTGAAAATAGAAAAGTCAAAATTAAAAAATAGCTTTTTGGGCGGAATGCCGAAAGCAGAAACACTCAAAAAAAATTTGGGGGGTTTTTTAATTATTTGCATTTCCTTCTCTCAAACCATTGCTCCCTGGGCCATTGCTGCCACCCCGACCGATAATGCAAGCGCAAACTACACCACAGAACAATTTTATCCGGAACAAATTTTACAAAACTCCGATGACTCTCTCCCCTATGCCTGGGCGGCTTCTGAAAACGCCTTGACTCGCGAGCTTGCAGACAGCGCACCCTTAGAGCAATTCTCAACAAGCAATTCCGCAGTACTGGCCAATTCAAAAACTGAGGCCACTTCCACCCCGTCAGACTTGCTGGCGGAACAACCTCCTCTTGAAAATAATAATTCAACTACCACAGCCAGTTCAACCAATATTGAAGTTCCTCCGGCGGTCTCTGAGGCCAGCTCAACGGAAATTAAAATTTACGAGGCGGATGTCTCGCCTGCAAACCTCTCGGAGCAAAACCAAATAGAAAATTCCGAGAGCTCCACTTCTCCGGATGTTTTGGATTCTAACCAGAACTCTCCAACCAATCAAACAAATTCAACTGAAACAGAAATCACGCCAACAACAACTCAAAGCAGCGACACAGAAATTACACCGAGCACAACGCCAAGCAGCGTCACCCCGCCAGCCGCAACTATTAACAATGAAGACAACTCGTCAACAACGCCGCCGGACATAGCGAGCGCGACGCCGGTGGAAATTTTGCCGACACCGGAACTTAGCGCCCCAGTTTTGGAATACGGACATTTTACCAGTAGCCAAAATTCCTCGGATAAAAATAATTTTAACAACCCGGCCCAGGCAAGAATAAAACTGTCGTTTGCTTCTCTGCCGCTTATTGCCGGAAAACTTATTTTAGAATATTCAGTTGCCAGCTCTTCCTGGCAAACTCTCTCGACTGTTGCGCTAGACGGCCAAAGTTCAAATGCGGAGCGAAACGGCTTCTTTTCTGCCGAACTACCGCAAACAGCTATAAATGATTTATCAACTCTACATGTAAGGCTAAAAATATCCGCCCCGCAAACCAGCTGGCAAAATATTTTGCCTAGCGAATTATTTTATTTGGATTCTATCTGGCTGGAAGCAGATTACAAAAACACGCTTCCGGAAATTGACGAAGACCAGCTTGCCGCGACTGACCTTGGCAATTTAACTCCCGAGGAGTTCGCCCATTTAGATTTTTTCAGCCCGCTTATGGAATTATTTATGCCGGCGGACTTATCTGCTAATCCAATTACGGTTGGCAGCAAAAAATTAGGCTTTAACTCTCTCCCTTTGCAGATGCTTCCAATAAACGTCTCGACCGACTCGCCAGCTACCAGATTAGGGCAAAAAGTAACCTATGCCGATGCCTACAAATCCACGGATTTGGAATATATAATGTCTGACTCAGGATTGAAAGAAAACATAATCCTAAAAGATAAAAATCATCCGTCTAAATTCCGCTACCTTACCAACTTAGACAAATACGACTCTGTTCAGACCTCTTCTTCGACCATTGCTCTTTTTGCCAAAGGACATAAAGGACAGCCGCTGTATCAACGCTATGTTCTGTCCGCGCCAATAATGACAGACAGCCAGGGACAGGTTAGTTCGCGGCTTGAATTTAAAGTTAACAAAAATTTAATAACTTTAATTCCGGACCCGGCCTGGCTAAAAACCGCCAGCTATCCGGTTACTGTTGACCCGAACGTCAGCTTAAGCGTTTTAAATGTTTCCTCTTTTCCGGTAGCCGGAGAATTTTGGACTATTGATTTTACGACAGTCGGGCAAGATAACTTAACAATAACCCCGGCTGACCAGGCAACCGTAGATGATATGGAATTTTCTTCACTAACCTGCGACGGAAATCCAATAAGCGCAAATGTTTCCGCCGGCGGACAGGTGGCGGTTAACAACTGGTCGTGCGACGGCATTGGTGAGGTAAAATTCTTGGACAAAAAAACCGGACACCACCAAATGATATTTAATTTTGGCGATGCCAGCCAGGATGCTTATAACGGCTCCAACACTTGGAATGGCTTAGCCGGAGACAGCAACTGGGCTACCGGCGGCAACTGGTCATTGGGAACAGCCCCGGCGCTGGCTGACGATGTAGTAATTAGCACGGCGGCGACCATAAACATTAGCAGCTCCACCGCAATAAATTCGTTAACTCTTGGCAACTCCGGCGGCGGAGTAGCGACTGTTTTAAATTTTAATTATGACGCAATTGGCGGACAGCCTCTTAGCATTACCGGCAACCTTACTGTGTATAGCGGCGCCAGCATTACCCACACGGTAAGTTCTGCCGGATCTGTTGTAGGAACTGTAAATATTTCAACCGGCGGAAATTCCACCATTACGGGAAGCATTAGCTTAAATGCCAAAGGGTATACCGGCGGTTACGGACCCGGCAAAGGAACCGACGACTTAAGGGCGGGCGGAGGCGGTTATGGCGGCAACGGCGGAACCGGAAATTTGGGGGCTTTGGGCGGAACAAGCAATGGCTCAACTACAGTGCCAACCTCTTTGGGTTCCGGCGGCGGCAACTCGGGATGCGGAAGCACCGGCGGGACAGGAGGAGGAGCCTTAAAATTAAGCACAACCGGAACAACAACAATTGCCGGAACTATTACCGCCAACGGCGGAACCGGCGCAACCCCCTGCTGGAACTCGGGCGGCGGCAGCGGTGGTTCAATTTATATTATTACAAATGTCTTAACCGGAGCCGGAAGCATTACCGCCAACGGCGGCGTTGGCGTTACCGGCGGCAACGCCTCAGGCGATGGCGGCGGCGGAAGAATTGCCATAAATTATACCACTGACAATTCCACCATAACTTATTCCGCTTACAGCGGCGCCGGACAGCTTTATGGAGGAAGCGGGACGGTTTACAAAAAAAGCCAGGCGCAAAGCACGGGCGATTTAACATTTGATAATAATAACTTAGGCGGCAGCACCGACACATCTTTTGGCAAAAGCATTTTAGGTTCCGCCTCTTATAATTCCATTACAATAAAAAATTCTGCCTCATTATATTTAACCGCGTCTTCGGCGACTGCCACAACTTTAACTCTTTCTAACAATGGCTTATACGATGCCAAAGCCAGCACGACTTTAAGCTACTCAACTTTGAACTGGGGCGGCATTATTGTTGACAGCGGAGGAACTTTGCCGGTTTTAAATCAAAATCAAGACATAACTATTCCAACCAGCTCCATATTGTCATTTAATGTTTTAAGCGGAACCCGCACTTATAACAATGTAACCGTAAATGGAACGCTTACCAACACCGCAAATTCATCCGCAACAACAGGCACGGTTTCTTTGTATAAAATAAATTGGTCAGCAACTAATAATTTAACTGTTGGTCCTTCGGGCAGCATAAATGTTGACTCAAAAGGTTATCCTGGCGGCGCAGGCCCCGGAGCAGGCGGCACCGGAACTCAGGCGGGCGGCGGCGGCTACGGCGGCAAAGGCGGGGCGAGCCCAACCCCGGTAGCCGGAGGCGTTACTTACGGCTCAACATCCAGCCCTGTTAGCCTTGGATCGGGCGGCGGCAACACCGGGTGCGGCACTGTCGGAGGAATTGGTGGCGGCGCTGTTCAATTAACAGTTAGCGGAACCACGACAATTTTAGGAACTATTTCCGCCAACGGCGCCAACGGCGGAACTTACCCTTGTTGGAACTCCGGCGCGGGAAGCGGCGGCTCAATTTTTATTACTACTAGCGGTCTTGCCGGAACCGGCACGGTTTCCGCTAACGGCGGAAGCGGAGTAGCCGGAGGCAGCGCTTCCGGTGACGGCGGCGGCGGCAGAATTTCTATTATTGCCACAACTAATTCCGCCAGCCTTACCAGAACTGTAAACCCCGGAACATCATACACCGCCGGAGCGCCCGGCTTGGGAACAACTTACCCGACTGACTTTCCCAGTATGTCCACCCAGGCGGTATCCAATAACATTACAGGAACGTCCGTTACCGGCAATGGGACAATTAACTCCATAAATTATTATCCCATAACTCAGTACGGCCATGTCTGGTCAACCTGGGTCAATCCAACCGTACCAAACACAGATATTACTGACGGCGGATTCGGCACAGCGACATCTTCAAAATACAACCAAGGCGTGGTAGCTAATGCCTTTGACAACAGCACCAGCACTTTTTGGGGATCGGACCAAGGAACTCCTTACGATGTAGAGTATGACTTTGCTACAACTACGGTAGTAAATAAATACATTATTATTTCTTCGCCTTCCGGTGCGCCTACCGACTCGCCAAAGGATTGGCAATTCCAGGCTTGGGATGGAGCTTCATGGGTAAATTTGCAATCCGTTTCTTCACAAACAGCCTGGGGTAATACCGAATCAAGAGCTTTTACTTTAGTGAACACCACGCCATATACTAAATACCGCCTATACATTACCGCCAACAACGGCGGCGGCTGGACCAGGTTTGCCGAATTTCAAATGTTAAATACTTCCAGCAGCGTAGCGGCCAATGGCGCCACTACCACTCCCGGAGCATTTACGTCTAATATTTCCGGGCTGAGCCCGAACACAACTTACTACACCCGTTCTTATGCCACCACCCAAGCGGGCATTGCTTACGGCGACAACATTTCCTTTAGTACCGGTAATGCCAACAACGCCCCAAACTCCCCCTCTTCTTTAGGTCCCAATAATTTTACCAGTAATACTTGGACAACTTCTACCGCGCCGACTTTGACTTTTAATTTAACCGATCCGGACGGCAGCGATACCGTAAAGTACAGAATAATTTTAGACAACGACAGCAATTTTTCTTCACCGTTAATAGATTATACTTCCTCGCTGCAATCACAAGGAGCCGCCAGCTTTACGGTTGGCCAAAGCGCCGGCAGCGGCAGCTACTCCATTGGCACTGCCGGGCAAACCCTGTCTGACAATAGTTCATACTACTGGGAAGTCCAAGCCATAGACAGCAATACCCTTACCTCATCATTTACCGTAGCAAATTCCGGAAGCATAGCTTTTAAAGTTGACACCACGGCCCCGGTCGCGGGAACGGCAAACTTTGGCGCGATTACAGAAACATTATTAATTGTAACTTCCAGCGGATCTTCAGATGCCGGCTCGGGAATTGCCAGCTACTACTATAGAAACTTTACCAACTCTACCACTTACGGGCCAAATCTTTCCGCTTCTTGGAATGACAGCGGACTAACCCCAAACACGCAATATTCATTCAACATAACCTTAACTGACGGCGTAGGTTTAACTTCCACCACCGCCACATCCAGCGCTTACACTCTTGCCAACATTCCATCCAGCCCGACAACCACGGTAATTTCCAATTCCTCAATTTTGCTTTCTTGGAATAATAATTCAAACCCGGCCAATACCGAATACTACGCGGAAAATTCAACCAGCGCATTTAACTCCGGCTGGATTACCGGCACCAGTACGCTCTTTACCGGCTTGTCCTGCGGCACCTCGTACACTTTTCACGTTCGGGCACGCAATGCTGTTGGAACCGTTACTTCTTATAGCGCCTCTGTTAGCCCTTCCGCTTCACCTTGCAATAACAATCCCAACACGCCTAGCTCTCTAGGCTACAGCCAATACACTAATGGCGGATGGACAAATCAATCAACGCCGATTTTGGCATTTAGCTTAACTGATTCAGATGCCTCGGACACTATTAAATACCGGGTGCAAGTTGCAACCAGCAGCGACTTTTCCGCATTGGTGGCAGACTATACTTCTCCCCTGCAAGCACAAGGAGCGCAAGCTTTTACCGTTGGACAAGCAACCAGCACCGGCAGCTACGCGGTTGGTTTTGCCGGACAAACTTTGGCGGATAATTCAAACGGTTATTATTGGCGGGTAATGGCCATAGACAACAGTTTAGCAACTTCATCCTGGGCCAGCGCAGCCGGCGGAGCGGTTGCTTTTAAATTAGAAACCGTGGCTCCGACAGTTGGAAGTTTGAGCGTTACCAGCACAACTACCAATGCCGTATCTCTTTCATTTAGCGGCGCAAGCGATTCAGGCTCCGGCTTAACAGCCACGCCATATATTTATTTCAACACCAGCAATTGGAATTCATCCGGCAATACCGCAGCCACTACCTGGACTAATTCCGGGCTTGCTGCGGGAACTTACTCCTATAAAGTTAGGGTAACTGACAATGCCGGAAACTATACCGAAGCTTTATTGCCTCAAACAGTAACTGTCTCAGGCGACGGTGGGGGCGGCGGAGGCGGCGGCAGCGACCCATGGACCGGCGGAGTCACCAACGGCTTTAGCGTATTTATAAACCAAAATGATTCCATAACAAATACTAACAATGTAACGCTGCAGTTAACCGGCCAACCCGGCACAACGCAGATGTTAATTTCCAATCTGTCTAATTTTTCCGGCGCCAGCCTAGAGCCGTATGATACCACAAAATTCTGGGATCTTTGTTCCGGTTTGGGCAGCTGCCTAAATGGCACTTACACCGTTTACGCAAAATTCTATAATTCTTTAAGCCAAAGCTCGGGCACTGTTTCAGACAGCATAACTTATCAAATTCTTAACAGCTTAAATCCGGGCACTTTATCCTTAACCGGCGTCAGCACAAGTACAGCAAGCATTTTAATTAGCGGCTCGAGCGACGCAGTTTACGGCTTAGCCGCAAGCCCTTACACTTTTATTAACCGTACCAACGGAAATCAGTCTGCTACCAGTTCTGTCTCATCTTGGATAAATACCGGGCTTACTCCAAATACCCAATACTACTATTATGCGATTGTAGGAAACGCCAATTCCACTTACGGGTACACTTCAGATATTAGTGCTTATACTTTAGCCAACCCGCCAACCTTACTCGCAACAACTTCTATTACCAGCTCTTCAATAGGACTTGCCTGGAGCGCAAACAACAACCCCGTTGGAACCGAGTACCAAATTCTCAACCAAACTGCCGGCACCTCCTCCGGCTGGATAACATCTACCAGCACTACAATAAGCGACTTAACCTGCGCCAACTCTTATTCTTTTAAAGTTAAAGCGCGTAATGCTAACGGCGTAGAAACAACATACTCAAATCTAATTACGGAAAGCACTTCCGCCTGCCCTGTCACGCCGCCGCCATCAGGTGGAGGCGGTGGCGGTGGAGGCGGCGGGCAGCCGGTAGTCCCGCCAACGGACACAACCCCCACGCCGGCCCTTGTTTGTCCCGCTCCGGGCGAGGATGAATTTAACGCCTGTTTCTATAATAGTATGGATTTAAGCTCTCCTGCGGCGACCGGAACCACAAAAGAAATTAATTTTGATTGGGGTTTCGGCTCCCCCGCAACCGGAGTTAGGGTTGATAACTTTAGCGCCCGTTGGCAAGGTTATTTTAATTTTGAAAACGGATTATACCGTTTTTCCGCCACTAGCGATGACGGAGCAAGAGTTTATGTTGACGACCAATTAGTTATTAGCCAATGGAATGACCATCCGGCTACCAGATATACAAATGATATTAGGCTCTCCGCCGGCAGGCATTATGTCTTAATGGATTACTATGACAATATGGCCAGCGCCATAGCCAAACTTTCCTGGCAAAAAATAATAGCTTCTCCGGCAACTTCAACTCCGCCGCAAACGCCTCCGCAGACTCCGCCAAGCACCACTCCGACAAATCCGCAAACCAGCACCAACCCGAGCACTCCGACAAATCCGCCGGTTGTTGTAGTAACTCCTCCGGTAAGCACTACAATAATTCCGCCAACTGCGCCAATTACAAACCCTTCCCCCGCCACATCTGTCACCCCCACAGTTCCAAACACCGACACCAAACTCTCTCTTCCGACTATTGAGCTGCCTGACCTAAGCGGCATTGGCAATGAAGTAAAAATTCTTTCCAGTTCCGTTCTTTCTACTTCTCTGCTCCAGGCAAAGAAATTCTTTTCTTATGCTTTAGTCGAGCCGGTAAGCTCACTAGTGGGAACAATGTTTAAAATTCGCAACTCCTCGCACACAGCCGTGGGCGTAACTGCTTTAACGCTCGCGCCGGCAAGTTTTTACCTGGAATACTCCTTAGCCAGCTACGGCTTAAACATAAATGCCGCGGGAACTTTTGCGGACATTTGGCTTAGATTATTGCAATGGTTCTACGGCCTCCTTGCCATAACAGGACTCAAGAGAAAACGCCGCTACTGGGGAACGGTTTATGACAGCGAAAGCAAACAACCGCTGGACCCGGCGATTGTAGAGTTAATTGACCCCGCCACAGGAAAAGTTATTGAACAAAACATTACCGACATGCACGGAAGATTTGGCTTTTTAGACCGACCGGGAAAGTTTATTATTCGTTCTACCAAAACCAATTACCGCTTTCCTTCGGAAATAGTCTTAGGAAAAACCGATCTGGTTTTCGACAACCTCTACCACGGAGAAAAATTGGAAATTGCTTCCGATAACGATATTATCACCCCAAATATCCCAATGGATCCAATGGCGTTTGATTGGAACCAAATGGATAAACAACGGGTGGTAAAAATCAACCCCCGCATGGAATATATTTTCCATATAATTTTGCAAACTCTATTTTGGTCCGGCGCGCTGTTTGTGCTGATTAATTTTATTCTTCTGCCAAACTTGTTCAATTCAATTTCCGCTTTGTTCTATGTTGTTATGGTAATTATGCGCAAACTTATTCCCCATGCCCACCTATGGGGCCGAGTTGTTTTCCATAACGGCGAAAGAGCTAACCATCTTCTGCTTGAACTCCACCCGGTAAAAATCCCGACCGTGGTAACCGGCAGAGCTGTAAGCGCCGAAAGCGGCAAATTCTTCTTAAAAGCCATGCCCGGAAACTACATACTAACCGTAAAAAAAGTAGACGGACTTAACAACACCATACTTTATAAACAGGAAGTCACAGTCGGCAAAGAAGGCGTTGTAAACGAAATTATCAGCTTATAAAAAAATCTGCTCCCAATTCGGGAGCAGATTTTTTATGTTTATTTAAAATTGATTGGCAAACTTATTGGTTCTGGGGCCCTTAAAGGAACGTTGTCCGCCAAAACTCGGTCCGCGGGATTTTTTCCTAAAATTTGGCTTTGGCTTAGATAAAAAGTAGCCGCGTCCGCTTTCGCCTCGGGCGGTATTTTCTTGGGCTTGAGGCATTCTGGCCGGAGCCGGCCTGGCTCCGCGGAAACGGGAAAATTTAGAAGTTCCCTGTTGGCGTCCGCCATAGCGTTCCCTTTCGGCAAAAGGCTCTTTTGCGCGGGGTTCTAATTTCGGCAGCTCGGAAACCGGAAGTTGTTTTTTAATTAAACGCTCAATAGCTCTGACATCGTGCTTTTGATCCGGGGTGGCAAATGACACGGCATGCCCTGTCATTTGAGCGCGTCCGGTGCGGCCAATGCGATGGACGTAATCGGCAGCCTGTTCGGGCAAATCAAAATTAATTACCAGCTCAATACCGGTAACGTCAATGCCGCGGGCGGCAATATCGGTAGCAACAAGCACGCGATACTTTCCGGACTTAAAGCCATTTAAAGCTTCCAGCCTTTGGTTTAAAGAACGGTTAGAGTGAATTTCCGCGGAAGTATAACCCATGCCGCTAACCACGCGAGCAACTTTTTTGGCGCCAAATTTTGTGCGGCAAAAAACCAAAGCGGTGCCGGAATATTCTTTTAACAAGCTTTCCAGCAAAGGAAGTTTAAAATCTTTTTGTACAAAAAATAATTCCTGGCTAACATTGGTGGCGGCAGTCCCCTGCGGAACCACTTCCACTCTTACCGGCAGCTTCATATAAGAATTGGCAATGTTGATAATTTCCGCCGGCATAGTCGCGCTAAACAACATAGTCTGGCGAACAGCGGGAACTGTTTGGAGAATTTTTTTAATTTGCGGGGCAAATCCCATATCTAGCATTCTATCGGCTTCATCCAATACCAGAATGTTTACCGCATCCAGGCGGACAGTGTGCTGCTGCAAGTGGTCAATTAATCTGCCCGGGGTGGCAATAATAATATGCGGACTCTTTCTTAATTGCTGCACCTGGCGGTTAATATTTTCTCCGCCAATCAGCACCGCGGTTTTAAGCCCCAACGGCGAGCCAAGCTTGTGCAAAGACTCTTCTACCTGAACTGCCAGCTCTCTGGTTGGCAAAATAATCAAGCCGCGGCCTTTTTGCGTTACCAAGCGCTGCAGCATAGGAATGCCAAAAGCCAGGGTTTTCCCTGTGCCGGTCTGGGCAATACCCATAATATCTTTGCCTTCCAAGGCATGAGGAATTGACTGGAACTGAATTGGGGTTGGTGTTTGAAACTGTAATTTTTCCAAAATGCTTAAAATTTTCGGCGCAATGCCTAATTCGGAAAAAGTCTTTGTTATTTGTTGTGTCATAAATAAAAGAAAAACTCCCATTTGCCTTAAGCCTGTGAGGGAAGAGACTTTGGGATTATGAAATAGATTATGTAATTAGGGTGACTATCTTAAAAACTAAAGAGGGTATGGCTCCCAGCTTAACCGAAAATACTTGAAAGCCGGAAACATTGTTTCCGGTCTGCAAAATTCAAGAAACCGATATAAATGCTAGGTACGTCAATAATTTATATTATTATATCATATCTAAATTATTTTGTCAAGAATATAGCCTGATTTGTTACTTTTTCCCCTATTTCCGGTATTAATATATGCCGCAAGCAAAGCCTTTAACTTATATATAGAGGCCGGTATGTTATGATTAATATACCAATTAAAGAAAAGGCGGCGCCAAAATAGAAAATTTTTATAGAGCGCCAAATTTCTAATAATAAAATTAACCAGTGCTCACTTATGGAAACAAACCTGGCGCAAATTATCGCCGAGTGCCAAGCCGGACAATTAGAACAATTCGCGGTTTTATACGATGCCTATGTGCGAAAGATTTATGACTTTATCTTCTACCGCACTATGCATAAGGAAACCGCTGAGGATTTAACCAGCCTGACTTTTACCAAAGCGCTGGAAAGAATAAATACCTATCAAGCCAACAAAGGCAGCTTTAGCGCCTGGCTTTACCAAATTGCCCGCAACACATTAATCGATAACTATAAAAACCACAAGCCCACCGCGGCAGTTGAGGAACTGGAAAATTTTGCCAGCGGGGAAAACCTGGAACAACAAACCGAAGCCAGGCTGAATTTGGAAAAAGTTAAAAACTTTTTACAAACCCTGGACGAAGAAAAAAGAGAAATTGTCACAATGCGCGTATGGGACGGCCTGTCTTACAAAGAGATTGGCGACATTCTGGGAAAATCGGAAAGTTCCTGCAAAATGAGCTTTCTGAGAATTATGGAAAAACTAAATAAAGAAGCGGCTTTTGCCTTAATTTATTTATTGATGTTAAAAATCGGCTAGTTAAGCCAAATGAAAGGATTTTATGGAAAATATAGAAGTAAAAATTGAAGAGCTTACCAAAGAATTATTAGCTTACGACAAAAACTTTATGGCACACGAAGCGGAACTTAAAAAAATTATCCGCCAATTGCTGATGTCCAAACCGGACACTAAATTTGATCCGCAATTCGCGGAGAACTTGCGCCGCCAACTACTGCTTAAAGCGGAAGACTTAAAAACCGCGTCCTCGCCGAGGCTGTGGAAAAGCTGGAGAACCTTGCTGGTTCCGGCAATGGCCGTTGCGGTTTTGATTTTTGGCGGCATATATATTAATAATAAAAACAATAAAACCGTTATCGAAACCCCGCTGCTCTCGGATAAAATAGAAATTGATTCCATCGGCAAAAATGCTTTTGGAAAAATCGCTTTAAATGACATCGGCTCAGGAGGTACAGGCCGCGGGGGCGGAGGCGGCGGCAGTGAAGCCTTAAGCGCCACTCCGATAGCCGCGCCAAAAAACGCGGACTCATCTAATACCCAAACCCAAACAGCCGCGGAACCCGATTCCGGAACCGCTTCCAATTTAGCCAACACCAACAGTTTGGCTATGCCAACAACAGTAGCCAGCCCGGTGGCCAGCGGCATGGGTGGTGGTGGCGGCGATGCTAAAATGATAGCCCCCTATCCAAACTATCGCTATGTTTATAAAGGCGAACCGCTAAAACTCACCGACACGGAAGTAAGCGTCTATAAAAGGCAAAAAGGCATGACCAGCTCGGCCGCCGCGCAATTTATTAAGCAGCTGCGTTTTGGCTTAATTGATATGACCAAATTCAACAATGTTGATGTTGATTTAATAAGCCTAATGGAGAAAAAAGAATACGGCTATAACTTAACCATAAACTTCCGCGAAGGAATAATTGCCATTAACGAAAATTGGGAGCTGTGGCCAACCCCGGATAAACAATGCCAAACTCCGGAATGCTATGACTCTTTGCGCCTAAAGCCGAGCGATGTTCCGGCAGACGAAGAAATTCTGTCTATTGCTTCCAAATTTTTATCCAATTACAATATTTCCACCGCCAATTACGGCCAGCCACAAATAATGAAATTCTGGCAGCGGGATTTGGAAATGGCAACGGATAAAAATCAAGTTTATATTCCCGATGTAGTGTCGGTAATTTATCCGCTAATTATAGAGGGCCAGCAGGTTTATGACGAAAGCGGTTCCCCTGCCGGACTTGCGGTTAACGTTAATATCCGCGTAAAAAAAGCTTCGGGCGTGCAAGAACTTGCCGTGCAAAAATACCAGTCTTCTTCTTACCCGGCTGAAACAGACGCAAATAGAATTATTAAGCTTGCGGAAAATGGCGGCTTTAGAACAATTTACTATGCGCAGGAAGGCGTAAAAACTGAAGACATTGAATTAGGAACGCCGACCAAGTCTCTGGTAAAAATCTGGCAGTATAAAAACGGCACTTCTGATGAATTATATATCCCGGCTTTAGTTTTCCCGGTAACTTCCGCCCCTAAAGATTCCCGCTACGGATATTTTTACAAAACCAATGTCATTGTTCCTTTAGCAAAAGAAATTTTAGATGATGCTAACAATGGCGGCGGACCAGTACCGCTAATGAAGTAACGGCTGAAAGAGAATTAACTAATTTAAAAACACCCTTTCTAGAGAAGGATGTTTTTAAATTTAAAGCGTATATAAATGGTAAACCCGGGGACGAATACGCGAATATGCTGCAGGCGCAGCGTATTGTTTTTCGCGTATTGTTCCCGGGAAGATGTGGGTCCATGCTCGTAATGGAAATCTTTTTTTGCCGTCGAGACGGATTAGGATCCGTTACCTGCCTGATAATGAAACTCTTGTGGTGATTCCGCCCTGCTGAGAACATTAGCTCCTAAAAATCTTGGATGTTATCCAAGACTAACTAATGTGATCCGGCAGAGGTTACAAAAACGACATGAAAACGGATTGTTCTTATACTCCTCCTTTCTCCTCTTTGGCAAACTTCTGTTAGCGATATGCAACCTTTTAAGGGAGCGGGGGTGTTTACCTTCCAAGTCTAAGGTCTTTACCCGTGGATTCGCTAAACAGGTGTTCACACAAATAATACATTACTCCCGGAACTTTTGTTTGTCAAGAAAAACCCCGTCCTTTGGCAGCCGAAGGACGAGGTTTAAAAAATTTAATTCAAATGTTATAACTGGCTGGTGCAAAACGCGCAACGCTTGGCATCTTTGGGAATTTCGCTTAAACATTCCGGGCATTTTTTTGTGGTAGGGTCTGCCGGGGCTTCTTTGCGGGCTTTGGCAATCAGAGTATTAATGGGAATAACAACAAAAAAGTAAACGGTAGCGGTGACAATTAAAAATGATACGGCGGCATTTATAAAATTGCCGTACATGAAACGGCTGTGATTGATGGTAAAATTAAGTCCTGAAAAATCAGGTTGTTTAACTATTGCCGCCACCAGCGGGGTGAGCAAATCTTTTACTAAAGAGTTAACTATAGAAGTAAACGCGGCGCCAACCACAACACCAACCGCCAAGTCCACCACATTACCTCTTAAAATAAACTGTTTGAATCCTTTTAGCATATTTGTCGCTTTAAATTAATTATACTATTTAATGCCTTGCCCTATTGCTTCGCTAATATTTTTATAACCATCGGCTTGCAATAATTTTACCAAACCCTGGTTTATTTCGCTAATTAGTTGCGGGCCTTGGAATATCATCCCGGTAATTAATTGCACCAGGCTGGCGCCCAGCTTAATTTTTTTATAGGCATCCTCCGCGCTAAACACTCCGCCGCAGCCAATAATAATTTTCTTGCCGCCATAATATTTATAGACCTTTGCGATCATTTGGTTGGATAATTCTTCCACGGCTTTGCCGGAAAAACCACCCTTGCCTTCGTGATTAAACCTGTTAACTTTGGTCAGGTTGGTGCAAATAAAACCGTCCACGGGGTATTTATTTCCTAAAGCCAAAATTCCATTCAGCTGGTCTTCTGCTAAATCCGGCGACAATTTAACAAACACCGGCTTTGTTTTGGGAATGCTAAAAAGTTTAGCCAGTAAAACATCCAAATTTTCTGCCTGGGCAAATATTGGCGAAGGTTCACAGGTGTTGGGGCAGCTAATGTTAACCGTAAAATAATCGCCAACGTCCTGAAAAATTTTATAACTTTTAAAATAATCCTCCGCCCCGGCTTCAACATGAGATGTTTGTTCGGAATTGGTTTTAGCTATGCTCACGCCTAAAACAAAATCAAACTTCCTGCCCTTAAGGCGGTTATGGATATTTTCCGCTCCGGAATTTTTTAACCCATAATTTACCCGCAAAGCCTTTTCTTTGGGTAGGCGCCACAACCATTTGCCTGGATTGCCTGAAAAAGCCAGGGCGGTAATAGAGCCGGCTTCTTCAAAACCAAAACCCACCTTGGGCAAAATACCCGGCAAAAAGGCCTCTTTATCAAAACCGGCGGCCAAGCCAATTGGATTTTTAAAGTTAATTCCTGCTAAATTTTGGGTAAGCATTTGGTTTTGATAATTGAACATTAAGCCGGTAAGCCAACGGCCAACGGGGTTGCTCCCTAAAAGCCGGCCAGCCAAAACCATCCGGTCATGCAACTTTTCCGGATTTAACAAAAAGAAAAACCTTTTTAAAAGATTTCTGTATATAAAAGAAATGGTTTTATTCCTAACCGCGACTAAAGTCTCCATAAATTAATTATAAGCCCAAATGGCAAACATTGCCAATATTGGCTTAAAACTGTAAAATATAGAGGATAATTCTTAAAACAATTCCAATGAAGCAAAAATTTGTTACCATCGGACTTATCCAGAGCAAAGTTTCCTCCGATATTCCGGCTAACGTAAAAAAAACGGAAAAGATGATTCGGGCTGCGGCAAAAAAAGGCGCGCAAATTATTTGCCTGCAGGAACTTTTTCAAACGCCTTACTTCCCCCAATGGGAAAATATGGACAAAAAATCCTACGCCGAAACTATTCCCGGACCAACTTCCACTGCTATGCAAAAACTCAGCCGTGAGCTGGGCGTGACTTTAATTGTGCCAATGTACGAACAACTCGGCAATAAATTTTTTAACACTGCGGTTGTGTTTGATTCCAAGGGCAAGAACATTGGCAAGTACCACAAAATTCACATTCCCCACGACCCGGGTTTTTACGAAAAAGAATACTTTGAGCATGGGCAAGCCGGATATAAAATCTTTACCGTTCAGGGCGTAAAATTCGCCGTGCTTATTTGCTACGACCAGTGGTTTCCGGAAGCAGCCAGAGAAGTGCGCCTTAGCGGCGCTGAAATAATTTTCTACCCTACCGCAGTCGGCGACATTGTCGGCTATAAGGCCGAGGGCGACTGGCACGATGCCTGGGAAACGGTTCAACGCGGGCATGCTATTGCCAACAGCTTGTATGTTGCCACGGTAAACCGAACAGGACGCGAAGGCCGAATGCAGTTATTTGGGCAATCTTTTATTTCCGACCCATTTGGCAAAATTTTAAAACGAGCCTCCGTAGACAAGGAAGAAATCTTAGTGCAAAAATTGGACCTTACCAAAAACGAATTCTTTTCCGAAGGCTGGGGCTTTATGCGCAACCGCAGGCCGGATACCTACAAAACTTTAGTTACCAATAAGCTCACCAAAAAATCAAAGAAGTTGCAAAACGTGGCTCACTATAAAGATGAAATTAAAGCCTTGGGGGCAAATAAATGATTGAGGCGATTATTTTTGACGCTGAAGGAGTAGTAATTGACACTCACCCATTATGGGTAAAAGGTGATATGGAATTTATGCAAAAAAATTCTTCGCGGACAAATTTAGAACAGCTATATCAGTCGGAAATAGTAAGCAAAATAGTAGGAAACTCAATTCTTGATGGAACAAAAATCTTTAAAAAAATTCTGGACATCCCAGGAGAACTGGAAGAATTAGTAAAGGAACGGGTAGAAATAATGGAGAGATTGTTTAAAACCGAGATTAAATTTATTGATGGTTTCGAACAGTTCTTTAATAAAAATGTAAAAAATTCTTACAAAACTGCCATCGGAACATCCATTAAGAAGGAGTTCTTTGAGTTGGTTGAACAAAGGCTTTTGATGCGGCAATTTTTTGGAGACAATATTTACCATATTTATGACATAAGGGGCATTTCCAAACCTAACCCGGATATATTTCTTTACGCAGCCCATCAGATTGGCGCAAGCCCCAAAGAATGCCTGGTCATAGAAGATGCCCCTAACGGTATTGAAGCAGCCAAACGTGCTGGAATGAAGTGCATTGCTTTAACAACAACTTTCAAGGGAGACAAACTCACAGGCGCCGATTTAATTGTAGATCACTACAGCAAAATTAACCTATCAACGATTTAATCTATGACAGACACTCCTTTAAAACTTGGATTTACCATGCCCGCCGAATGGGAAGAACATTCGGCTATTTGGCTTGCTTGGCCATATGACGAAATTACTTTCCCCGAAGGCCGCGTTGAAAAAATAGAAAAAATTTACGTGGAAATAATTAAAAACATCCATACCAGTGAAGACATTGAACTTTTGGTGTTAAATGAACAAATGAAAACCAAAGCCACTCAAATGATCGCGGATGCCGGCATAAATTTATCAAAAATAACTTTTCATATTACGGATTATGCCGATGTCTGGATGCGCGACTATGGCCCAACATTTATAAAAAACCCGGAAACCAGGGAGTTGGCCTGGGTAAAATGGAACTACAACGCCTATAATAATAAATTTCCAGATCTGTTAAAAGATAACGAAGTTTTTTTTGCTTTGCGCAAAACCGTAGACAAACGAATGTTTGAACCGGGAATACTTTTAGAAGGCGGCGCGCTGGAAGTAAACGGCAGCGGAGTATGCCTTACCACCGAACAATGCCTGCTGGCACGCAATCCCAATTTTTCTAAAGAACAATTAGAAAATTATTTGCGAGGGTTTCTGGGAGTTAAAAAAGTTATTTGGCTAAAACAAGGACTCCCCCACGACCACACTGACGGCCACATAGACGAACTGGCGCGGTTTGTCTCCTCCAATAAAATTGTTTGCGCTTACGAAGAAAACCGCGAAGATGAAAATTTTAAAGTTTTAGACGACAACTATCAGGCTTTATGCAAAGCTACAGATACAAACGGCAACCCATTTGAGGTTATTAAATTGCAAGTGCCTCATATAACTTACGACTCCAACAAGCCTTTTGAAGCCGGAGAGCCGGCCCCCGCTTCTTACACCAATTTTTACATTGGCAATGAAGTTGTTTTAGCTTCTGTATTTAAAGACGCCAACGATGCCGCGGCTTTAGAGGCCTTGCAAATGTGCTTCCCGGATAAAAAAGTTATCGGAGTTGATTGTTCAGATGTCATCTACGGCGGCGGCGGCGTGCATTGTATGACTCAACAACAGCCTTCTTAGTTTGTAGAGCGTAGTTGGTAGCTTGTAGATTTGGCACAAAATCTCTTTACTTATTTTATATATTTGTTAGAATAATTTTGTAATTAATCCTTTTCGCTTGAACTATAACTAATAGGAATTCGCGGAAAAAAATAATCTCCATTCCAAACAAAGAGAGAAATCCCTTAACCAATTAAGTTCAAGGGAACCCTCGCTCCGCTCGGGATGGCAAAGGAAAATTCCTATGGAAAAAAAGAAAATAGACAAGTTGTCTTCGTCATTAAAAAAAATGATTGAGCCGGACTTGCGTAAAAGCATTGGGACTTTGAGCCAGAACACTAAAAAGGCCAAAAACCCGGTAAGCGCTTTTGCCGACCAGACCTTAAAGCATTTAAATGGCGGTTCAACTTTGCAGGCGGCTTTGTGGCTTAAAAACCATATAGACAACGGCGGCAAATTGGTAGTTACCCTAGCCGGAGCCCTAAGCTCTTTTGAAGTCGGCGTAATGTTGGCGGAATTAATTAGGCAAAACAAGGTACATTTGGTTTCCGCCACCGGCGCCAACCATGAAGAAAGCTACTACCGCTATGTGGCTCATTCCCACTATGCCAACATTCCCCGCTATACTGAACTCACTCCCGAGCAGGAAGCGGAACTTCGCGACGCGGGCTTAAGAAGAATTACCGACACCTTCCTTCCGGAAGACGAAAGCGTAAGAATTATGGAGCCGCATTTACTAAAAATGTGGCAGGAAGCTGCAAAAAAAGGCGAGAGATATTTCCCGCACGAATATTTTAGAAGGCTTTTCAAAGAAAAGTTAATCAAGCCGGATAAACAGGCTAACGCTGCCGACTGCTGGACATATGCGGCATTTGAAAAAGACATTCCTATTGTTATCCCCGGCTTTGAAGATTCCACTATGGGCAATGTTTTTGCCAGCTACACTTACGGAGGGATTCACAAAAATAAAGGCGACCTTGTATTGGATGGCTCTGTTATGAAAACCGGCCTTGATTATTTCCACTTAATGTATGACTGGTATATGAAGGAGTCAAAAAACTCCCCCATAGCCTTTCTGCAATTAGGCGGGGGCATTTCCGCCGATTTCCCAATTTGTGTTGTGCCTTCCATTAAGCACGATTTGAAACTTCATGGAAAAGTGAGAGACTGGGCAGGATTTATAGAAATTGGTTCCTCCCCAATGTCTTACGGCTCCTACTCCGGCGCCGGCGGAAAAGAAAAAATTACCTGGGACAAACTTTCCACCAAGAGCTATTATCAAATTATCCAGTCAGACGTCACCGTAGTCTTCCCCTGGATTGCCGCAGTATTACTTGGATTATAGTAAAACAAGAAACCGCTACAATTTATGTAGCGGTTTTTATTATCTTAAGTTATAAAATGTAAAACCCCTTTGTCCTTAAATGGATAAAAGGGGTTTTACTTCAGGCTAGCTTTTCTCATATGCGATGTTTCTATTTTTCTAGATGAACTAGAGTTAAGGCTTAGCCGCCTTTGAGGCTTACCGCTTGTTTATTCCGCCTCCTGACGGAAGAAAAGCTGCCTGGCGAACCCATAACCTGTTAATCATCTATTCTCTTTCCTTTCTACTTTAATTTTACGCCCCTCTAAAAACAGATGCAATAGGCCTGCAAGTGGATAACCCATAAAAACTTTTTAACCCGGCCAAAAAACATTTTTTCCCCTGTAAATATAGCCTAAATTATAAAACCCACTCCGGCAGGAGTGGGTTTTATCTGCGCTATCTGATTTTTATCCGCGTATCTGCGATTTAATAGTCTCTCAGCTTATTTATATCAATATGTTCGCGGATTCTTTCTAAGGCTTTGCTTTCAATTTGGCGGATGCGTTCGCGGGTCACCCCAAATTCTTCACCCACTTCTTCCAGAGTGTGGGTGACGCCGTCTTCAAGGCCAAAACGCATTTTCAAGATTTTTTGTTCTCTTGGATCCAAGTCTTTCAAAATATTGCCGACGTATTCTTTTAAAATCTGCCGTCCGGCAACTTCATTCGGCTTGGTGGTTTCTTCATCAACAATAAAGTCTCCCAAAGAGGAATCTTCACCGTCATCTTCTCCAACCGGAGAATCTATGGAAACAGTTTCCTGGGAAATCTTTTTTAAGTGATAAACCTTTTCCACTTCAATGCCCATTTCCGCGGCAATTTCTTCCGGAAGAGGCTCTCTACCCAAATCCTGCACCAAAGATCTTTCAGCCTGGGCATACTTGTTTAAGGTTTCCACCATATGCACCGGAATGCGGATGGTGCGGGACTGGTCAGCCAAAGCGCGGGTAATGGCCTGGCGAATCCACCAAGTGGCGTAAGTGGAAAATTTGTAGCCTTTACGCCAGTCAAATTTTTCCACCGCGCGGAACAACCCTAAGTTTCCTTCCTGAATTAAATCAAGCAGGCCTAAGTTGCGGCCCATATACTTTTTGGCAATGGACACCACCAAACGCAGGTTCGCTTCGGTAAGTTTTTTTCGGGCAGCCGCGTCTCCTTTGGTAATCCTCTTGGCCAGCTCCACCTCTTCATTACCGGTAAGCAAGGAGACTTTGCCAATTTCACGCAAATACATTTGAATCGAGTCGTCATAAATATCGCCCAAGTCAAAAGCATCCACCATATCTTCCTGTTTTTTCTTTTTGGCCTTGGCTCTTCCTTTTGCGGTTTTGCCGCCGGACGCTTCTTCCTCTTCCGGGGTCTGTTTGTTCTGTTCCCAAACGCTGGCGACTTCCTGGTCGACAATTTCAATGCCGCGCTTTTCCAGAGAATCCATTATTTCTTCCAAACCTTTGATGTTATCTTCAAAGTTCGGCAAGGCATGCAAAATTTCCGCTTCTGTAACGAAGTTTCTTTCCGCTGCTTTTTCCATCAGCTTAACCATCAATTTTTCAGACTCTGCGCTGGTGCGTCCTTCCGCAACCGGCAAAACAGCCTTCTGTTCAGGCTTTTTAGCCGCAGGCTTTGCTTTCTTATTTTTTTGATGGTTCTTTACTAATTTCTTAGCAACTTTTGCTTTAACTTTGCGTTGTTTCTTTTTCAATTTTCCGCCTTTTACAATTTTCTTCTTTGCCATAATTCTCCTTATGAATTAAGGTTCTGTTCGAAAACTATTCTTAAATTTAAAATTTCCGCAACTCTTTTGTTTAGCTCTTCAATTTTCGGCTTGTTGCCTGCCAATTCGGCTGTTTTTAATTCAGCCTGTAAGTTTTGCAGTTGCCGTTTAAAAGAATTAAGTTTAAACAAAGAAAAAGTTTTTTTCAATTGATTATTAAGCTTTTCCGTGTCGCCAGCAAGATCGTCCAGTTGTGATTCTACCATAAATAGGGCCTCTTTGGCAACTGTATCAGACTTGACCTGAATATCCTGCCCGCCTGAGCTTAAAAGCCCTGCGGCCAGCTTGCTAATATAAGGGTCTTCAAAATCTTCCGCTTTAACTTGAGGGGCGTATAAATTAAAAAATTCAGGGTTAAATAACAAGCCTCCCAAAACTTCTTTTTGCAGCGGCATGCCCGGCCCAACTTTGCCGGAGGCTGCTACCGGCGCCGGAGACCGCTCTTTTTTAATTTGCTCTCGAATTATTTTCTCAGAGATTTGAAATCTGTTGGAAATTTTGTGAACATAATGATCCTGCTCCAACGGATCTGAAATATAGGTTAAAAATGGCACCACTTCTTTGCTTAAATAAAGTTTCTGCTCAACTGAGCCGTCTTTAAATTTTTCTGCCGCTAAATCAATATAGTAATCCAAAAACCAAACCGCTTCAGAAATTGCTTTTTCCCATAGCCCGGGGCTTCTTTTAATTAGCTCGTCAGGATCTTTAACGTTTTTTAAGACAATAAGTTTCAGCCGAAAGCCCATTTTCAAAGCCGCTTCCCCGGCGCGGCGGCTGGCGGTTTGGCCGGCAGTATCGGCATCAAAACAAAATTTTAAATTTTTTGTTAGCCTGCCCAATTGCTGCAACGCCACTTCAGTTAAAGCGGTGCCGCTGGATGCAACGGCATTATTAAAGCCCGCCTGGTGGGAGCTAATGCAATCCATTTGTCCTTCCACAATCACCACTTCATCTTTTTTACGGATTGCCTCTTTGGCAAAATTTAAAGCAAATAAAGTTTTGCTTTTGTTGTAAATTGCGGTTTCCGGACTGTTGATGTATTTTGCGCCATTGCTTTCGTTATGCAAAATTCTAGCCGTAAACCCAACCACTTCCCCAAAGTAGTTAAAAATAGGAAAAGTTATGCGCCCGCGGAATCGGTCATAAATCTGGCCTCGTTCATTTTTCGCGGACACCCCGGCTTTAACTAAATCGTTTAATGCCACATTCTTTTTTAACAAAGCTTTTTCCAAAAAATGAAACTCGTCTGGAGCAAACCCTATTTGCCAGTTCTTTATGGTAATATCGTTTAATCCGCGCGCGTGCAAATAATCCAGAGCCTCCTTGCCCGCCGGGCTGGCGGTTAAAACCTCGTGATAGTAGCGGGCCGCAAAATTATTTATGCGGGAGAGCAATTCTTTTTCATCTACTAAAGCTTTATCCTGCGGGCGGTATTCCGGCAACTTTACGCCGGCTTTGTCCGCCAATAATTTTAGAGTTTCCTTAAAATCTAAATTTTCATATTTGCTTACAAAGCCAAAAACATCACCGCCTTCGCCGCAACCAAAACAATGCCAAATTTGCTTCTGTGAAGAAATTATTAACGACGGAGTTTTTTCGTGGTGAAAGGGGCAAGCCGCCTTAAAATTGACTCCGGCTTTTTTTACTGGGATATAGCCGGAAATTACATCTACAATATTTAGTCTGTCTTTAATTTCTTGCAGTGCTGGGTTGTCCATAACTGTTGATTTTGCTTGATTTTTAGCCCTTATAATGTTATTTTAGCCTGTTAACCACCAATCCGCAACCTTTAAACCCTAAAAAAATACCCCCGATGTTCGGGGGTATTTTTCTGGCGGAAGCGGAGGGATTCGAACCCTCGAACCCTTTGACAGGTTGCACGCTTTCCAAGCGTGTGCACTAGACCACTATGCGACGCTTCCCTGTAACGGTCTTGGACTATTTTATCATAACTTACGACATTTGGCTAGGGTTTCAGTAATTTAAATTAAGGCTCAAATATTTAATCTTAAGGCAAAACTAATTGTAAAAAACACCTCCTTTTGCGGAGGTGTTTTTAACTTTAATCTTACGTATGCTACAAACTACTTGCTGCCGGCTACTTTATCTTCCACTTCCTTAATTTTGATTGTAGCCTTAAGCACTGTGTCAGGATTTAAAGAAATGCTGTCTATCCCTTCTTTTACCAGGAATTCGGCAAATTCCGGAAAGTCGGAAGGGCCTTGCCCGCAAATTCCAACATGCAGTCCGTTAGCATGGGCTTTTTTAATTAAGTTATGGATTAATACCAACACGGCTTTATTCTTTTCATTGCCAATGTGCGCTACCAGTTTGCTGTCGCGGTCGAGGCCTAAAGTTAACTGAGTTAAATCGTTGGAGCCAATGGAAAAGCCGTCAAAGATTTCCGAGAAGTCGTCTACCTGCAAAATATTGGAAGGGATTTCCGCCATAACCCAAATTTCCATTGCCTCTACCAAATCCCCGTTTTTCTTTTTGGCCCTGGCTTCTTTGGTAATGCGATTTTTCAGCCCGTACTTATAAATGGTCTCTACAACCTTTTTTCCTTCTTCCGGGGTGCGGCAGAACGGAATCATAACATTTAAGTTCCACAAGCCCATTTCTTCCCGAACCTTTTTTACCGCGGCCACTTCCAAAGAAAAAGCTTTTTCAAAATTTGGGTCGTAATAACGGCTCGCTCCGCGCCAGCCAATCATCGGGTTTTCTTCTTCCGGTTCATACAACTTTCCGCCGATTAAATTAGCGTATTCATTGGTCTTAAAATCGGAAAAGCGAAGCAAAACATCGTACGGATAAAATGCCGCCGCTAACTGGGCAATTCCATAAGACAATTTTTCCACGTAATATTTAACTTTGTCGTCGTAGCCTAAAGTAAGTTCGTCAATTTGTTCCTTAATTCTTTCGTCCGTAATTTTTTTGTAATCGATAAGCGCGTTAGGGTGGATTTTAATAAAATTGGAAATAATAAATTCTTCGCGCGCCAAACCCACTCCCCGGTTTGGCAGGAAGCAATGGGTAAAAGCCAGCTCCGGATCGGCTGCTATCATTTTAATATCAACTTTTGGCGCTTTAAAGTTAGTTAAATCGTGTTTGTTAATTTGGAATTTCAGCAAACCGTCATAAATTTTACCTTCTTCACCTTCGGCGCAGGAAACGGTTACCGGCTGGCCGTTTTTTATGGCCGTTGTGGCATTGCCGCAACCAACTACCGCCGGAATGCCCAGCTCGCGCGAAACAATAGCCGCGTGGGAAGTTCTACCGCCGGCATTAGTAACAATCGCGCTGGCAATCTTCATAATCGGTTCCCAGTCCGGGTCGGTAATTTCCGTAATCAAGACTTCCCCGGCTTTAAACTGGTCTAACTGAGTTGCGTCTTTAATGTAACGGGCCTTGCCCTGGCCGATTTTAGAGCCAACCGCGGCTCCTTTTGCCAGAACCTTGCCCTTTTCCAACATAACAAATTCTTCCAAAACTTTAACATCGCGCCGAGCCTGCACGGTTTCCGGACGAGCCTGCACAATAAACAATTCCTTGGTAATCCCGTCAAAAGCCCACTCAATATCCATTGGGCGGCCATAGTGCTCTTCTATAATCGCGCCCCATTTGGCCAGGCGCAAAATTTGTTTTTCATCCAAAGTAAAGCTGTGCCTGTCCGCATCTACCACCGCGACTTCTTTGGTAGGGCTCACTCCCTCGCTGGCGTAGATTAACTTTTTTTCTTTGCTGCCCAGGCGTTTGGAAATAATCGCGTCAAAGCCTTTTTTTAAGGTTGGCTTAAAAACTTTATACTCGTCCGGGGTTACAATTCCCTTAACCACAAATTCGCCCAAGCCCCAGGCCGCATTAATTAAAATCATATCCTTAAATCCGCTTTCAGTATCTAAGGTAAACATAACGCCGCTGCTGCCGCGATCAGAACGCACCATTTTTTGGACTGCCGCAGAGAGCGCGACTTGGAAGTGGTCAAACTTTTGATCCACGCGGTAAGAAATCGCGCGGTTAGTAAACAGCGAAGCAAAACATTTTTTTATGGCTTCCAAAAGCGCGTGCCCGCCGCGAATATTTAAATAGCTTTCCTGCTGTCCGGCAAAAGAGGCGTCAGCTAAATCTTCCGCCGTGGCGCTGGAACGAACCGCAACATCTAAAGCAGAAGCGGAGAGTTTTAACTTTTTACCAAGTTCAGTATAAGCGAACAAAATTTCATCCTGTAAATCTTTCGGAAAAGTTGCCTGCAAAATCGCCTGGCGCACTGCCTGGCCTTTGTCTTCCAGTTGATGAATATCTTTAGTGTCTAAACCTTTTAAAATATCTTTAATTTCCTGGTCCAGCTTGTTGGCCGTCATAAAATACCGGTAAGAAGCAGCTGTAACGGAAAAACCATAAGGAACGGAGATTTTTTCCCCGCGAAAAGTTTTGCTTTCGGTTTGCGTTAGGGTTTGATACATTTCCCCCAGGTTAGCGTTTTTACCGCCAACAAGAGGAATGTCTGCTTTAGTGATTTCATCAAACCACAAAACAAACTTCTCATTTTTTTCCTTATTCATATATTTTGGTTTCTTTTTGATTGTTTTTTACGATTTAATTATACCACAAACTCGGCTAAATTGAAATTCCCCGCGCCCTGGTTGCCCAAAGCGCGGGGATGATGAACTAGTCCTGGATGTCTTGCTCAACGTAGCCAGCCCACCATAGCCACACCGCCATCAGGAAAGACTGTTGCGAGGAATGGTCGATATTGTACGTTTCATAAGCAGCTCCTTTGATGCCAATTGATACCCGCGACAAGCTCAGCCACTTCCCTCCGCCTTCAGGAAGCCTGATTTGTTCAATTCCGTATTCTCCGAAGGTTAAGAACATGTCGTGTGGCATGATTCTGTAGCCGGCCTTATCAGCAAGAAGACGAACGACAGCTTGTGCTTCATTTTGACAAACTTCTACTGACCTGGCGGCCGCCAAAAATTTAACATCAACCACTATCGAGAATTCATGGCCACAAAGCCCTTGTTCTGACAACCACGATTTTACAGTCCAGTGGTAACCCATTTCTTCCTCCCTTTCCTTTCACATCACCGGCTTATTATATATAAAATGATTGATCAATACAACAAAAAACACACCTTGGGATTAGCAAGGTGTGTTTTCAATCTTCAATCTTCAATCTTCAATCTTCAATCTTCAATCTTCAATCTTCAATCTTCAATCTTCAATCTTCAATCTTCAATCTTCAATCTTCAATCTTCAA
>JACRDK010000004.1 GCA_016218585.1 Candidatus Doudnabacteria bacterium
CGCTGGCGCCAAGTAAAGCAATCAACAATAAAACAGCGGACAAAGTCCTGCCGTCAAATTGCCAAACGGCTGAGGAAGACAACAGCACAGCCCCGATAAATGACATGCAGTAATTTAAATTTTTGTAATTCAACCTATCAATCAAAGCATAGGCAAAAAATACAGCCACAGCTCCGATTAAGCCGGCAGCGGGTAAAATATTATGGAACCTGTCGTAAAGTAAAATATTTATTGAGATATAAAAGAAAACGCCGGTAATAATTTGCATTGCGGCCAAACCGTTTTCAAAGTTTTCACCTACGCTCTGCTTTTCGTGATGGTAGCGCAGCAGGGCCGCCGAGCCAATTGCAAATATTACAAGAGTAATAATTACAAACAACAAGCTATTTAAAGTATTGGAGTAGTTTGAATAACTTGCTCCCCAAATACCAAAGTCAATCATGGTCCCAAGCAAAGCCAGGGCAAATAGCTCCATCCAATATTTTTTAAACATAATTACCAGGGCGGCAATGTTTAAAAGAGTCAGAAAACCAAAAAGCATTATCTGCTGATCGCGGCCGGAGCTAAACATTAACGGAGAGCCATAAGCGCCAAAAAATGCCAGAATTCCAAGCACTAAAGAATTATTTTTATAAGACAGCCAGACCGCCAGGCAGGCAACGGACAGCATAACCAAAAAGGCCAAAACCTGGGGAACTAAATGGTAAAAATTGAATGCCGCGTAAATGCTAAAGTACAAAATTGCCACACCTCCGCCGGACAAAGCCTGCGCGCGCGTGCCAAACTTTTCTTTCCAAATTTGTCCCAAATAAATTAAAAGTCCGCCTAAGGCCAAGCCAATAATAATCTGCGCCCAAGGACCTATCCAACCCAAATCTATGGCAATCTTTAAAAAGAAGCCTAAGCCCAAAACTAAAGCAACCACACCAATGCGGTTTAACCAATTAACTGCTTTTTCGGTATCGTCAGCATCTTTATGCTGCATTTGGGCAGGAGCTAAATGACTGTCTTTGGCCGGAGCAGGCTGCTGCAAAATATGGCTGCTATGAACCGGTTCTGCATTTTTTGTCATAGCGGGGTTCCAGGAAGCCACGGACTGCGCGCCCGTAGGATAAAAAACTTCCTTTTTAACCGGTTCCGGGGCAGAGGCAACAGAGCCTTGCGCCAAGCGTCTTTCTAACGCCGTAATGCGATTGCTCAATCCCGAGACCCAAAAGAGCAAAAATATTATTCCAACAAAAAGTAAGAAGCTAATCATAAAATTTTTTTGTTATTGATGTTCGCTTTTAATTTTACCTTTTAAAGTCCTTAGTTCTTCAAGGGCAAGTTTTGCCTGTTCCTTGTTGGGCGGGTTGCCGTGCCATTTATAATCCCCTTCCATAAAGTCTACGCCTTTGCCCGCAATAGTATGGGCAATTATCAGCGTGGGTTTTTCGTAAATTGCTTTGGCTTCATGGCAGGCATTAATAACTTCCTGAATATTATGGCCGTCTACTTCCAAAACATGCCAATTAAAAGCTTCATACTTGGCGCGCAAATTTTCCAAAGGCATTACATCTTCGGTATAACCGTCAATTTGAATGTTGTTTCTATCCATTATGGCTGTAAGGTTGTGCAAGCGGTATTTGCCGGCAAACATTATCGCTTCCCAAGTCTGCCCTTCCTGCTGTTCGCCATCCGACATAACTAAATAAACTTGATTATGTTTATGGTCCATTTTCAAGCCCATTGCCATACCGACAGCCTGGCTCGTGCCTTGCGCGAGCGGTCCGGAAGAAGTCTCAATTCCGGGCAAAGCCAAATTGTGGGGATGCCCGTGCAACCTGGTGCCAAACTTTCTTAAAGTTAAAAGCTCTTCTTTAGAAAAATATCCGGCCTCAGCCAAACTGGCATAGAGCACCGGGCAAATGTGGCCGCAGGAAAGCGCTAAGCGATCGCGTCCTTCCCAGGCTGGATTTTTTGGGTCATGTTCTAAAACATTAAAATACAAAGCGCTAAAAACATCTGCCATATCTAAAGGGCCGGCGCTATGTCCGCTGCCGGCTGCCACCAACATTTCTATAATGTCTTGCCTGATGTCGTTGGCTTTATATTTTAATTCGTTTATAGATAATTTCATTTTAGTCTCCTTCTCCTGGCGAGAAGAAGGCCGGGATAAGGTTGTTTTCCATTTTTGTTTTTATACCTAACTAACTCTTGTTTAACTCGTTTTGTATCTTTTCAAATGCTTCCTGCATATTTGGAACTTTGGTGATGCTGGATCCTAAAATCAGCAGATTTGCTCCGGCATTAGCCAACTGTTTAACATTGCTTTCATTTATGCCGCCATCTACTTCTATTATAGCATTTGGCAGCATGCTTCTCAATTCTTTTACGCGTTCATAAGTATTTTCTAAAAACGGGGATCCCTGAAAGCCGGGCTTTACGCTCATTAATTGAAAATGATTAACAACAGAGGAAAATTCCGCGGCAATTGCCACGGAGGTTTCGTTTTTTAAGCATAACGCAGGCTCTAGCCCCATAGCTTTAATAGAGATTAGCGCTTGCCGCAAATCTTCCGGTGATTTGTATGCTTCGTAATGGACAATGATTGTTTTAAAGCCGCAGATTTGATAATCCAAAAAGTCTTCCGGCGCTTCTAACATAAGATGCGCTTCCCAATGAATGGCCGGACTTAACAAATCCATTTCTTTTATGTCCAAAATTTTGTTTGGAACAAAAACACCATCGCCAAAATCAACCTGGATTCGGGCAACGCCTGGTAGCTTAACTTCCTTGGCATAAGTAGCCAAAAATCCTTCTTTTGTTGTTTCTAAAATTGAAGGGACGAGCAAGGACATAGGATATGTGATACTAATATACGAATGCATCCGGATGATACTGATAATACGGATAGCCGCTGGTAAAATATATCTGTATTATCAGTATCATCCGTATTAAAATCAGTATATCCGCATCATAAATTAATTTTCTAATTTCTCAATCTTCTCTATTCTTCTCTGGTGGCGGCCGCCGTCAAAACCGGTTTCAATAAATAAATCTACCGCGCGTTCCGCCTGTTCCGGAGACATAAATCTTGCTCCTAAAGACAAAACATTAGCGTTGTTGTGCTGCCGCGAAAGGCTGATAATCTCTTCATGTCCGCCATAATAATGCGCGGCTCTAACGCCTTTAACTTTGTTGGCTAATATGGCTTCACCCTGTCCGCTGCCGCCAATTACAATTCCCATACTTCCCGGATTGTCGGCAGTTTTTTGAGCGCATGGATAAATAAAATCCGGATAATCGTCATCGGCCTTAAATTCAAAAGCCCCGCAGTCCTCCACTGCTTCGCCCATACTTTTTAAATGTTCAATCAATTTTTGTTTTAGTTCAAACCCGGCGTGGTCACTGGCAATGTAGATCATTTTAGTTGTGAGTTGTGAGTTGTGAGTTGCTAAAAACTAGCTACCCGCAACGCGCAACTAATAGTTAATTATACCGTTAAACTCCCCTGCCTTTAAACTGGCTCCTCCGACCAATAATCCGCCGACATTCTGCTGGCGCAAAAAATCTTTGGCATTATTTGCATTTACACTGCCTCCATAAAGCACCGTTCCTACTTTATATTTTGCTTTAATAAAAATGGAAATTTTCTCCGCATGCTCCGGGCTCGCATTTTTACCTGTTCCAATGGCCCAAACAGGTTCATAGGCCACTACAACTTTACTTGCATCAACCCCGTTAAGTCCGGCGTCTAGCTGGTGCTTTAAAATATCCACGACTTCCAAATCATCCTGCAAAACCGTAGTGCCATAGCCAACGCACAAAATTGGAGTAATTTTTGCCTCCAGCAAAGAATGGATTTTTCCGTTTATCATCTGGTCTGTATCCCCGGTGGCCCTTCTTTCACTGTGCCCAACTATGCAATACTTAATTTTTAAATCTTTTAATTGCGAAACTGAAGTCTGTCCGGTAAAGGCGCCCGAAGTTTTCCAAAAACAATCCTGAGCGCCAACGTTCGGATAGCTAATTGAAGATAAATAAATTGTCGGCGGACACAGCACAACTTTATTTTTGGCTTTTATATTTATTGAAGAAGCTAACTTGACCGCATCTTTAGCGGTTGTTGGATTAAGCTTCCAATTTGCGACTACTAATTTTTTCATAAATCTGCGAAATTACTAAATTATACGAAAATACGAAACTTATAAGTTTATAATTCTTTTATACCTCACCCCTTTGGGAGTAAAATTGGCTAATATTCCTAATTTCAAATTTGTAGCCTTTAGATACCCGACAACCTGTTCTATATTATGTTTGGAAAAATGATCATCTTTTTTTATCTCCACCACAATTTTAGCGTCCCCAATCTCTACTAAAAAATCTAAAAAATAAGTGCCCAGCTTTTTTTCCTTATACAGTAACGGTACGGCAACCTGCTCTGCAAATTTTTTATTTCTCAACCTGAGTTCTTCCGCAATTCCTCTTTGATAATATTTTTCCTGGTAACCGCTTCCCAACTTTTTATATACTTCCATTAAAATACCAACAATTTCATAACACTCTTTTGGATAAATCAAATCATCTCTTTTAAGTTCACTTGGCATTGTTTTCGTATTTTAGTACTCTTTCGTACTTTCGTAGACAATTACTACTCTTCACCTTTCAAAAACTTTGTGCTTACTTCCGGTGGAATGGGATTTACGGGGATGCCGGTAGCGTATTCAAACCCTGCCCAAATTGTGATGCGGGGAAAAATTGTCAGATGCCAATGATAAGCTTTTTCTTCATGCGCGCTATGAGAGTGCTCGGATTTTTCCCGCCTCAGCGGCATATTGTGCACATAAAAATTTAATGGCGGGTCGGAGAGTTTGGTATATAGCTGCCCCAGAGTAACCTTTAATACAAATGACAAATGCCTAATTTCATCTTCTGTCATATCTTCAAAACGTGCGCCATGTTTTTTAGGAAGAATCCAAGTTTCAAATGGGCTGCGGCTGGCATAAGCAGATATAACCACAAAATGTTCGCTCTCATAAACCACGCGGTCCCTAACCAATAGCTCTTCTGTAATAATATCACAATATATACAGGACTTATGAGTTTGATAATAGTGGTAACAACCCATTATTTCGCTGTGTATGTGCGGAGGAACTATTGGCGTTGCCAAAAGCTGATAATGGGGGTGAATAATGCTGGCGCCGGCATCGCGTCCATGATTGTGAAAAATTTGCACATAAGCTAATTCCGGATGTTTTGTCAGACCATTTATTCTTTCAATAAATGTTCGAATGCTTAATTCTACCGTTGCAATAGACTGTAATGCCACCGGCTCATTATGCTTACGCGTAATAATTACTTCATGGTCCCCGTCTCCGGAATGGGACACATAAAACTCCTTGTGCCGGTAAGCGGCCGTGTGTTCTAAGGCGGCAAACTTATTTGGGATAATTCTAATTTCCCAATCTTTGCCTTCGGGCACTCTTAAAACTTCTTTATTAAAATGCTCATTGCCCGGGCAGAATACGCACTTCTCATCAACCTCAGGCACACCGTGCATAACGGAATAAGTTTTATATTGATCCGGTCTCTTGCCTCTGGCCGGAGCAATTAACACCCAGTTTTTCGTTATTGGATTTTGTCTAAATTCGCTCATTAATTTTTATTTTTATCTAAATAATTTTGCAATAATATTTGCGCGGCAAGACTGTCTACATTTTTCTTTCCGCCTGGAAGATGCTCAGCCATTTGGCTGGAAAGGCGTTCGTCAGTAATTTCTACTTTAATTTCTGTTAATTTCTCCAGTTTCTCTTTAAATTTCTTAGTTTCTTCGGTTTTCTTAGTTTCTTCTCCGCTCATATTAAGCGGCCACCCAAGAACAATTTGAGTAACTTCCTGGTCTTGAATTATTTTGTTAATTGATTGCCAAAAATCCTTTGGCGACAGAATTTCAAGCTCACGGGCAAAAGTCCTTGACTCGTCGCTAATAGCCAGTCCAATTCTTTTCTCTCCGTAATCAATTCCGAGAATTTTCATAATTATTTGTGTCATCCCGGCCTTTAGAGCCGGGATCCAGGGTTATTTAGAGTAGTTCGTTATATAAATCTATCCAGTTTGGATTTTGTTTTTCTATTAAATCCAGTTTCCATTTTCTGTGCCATTTCTTTAATTGCTTCTCTCTAGTTATTGCGCTTTCTATGTCAGTCGTTTGTTCAAAGTATACCAGCGTATGAACTTTGTACTTTTTTGTGAATCCGTCTGCTAAATTATTTTTATGCTGCCAAACTCTTTTGATTAAATTATTAGTTACACCTACATACAGTGTCCCATTTCTCTGGCTTGCTAAGATATATATGTAATAAGAATTTGGCATATATCTCTTATTCTCTGGATCCCGGATAATCTTTCAGGTGCATTCAAGATTTCCGGGATGACACTTGATTACTTGCTCTCTCCGAGCACCACGTTCACTGTCTTTTCGTCTCCTTTATGATAGACTTTCAAACTTATGCTGTCGCCGACGTTATAATCTTTTAACAAATCGGTTAAAGTATTATCTTCGTTAACCTGTTTACCGTTTACTTCCAAAATAATATCATTTTCCATTAACCCCGCTTTGTCCGCCGGACTTCCGGGCTGAACCGCAAAATCCGTAACCGTTTGACCGCGAACAATTAAAGCGCCGTAGTCTTTTGGCAATTTTTGCTGTGCGGCCAAATCCTTTGTTAAAATTAAATATCTTACTCCCAAGAAAGCTCGGGTAATTTTTCCGTTTTTATTAAAACTGTCTAAAGCTTTAACCGCGTCATTTGCCGGAATGGCAAAACCGACAAGCTGCCCCTGCTGGTCAATGGCTGTGTTTATGCCGACAACTTCGCCGTTTAAATTTAACAACGGTCCCCCGCTATTGCCCGGGTTTATTGCGGCGTCGGTCTGAATTACCCCGGAAAGCTGTTCACTGCCGTCATTTCCGCCGGCGGTAATTTTTCTGCCTATGCCGGAAATAATTCCTGTAGTTACGGTATTTTGATACTGTCCTAAAGAATTTCCGATTGCCACAACCCTCTGTCCAGTCTGAATTTTTGAAGAATCGGCAAGTTTTAAATAATGGGCATCTTTAATATCTATTTTCACTATGGCAAAATCATTTACCGGATCTTCCGCCATAACTTTGGCATCGTATTTTTTGCCGTCAGAAGTTATTACAGTATAACTGGCGTCAGATTCCGAAACCACATGCTTGTTGGTTAAAATTAAACCGTCAGCGGAAACCAAAAATCCGCTGCCAGCGCCAATTTCCTGGACGTTAGGCTTGCTGGACTGTTGATTATTTTGCGAGCCGCTGCCGCCATAAAAAAAGTTAAAGAACGGGTCGGAATCAAAAGGGCTTAAACCATATCCCGGAATTTTATTTAAATCTTTTGAAATAACAATAGACACCACCGCCGGACCAGCCTGTTTAACCACATCTATAACCGCGGAGTCTTCGTTTACAGTTATAGAACGGCTTATAGCCTGCCCGTCATACAGTAATTTTTGTCCTTGTTTGGATTTAAGCAAATAAAAACTGCCGGCCGCGCCCCCAACACTGCCAAACATTAAGCTTAGTACCACAATTAAAACAATAATTTTATTTCCTGGCATCTGCGGACTTTGCGGTTTTAATTCCGGCAAGGGC
Organism: Candidatus Doudnabacteria bacterium; assembly: GCA_016218585.1. Classification (GTDB taxonomy): domain Bacteria; phylum Patescibacteriota; class Doudnabacteria; order UBA920; family UBA920; genus PALSA-1336. The sequence goes on from JACRDK010000004.1 coordinate 7,661, forward strand.
GCATGAGAGGTATTTTGGATTGTGTCCTGGTTATCCATAATATTTCTGGGTTAAATTATTAATACCACCCCTTTGTTATCCTATATATTATACCATATTTATTTAAAATAACCGCTATTTCTCTTAGGAAATAGCGGTTATTAAAATCTTTAACTAATTATGGGATTTTACTAAGATAATTCTGCAAGCTGGAGCACTCAGCTGTTGGCCGAGGCTGAAGATTACACTGCGACAACATAGCAGAAACATAGGGAGATTTTTTCAAATCCGAGCAAGTCTGCTGGCCGGTATGCTGCGACGGGCTATTTGCACAAATGCCAAGCTCGCCTAATACCGCGCTGCTACAATCCGTATTGGTGCTATTTACCGAAGAACAAGCATAAGCCGTCGCGGCTTGGGCCGTCGCGGTAACAGAAGTATTTTGATATTGCGATAATGGCAAAGCTACTACGGGATTAACAACTGCCGCGGCTACGCAAGTAGACTGCTCTTTTAATACTGCAATACTGCCGCCATTTCCCGTAACTCCCTGGAAAACAAAACGATTCACCAAAGTTTGAGTTAACTGGGCAACGGTTGAACTTATTATGCTGTCGGCATTATCTACCCCTAATTGCAGCAAAGCTACAAAACTGGCCCGCTCCGCGCTAACAATGCTGTTTATGGAGTTGCTAATGGTGCTTCCTTGGATGTCGCGGGGAGTTTTAAGCCCTGAGCTGCTAAGTTCTTTTTCCGCGGCCTTCTGCGCTTCGCTTTCCGTTGTCTGAGCCAGGCTTTGATAATATTGCTGCCAGCCTTCAGGCGAGGACATATACTGCCCTACCCGGGCCATTTTAGCGTAATAGTCAGGGTCGCTTAAAGAAACAGACGAAGGATCAAAACCTAAATATTCGGAAGCTTTGGCTTGAAAAACCGGTTTTAAATTTTCGTTTTGCTGGCCGCAGCTAAACTGCGGGATAAACTTCTTTATTATTTGCCTATCCAGGGCGTCATTAACATATTTATTTAAATAGTCATCGGTATATTGGCCGTTAACCAACGCGTCGCTGTAATACAAAAAATTAGTAATAATGTAATTTTGCTCAATTTTTGTTACCAGCTTATTTAACATTGAACCCATAAACTGCAAGTATGCGCTTCTCAAGCCTTCCTTAACCGAATCCATTATAATGCGCGGAATATCGCCAATGGTAAAACTCCAGGACAAACCCAAAAAAGCTTTTGCTTCAGGGATAAAAATATTATGCGCCGCCTGGTTGGAACCCGCGTCAGCATAATAATCATTTACCGTTACATAAGCTATTTTATATTTGTCGGCAAGCTTGCCTAATTCATCATTGTAAGTATTTGCCGCGGAATTTGCCACAACATAACTCTTGTAAACTTCGGGCCAGAGGGCGTCATTTTTGGAATAGTCGTCCGGCTGATACTTTTGTGCCGCAGCCAACAAATCGTCATAAGCGGCATAAGCGGTAATTAAAGATTTGTGTAAAGTAACCGCGTCTTTCGGCACAGTCATTGCATAAAGTTTGCTTTCAAGCTGGTCCACCTTTGGCTTTAAATCATTAACCGCGGAAGAATCCGCTCCAAAAACTTCTGTTGACTGGCTCAAAGAATTATTATTAAAACTATACGCCTCGCTTAAACTGTCCGTTAAATATTGGCTTACACTTGTGGTATTGGAAGCGGAAGAAGTTTTTATTTTTTTGCTGTCTATGGTTGGAGCCACTACCGGCTTGTCCGCTCCTAAGGCCTTAACAACTTCCTGCTTAATTTCGTCTTTGGTAATAATTGTCTGAAACAAATCCTGGCTGGCCTGCTTGTCTATTTTTAAAGTATTTAAGTAATTTAAATAAGCCTGGGAGTCCAGGTAGCTATTGCTCTTTTGCTGGTTCGCGGTATCAGTGATTTTTAAGTTTGGCTTCGAGATAAATGAAATTAAACTTAAAATCACAATCAAAACGATTGCCGCTGCAAAATATTGTTTTTGTTCTTTTGTTTCTAACATATATCGCTGATACGCGAATCACGCTAATTTCGCGGATCGCTGATTAATTATTCTTTTTATAATAATTCTTTGGCTTGTGAAAGCTGCGACTATGCCTAAATCTAAATTGAAATTTTTTAAATACGCTAAAACTTGATTAAAATGCTTTTGGTATATTCCTTCCGCAACCTTTAACTCTACAATTAGTTTATCATCAATTTGAAAATCCACAAAGAAACCGGTTATAACTTTGCCGTTATACGACAATTTTGAGTAAAGCTCCCTTTTGTATTTGATGCCTAAAGCCTTTAGTTCTTCCTCAAAGGCTTTTTGGTATTCTTTTTCTTTATAACCATAACCCAAGCTATTGTAAACTTTGTACAAAGCCCCAATTACCTGATAACTTAGTTCTCGATGAATAAGTTCCATAGTATTTGTGTTATTTGCGCTAATCCGCGTATCCGCGATTATATCCGTGATTACTCTATTAGTTCCCCTCCAAAAACCTGCAGGGCCTGGGCATAAACTTCTGCTGTCTGCACTGGCGCTTTTTCTTCTTTTGCCAGGCGAACGCTAATACAAAGTTTTTTGCCGCAAACCTGCTCTATGGTTGAATTAATTAACGAAGCATTTTTTTGGCTTTCCAAATTTTCTTTATTAAATAAAAATTTAACCCCAAGTAAAATTCTGCCGTTTTCCACGCCCAAAAGCTGGGAATTACGGATTAGGCTGGCTAACGGGCCGTTAATTCCTTTGATTATGTTAATAACTTTCGGGAAAAAAGATTCCACTTCAGACAACGATGCGGTTAAATCCAAATTTTCCGCAAGCGCTTCCGGTGTCGGCTCCGGAACCGGAGCTGGCGTATGCGCGACTTCAATATTTGGCTGATGTATTTGGGCCGAATTTTGAGTTATTGCAGGGACTTTAGGCTGGCTGGACTTTTTTTTTAAGCCCGCTTCAATAGAAGCAAGAAGCAAAGGTATTTGCGGACTGGGTGAGAAAGCTAAGTCTTTATAGGCTTTTAAAAATAGCCTAATAATAAAAATTAAATCGCCAAAGGCCACTGCTTCAGCCAAGTCTTTTAACTTTTGCAAATGCCTTTCTTCCAGTGAAAAATCTATTTGTCCGGATGTGGTTTTATAAATTAAAACTTTGCGCAGGAATTCCAAAAAATCTCTGGACAGAACGCTATAATCCAAACCTTTTTCCGAGAGTTCGTCAAAAAATGCGGGAATGGTTTCTGTACGGCCGCTCACTATTAAATCCATCAGGTTTTCACAAACTGCGATATCGGTAATGCCTAAAAGCTGCTGACATTCCGCCAGCGTGGCATTTTCGCCCATGGTGGCGACTTTGCCAAGCAGCGACAGTGAATCGCGAACGCTGCCCTCGGAATTTTGAGCTACCAAATCCAAAACCTCATCGGCTAAATTTAAATTTTCCTGAAGGCTAATTTTCTTCAGGTGCTCTAAAATATCCGCTGGCGATAAAGCTTTAAAATCAAACCTTTGGGTGCGGGAAACTATTGTTGCCGGAACTTTATTAATTTCCGTGGTGGCTAAAATAAAAATAGCGTGTCTTGGAGGCTCTTCCAAAGTTTTCAGTAGCGCATTAAAAGCGCCCTTGGAAAGCATATGAACTTCGTCAATAATAAATACTTTGTATTTACCAGCAGACGGAGAAAATTTAACATGCTCAATCAGTTCTCGAATATTGTCTACCCCGGTATTAGACGCGGCGTCTATTTCCACCAAGTCCATAAAATTCCCGGCTTCAATAGCTTTGCAATTGTCGCAAACCCCGCAGGCATCCCCTGCCTTAATTCCTGACTCCTGATTCTTAATTCCCTCCTGGCAATTTACCGCCTTGGCCAAAATTCTGGCAACAGAGGTTTTACCCACCCCCCGGCTTCCGGTAAATAAATAAGCGTGCGCCACGGAAGACCCGGCAACCTGGTTTTGTAGGGTTTTAATAATGGATTTTTGGTTCAAAACTTCCGCAAAAGTTTGAGGCCTGTATTTTCTATAAAAAACCGCCATGTATTTGCGCTTCTTTGTTCTTAATGCTTATTTAATCTTATCACTTTTTGGTAAACAAAAAAAGCCCCGCTAAAAGGGCAATTAGTCATAAGTTTGTAATTCCTATCCGCGATATCTGTATTATGTGTGGCCTGTTCCCCTATCCGCGTTATCCGTAAAATCCGTAATCAGCGATTATTATTAGCGATGCTCCCTATCCGCGATATCTGTACTATCCCTGCCTGCCGGCAGGCAGGCGTAATCAGCGATTATTATTTCTTAAAAACAAAAATCTTATAGCCAACAAAATTCCAGACTAAAGAGACGGCAACGGCCAAAATCTTTCCAATATTTAAATTATCTCCCGCGTTCTGGGCAAAAATAAAGTGAGAGGTTGCCAAATATAATACTGTGGAATTTATTAAAAACCCTATGGCGCTTACCACAAAAAATGACAAATAAAGCTTGTGTTCCCCAACAACCTGCTGCTTAAAGAAACCAAAAGCATACCACAGCACCAGCTGCGCTAAAATAAAAACCGTAAAAATTCCGATAAAATATATTGGCCTGGCGGTATTATGAGCGCCTAAAACAACCAAACCATAAATTATTATGCCGACTAAGCCAACTGCCACTAGGCGAATAAAGTTTTTAAATAATCCAATCGCGGTTTCCCCGCCAAAAGCCCAGTATTTATTCCAAAAATAACTTTGTATAACCGCCAGCACTACCCCGGGCAAGTTTACCCAACCTAAAGAAGCGCCCTTCGTTACTCCAAACTGAGCAGCCATATAATTTAACACCAAAACATCTATGGTGGTGTTAAAAACCCCAATTGCTCCAAAACGAAGCAATTGCATAACCACCGGATACTTTTCCAATAGTTGAGAGATTTTAAAACTAATTGATGTAGGCTGAACTGTTTGTATATTTTCCATTCGCTTCCTATATGCTAAATGCTGTTTGCTAAATGCTAAATTTTAGAGCTCTTCGTCCTCATCCATAATAATTTTTCTTGAACCGCCTGCCATTTCCATATCTGTATGGCCGCTGCCGGAACCTTTCTTTATAACATTTTCCACCGCAGCCCATTCAGCCTCTTGTCCTTGAGGAACAACAATAGTTACCTCGTCCCCGGCTTCCGCTTTAAAATAAGTAAGCGAGGCTAGCAAAACTTTAAAAGTTTTACCTTCGGCCAAAACTTTAAAGTCGCCTTTTTCATCTACCAATAAAATGCCCAGCATCTTTTTGCGTTCCATTGGGCCAATTTGTTTGTAGATAAATGAGCCGTCTTCGGCAATAGTAAGTTTTAAAACATCTCCTTCAATAAGCTTGGACTTAGAAGCATAATTAGCAGGAACCGGGTATTGCTTTTTATCCGGTCCTATCATATTCTGGCCGTCAAAAACCCCTTCAATTACCTTGCCGCCTTCGGACACAGTTAACACATTGGCTTTTTCGGAAAGCGCGGTAAGATTGGCTTTAGTGGCAGGCCCGCCCATAACTTCTTTAAGCAGCTGCTTGGCCGACTGAATATCTTTCTCAGCGGAGTCTATCATCTGAGACAAAAGGGCTAAATTGGAAATTTTATCCATATGGTTTATTTTCAAACTTAAAAAATCTGGCCATATTTCACCAATAATGCTTTTTATGCAACTAAAATTGTTTTTTTGTTGAAACGAATTTTGGTTTCTATAAGTAAAATAAGCCAAAAATATTATAGCATTAAACTAAAAAACGCGCAAACGCGCGTTTAATGTGCTAATAATGAGGCCCCCATATTGTTTAGCAGCTTAGCTTTGGCCGAACTTGTTAACAGGTAATCAGAAAATTCCGGATGGGTAATACACAGCTGCTGAATGGTCATACCCTGCTTTGATGCGTCCTGCAAAAAAGCCGCTGACTTTGTCATATCTTGAGAAAAAACTTTGGATGCAAAATCTCGAATCTCAGGCTCATAAACTTTAATGTCGGAATTATGATAACCAAAATGCAAAGCCTGTTTTAAAGCCGAAACTTCTTCAAAATCTTTTTCCACCTCGGTAAGCAGGGAAAGGATTTTGCTTTCCGTATTCATTCGGGGCAATAAATTTAAAACCCGGTGCGAAATTTCCGCAGCCCGCGCCAAAGATATCCGGCGGCTTCTTACAGCCTCGGCCAAAAATAGCGCCGCCAAATTATTAAAAGTTTTATCTATGGCTAAAGTGTCCATAAAATTGATTAATGATGTCCGTGGCCTCCGCCGTGGCCGCCCCCATGCCCTCCGCCACCACCTTTAGCGCCAAAAAACTCCGGGATAATTCCAGGCATTTCAGAGATTGCTCCAATCCCAGATTCATCAGCTAAATGAGCAGCGCCTTCGACTGTGTTTTCTACTAATGATTCTATTGTATTTTTTCCACCGCCATGAGAACCGGATTCGTGTCCATGACCGCCGTGTCCATGATCTGACATAAATTTATTTTCTTACTGATAACTCTAAAATTATAAACTATTTAAATAACACTATCAATTAAACTAAAAATTCCCTGTTAATTATAAGCCCCGCTCCACATTAGGCAGAGCCGCGCTCATATTTTCCGCTACTTCGCTGGCTTCTAATATTTCTTCTTCCACTTCGGCGCGCGGACGGCCATATTTTAGCCGAGAGAGCTGCCGAATAGCCTTGGCTTGTTCGTCATTGCCGTTTCTCAGCAACGGATAAGTGGCTACATTAAAGGGCTTGCTGGCTGTGCCGTTTATCATTAACTTCATATAAGCATTATATCTGTCTACATTTACCAAATCAAACTCATTAAATGTCGGCTTAAATTCCTTTGCCATAACCTCGCTGTCTTCAGCGCCGATTCTAAAAGCCACCATACTGCCGGCATTGCCAAATACCGCATCGCGCAGATCTTTGCTCCCGGCTCCTTGCGCCCCGGCCTGTTGTTCCAACTGGCCTAAATATTGGTGGGCAACAATTAAGTTTAGGCGATACTTTCTGGCTTCGGACAAAATAGAAGAAAAAGCGTCGGTAATAAAGTTTTGGAACTCGTCTACATACAAATAAAAGTCCGCGCGGCCGTCCTCGCGCATATCGGCCCGGGACAAAGCCGCCATTTGCAATTTAGAAACTATTATCAACCCCAAAAGCTTGGCGTTAATCTCGCCCACTTTTCCTTTAGCCAAATTAATGAGTAAGATTTTCTTTTTATCCATTACTTCGCGGAAATTGAAGGCCGATTTGGACTGGCCGACAATATTTCGCATCATTGAGTTTTCCACAAAACGGCCCACTTTAGAAATTAAATAACCCAACATTTCCGACTTGTGGAAGTCTGAAGTTTTAGCCATTTCTTTTTCCCAGAACAAACGGACTACCGGATCTTTTACTTTGGAAACTTTATATTTCTGAAATTCCGTATCCGTAAAAATTCTCGGGATATCGGTAATGGTGCCCGGATGTTCCTCGTCCGCCATTAAGGTAAGCATGGCATTTCTCATATTATGCTCAAACATCGGGCCGAGCATAGCCGGGTCGGTAACCAATTTATAGAAAATAGAAATCATTTCCTGTACGGCAAAATCTTTTTGCTCTTCCGAATCAACCTGCAACATATTTAAACCCATTGGCCTGTCCATATCAAACGGCTCAAACAAAATTACGTCCTCGGCGCGCTCTTTTGGTATATGCGGCAAAATATCCTCAATAAAATCTCCGTGAGGATCTATAATGCACAAGCCTTCGCCGTTTTTAATGTCCTGCACGGACATATATTTCATAATTTCGGTTTTACCGCTGCCGGTGCGCCCAATAATATACATATGGCGGCGGCGGTCATCGCGCTGCATAAAAACTTTAGTTTCCTGACCGCGGTAAATATTCCGGCCCAAAAGCAATCCGTCTTTTGGCAAATTAACCGGCGGCGGCGCTTTTTTAGAAATCAGCCACTTAATATTTGGCGTTTCAATGTATGGCGTTGGCAAATGCCAAAGAGAGGCCAACTCTTCGGTATTTAAAATGCTTTGATTTCCATTGTCGCGGAATACACGAAAAATAAAATCTTTCAAAATATCTTTTTTGTCGCGCCTGGTGGCATGCAACCCGTTAAACGGCGGCATGTTGTACTGCAAAAAAGACGACAACAAATTCCGCATATGGCTGCTGGCGTTGCCGGGCGTGGATGAAGAAGTAACCAGGCGAATATTTACTTTGTAACCAGGGCGGCTGGCTTTTTCTTCCAACTTCTTAACAATTTCCTGCTGCATTGGGGTAAGCTGGATAGGCGAAGAATAGCCGGATAAGTCTTTGTGCGCATGAGATTGATTGCCGTTACCTTTGCCCGAACCGGACAAAGTTTTGCCAACACCGCGAGCCAGGCCAATTAACAGCCTATACATTTTTCCTCTTTCCACCAATTCGGGGCTTTTTCCCTGCTGAATTTCTAAAGCCATTTTTCGCGGGCGATACTGCCAGTTAGTGCCGGCGGGGCTGATAATATATTGAATTACCGCGCCTTCGTTTTCCGCCAATTTACTCATTACGTTGGTAAGCGAATTAAGCGGATCGGTCTCTGTGGTTTTGTAGGTGCGGAAAGGATAAACGTATTTTTTATTTAACTGCAGTTCTTCAAGTTCAACCTGGCCGTCTTTTTGAAACGGATTGTAGCCAGGTATTTCTTCAATATAGGCATGAGGGTACTGCGCTTGAATTTGTTTTTCCACCAGCTGCTGCAAAGCCCTCGGGCAATTTACATAAAAACTAATTTTTTTATCGGTGCAGGCTATTTCAAAGCTATAATAATCCTTGCCCAAAAGCCAGCCCTTAGTATGGCCGCTTTCCGACAGCGTGGTAAACAACTGCTCGGCAACGGCTATCATATGTTTTTTTTCTTCTTCGCTTTTTGGCCGCTGGTCATCTTTTTCCGGGCTGCCGTCTTTAGGCATTTGAATTTCCAAAAATACCCAATCCTGAATTCTTGGCACTACGTGTTTGGTGTGATAAACGTGGCGTTTGTAGTAATAAAAAAAGACAGCCCCAAAAACGGCTATCAATCCAAGCAAAATTAGCACCCCAATATTAATTGTGTTTAACTCCACCGGCATTTTTATTATGTGTGGCCAAATACCTGCAACTTGTTGCAGGGATGAAGGCCGAAAAATAAAGTGTGGCGGAGCCGCAACTTATCATAAAGCAGTTGCCCCGATACCCCTGATCCGCTTCATGCGGATCTGGGGTCAACTTCATTTTTGCTTTTTAATTTAATTCTTGTTACTTTCTGCCTGTTTTTTTGCCTGTTCAATTAATTGAGCAGTAACGTCAAATGGATTTTTTAAATCTAATTCGCCATTTAACGCATCGGCCAAAACTTTTCCGCTGAGGTTCTTGTCTGAATTGGATGATTCCTGGCTAACTGCGCTATTTTTCCCAAGCTCCTGCGGCAAAACAGGATCTTTCCCGCTTTCCATTAAGGCAATTTGATTGCGGATTGCGTCTTTAACTTCCTCGGTAACACCGTCTACCTCAAGCATTCCTTCCAGCCTTTCTCTGGTATTTGGCGCGCTCTGTCCGCCTTCAGCATTTATTTGCGGCTGAGGAACTTCAAAACGATTATTTTTATTAATTTCTGTGCTCATAGTTTAGATTTACTCTGTTATTATACCATATTTCATTAAACAAGACTTATTATTATAGTTTTTTTCAGGCATTTTGTCAATTGTGTTAGAACGTGAGTCCAAAACTCTCACAGTGTCATCCCGGGCGAATGCATCTGAGACCCGGGATCCAGTATTTAAGCCAAGTTCTGGATCCCGGATATTTTTACTGCCCCCAACTTCGCCAGGGCTTCGTCGGGCAGGCTAAAAATTCCGGGATGACATAGATTACGTCCTTAAACTGTTAAATTTTATTTTCTTTGGCCCATTTTTCTTCCAAACGCCTTATTCCCGGCTCATCAAAACCAAAATGGTGTCCAATCTCATGCCAAACCACCCTCCTAACTAAACTAGGGATATTTTCTTCAGTTCCTGCAAAACGCTCTATGGTCCCTTTCCAAATGGTAATTTTATCCGGCAAAGTGGGATTCATGCCGTAAGTTGAGCCGCGGTTTAATTGCGACACCCCATGGTACAAACCAAACAAGGAATTGTTTGGGCTCTCCCCTTCTTCCATAACAATTTCCACGTTATTTAACTTCTCGCGAATTCTTTCCGGCAAAGCCTCAACTGCTGCCGTAATTAAATTTTCAAATTGCTGATTATCCATTTAAAATTGTGTTAAACGATTGTAAATTCTTATTACTATTAAAATAATTTAAAATAAATATTGACTGTTTGTATATCTTCTGATAAAAACTTCTATCCTTATGCTTCATTTCTAATGGTATTTCCACCGCTAACGCAGCTGCCCGCATCTTAATTAGTAGAGGTAAATATTTTTTTTCTTCAGTTGATAACTTTCTTCGTGTAAGATAACCTTCTGTTAAATATCTGCTCAAGTTTAACGGCTTTTTGCTGGAAAAGCAAATAAAAGCCAAAGCGTTTGCCAAATCCGCAGAATACCAAGTCTCCAAAGCATCACCGAAATCTAAAATTCCAATAATTTTATCATTCTTTATTAGCAAGTTCCCGCCATGAAAATCATTATGACTTACACCCTTAGGCAACAAAAAAAGATTTGATTTATTTTTATTCCAGTCTTCAAAGACTTTTAAAACCAGTGTTTGTAAATTCTTTGGCAAAATCCTGCTCACTTTTCTAAAATCTGTCTTTACTAAATTAAATTGTGCGGCATCCCATACATATTTTTTCCATGGGTTAAATTTAAATTTTTTCTTTGTGGAAGCAATATGAATACCAGCCAACATTGCGCCTATATTTTTAAGCAAACTCTTTGTTAACTTTATTTCTTTTAATGTTCTGCCTTTAAACCATTCTTGAACAAAGGCAAAATTTCTGCCTGTATTAAAGTAAAACTCTTTTAAATTATTTTCTACCACCTCGGCTACGGGAAAACCTTTTTTCTTTAAAAATTGGATAAGCTCGATTTGAAACTTAATATTTAAAAGTTTATCTTTTCCAAATATTTTAACAAAAAACTCACCCTGCTGGGTTAAAACATAATAATTAAAGTCATAGAAACCTCTAAGGGGCTTAATTTCTTTAACATCGAAGCCATACAAGGTTTCTAACTTTTTAATCACTAAATTTTCAAATTGTTTCTGGTCCATAAATCACATACCACATTAATTCTCGGCCGAGAATTAATGTGGTTAATTAAAATAGCTTATTTTCCGTACTTTTTAACATAAAGAACATCATAGCCGTAGTCTATTCTTTTTGATGTATCAACACCCAAACTTTCAAGTTGAGACATCATTTCTGCTTGAATAACTTTTGGATCTTCGTCTGTAATCTTTTCCATTTCTAAATAGTCCCCCAAGCCTTCCACCCTGTCCAAACAAATTTCAAAACCTTTAAACTCGCATGTCTGCCTGGTTTTGTTTATTATGGCAACCTTTTTATAATCCAGATGCGCAATGGCGTTCTCCATACTCTCGCCGTCTAAAATCTCAGTTTCAATTTCCGTCTTAGATAAGTTATTGCCAAAATCACTTTGTTTTAAAGTAAACACTATTTTATTTTTTTGCCTCCTGATTCTTAACACATTTACCCCAGCCGGAACCGGCACTGTTGGCTCTTGATTAGGAATAAATATAGTATCTTTTTGCTCTTTTACAGGACTAAAAACACAACCCTGTTGCTCCAGCACTGCCTTAACAGCATCAAAATTTTCCAATTGTACTTTTATTTCAATTTCTTTCATAAATATTTTTTCATCAATTCTTTAAATTCTTCAGGACCGGAATACATTTCTGTTAAGTAACCAAAACTTTTTGCTGCATCGATTTTATGCAATTCATGATCCCAAAATAAAATTTCATCCTTTTTGTGCGCAGGCAAAATTTTAGAAACTTCAGCCCAAAAATTAATATCATTTTTTAAAAATCCGATGTCGGCGGAAGAAAGCATTCCATCAAGAAAATTCTTTAGGCCGGCTTCATTCCATAAATAGTTGGTCCGATACTTTTCCTGGTCTGTCGCAACATAAACTTTAATACCTTTTAAACGCAAATTTTGTATGTACTCTACAATTTCATTGTCTAAAGCCTTCTCGCCGGAAAACCAAAACTCTAGCATCTCTTCCAAAGTACCCGGCCAGCCCCAATCGGAAATAACTTTTGCAAGCTCTTCCTTCAAATCCTTCTCCCCAATTTCACATAATAAAAAAACACCTTCAAAAAAATCTTTTATTTTATTAAGATCAAGTTTGATATTTTTTTCGGAGGAAAGCCTTTGACTAAAATACTTATCCCTTTTTATTATTAATCCGTCGCAATCTAAAAGTAAAAATTTTATCATATATTTAATAAACCCATCCCTTTAATCTCGGGATGGGTTTATTGTATCATTTTAGGTTATTTTTGGCGATTTAGCCCCCTCACCTGTCCCTCTCGGGACATCCTCTCCCCCGCCTGCTGGCGGGGCGAGGGAAATAAGATATTCGCCCCAGCGAATGCTAAAACCCTTCGTAGTCGTGCATGGTTAACTGGGCTTCGATTTTCTTGATAATTTCAATTACTACGGAAACCACAATGAGCAAGCTGGTGCCGCCGAAAGTCAAAGCTTGAGTGCCGGTGTAATTTTGCAGGATTAACGGCAAAATGGCAATTACGGCCAAGAAGAAGGCGCCGGCCAAAGTAATGCGGTTTAAGACCATGCTCAAGAAATCCGCGGTCTGGGTACCTGGTCTGAGGCCCGGGACAAAGCCGCCGTTCTTTTGAACATTATCCGCAATTTCTTCCGGATTGAAAACAACAGCAGTATAAAAATAGGTAAACGCCATAACTAAAATAAAGTAGGCTATGCCGTAAAACCAACCCTGAGAATTAAACAGGGAAACAGTGCTGTGAGCCAAATTAGACAAAAATGCGGACTTAGCATTTAAGAAAAATTGGGCAATCATTGCCGGGAAAATCATTAAAGAAATGGCAAAGATAATCGGAATAACTCCGGCCTGGTTAAGGCGCAATGGCAAATGGGTATTTACGCCGCCGAACAATTTATTGCCGCGGACTCTTTTTGCGTAAGCTATCGGAATATTCCTTTGCGCTTCCGTAACCAAAACTACTCCGGCAATCACCGCTAAGACCATAGCCACAAAAGCCAAAACTAACGGCAATTTGGAAGAATCGTACCAGCTGGAAATAAAGCTGAAGTTAGAAGGAATGCGGGCAACAATACCGGCAAAAATAATTAAAGAAATTCCATTGCCAATATCAAATTCGGACATAATTTCACCAAGCCACATCATTAACATTGTTCCGGCGGTAACAGAAAGCAAGACAACAAACCAGGTAAAAGGAGTAAAAGCTCCGAGCACGGAGGCGCCGCCTTGGGTCTGTAAAATGCGGATAGTGCCAAAACCCTGTAAAATCGCCAAAGGAATGGCCATATAGCGGGTATATTGGTTAATTTGCGCTCGTCCGGCTTCCCCGCCCTCTTTTTGCATTTCCGCAAAAGACGGAATAACAATAGTCAACAACTGCATAATAATGGAAGCGGTAATGTAAGGACCAACTCCGAGCATGGCAATGGAGAAATTAGTAAGGCCGCCGCCGGAAAAAATATCTAACAAATTAAAAAACTGGCTTTGCTGAAAAAAGCTTTTTAAGCCAGAAACGTCTATTCCCGGAATTGGCACGTGGGCCAAAATTCTAGTTATGAATAAAAGACCTAGCACAATTAAAATTTTGTTGCGCAGGTCTTTGGTTTTCCAAATAAGAGTGATTTTGTTCATAATAATCTAATGCGAATTACTAATTATTATGCGAATTATGCGAAAATTTTATTTTCATTTTTCGCATTTTATTTCGTATTATTCGCATTCGTTATTTGACTGTGCCGCCAGCTTTTTCAACCTCTGCTTTAACGGAAGCGGATACAGGCAACATAATATTTAATTTCTTTTTGATTTCACCTTTTAAAATTTTCACTTTCAAAACGCCGGAGTCAACCAAGCCTTTATCTTTTAAGGCTTTTAAATCTACGGTTTCGCCTTCGTTGAAGACGCTGAGTTTGGAAAGGCTCAAAGCTAAAACTTTGTCATTCAAAGACCTAAAACCGCGGGACTTAGGCAGCTGTCTTACGAGCGGTTGGCGGCCACCTTCAAAAGTCACGGGCATTTTGCTGTGACCGGTGCGCTTGGTCTGACCTTTGTTACCGCGAGTGGAATAAGTACCTTTACCGCTACCCAAACCACGACCGACAACTTTGCGGCGGTGAATGGATTTTGATTCTTTTTTAACTGATGTAATTTAAGCATAATCTGGTGAATTAGTAATTTAGAAAATTAGTGAACTAGTTTTCTAATTCTCTAGTTCTTATTCCTACACTTTACTTACGAAGTAACGCAAGCTTTTCTTTACTCTTCATTTTCTTGAAAGCGGCGAATACTGCCTTAACGTTGTTCACTTTGTTGTTGGAACCCAACATTTTGCAGACAATATTCTTAACACCGGACAATTCCATAACAGAACGGACAGCGCCACCGGCAATAACTCCGGTACCTGGCTTAGCAGGCTTAAGCATTAAAGAGCTGGATTTGTACTTGATGTTAACTCCGTGCGGAATAGTTTCATTAACAAGAGGCAAAGTCACCATGTTCTTTTTGGCGGCATTAACAGCTTTGTTTACGCTTTCAGATACGTCGGCTCCTTTTTTCAAACCCATGCCAACTTTACCTTTGCGATCACCAATAACAACCAAAGCTCTAAAGCGCATTCTTTTACCACCAGCAACTACGCGAGTAACTCTTTTTACTTCCACGACTTTCTGGTCGAATTCGCTTCTTTCGCGTTCGCCTTCTCTATTTGAATTCTTTCGTCTTTTTTCCATATTATTCACTAATTAACACTGATTATTAAAGGATAGACACGGATCTGCGTTAATCCGTTTTCAATCCGTGTTTATTATTTTAAAACTCGAGCCCGCCTTCTCTAGCACCTTCTGCCAATGCCTTTATTCTACCATGATATGCGAATCCGCCGCGATCAAAACTAACCGACTTGATATTTTTGGCCATGGCTTTGCCGGCAACCAACTTGCCTACTTCTTTGGCAATTTCGCTCTTTTTGGCTTTGGATTCAACTTCCAAGCTGGAAGCTGCGGCCAAAGTTTTGCCAACATTGTCATCAATTACTTGAGCGTAAATATGGCGGTTTGCCTTAAATACAGCCAAGCGTGGACGCTGGGCGCTGCCGGAAATTCTGCTTCTTACGCGGGTGTGGCGAATAGTTCTTTTTAAATTTTTCTGCTTCTGTCTGTTCATATAATATCGCTGAATGATGCGGAACTTAACGCTGAATGTCGCGGAAAGAACCACAACTTGTTAATTAAATTTCTGCGTACTTCCGCGTTATTTTCCGCGCGTTTCCGCGTTTATTTATTTGCCGCCTCCGACTACTTTAACAACTTTACCGGCTTTGCGGATTATTACTTCATCGCTGTATTTAATTCCTTTTCCTTTGTATGGTTCCGGTTTTTTCAATTCTCTAATTTCAGCCGCAAACTGTCCAACCTGCTGTTTGTCCGGACCGGAAATGGTCATAACATTTTTTTCAATGGCAAAAGTCAGATTTTCTGGTACTTGGACAAAAATCGGATGGGAAAAACCTAACTGCAAATCTATAACCATGCCTTTTAACTGTCCCAAGCGGGTCACCGCGTTGGCAAAAGTTTGAGCCTGTCCGGCTTGGTCTTTCTTTTCGGCGTCAGCCTGTTTAACCTGATAGGCTTTCTTTAACTCTTCGGCTTTCTTAACTTCCATTTTAAAACCAACACCGTTAAGTTCAAGTTTCTTTTCAAAACCTTTTGTTACGCCGTCTACCAAATTTTGAATCAAAGCGCGGAACAAACCCCAAAGAGCTTTTTCCTTCTTGTTCTCTTTGTTCTTCACGTCAACCAAAATTTCCTTTTCGCTTATGCTAACTTCCACTTTCGGGTTTAAAGGCAAAACTAAAGTACCCTTCGGACCGGTTACGGTCAAAGTTAAGTCCTTCTTTTCTGCTTTCACTCCCTGGGGGAGGCTAACTGGTTTTTTTCCGACTCTGCTCATAAAATTAATATAAATTGATTAACACTGATTTAGAACGGATGGACACGGATATCTCTGTTAATCCGTTTTCTGTCCGTGTTTGTCTGTTTTTTACCAAACCTGGCACACTACTTCTCCGCCCATGCGGGACTTGCGAGCTTCTTTGTCAGTCATCAGACCTTTGGAGGTAGATACCACTGTAATACCATAACCGCTGTTAGTGCGAGGAAGCTTGTCTGCTGCTAAGTAAATTCTCTGTCCCGGTTTGCTTACTCTCTGAATTCCGCCAATTACCGCTTCGCCGCTTTCCGAGTATTTCAGAGTTATCTTCAACATTTTGTGCTTATCGGAGAACTCCTCAACGCCGCTAACGAAACCCTCTTTCAATAAAAGCTTTGCCAAGTTATCTTTGAAATTGGAATAGGGCAAAACCAGCTCGTTTTTGCGGGCTGCGCTTGCATTGCGAATGCGGGTTAACATGTCGGCGATTGGATCTGTGAACATAATTTTACTAAATACTAATTGTTTACTAATATGCTAATCTTGATGAATCGTAAGTGAATTGTGTTATTTTGTAAGCAGAAATTCGTGCTTCGTAAAGTTCTACCAACTGGCTTTAACTACTCCGGGTATTTCCCCTTTGCTGGCTAATTCTCTAAAACAGATTCTGCACATATCAAAATCTCTCATATAACCGGCTTTACGGCCGCACTTCCAACAGCGCCTCACTACCCGAGTCTGGTATTTAGGATTTGTTCTGCTCCTTAAAGATTTTATGATTTGTGCTTGTGTAGCCATACAAAATTAATTTAAGATACTAATCTACTAATTTATGCTAATGATACTAACTCGGCTTTAATTTATTTTTTAAACGGGAAGCCTAATAAAGTTAACAATTCTCTGGCTGGTGCGTCTTTGCCTGCGTTAGTAACAACAGAAATTTCTAAGCCAAAAACATTTTCTAGCGATTCGGAGGAAATTTCCGGGAAAACCAAGTGTTCTTTCATGCCGAGGTGATAATTACCTCTGCCGTCAAAACCATCTTTGTTAATCCCCTGGAAATCGCGCACTCTTGGCAAAGCAACGTTTACCAGTTTATCCAAGAAGCTGTACATGCGGTAACCTCTTAAGGTGCAAACAATACCGACAACCTGGTTTTCTCTGACCTTAAATCCGGCAATGGATTTTCTGGCCTTAGTCTTAACCGGAGCCTGTCCGGTAATTTTCTTAACGTCTTCGACATATTGGTCAATCTTCTTTTTGTCGTCCTTAACTTTACCAACACCGACGTTAACAATGACTTTAAGAATTTTCGGCACTTGCATAACATTCTTGTAGCCGAATTTTTCTTTTAAAACCGGGACTATCTTCTTATTATATTGTTCCTGTAATCTTTCCATAAAATCGCTGAATGATGCGGAACTTAACGCGGACTATCGCGGAAAGAACCACAACTTGTTAATTAAATTTCTGCGTACTTCCGCGTTATCTTCCGCGTGTTTCCGCGTTGTTAAACTGCTTTACCGCTGGTTCTGGCCATTCTCTGCTTGCTGCCATTTTCCAAAAAAGTAAATCCAACGCGGGATGGGTTGCCGGAATTCGGGTCGAGCAGCATAACTTTAGAAACATGGAGGGCTGCAAAAAATGTAACTTTCTTTCCTGGCTCGCCGGCTTTTTTAGACTTTTCAAACCTGGTATGGACATTAACGTTTTCCACCATCACCTTGGAGATTTTGGGTAAAACTTTAATAACCTTGCCGGTCTTTCCTTTGTCTTTTCCGGAAATGACTTTTACGGTATCGCCTGTCTTAATTTTTAGTCTGTTATTATTCATATCTTTACTAAATACTAATTGATACTAATATACTAATCATTAAATGTTGGGTAATCTTTGAGAGTAAGAATTCGTATATTCGCCTGCCTGCCGGTAGGCAGGTACAAATTCGTACTTCGTAAAGTTTTAAATTACTTCTGGTGCCAAGCTGACAATTTTCTTAAATCCATCTTCAAAGGAGCCTTTAGCTTTTTCGCGAATTTCTCTCGGGATAGGACCGAATATGCGGCTTCCTTTTGGCTCACCTTTTTCTTTATCTACAATCACTCCGGCATTTTCATCAAAGCGTATATAAGATCCGTCTTTTCTGCGAATTTCTTTGCGCAAGCGAACAATTACCGCATAAACTTTATCACCCTTCTTTAAGGAAGAGTTCGGCGCAACCTGCTTGACGGAGCCGGCAACAATGTCGCCGATTCTGGCAAAACGATTGCTGTTTTTTCCGTTGACGGAGAAAACATTGACGATCTTTGCGCCAGTATTGTCTGCTATATTAATCCAGGATCTTACTTGTAACATATAATTCTTTCGCTAGTGCACGGAGGTTGTAGACTCCGCGGATATCATTGACCAAAGCAATTCCTTTTGATCAGCGCTATCCGTGGAATCTGCGTATCCGCGAGATAACTAAATTTTATTAATTACTTTAAACTTCTTATCTTTGCTTATTGGTTTAACCGATTCAATCACCACACGGTCTCCGGTTTTATACTCATTCGCTTCATCATGAGCTTTAAAACGCTTGGAAATAGTGTAAGATTTTTTATACTTAGCGTGGCGCTTTCTCATATCTACCTTTACCACCACGGTTTTGTCCATTTTATCGGACACTATAACACCGGTAAGTTGTTGCTTCTTTGATTGTGTCATATACTTGATACCTACTACTTAATGCTTTCAACTTTCTTCTGATTTAGATAAGTCATTATACGGGCAATGTCTTTTTTAACCGCTCCCAATTCCCGGGGGTTCTTTAACTGATTGAGGCGGATTTTAACCGCTAAATCGTGAGCTTTAGCGCGCAATTCGAGCAACAAGCTTTTAATTTCACCTTCTGATTTAGTTGTTAATTCCTTAAATTTCATATCTTTACTAAATACTTATTGATACTAATATACTAATTTTAATCTAAAAGGTAATTTATGGAAGTAAGAATTCGTATATTCGTACAAATTCGTACTTCATAAAGTTTTAACCTTGCTTTTCTTTAACTAAGAATCTGGATTTTACCGGAAGTTTGTAGCTGGCTAATCTCATAGCTTCCTGGGCCTGCTCTCTGGTCACCCCGTCCATTTCAAATAAAATCTTGCCTTTTTTTACAACTGAAACAAAGTGGTCAACAGCACCTTTACCGCCACCCATAGGGCTTTCGTTTCCGTGGAGGGTAACCGGTTTGTCGGCAAATACGCGGATCCAAATTTTACCGCCTCTTTGCACATAGCGAGTCATAGCGCGGCGGGCTGCTTCAATCTGACGAGCGGTAACCCAGCTGCTTTCCATGGCTTTTAAGGCAAAGGTGCCGAAAGCGATTTGTTCGCCGGCGGAAGCCTGTCCTTTAGTATGACCGCGGTGATGTTTGCGGTGTTTTAACTTTTTCGGGATAAACATATCGGTTAAATTTACTATCTTTACTAACTACTAATCGGTACTAATATACTAATCTGTGATTATTAAATTGGTATATTCGTAAAAATTAGTAGTTAGTAAAGTAAGAGAATTAATTAACAATTAGGCTTTTTTTGGAGCGTCGGCGATATCTTTTACAAAGGTTTTCTTACTTTCAAATACGTCTCCTTTATAAATCCAGATTTTTACTCCGACAGTTCCGTAAGTGGTAAAAGCAGTGCTTCTGGCAAAATCTATATTGGCGCGCAAGGTATGAAGAGGAATTTTACCGGAGGAAAGATGTTCTGTGCGGGCAATATCAGCCCCGTTCAACCTACCGCCAATTGCTACTTTTGCTCCCTTAGCACCGGCGTTCATCATCTGTTCCAAGGACTGCTTCATCAGTTTTCTAAAAGCAACGCGCTTTTCCAACTGTTCGGCAATGCCGTTAGCAATAACTTGAGCTTGCAGGTTAACTTCTTTAATATCTTCGATGTTAACTTTTAATTCCTGCTTAATCCCCAACTTCGCTTTAATCTTTTTCTTAAGCTCTTCAATGCCGGCGCCGCCTTTGCCGATTATTAAACCCGGTTTAGTGGTTTTAATAATGACAGTAATAGTGCCGTCGTTTAAGCGCTCAATGTCGATTCTAACCAAGCCGGCCTTTTTCAAATGCAATTCCAAATATTCGCGAATTTTTACGTCTTCAGCCAATTGCTTGGAGTAGTTCGCTTTGGAAAACCATCTGGACTTCCAGGTATCGGTTATCTTCAATCTTAGTGATGTTGGGTTTATCTTATGTCCCATAATTTTAGTTAAAAGTTAATCAGGTTAATCAAGTTTATCAAGTCATTTACTTTGCAACTTTATGAACTTGATAACTTTATAAACTCGTTTTATACTCCGGTTTTTCTGTTAAATAATCTGCGTTTGTTGGCAACTTTGTTCATCTTTACTTCTTCATCAGTCTTGAACACCTGGCTCTTTTTCGGTGCGGCATTTACCGGCTTCTTGCTTACTGCGTCTTGCTGGTCAACATTTTCAGGTTTAACTTCTTTGCCTTCAGTTTTCTTTAAGAAGCCAAGCTTGGTTTTGCTGGCTTTGGCCTTCTTCTTTTCTTCCAGCACAACATTAACGTGGCTCATCTTTCTTCTAATTACGAAAGCGCTGCCGCGGGCTCTGGGGAAATAACGCTTCATTTCTTTGCCCTGGTCGGCGGTAATGCTTTTTATAAACAAAAACTGAGGATCTAAAGAAAAATTATTCTTGGCATTGGCAATGGCGGACTGAAGTAATTTAATAACAATCGGGGCAGCCTTTTTGTTGGCATGCTGGAGCTGGACAATCGCGTCCATCGCATTCATGTTCTTGATTAAATTAGTAACCAAGCGCATTTTTCTTGGGGCAATATGAATATGCCGGGCTGAAGCCTTAACCAATTTTCCGTTATTCTGTTTAGTTGCTTGCTCTGTCATATTACTATATTTACTAAATACTAATTTTAAATGGTTTAAATTTTGGAATAAGAATTCGTATATTCGCCTGCCTGCCGGTAGGCAGGTACAAATTCGTACTTCGTAAAGTGTTACTTCTTGCTGTCGTCTTTGGCGGCGTTAAGCTTGGCCTTTTCGGCTTCGGCTTTGGCTAATTCTTGTTCTTTAGCCATCTTACCACCATGACGGAGGAACTTACGAGTCGGAGAAAATTCTCCAAGCTTGTGGCCTACCATGTTTTCTGTAACGAATACCGGAACGTGAGTACGGCCGTTATGAACCAGGAAAGTAAAGCCTACAAACTCAGGGGCAATAGTGCAGGATCTGGACCAAGTTTTAATTTGGGTCTGACCGGCCTTGCCGTTTTGCACTTTCTTTACCACTCTCGGGTCTACGTATGGTCCTTTTTTTAGTGATCTAGACATAAAATCAGTTCTTAAAGTTAATCAAGTTTTAAAGTTTATAAAGTTATGCCGTCCACTTGATGAACTTGATAACTTGATAAGCTTGTTACTTACTGCGTCTCTTAATAATCATTTTATTGCTGTATTTCTTCTTGCTTCTGGTCTTAACGCCAAGGGCATGTTTACCCCATGGAGTCTTTGGATATTTCATACCAATCGGGTTATGACCTTCACCACCACCATGAGGGTGATCTACCGGGTTCATAACTTTACCGCGAACAGTTGGTCTCCAACCCATCAAGCGCATTCTGCCGGCCTTGCCAATACGGACATTCATCCAATCGGAATTAGCTAACTGGCCAACTGTGGCTAAACAGGTTTCTCTGACTCTGCGGATTTCACCGCTTGGTAATTTAAGCAAAGCATAACCGGCTTCAACTGTCTGCAAGGTGGCATAAGCTCCGGCGCTTCTAGCCATTCTGCCGCCCTGTCCTGGAGTTAACTCAATATCATGTATAAAAGTACCAACTGGAATATTTTTAATAGCTAAGCGGTTTCCCGGTAAAATTTCAGCTGTTTCGCCGAACATAACTTTGTCGCCAACTTTTAAACCCTGGGGGGTTAAAATAAAACGCTTGGCTCCATCATTATAGTGCAATAAGGAAATAAAAGCTGTGCGGGTCGGATCGTATTCAATGGTAACAACTTTCGCCGGGATATTCTTTTTATCTTCACGGGAAAAATCCACCAAGCGAACTTTGCGGATAGCGCCGCCGCCCTGATGGCGAACGGTGATTTTTCCGCTGTTGTTGCGTCCGGCCGGTTTGGCTTTGGAAACTATCAAACCCTTCGGGGTCTTGGAAGTTTTATGCAAAACCGAATAATCGGTCACACTTTGAATGCGCCTTCCTGCGGATGTTGGTTTGTATAATTTAACGGCCATAGTTAGATTTAAAAAATTAAATAATATTTAAATGATTGGGCATGATTTTAGCAATCTAATTCTTGTCATTCTTAATTAATCATACCAATCTTGTCAATTACGTTTATATTACGTCGGTTAAGCCTTCAATTTTGTCGCCCTTTTTCAAAGTGACAATGGCTTTTTTAAAAGATGAGGTTCTGCCGCTGCGCTGGCCAAAGTTTCTCTGTTTGCCGCGGTTGATTACCATATTCACCTGCAAAACTTTTACCTTATAAGCATCTTCAACAGCTTTCTTAACTTCCACTTTGTTTGCGCCCATGCCAACTTTAAACACGTACTTGTTTAGTTTAACTAAGTGGCCGGCTTTCTCGGAAATTCTCGGGCTTACCAACACGCTAGGAATCCTAATGGCTGGGGCTCCGGCTGTTTCAGTTGCCTTTTCGGCAGTTGTAGTTTTCTTCTTGCTAATAATAGCCATAAAAATTACTTAACGTTATTCTTCAAATAGGTTTTTTCAATAACCTGCAAGCTGTCCTTTAATACTATCATGCTATCGGCTTTCAAGATATCCAGAAGATTCAGGCTGCTAGCTAATATTGGAGTGACAAAAGGGAGATTGCGGGAGCTGCGGACTAATTTGTCGTCTTTCTTTGCCATGACCAACAATTGCTTTTTGCCGGAATTTTTTACGGCATTCTTTAAGCCGTCTAAAATTTTGGCCATATCTTTGGTCTTTGGATTTTCCATGGAAATCTGATCGACAACTATGAACCGGTTTTCTTTAGCCTTGTCGGAAAGAGTCATAAACAAAGCCTGAACTTTAGCTTTTTTATTCAACTTTAATTCCCAATTGCGGTTGCTGCGCGGTCCAAAGGTTACTCCACCATGACGCCAAATCGGGCTGCGGGTGCTGCCAGCTCTAGCTCGGCCGGTACCTTTTTGCTTCCAAGGTTTTTTACCGCCACCAGATACTTCACCGCGGGTTTTGGTATGAGCAGAACCCTGGCGGGCATTTGACTGTTGGATGCGAACCGCTTCCGCGAGCAAATGAGTTTTAGGCTTAACGTCAAAGATTTTGGAATTTAATTCCACATCCCCGACAACTTCCGCTTTTTGGTTGTAAAGATTTACTTTCATAACTTGAGTGAATTAGTGATACACAGATCTAGTGAGTTAGTTATCTAATTCTCTAACTCTCTTTTTCTCTAGCTTGCTACTTCTTTTTCTTATCGTCTTTTACTTTAGGAATTATTACTAAAGGTTTAACTTTTCCGGTGGAAATAACTTTTATAGTTCCATTTCTGTGTCCCGGAACCGCACCCTTTAAAGTAATTAAATTATTTTTAGCATCAACTTCGACAATCTGTAAATTCTTTACTGTAACCTGCTCAACGCCCATATGTCCGGACATTCTTAGGCCCCTGCGGGTATGCTGAGGAAAACGTTGACCAATGGAACCGACAGAGCGGGGCTTGTTATGACCGTGGCTGGCTGGGAAACCGGCGAAACCGTGGCGCTTCATTGCACCGGCGAAACCGCGTCCCTTACTTATGCCAATAACATTAACCACTTCACCCGGAACAAAGCTGCTAATTTCCAATTTCTGTCCGCGTTCGTATTTGTCGTTTTCGCCTACGCGAAATTCCGACAAAACGCCAAAAGTACCCAAATCCTTTAGGTGTCCCTGTAAAGATTTAGATACTTTTTTCTTTTTGTCGATACCGACTTGCACTGCATTATATTTATCTTTGCCACCGGCAGACTTAACCTGGGTAACAACCATAGATCCGGCCTTAACAACAGTAACCGGAATTACTTCGCCGGTTGCTTCGTCAAAATACTGAGTCATATTGAGTTTCTTGCCTATCAAAAAGTTCATAGTTTGGTAATAAGTTAAAAAAAACGGGCCGATTTGCCCGTAAGTATCAACACGGAATCAATACCATGTTGGTTCTTGCTGGTAAATCGTTGTCCCATTGGTTGACCCGTTACGACGGGTTTGGCCTATGAGAACTAATTTCCAAATAATTTGATTGTTTTATTTGCGCAATCTACGCCCGCCTGCAACGCATATGCGTAGCATTTCGGGCAGGTATCTGCGATTACGACATCTTAATCTCTACATCCACACCGGCCGGAAGATTTAAGTTAGTAAGGGCGTCGATGGTTTTAGGAGTTGCGGAAACTATATCAATTAATCTTTTATGAACGCGCATTTCAAACTGTTCGCGGCTGTCTTTGTGAACGAAAGTAGAACGAAGTACTGTGTACTTAGTTTTTTCCGTAGGCAGCGGAATTGGGCCTGAAATAGTCGCCCCGGTCCTTTTGGCCGTGTCAACAATTTGTTTAGAGCTCTGGTCAATAAGCTTATGATCGTAAGCTCTAATCTTTATACGAATTTTGGGAGCGGCTGGTTGCTTGTCCATTTGTTAAGATGCTCTTAACTTGATTAATATGGGCTACAAAACAAGGCTTTTTAAAGCCCTTGTAGCACTTGCAATATTTTATACGAACCCTGAGATTTTGTCAAATAGCAAATCTGCTCAAAACCTAAATGACCAAATGCCAATTATCCACCCCAAAACAGCTTAAAAATATGCTTTTACCTCTGTTTTTCACAAATTCCGCTTAATTATAAGCATTTTCAGTAAAAACCATTGACAAAATACTTAAAAAATGCTATAATCTTTGGGTTAAATTTCCTTTAAGGAGGGAGAATAGAAATGACTGTAAGGATAGAGCGACTGGCTGTGAGAATGTCAATTTTCCTCTATGGCATTCTGAACGCGATTTTCGTGGGCATCGCCTATAAGCCGGCCATGTCCTACACAAAAAGCTCATCGGGAGAGTTGGCAAACCTGCTGACGATGCTTCTGATTGAAGCCCTTGTGTTGTTCAACCTCGCGATAGCGGCAACAGCCCTACTCATGAGGCTTGAGAAAAAACCTGACGCCACGACTCAAACGTAAACAACCCGGGCTTGCCCGAGATGGCAAGCAGACAGCGCAGACCTTTACCGGCCTGCGCTGTTTTCAATTTCTTAATACAAACTAAAACTCCCCTCGCGAAAGCGGGGGGAGTTTTTTCTACAAGCTAATTACTACTTACTACTAACTAGTAATTAAGCTATTTGATGATTTTAGTAACAACACCAGCGCCTACGGTATGGCCACCTTCGCGAATAGCGAATTTGCCTTTTTCTTCCAAAGCGACCGGAGTAATTAATTTCACAACCAACTTTACGGTGTCTCCTGGCATAACCATTTCCTGACCTTCCGGCAAGGTAACGTCACCAGTAACATCGGTGGTGCGAATATAGAATTGCGGCTTATAACCCTTAAAGAACGGGGTATGGCGTCCGCCTTCTTCTTTGCTCAAAATATATACTTCGGTTTCAAACTCGGTATGAGGAGTAATGGAACCCGGTTTGCACAAAACTTGTCCGCGTTCTACTTCTTCTTTCTTAGTACCGCGGAGCAAAATTCCTGCGTTGTCCCCTGCCATACCGCTGTCCAACTGCTTGTTGAACATTTCGATACCGGTAACAACAGTCTTAGTTGTTGGCTTTAAACCAACAATTTCAATTTCATCGGATAATTTAATTTCACCGCGTTCGATTCTACCGGTAACTACGGTACCGCGTCCTTCAATGGAGAAGATGTCTTCAATCGGCATTAAGAACGGTTTGTCGGTTTCGCGCTTCGGATCCGGGATGTAGGTGTCCAAATATTCAACAAGTTTCAAAATGGAACCTTCGCCCATTTCAGAAGTGTCTCCTTCCAAGGCTTTCAAAGCAGAACCGCGAACAATCGGGGTGTCTTTGCCTGGGAATTCGTATTTGGTCAAAAGGTCGCGAATTTCTTCTTCAACCAATTCCAAAAGTTCAGCATCCTGAACCATATCGCACTTGTTCATGTAAACAATAATGTAAGGAACACCTACCTGCTTGGCTAACAAAATGTGTTCGCGAGTCTGCGGCATAGGACCGTCAGTAGCGGATACAACCAAGATGGCTCCGTCCATTTGAGCAGCACCGGTAATCATGTTCTTGATATAGTCGGCGTGTCCCGGACAGTCAACGTGGGCGTAGTGGCGCTTAGCGCTTTCATATTCCACGTGAGCAGTGTTAATGGTAATACCACGGGCTTTTTCTTCCGGGGCATTGTCAATGCTGTCGTAGGCGCGAGCCTTGGCTCCACCAGTTTTAGACAGAACTGTAGTAATAGCAGCAGTAAGGGTGGTTTTGCCGTGGTCAACGTGACCAATGGTACCAACGTTTACGTGCGTTTTGCTACGGTCAAATTTGTCTGCCATTTGAATTTGCCTTTCTTTCGGAGAATCGGATTGTCGGAGAATCGGAAATAAAGTTTTGGCTTAATTTTCCGACTTTCTGATTTTTCTGATTTTCCGGGTTGCCCGAGACCCCCTCATCACTAATGCTTATCGATAAGGCATCAGTGCCGAGGGTATCTCTTTCTTTCCTTACGGAATCCAGGGCATTTGATTAATTAATTTTTACCCGCCTTAAGCTCGAAAGCTTTGGTTAGGGCTAGAACTTATTTTAAAGATATTTTGCCTTGCTGTCAAACAGCATAATGTGATACTGATATACAAATACATTCGGATGATACTGATAATACCGATTCGCTCTTTGTCAGTTTGTCAGTATCTTTATTAACCCTGCCTACCGGCAGGCAGGCGTATTATCAGTATTCAAATCTGTATATCTGCATCATAGCTCTATAAATCTTCCATATCCATCTTTGGGCCTTCAAAGTCAAAACTCGGATCTATGACCTCAGCGCGCAAATCCACCCTGGGAAATGCCCGCTCGCTAATTATAACCGGCCCTTTAACCGCCGCCTCGGGAACAGACGGCGCGGGCGAAACAGGAGCCTCTTCCTGTAATTGCGCATTTAAAATTTCCCTATTTATTTTTTCAACATCCAAAATTTGTTTTTGCAGTTTTCCCAGCAGCAGGCGCTGATATTCCGCCAGCGGCAAAATTACCAATTGTGTCTCCCCTGTTTCATCAATAACAAAAAACTTGCCTCCATCGGCCTTGGCTAAATTTATAATATCCTTTAATGAATTCATGATTTTTCTTTCTTAATTTCCCGCCAGGGGCGGGCATTCCCTAATTTCATTCTCATTATACGCCTCTTAGAAAGGCTTTACAACTTTCTAAATAATTTGGTATTCTTGGGACTAGAATTTTGCAGGAGGATTGCGATGTTGATTGTTTGTAAGGTGTTTGCTGTTTTGGTTTTTTATCACTCAGCGTCCTTTATGCATGCTGCCATAAATATGTTAATTTACAGAAACTTACCTAGCAGCGAAAGGAAAACTTCTGGCCCAATAACAAAAGCCTTCCACCTCGGAATTGCCATTTTGGCAACGACTCTTCTCCCCCCCTCACAAATCACAATACAAGAACTAGCCTTAGCAATTTTGGTTTATGCTGGCACGGCCATCTGGTGTTTTAACAAGGCAGTGAAGCACGTAAAGGATCAAAAAACGAGAGAGGCAAATGTATTTGGCGGTACTGGGATAGCGTTTATGTCGTTAGTTTTTTTCTTTTTTGGGTTGTGCTTGGTGTAGAACCTCCTTACCGCAAAACAAGAACAGCTTTGTGCCGGCGGGTCCGTAAGGACTCCGCCGGCATCATCATTTTTATATTTTATAAATTGTGCAGATTTGGACGATCGTCAGAATATGTACAAAGATAAAAATGTAAAATACTCTGAAAGCTCTAAATTTAAAACAGGCCAATGCAATCGCATTGGCCTGTTTTTATCTGTACTATCTGTTCCCATCCGTAATCCGTGATTCTACATACCTTTTCTAACATTGATGCCGGCGCGGGATTCAATAATCTTTTCCGCTACGTTCTTCGGCACTTCAGCGTAATGGTCAAATTCCATAGTATAGCTGGCTTGACCCTGGGTCATAGAACGCAAGGCTGTGGCGTAACCGAACATTTCGGACAACGGCACAAAAGCGTCAATAATCTTTAAGTGCAAGCGGTCAGTCATTTCATTAATCTGAGCGCGTTTGCTGTTTAAGTCTCCGATTACGTCACCCATGTTTGTTTCCGGAGTGGTAACTTCAACTTTCATAATCGGTTCCAAAATAATTGGGGTAGCTTTTTTAACAGCATCCTGCAAACCCTTGGAAGCGGCAATTTTGAAAGCCATTTCCGAGGAGTCAACTTCGTGGTAGCTACCATCGAACACAGCAGCTCTAAAGTCTACCAATGGGTAACCGGCAATAACGCCGTTTGCGGCAGATTCCTGAATACCTTTGTCGATTGGCTTGATATATTCTTTTGGAATAACACCACCAACAACTTCATCCACGAATTCATAACCCTTGCCGCGCTCAAGCGGTTCAACGCGAATATAACAATGTCCGTATTGTCCGCGTCCACCAGTCTGGCGAATGTATTTGCTTTCCGCTTCGGCAATCTTCTTAATGGTTTCCTTGTAAGCTACTTCCGGCTTACCAACGTTAGCTTCCACTTTAAACTCGCGCTTCATGCGGTCAACAATAATTTCCAAGTGCAATTCACCCATACCGGCAATAATTGTCTGCTGGGTTTCTTCGTTAGTGGAAAGTTTGAAGGTCGGATCTTCTTCAGCCAATTTAGACAAAGCAATGCCCATTTTTTCCTGGTCAGCTTTGGTCTTCGGTTCAATGGACATGGAAATAACCGTGTCGGCAAACTTGATAGTTTCCAAACGAATCGGCTTTTCTACATCGCACAAAGTATCTCCGGTAAATGTTTCTTTTGGTCCCACAAGGGCGCAAATATCTCCGGCAAAAACTTCTTTAACTTCATCGCGCTGGTCGGCACGCATACGGACAATACGTCCAACGCGTTCTTTGTTGCCGGTGCGGGCGTTAAGAACATAAGAACCGGCTTCCAATTTTCCCGCGTACACGCGGAAGAAACACAAGCGTCCAACGAACGGGTCGGTGGCAATTTTAAAAGCCAAAGCTGTAAATGGTTCTTCGTCGGAAGGCTTTCTTAAAATTTCCGCATCGGTTTTTAAGTCATGGCCTTTTACCACGCCGCGGTCAACCGGGGAAGGTAAAAAGTTAACAACGGCGTCAAGAATTTTTTGAACAATAATTCCGCGTCCGTCGCCGCCTAAGACCGGGAAGAATTTTCCGCCCTGAACGGCTTTGCGAATTGCAACCAAGAATTCATTTTCTGTGAGTTCTTGTCCGCCTAAATATTTTTCCATTAAGGCGTCATCGCTTTCAACTACTTTTTCAAGCAACTTATGGCGATATTCCTTGGCTTTTTCCAGCATATCGGCCGGCACTTCGCCAACGGTAAACTCTTTGTCGGTAAAATCTTTATAGGTGTAGGACTTCATATTAATAAGGTCAACTACGCCATTGATATCTTTTTCAAAACCAATCGGCAACTGAATTGGGAAAGCATTCGGGGAAAGGCGCTTATGAATAGAATCCAAAGACTTATAAAAATCTCCGCCAGTTTGGTTGATTTTGTTAATGAAGCACATGCGAGGCACCTGGTATTTATCGGCCTGGCGCCAAACAGTTTCACTTTGCGGTTCTACACCCATTTTTCCATCAAAGACAACAACCGCGCCGTCGAGAACGCGCAAACTGCGTTCTACTTCCACGGTAAAGTCCACGTGGCCCGGAGTGTCAATAATGTTAATTTTGTGCTTAACGTCCCCTGCCAATTTAATAAAGCGGGGGGTCCAGTAGCAGGTAACGGCGGCGGAGGTAATGGTAATACCGCGCTCGCGTTCCTGTTCCATCCAGTCGGTGGTAGTTTCACCTTCGTGCACCGCGCCAATCTTGTGAATCATACCGGTGTTATACAAAACACCTTCGGTGACGGTGGTTTTACCGGCATCAATGTGGGCAATAATTCCAATATTGCGGGTTACTTCTATAGGATATTCTCTCATAAATAAATATTAGATTAGAGATTTAAGAATTAAACTTTTATTTTTAATTTTGAAGTTTCCAAAACTTTTGTAACAGTCTATCAAGCTTTTAAAGTTGTAAAGTTTTTCAAGTTTCTACATCCGCTTTATGAACTTAACGGACACGGCTAACTTGATAAACTTTACAAACTTGATGAACTTTTAACTCGTCGCTTTAGCGGCGGCCAAAACGCGCAAAGTGGGCAAAAGCTTTGTTGGCTTCAGCCATACGGTGTACATCTTCGCGTTTCTTCATAGCGCCACCGGTCTTGTTGTATGCATCCATAATTTCACCGGCAAGTCTTTGCGCCATAGGAGAACCTTTTTTGGCGCGGCAGGCGGCCAATAACCAGCGCATGGCTAAAGTGGTGCGGCGAGGTTCCATAACTTCCATTGGTACCTGATAGTTAGCACCGCCAATGCGGCGGGATTTTAATTCCATAATTGGGGAAACATTTTTTAAAGCAATATCAAAAACCTGGCGGCCTTCCAACACTGCCGGCTTTTCTTCTTTTGCCGGTTTTTCTCCGGTTGTTTTAGAAGCCGTTGTGGCTGTAGCCGGGGCGGTTAGAGTAGCGGCTTTTTCGCCGACTATGTCTAATGCATCGTAAAAAATCTTGCGGGCAACATTCTTCTTGCCGCGTTCCATTAAATAGTTAATGAATTTTGCATATTTAACCGAGCCGTAACGAGGGTCCGGTTCTGGAACGTGTTTATCGTAACTTCTGGATTTTCTTGGCATATGTTTATTCCACTAATTCACGAATTCTCACTAATTTCACGAATACCACTTAGTGTGATTCGTGATGATTAGTGAATTCGTGGATAAATTATTTTCTCTTCGTTCCGTATTTAGAACGGCTTCTCTTTCTCCCGTCGACTCCGAGAGTATCTAGCTTTCCGCGAACAATGTGATAACGGACACCGGGAAGATCTTTTACACGTCCGCCGCGGATCATTACTACGCTGTGTTCCTGTAAGTTGTGGCCAATACCCGGGATGTAAGCAATAACTTCCATTCCGTTGGTAAGTTTGACCTTAGCCACTTTACGCAAAGCCGAGTTCGGCTTTTTAGGCGTTGTGGTATAAACCTTTAAACAGACACCGCGCATAAACGGGGCGCCGGTTTTTATGAACAATGTCTTGTTCTTTATCAAGTTCTGCCTGCGCATTAACGCCGGAGACTTGCTTTTGGTTTTAAGAGGGCTTCTGCCTCTGCGAACCAATTGATTGATTGTTGGCATTTTTTCTCCACCAATTCTCGAATTAACACTAATTTCACGAATACTACTTAGTATAATTCGCGATGATTAGTGAATTCGTGGATAAATTATTTTCTTGAATACTTTAAATAGCCATAAAAAAACTGACAAAAGATGTCAGATCTTTCGCGCTCGCCTGCTTGGTACTCATCAGAAACCTTTTGATGTTTCTTCCCTCCCCTCCTAAGGGGAGGGTGAAGGGAGAGGTTGTCTTCCCAAAACTTGCGACTAATAAATAGTGATTCAATCGCCAATACGCTGATATGCACAGATTGCGCGGATTTCTGCATCCGTGTTATCTGTTGCTATTTGCGTATTTGCGACTGGGCTTCTTATTCAATTAAACACATTATACAGAATTGACTTTAATCTGTCAATTTGCTACGATAAAATGTTTTCAGGCTATTTTTAAGGAGGACGATCGTGTCTGTTTTTCATTATCAGGGCATGAGAGTTGAAGGCGGTACAGAACCTACAATAACCGAAGCCCCTCTCAAACAATGCCCAGGCGGCGAACACTCGTGGACTATGACCAGCTTTGAATGGGTACTGGCTAAGTCGGGTATCTTCCACAGCAACTACTTCTGGACAAAGACGTGCCCTTTATGTAGCCACCTGTTCAAACGGTACAGGCGCAAAGAGCTGTACTACTGCCTGGTGTGCCACTCCAAAGGCCACATCACGCCGTCCGTTGTGCACGGGCGCTGTGATGACTGCAACACATTCCAAACAAATTTGGCTGAGAGATAGGAGGAATAGCATGCCGACGATGTCAGAGGTAACTGGTGTAATGGAGATCGCCATATTTTTAGGAGGGCACCTTGGCTCGATGGCCCTCAAGACTGTCACAGCCCGAACACCACTTTCTGAAAGGAAAACAACACGCAATCTCAGCTTTGTGATTGCCGTGACAGCGATCTGTTTTTTCGCCCCCATCGCCGCCGCGATTTACTTTTTGAGAGGCTAGTCCTCTCCTCACCGCCGGCCGCTTCTAACCATCGAAGCGGCCGGTTTTGCTTTTCTTAGACATTGACAAATGCTCACAAATTCAGTAAAGTAATGCCTATGCCAGTTTTAGTACCGCTTGTTGATGAAGTCATCGGCTGTAAGGTTATTGCCATAAACGGCAAAGCCGTATCAGTAAATGGCGAAATTGCCGTAGAAGGAGGAATGGTCAAAAGATGTTGGGTGGAGAGAGGACACAAGTTCTATAAGTTGCTTGACCCGACAACCCGCTCGGAGTTTCCAAGCTACTTCCGGGCTTCGGATTTCACTACTGTCGACGGATAACACCGTTACCCACCCAAACGCAAAAGGGCGCCCCGTCCAATTCGGACGTGTGGCGCTTTTTTCTTTACCTCTAAATATTTTACTTGTCTAAGACTTTCCAATTTATAAAAAAATAGACAAGCTTTGTACAATGACTATATAGCTACAAATTCCACTCATTCACGGCCGTGAATGAGTGGAATTTGTTAAATTAGGCCTAAAAAAATGACAAGTTAAATACTTTTCCAAACAGCAAGACAACAGGCATTAGCAAATAACTTAACCAGCCTAAATATAAAAAAATTAAAACCAAAACAAAACCATACCGCTCTAAGGATAAGATTTTTTCCATCCAGGCATTTGGCGCCAAAGAAGCTAAAATTTTGCTGCCATCAAGCGGCGGAATCGGTACAAGGTTAAATGTTCCCAAGACTAGGTTTATTAAAATAGCCTGAAGCAATATTGGATATGAAATTGAATTGGTGAGCCCGAGTTTTATTGGAATAACAAACAAAATAGCCAAAGCAAAGTTAGAAAGCGGCCCGGCCAAACTCACCAAAGCCATGCCCAATTTTGGTTTACGCAAATTACTAAAATTTACCGGCACCGGTTTGGCAGCGCCAAAAATAATTGGCGAATGAACGGCCAACAGCAGCAAAGGCAACAAAATGCTGCCCATTGGGTCTATGTGGGGAATTGGATTTAAAGTAATCCTCCCCTCTTCCCTGGCAGTATCGTCACCCAATCTTTCCGCCATTAAACCATGGCTCACTTCGTGAACAATAGCGGAAAACAATAAAATTATTAGAATTATTACTATATCCATAAAATCATACTCTCATTTTATCATTCTAACATGCTAACATATTTTACCTCAGATAATATTAGTATGTTAATATGCTTAAATGTTAAACTGTATTCCTTCTTGACCATTATAACAAACTGTGTTAATCTATACAAAGTTAGATTTTATATCTTACATCTTATATCATAAATCCTAAATTATTTTATGCCCAGAATGTGCACAGTATGCGGCAAAACTTATTCCCGCACTATAAAACGCTCTCACAGTATGCGCCCTTCTATTGTTAGACTTTTACCAAATTTACAGTATACGGTAATTGGCGGCAAAAGAGTAAAGGCTTGCACCCGCTGTATTAAGACGAAAAGCAAGAGCAAATAGTTTAAATTAAAATCCTCTCCCGTTTATGGGAGAGGATTTTTTTGTTGATTATTTTAAAACAATTTTACTCTCTTTATCTTGCGGCACCAGCTCTATCCAAATTGGCCCGCGGTTAAAGGCAACCTCCTGGCCGGCTTCGTTATAATAATGAGTGCGGTTATTTTGCTTTTTCCAGGTTCCTATTATTTCTTTGCCATCTTGCAGAATTATAGCCTTACCGCCGGAGTCCATATCTATATTTACATGCAATAAGGGGTCTTTAGGCACTGGGGTGACATTTACAATCTGTGCCACCACATTTTTGGCGGTAATTTGTTTTTTTGCCGCCTCATCCATATGGGCTTCAAAATACTGCAAACGTTTATAGCTATTTGTTAGCGCATCGTACTGCCAGCCAACTTCATAGCCGGCGCGGGAGAAATCAATATTCAGCTCTTTTGCGGTTGCCATATCTGCCGGTTGATCACTTTTAAATTTCCAAGCGGTATAAATAGCGGTGTTGGAAAAGTCGTGAAATTTAATTAGTTCGCGCAACTTTTCCACCGAAGTAAAAATATGGTGCGGTTGAGGCTTATAATTATTGCGAGGGAAAAAATCAAAATTATAATATTCGTTGGCGTCGCTTAAATTTTTAAAATAATTATTTTTCAACTGATTTATAACTTCGTTCGAACCGCCAACGTGGGCAAACAACGCGCCCCACTCGTCGGCGATTTCCGCAAAATATTCACGCGCGCTCCTAACCGGGCCAATTGCCTTGGCCTGGCTTGACTGGAAAATGGCCAAAAATCTGGTAATGCCGCCTTCGGCCAAAGTTTCGTAAACCACATCTGCCGAAGACAAACCGGACTGCGGCCGTGCGTCGGGATGGTTTTCTATAATTACCGCCAAAGGCCTTGCTGCGGCAAGCTCTTTATTTACAGGCACTCCGTTAATTGCCTCAAGCTTTTCCTCGGCCTGTTGGTTGCCGGCAGCCTGAACATTTTGAGAGCTTTGAGGGTTTGTTTTTTTACGCCAAAAAACCCCGACCAAAATAGCCGATACTAAAATTAATATCGTAAAAATTAAAACAATTTTTTTCATAATTTATATAACTTCGGCGTCTTCGGCTTCTATGGTCGTATTCGGATGCTCGTAAGCCTGTTCGTGATGCCCGTCGCCGCAATGGCAAACCGTCAGCGGCTGGTGGTACTTAATACAACTTTGATTGTTGCAGGTACCCGGGATTTCCGAATACTCACCGCATCCGCCAGTGCAAATGTAGTGGGTCATATTTTATTTTAATTTTTAACTTTTTCTTTCCAGGACTCTAACTTTGCGCCAATATTTAATACCAGCGCAATCAACACTAAATTTTTAATTATATATTGCCCTTCCATAGTCGGGGTTAAAAATCCCTGCCAGGTAACCTGGGGCAAAAACAATAAAGGCATAAAGGTCGTCCCCATATGCAAAACAAAAAGCAAAATAGTCAGCCGGTCAAATTTGGAAAACAAAAATAAAATTCCAATTAACATTTCATACAAACTGAAAAAAATAATAAACTGGTGGAAAGACAAGAATGGCAAAGTTTTTTCCTGCAATTCCATAACCAACGGATTGGCCGGACTAGTATCTAAAATTTTCAGTATTCCAAACCAAAAATAAACCACAAACAAAGCAAACCGGGCAAAATGAGGGTGAAATTTCCTAAAAAAGCTAATTAAACTATGGTCAAATTCTTGTAATTTTGTGTTCATATTATGCATTATGGATTACC
This sequence comes from Candidatus Doudnabacteria bacterium, assembly GCA_016218585.1. Taxonomy (GTDB): domain Bacteria; phylum Patescibacteriota; class Doudnabacteria; order UBA920; family UBA920; genus PALSA-1336. Next base: position 43,509 of record JACRDK010000004.1, read on the forward strand.
CATATATTATAGCAAATAATTAAACGCGCTACTTAAGGGGTTTTATTTTTTAGGGATTTCTGCTAAACTATCCAAGAAAGTTAAATGTTTTACAAAAAAATATATTTAACGGGCTGTAGTTAAAATATTTACATCTACACGGGATATAGTATAGTGGCAGTACGCGTGCATGGGGTGCATGTAGTCCCGGTTCGATTCCGGGTATCCCGACCAAAAAAAGATTACACTTTAGTGTGGTCTTTTTTTGTTTGTACAAAGTGAAAGCTCGCCGTCCGGGAAGGAACGGCGAGCTTATTGCGTGCAGCTGTTGCTGCGGTTGATGATGAGTCAGCCTTGGGCTTGCGCCGCGGGCTGGGATTTTCCCTCCGTTGAAAGCGGAGACTGACCATCTCGAGTCAAGAGCGCCTTACACTTGGTGCATTCAAACCCGTGTGGGGTTTCTGTGTGAACCCGTTCTTGATCGCATTGACAGCAAAACAACATTGCGTCCATTTGCCGCATCTAACGCTCCTAGGCGACTGAAGCCGCTTGTTCGAACATCCTTTGCAAGGTTGATTCCCTCGCTCTGCCGGAACGCTTGGATACCACCAAGCATCTCCAGCAAATCTTAAACGTACCGTGACAATCACGAACGCTGACGAAAGTCCGAGCCGCCCTGGCGCAGTGTGGGCAATGCATCGCAGGCAACTCTTTAGAAATAACCTCATCAACCTCCATCTGGAGGCCAAAAATAACAACCTGCACTTTTCAATCCCCCTTAACTCTTTAATTCTAACCAACAATACATTTCCGATATAATCAGAAAATAATTGCTATCTAGAATCCCATTTTAAAACCCTAAAGTTTTTAGCTTTAGGGTTAAGGTGTAAGAAATCTTTTGGTAAAAATCTGTAAACGCCTATTCCCTAAATAACCCTGCCAAAACAATGGCCTTAGTAAAGACCGGGAGGGTATTAATGGAATTGTGGCGAAAATTCATCATATTGCAATTATATTACAACTTTATGCAAAATCCGTCAAATAGATTTTTCCACAATAAAAAAATTGGTCAAATTTGGACGATCGTCCAAATTTGACCAAAATATAATCTTAAATTTAAACAGTTAAATACGGCAAGCCGGAAGCTGACTGTTCCGTGGCCATTTTGTGAACCAAGTCAGAAAGCTCCTCATCGCTAAAGAACTCAATAGTAATTTTTCCGCCCTGGCCTTGGCGCTGAATTTTCACCTGGGTACCAAGCTTGCCACGGAGTTCTGTTTCCAGTGCCATTAACTTTGGATCCGGAGCGGCTGAGTCCATTTGCCTCTTGGTGGTAAGCTCGCGAACCTTAGCTTCCACTTGGCGGACATTTAAATTCTGTTCCTGCACCATTTTATACATTAACAGCATTTTTTCGGGGTCGAGCAGGCCTAAAATTGCGCGGGCGTGCCCTTCCATAATTTTACCTTCAATAACGCCACGCTGAATTTCCGCCGGCAAGTTTAACAAACGCACGGTATTGGCAACTGCCGGACGGCTCTTACCGACCTTCTTAGCTACCTGTTCCTGCGTCATATTAAAAGTCTTCATTAGCCTCTCATAGGCTTGAGCTTCTTCAATCGGATTCAATTCCTGGCGCTGAATATTTTCAATAAGAGCAACTTCCAATTTCGTCTGGTCAACCATTGCGTCTTTAATAATAGCAGGCACCAATTGCATACCGGCTAATTGGGAAGCGCGAAAACGCCTTTCCCCTACCACTAATTCATACCCAATTGGGGTTTTAGTAACAACTAACGGCTGAATGACGCCATGTTCTTTTATGGAATCGGCTAATTCTTTTAATGCAGCGGGGTCAAAAGTTTTTCTTGGCTGAAAAGGGTTTGGGGCAATTTTTGCCACTTCAATTTCCTGAATCTGAGCGTCTGCATAAGACACCCTGCCCTGCTCCGGCGTAACCTGAGGCATTGGCACCGGCGGATTTACTATCGCATTTTCGGCAACAGCCACAGGGCTGGCAGAAGTTGGCAGCACTGACCCGTCTAAAGACTGAATTGTGATTTTTGGTTGAGAGTTTATTTCGTCCATAAGTGTATTATTTACTTAAAAAGTCTATCAAATTTATGGCCCTAACGCAAACCTCCTATAACAATTCACTTTTCTGATGTTTGCCGTAGTCTGCCGATTTATCGGCCATGCAACACGGTTATAGCCTGATAAATCAGGCAACTACGACTACGACACCTTTAGGATACACCCTTGAGCCTTTACGGGTAATTTCTTTTCTGCTAAAATAAATTAGTTTTCAATTCGGCCGAGTGGTGGAATGGCAGACCTGCCTACCGGCAGGCAGGCACAAACGACTAATCTGTATAATATATGTACACAGTTTATGCTATAAGTAGCTTAACTAAGAATTACATATACGTAGGTCTAACAGATAATATTCTCAGGAGATTTACTCAGCATAATCAAGGCTGGGTAAAAACAACAAGAAGCTATAAACCTTTTAAGCTCTTATATACGGAAAACGTTCCTAACCGTATATCTGCTAGAGCAAGAGAGAAATACTTAAAGAGCGGCATAGGAAAAGAATTTTTAAAAAGTTTATTGATAAGGCCGAGTGGTGGAATGGCAGACACAAACGACTCAAAATCGTTCGCTTAACGGCATGAGGGTTCGACTCCCTCCTCGGCCACCAAAAAACATCCCTATAACAGGGATGTTTTTTAATGGAGAACAATTGGCCAAATCCAACCCATCGCTACCCAGGCTGCGAGCAATCCCACCAGCCAGCCGGCTAAAATGTCCGAAATATAATGATACCCCAATACAATTCTGGACAGCCCATTAAAAATGGCAATAATTATTATTACCCCACCAAGCAACGGAAAAAATATAACCAACGGGGCCGCGATTGAAGCAAAACTCGCAGCATGATCAGAAGGAAAAGAATTATATCTCGCGGTGATATTAGAAAACAACCAGGCATTATGAGGCGGCACAAAATTTAACTTTTGGTACGGACGCTGCCTCTTATAAACCAAAAAAACCAGCGGATTAATTATAATCCTCGCCAAAACAAAAGACACCAGCAACAAAATAAGTTCTTTATATTTTCCTAAAACTAAAAGATACAATCCGGCGGCGTAAATTAACAACAGTGAATAAAGGCCAAAAAATACAACAATACTTTTCAGCATGGAATTTTCTTCCAGCTTTTTATGCCAACTCAAATATGTTTTATTGGATATCATTTTCTTAGGAAGTAAACTGCCAAAATTAATGCGGTTAAAGCTAAGCGGTACCAAACAAAAATCTTAAAACCATGTTTAGACAAATATTGCAACAAATACTTTATGGATAAAAATCCAAAAAAAGCGGCGGAAACAAAACCGACAATTAGCTCCTGAGTTGTAACCCCGGTATGAAAGTTTTTAATATTTGCCAAACCGGCCCCAAAAATTATTGGGATAGACATTAAAAAAGAAAATCTCGCCGCATCTTCGCGCTTAAAACCTAAAAACATTCCTGCAGCCATTGTGCTGCCGCTGCGCGAAACTCCCGGGATTATCGCCAGCGCTTGTGAAAGACCAACCCACAAAGCATCCATCCATGCAATTCTGTCTAAGTTCTTTTGCTTGGCGCCAACCCAATCCACCCACCAAATAATTAGCCCGAAGGAAGACAAAGTTATGGCAATTAACAACGGATTTCTAAAGACGGTCTCTGCTTTTTGTTCAAGCAACTTGCCAATTATTGCGCCCGGCACAGAAGCAATAATTAACAGCCAGGCTAATTTTTGGTAGATGTTGTTCTGGAGATTTCTGGTTGATTTAAACAGGCTATGCCAAAAACCTTTTATTAGCAACCAAACATCGTTTCTAAAATAAACCAAAACCGCCAGGAGCGTTCCCCAGTGGAGCGCAACGTCAAAACCCAAGCCCGGATCATTCCATTTAAAAAACCATGGCGCCAAAATTAAATGTGCGGAAGAAGAAATCGGTAAAAATTCCCCGAGTCCCTGAACCAAACCTAAAACTGCTGATTGAAAAATTGTCATGATTTAACTTTTAATTATTATTCCACCCCTGGAACCGGAAAGCGCAAAGCAAATTGTTTTACTTTTTCTTTAATTTCCGTTAGCTTATTTTCATCCGAACGGTTCATAAGAGCTTCGTCCATTAAGTCGGCCACGGTTTGCATGTCTTTTTCCATGCAGCCACGGGTAGTAACAGCCGGAGTACCAACGCGAATTCCGGAAGGATCCATTGGTTTTCTTGGGTCAAACGGAATCATATTCTTGTTTATGGATATACCAACATGTTCCAAACATTTTTCCGCTTCTTTTCCGGTAATCTGCTTGCTTCCAAATAAATCTACCAACATTAAATGGTTGTCGGTGCCGCCGGAAACTATTCGGTATCCCTTGCCTTGCAAAGCGGTGGCAAGCGCTCGCGCATTCTTAATAATCTGCGCGGCGTAATTTGTAAATTCCGGTTTTAAGGCTTCTCCATAAGCTATGGCCTTGGCTGCGTTAATGTGATCATGCGGACCGCCCTGAACTCCCGGAAAGACGGCCTTGTCTATGGCGGAAGCAAATTGTTCTTTACACATAATCATCGCCCCGCGCGGACCTCTTAAAGTTTTATGGGTTGTGGTAGAAACTACGTCAAAATACGGTACCGGATTTTCTAATTGTTTGCCGGCAATAAGACCGGCCACATGGGCAATATCCGCAAAAGTAAACGCGCCAATTTTGTCCGCAATGGCTTTAAATCTTTTCCAGTCAAAATCCCTGGAGTAAGCGCTGAACCCCGCCAAGATCATTTTTGGTTTTTCTCTAAGAGCTATTTCTTCCACTTTATCCATATCTATGACTTCTGTTTCTTTTTCCGCGAAATACGGAATTATGGTATAAAGTTTTCCGCTAAAATTTAAAGGATGGCCATGGGAAAGATGCCCGCCTTGGTCCAGGGAAAAACCCAAAACTTTATCGCCGGGGTTTAGCAAACCCATATACACGGCCAAGTTGGCCGGACTGCCGGAAAGAGGCTGGACATTAACATGTTCGGCGTTAAATAGCTGTTTGGCGCGCTCTACCGCCAAACTTTCCACTTGGTCAATAATTTCATTTCCCCCGTAATATCTTTTTCCCGGATAGCCTTCGGAATATTTGTTGGTGAGAGTGGAACCCATTGCTTCAAGCACGGCACGGGAGACATAATTTTCAGAGGCGATTAATTCAATCCCCTCTTTTTGCCTCTGCTCTTCGCGCTTCATAATTTCATAAACCGCCGGGTCTTCTGTTTGTATTGTTGGATATATCATTTTGGTAGATTTAGTAATTAGTAAATAGTGCTAAGTGAATAGTAAATCCAAAACTACCACTGAATAATAAGATATTTAATTTGAAAATGATATTTATTCATTTTGTTAAAACTTAATTTCAAAAATATTATTTGGCTTTGCTCCATAATCTGAATAACGAATCCAAACTGGAGATACTTTAAAAAATCGGGCTTCCAGCATTTCCGAAAATTTTAACTCAATAGGATTTTTCTGTATATGATACTTTAAATATGGTAAAAACTCCGTTTTTCCCAATTCCTTTGCCTCACCTTCATACTGAACTGTAATATTATTTTTACCGCCGAATGTCAGTGCAACATTTGAATTTTGTTTTAAATCTTCATATTTACGGTAGCTTAATAAGGTTGTAAATATTATCTCTAAATCCCCCGTTTCAGAAAAATCTATAACTGCCGATCTTGGCTTGTTCCCATGTAGGTAAGACAAAACAGCCAGATTTTCCTTTTTTAATAACTCTAAAACTTTTTCTTTTTGTTCCTGGTTCATTTTCTTAAATCTTATATCCTAAATCTTAAATCTATCAAATGTACATATAAAGCAAACTGTAAATTGCAGCTATTATAAATAATACCACAAAGCTTCCGGTGAAGCTAAAAAGCAGGGCGCCTATTAAGCAGGCAGACAGTTTGCCAATAGCCAGGCTTTGCTCAAAAAATACGGCATAAGGAACAATATGGGTCGCTTCCGCTCGCAGATAGGTTAAAGTTGAAAGCGGAATGAACAAAGTTTCTTTTGCCGCCTTTGAGGCAGAGTCAGATGCAAAAGCTGTTACAAAAGTTCCGGAAAAAATTCTGCCCAGCCAAAAAATTGAAGAAAAGAAAGCGCCTATTTTTACCAAAACTCGTTTGGTGTATTGGTCGGAGATTTTTCCCAAAAATAAAGCAATCACCGCTGCCACAAAACTGGATGAAGCGGAAAGAAGACCGGTGTCTTTATAATCTTTTACAACTATAAAAATAAATATCGGCCAAATTGTTAAGACCAAAAGTTCTTCCCCAAAACCTATATATCCCAAAAATTTTCTTGGGTAATCTTTATACAGCTGCAAAGTGTCTTTAAAACTGTAAATTTTAGGAATAAAAATTTCTTTGGCCATTAAAAGCGGCACAATGCTTAAACAATAAATTACCGCCGCCAAAAGGAATGCGGAAGACAGCCCCATATACTGCGACAGAATTCCGCCAATTAATGGTCCGCCTATTTGTGCAATGCTATTTATGGCGTAAGACATGCCAAATTCCCTACCCATTTGTTCGGTTTGGGAATAGCGGGCAATAACAGAATGAAAGCCTGGCCAATAAAAAGATTTTTGCAACCCAAACACCACCGCGGCAAGAAAAGCCGCGTTAGGATGGGTTGTAGAGGCAAGCAGAGCTAACCAGTAAAAAATCTGGAATGGTACCGAAAGGGCAATGCAATGCCTATATCCATAAACACTAGCGAACTTTCCGCCAAAAGGTATAAAAACAATATAGACCGCGTAAACCACGGCCATAAACATTAAAACCTTGGGAATGCTAAAATGCAAAACACTAAACAAAAATATCGGCTCAAACAAAGTTATAACCGAGAGCGCAAAGTTGGAAATAGCCGAGGAGGCATATAGTTGCCCCATTTCTTTGCGGACATTTTTGCTAAAGTAATGTGGTAGATGGAAATTTAAAAACACGGAGGAAATTTAAGATTTATGATGTAAGATGTATGATTTGATTTTTCTTTCAGAGATTGGGCCGGCTCGCAAAACAATAGCTTCGCCATTTACAACTTTTATTAATGTAGACGGTTTACGCTTAGCAAGCCTGCCGGAGTTTATAATAATATCCGGTTTATATTTGGCTTTTTCAAATTGTTTTAATAACTCTTCCGCGGAATAACATTCTGGCTCGCCGCTAATATTGGCGCTGGTCGTGGTAATTGGCTGTTTTAAATATTTTGCCAAATCAAGTGCAATATTATTTTTCGGCTGCCTAATCCCCAACTCTCCTGTGTTTGCCGATAACGCTTTAATATTTTTTCCCCTTAATTCTTGATTCTTAATACTTAATACTAGTGTGATTGGCCCAGGAAAAAACTTTTTTGCCAATTTTTCCGATAGTTTATCCCAAACAACTATTTTTTTAGACGCGGCTGCTGACGGCGGAATTATTGAAACAGGTTTTTTAAAACTTCGCCCCTTTACGGCAAAAACTTTTTTTACCGCCGCTAAATTGCTAACGTCTGCCGCCAAACCATAACAAGTATCCGTTGGGTACGCCACAACCTTCCCCTGCTTTAGCGCGGCAACGCAGGCGTGAATAATTTTTTGATGATGTTTTTTGTTGTAATCAATAATAACCATAATATTCAGATTTACGAATAGAACGAATCTACAGATACCTACAGATTCAAATTGTGTTGCCTTGGAAAATTAACATCTGTAGTTATCTGTAAATCTGTTTTCATCTGTATATCGGAATTATATAACAAGGTTTATTAATCTGTTTGGCACAAAAATTACCCGCTTAACGCTTTCTCCGACCAATGCCTGTTTAACTGCGTCCATTGCCATAACCTGAGCTTGCACTGCTTCCTGAGTCGCGCCGGCCGCAACGGTAAGTTTGGCTTTTACCCTGCCATTAATTTGCACAATTATTTCTACTGACGATTCAATAACCAATGCGGGATCAAAATTTGGCCAACTTAAATACTGTAATGAGCCGACTTTCTTTTTTTCAACTTTGCTAACTTTCTCGTTTAATTCTTCCGCTATGTGCGGAGCAAATGGATACAACAAAATCAAGAATGTTTTAATGGATTCTAAGGTAATAAATTCATCCTTAATCTCATTATGAAATTCCATAAAAGCGGAAATGGAAGTGTTAAAACGGAAATTTTCCAAATCCTCGGTAATTTTCTTTATTAATTTATTCAACGCCCTCTGCACCTTATCAGTATCTTTTGCCCTTGATTCCTGATTCCTGATTCCTGATTCTTGTTGGTGGGGCGCTTCCGCAATTTCATTTACCCAGGTCCAAACTCTGTCTAAAAATCTTCTCACCCCAACAACGCCCTGGTCATTCCACGACACCATGGACTCGTGAGGCCCTAAAAACATTTCGTACATTCTTAGGGTATCGGCTCCATATTTTTTTACAACCTCATCAGGATTTACCACATTGCCCCGGCTCTTGGACATTTTCTCGCCATCCGGGCCCAAAACAATTCCGTGCGGATGGCGTTTTTTATACGGTTCAGACACAGTAACCAAACCCTGGTCATACAAAAATAAATTCCAAAACCTGCTGTAAAGCAAATGCAAGGTTGTGTGCTCCATGCCGCCCAAATATACGTCTACCGGTTGCCAGTACTTTAACTTTTTCATATCGGCAAATTTGGTTTTATTTTTTGGGTCAGCATAGCGCAGCCAATACCAAGAACTGCCGGCCCATTGCGGCATAGTGTTAGTTTCCCGCCAAGCGGTCTTTTTACATTTTGGGCACTTGGTTTTTACCCAGCTTTTAATATCGGCCAATGGAGATTCTCCGTTGCCCGTTGGTTCATATTTTTTTACATTCGGCAGCTTTACCGGCAAATCCTTTTCCGGAACCGGCACAATACCGCAATCTTCACAATGAATTAACGGAATTGGCTCGCCCCAATATCTTTGCCTGCTAAAAACCCAATCGCGCAGTTTATATTGAACGGTTAACTTGCCAAACTCCCCGCCCATTTTTGTTATTGCTTCTTCTGTTTTAAGTCCGTCAAATTTTTCAGAATTAATTACCACTCCGCTTTCCACCAGGGCTTTTGGCCCCGTCTTATACAAATCCCAAAAATGTTTAAACACCGCGCCCTTAATAAAAGCGGCCACGGATTTTTCACTTACCCAAACCGGTTTATGTTTGGCCAGTTCTTCTCCCACAACTTCTGTTTTATCTTCGTTTACCAAATCAAACACAAAACCTTTAAAATAAGCGTGGCGATTTTCTTTTTTTAACAAATGGTAAAACTTTTCATGCGCTTGCCCAAGTTCCGCAACAAGTTTTATATTTTTATAGCCGGTTTCTTCCGCCACTTCTCTCTGGCAGGCAACAATGTAATCTTCGCCTTTTTCCACCCCGCCGGTTACAAAAGTTTTCCAGGCTTCAGAAACCTGCCACTGCAAGCACAAAAATTCATTGGTTTTTGGATTGCGAACCAAACAAACCACCGCATTTCTAGGAACGAACGGTAATTCAGGCTTGGGAGGTTCGTCTTTAGAAACAAACTCCGGAGCCACAACCTGGACTATTGGCAATTTAAATTTTGTTGCAAATTCAAAATCGCGAACATCGTGCGCCGGCACGGCCATAATTGCTCCCGTTCCATAATGGCCAAGAACATAGTCTGCCACCCACACCGGAATTTCCTGTTTGGTTGCTGGGTTAATTGCCTTAATTCCTTTTAACTCAACTCCGGTTTTTTCTTTTCCTTCGGCCGTGCGGTCCATTTCCGCCTTCTCTTTTGCCTTAGCAATATACTTTGCGACCTCGTCGTAATTCTTGATTCTTGATTCTTGATTCTTAATTAAAGGGTGCTCCGGCGCCACCACCATATAACTCGCGCCAAAAATAGTATCCGGTCGGGTGGTGAAAACCTCAATTGGAAATTGGAAATTGGAAATTGGAAATTTAATAATCGCTCCCGTGCTCTTTCCAATCCAATTCTCCTGTTGCAGCTTTACCGCTTCAGGCCATTCGGGCAAATTTTTTAATCCTTCCAATAATTTTTCCGCGTAAGCGGTTATGCGCAAATACCACTGCCGCAGCTCTTTCTTTTCCACGATAGTGCCGCAGCGTTCGCATTTGCCGTCTATTACTTCCTCGTTAGCCAATCCGGTTTTGTCTTTTGGACACCAATTAATCAAGCCGGTAGCTTCATAAGCCAACCCTTTTTTGTAAAATTGCAAAAACAGCCACTGCGTCCATTTATAATATTCCGGGTCGGTAGTGTTTATTTCCCTGCTCCAATCAAAACTCAAACCCCAACTTTGAATTTGTTTCTTGGCGTTGGCAACATTTTTTTTGGTAGTAATGGAAGGATGCACGCCCATTTTTATGGCATAGTTTTCCGCAGGCAGACCAAAAGCATCCCAACCAATTGGAAACATAGTCTCAAAACCTTTTAACCTGTTAAATCTGCTGTAAACATCGCCCGCCACATAAGGGCGCAAATGCCCCATATGCAAACCTGCGCCGGACGGATAAGGAAATTCAACCAACACAAACTTTTTTGGTTTTTTGGCCGACTCTTTGGCGATAAAAGTTTTATTTTTTGCCCAAAATGCTTGCCACTTGCCTTCTATTTTTTTATGGTCGTACTTTTGCATAGGTTTATTATTAATCGTAGTCTGCCGATTTATCGGCTATTCGTAAAACTTTTTAAATTCCACAATTTCCTGAGTTGGATTTTTTAAAATGTATTCCCTAATCTTATTCAAAGCATTTTCGTTTCTAATAATATGCTCATAATAATTTGGCTGCCAGATAAACTCTTCCAGCGCATGCGATACTTTTGCCTTAAACCTCCTAACAATCTCACCTAATTTTAACGTTGACGATTTTAGGACAAAGATAATATGGACATGGTTCGGCATAATAACATAGAGATCTAGTTCTAACCCTTCGGTCTTACTCACCAAATCTCTTAGTTCACGTTCAACTTCTTTTTCTTTATCTTTAAAATAATTTAATCTTAAATCGGTAACTATGGTCACAAAATAATAACCGTTTGACCCATAATCATATTGCTTAAGTCTAATGTGTTTTAAATTCCTCATACCATGAAGAAGCTTAAGTCAAAGCCGATGAATCGGCGAACTACAATCTAAACAAATGTCTGGCGTTATCCGTAGTAATTTCTTCAATTTCTGATATTGATAATTTCTTAATTTCAGCAACTTTTTCCGCAACATATTTTACGAAACTTGGTTCATTTCTTTTTCCCCGATTTGGTATGGGTGTTAAGTATGGGCAATCGGTCTCAAGCAAAATTTTATCTAGCGGAGCTAGCTTTACCAGCTCTGCCATATTTCCAGTTTTATCAAAAGTAATTATGCCGTTAAAAGACACATAAGCCCCGAGTTCCAAAAACTTTTTAAAATACTCCGGGGTATGAGTATAGCTATGAATTTCAAAGCGCATCTCGCTAACTTTTTCTTCCTCAAAGACTTTCAGCATATCTTCATAAAGCTCGTCGCTTCCTTTTTCGGGACGGCTATGAACGACCAAAACTTTATCATGCTCTTTGGCAAACCTAATTTGTTTTTTAAAAACTTCAATCTGTTTTTGTTTGATTTCTTTGTGTAAAGTTTTGTCTTCTGGTAAGCGGTAATAATCTAAGCCGCATTCCCCAATTCCCACAACTTTGGGATTTTTTACGAGCTCGGAATACAAATCTGCGTCAAAATTTTCTTCCCTGCTTTTAAAATGGGTTTCTTCTTCATCCACGTACTGCGAATGTGTGTGTTCGGGGTGCACGCCAATTACCGCATAGACTCCCTCATTAAATTCGCTAGCCAATTCCACCGCCTGCCTGGAGGTATCTATTTGGCTGCCAACATTTATTATCCAAGTTCCATTATCTAAAGCCCGCTGCAAAGTTTCCTTAGCATCGTCTTTAAATGAATGAAAATTTACATGCGCATGGGTATCTATTAACATACTAAGGCAACTCTTTGGTTTTATTTAAATCGAATATATATATTTTTCCGGTTCTGGGATCGTAGGACATATTGTGTGGTTTAGTATCCCAATATTTAATTCCTAAAATATTCTGGATATTTTTAATTCTTTCCAATAACTTAAGTTCTTGTTCGGTAGGCTGTTTGCCTTTTTCTTTAATGTCTTCGAGGTATGCCAGGGTGCTTTCAAAATTCGGATCCCATTTTGAAACAAAATATTTATAATTAGTACCGTCATAACCCAAAACATATTCAACAATTTCCACATTTTCCACCCCGGCCAATAATTTTTTGGCTTCTCGGGTGTCATACAACTCGCTCACACCGCCCCCGGTTTCATAATTTAAAGCAGCGGGAATTCTTTTTACAAAAAAAGAATTTTCAGGTATGTCTAATTTATAATAAAATGCCTCTTCGTCTTTCCATTTTTCCGACCCCAGATGCCCTTTTGCAGTCACAGTATAATCGCCATCGGAGACAATGGCATTTTCCCGATCTTGAGCATCAGCTAGATCAAATAATTTAACCGCTTTCCTAATTTTACTTCTTTCCAATAGCGCCTCGCCTTCCGGTGTATAAACCAAATCGTTCATAGAAAATTCAACTGAAGTAAGGTTGTCTGGATGATTTGTTTTTAAGGCCATAAAATAAATTTACAATTTTTTCGAAATATAATATCTAAATTCTTGGAAATAATCTTGGAATGTTCCCCGATGTTAAATCTTTTAACGCTAAAAGTATTTGCCCTGCTGTATTAGGAAGAAACGGCTTTAAGCTCTGTGCAATACCTTCTAACTCACTAAGCAAAAACTCGATGTCCTTTTTTGCCGCGGCTTCATCAACCTTAATTTTTTTAAATGGCTCTTCTTTTTGAATATACTGGTCGCAAGCTTGGATTTTTTTCCAAACTTCGTCCGTTGCTTTGGCTAATTCATAATGATTCAGCAACTCGTTTCCCTGATTCATAATTCTTAACTCATACTTCGTGATTCCCGCATTAACCGCCATTTTCAAAATTCTGCTGGTTAAATTTCCAATTCCATTAGCAAGTCCGGCGTTATAGGTTTCCACAAAATGTTCCCAGGTGTAATCCCCGTCTTCAAAGGTTGGAATTTCCCGCAACAAATAATAGCGCAAGGCATCAGTTGCCTGCTCTTTCGTTAAGCCCAAACTTTCCAGCTTGGCCAAAATTTCATATGGGTCGGCAACATTGCCGAGAGACTTGGACATTTTTTGCCCGCCGCTGGTAATAAACCCATGAATTATTATTTGTTTGGAGTTTGTCAATCCAGCTGACATTAACATCGCCTGCCACATTGCCGATTGTTGGCGAAGGTTGTCTTTTCCGGCAATTTGTACCCCGGGCCAGAATTCAGCAAATAGGAAGTCGGAAGTCGGAAGTCGGTTCGAGTCCGATCCTCCGGTTATCCGGTTATCCGATTTTTCCGATTCAGGCCAACCCAAAGTGGAAATATAGTTAATGAGCGCATCAAACCACACATACATTACATGAGCTTCGTCTCCGGGCACCGGAACCCCCCAGGACATTTTTTCTTTTAAACGCGATACGCTAAAATCTTCCAGGCCTTTTTTCACAAATTCTTTTATTTCATTAAACCGAAAATCGGGAATAACAAAGTCCGGTTGTTTTTCGTATAAATCTAACAACTGTTGCTGGTACTTAGACCAACGAAAAAAATAATTTTCTTCTTCTCTTATTTCCAACTCTAAATTGGGATGAAGCGGGCATTTGCCGTCTACCAATTCACTTTCGGTTTTTTCCAGCTCACAACCAACGCAATATTTAATTTTATAATTCTTTTTATAAATATCGCCGTTCTTCTCGCATCTCTTCCAAAATTCCTGGGCCGCGGCAATATGATTTGCATCTGTAGTTCTAACAAAATGAATGTCCGGGCTAATACCCAAAGCAGGCATAAGTTGTTTAAATTTTTCGGCATATTCGTCTACATAAGCCTGAACATCCTGTTTTTTACTTTCTGCTTTCTGAAAGATTTTTTGTCCGTGTTCATCTGTTCCCGTATTAAAAAACACCTCTTGTCCTAAAATTTCTTTATGATATCTCGCGATTACGTCGGCTTGAACCATTTCTAAAGCAAACCCTAAATGAGGGTCAGAATTAACATAAGGCAACGTTGTTGTAATGTAAAACTTATTTTTGTTCATAATCGTATAAAACTCTCGCAATTACAATAAAAAAGGCTACTTTTAGCCTTTTAATTATAGCGTTTTATTGGGTTTTTAACAAATTTAGGAGTTAGTTGCGGTTTTCGCCGCCCAAAATTCATTTACTATAACCGTTATGGCGCTTACCAAAGGCACTGCAATAAGCAAACCGACTACTCCGGCGAGTTTAAAACCAATTAAGACCGCAAGCAAAACCGCCAAAGGCGAGGTGCCAACGGTTTTTTCCATAACCTTAGGAACCAGAATATAACCTTCTGTTTTTTGAATCAACAAATATAATACGCCAACGGCAAAAGCCAGGGGCGGGTTTTGAATAAATGCCACGAACATGGCCGGTACTGCGGACAAAAATGGTCCAATATAAGGAATTACTTCCAACATGCCGGCTATAATCGCCAAAACAAAAGCATACTTAATTCCTAAAATAGACAAGCCTACCCAAGTTAAAACAAAAATAGAAACGCTCAAAATTAACTGGCCCAAAATCCATAAACCCATTTTCTTTTGAATTTTTTCAATTATTCCCAAAGTGAATTCATGGTGGCGTTCCGGCAACAGAGTTCCAACGAATTTTTTCATCCCCTGTTCTTCAGCAACAAGATAAAAAGAAATAACCAACACGCTAACAAAAGACAATAAGCCGTTAAATACGCCAAAAGTTTGGCTTAAAACATTACTGCCAGGTTCCGGACTAGAAACCGCGCTCTTTATAAAGTCGGAAACATCTACGTTGCCCAAACCAAAACTCGACAATCTTTCCTGCAAACTGGTTAAATACTGTGGCAGATTAACTTTTAAAATTCCAAACTGCGAAACTACAGGCGGAATAGCCAAAAAAATAATCAGCCCAATAAGTCCAAAAAATAACAAATACGTAACTAAAACGCTAACCGCTCTGGGCACTCTTTTTTCATTAAAGTAGTCAACCATTGGTTCCATTGCCGAAGCCAAAATTAAAGACAGCAGTAAAATTAAAATAACGTCGCGAGTCACCCACAAAAATGCCAAGGCAAGCACGACAAAAACAACTTTTAAAATAACTTTGGTTGAATTTTCTAAATCAGCGTACTTCATCAAAATAATGCGAAATTAAGGAAACAATGCTAATTATGCGAAAACACATTTACATAAATTTTAACACAATGAAAAGCAAAAATCCACCTCTATAACAGAGATGGATCTTCGGCAGGGGCAGTTTCTAATTCTTTTTTGGCCGCGGCAATCTTTTCATCAATAACTTTTAAGCCTTCCAGACAATAAGCTTTAATTTGTTCGCGCAGAAAATCGGTAAGGCCTTCGTTTTCCAGGTCTCGGATTAAAATATCTTTAATTGTTGGATCCAGCGGAGAAGCTTGGATTAAATGAATAATGTTTTGAATTTTATCGTCCATAGTTTTATTTCCCCACTGCTTGTAATAAAGCATTCAGGCTTTTTTGATATTCTAATAATTTTTCCATACTAACACCTTCCATCGCTTTTTCATCTAAACGATACTGCGCGTCAACAGCTACGCCAATCTTTGGGTCAATCAAACCTCTGCGTTCCACACCAGCCTCCATATTGTTAGACATAAATGTCCCTTTCGATTTTTATTTCTTGAGTTTATCCCTCAAGGCTTTTAAGATTTTAATATCTGTTTCAACTTTATCATGCTCGGTTTCCAAAATCAAGGGCACGGCTTCGCCAGATTTATGATTTAAGATAGAAGATTTAAGATTTGACTGCAAAGACTGCAAAAAAATACCAAAGCCCTTCTTTCCTATTAAACCTTCGTTAATATGCTCGTGCCTGTCTTTGCGGCTGGCTAATTCCACCTTGGAGTCGTTTATATGGCTCATTTTCAGCCATTTTAAGCCGATTGCTTTATCAAATTGCTTTATCCAATCCCCTTTTCTTACGTCGTACCCGGAAGCAAAAGCATGCTGGGTATCAAAACATACCCCGCCAAAACCAGGATGTTTAACCAGCGGCGCCATAAGCTCTGTTACTTCTTCAAAAGTATCGCCCAAAACCTCGCCCGCGCCGGCGGCGATTTCAATTAACAGCTGGGCTGAGCCTTTATACCCGTCCAAAACTTTTTTTAAGCCTTCCTGAGCCTGTTTTATGGCCTTTAGCTTGCCCTGGTCTTTGCCGCTGCCGGTATGGAACATTACATATTGCCCGCCAAGCAAGCTGGTGCGATCAAGCTCTCCCCGCACAATGGAAATTGAACCATGAAAGGTCTGCGGCTTGCCGCTGCCAAAATTTATGTAATAAGGGCAGTGAACAACAAACTCACTTAATTTATGCTTTTGCATCTCATCTTTAAATTTTTCAATTACCTCGCCATTTAATTCCGGCGCGGGTCCGCCCTGTGGGCTTCTGGTAAAAATCTGGAAAGTCTCGCACCCCAAAGCCGCCGCACGTTCCGGCGCGTTCCAAACTCCCCCGGCAATAGAAACATGGCAGCCTATTTTAAAATTCATTTTGTTTTGAGCCATTGGTTAATTTTATCTTGAGCTTCCAAATAACAAAGCGACGCCCAATTGGCAGGATCTTTCTGGCCTTCCTGTAAGGCTTCCAGCATATCCCGCCATTCAACTTTTTCAATTTCTCCGTCGTTAAATTTTATGTCGGACTTTTTTCCGTCAAATACATAAGCGTACAGCCAGGAAACATGCTTAAAGTTTGGATTCTTTCTGGTATCTAAAAAATACAAATCTGCGGACGAAACCTTAAGCCCTATTTCTTCATCTAATTCATCTACCGCATTTTGCGCCGGGGTTTGCGAATATTTTACGTGTCCGCCAAAAGCCATTTGCCAGCGTCCAGGATTTTGGTTTAACTTTTCACTGCGTTTGGAACATAAAATCCGGCCTTCCGGATTAACCACATAAATTCCCGTGGTCAAATGCCAAAATTTTAACGGCTGCTCGTGAACCTCCGCCCTGGTTTTTCCCACGGTGATTTTGCCATTTTCATCACAGCATTGCAATATTTCATTTTCCGGTTCCGGGGAAACATAATCCATAAACTAAAAATTAAATTTTTAACAATGATTTAAAAACTTTTTCATCTTTATATGGGCCAATAATTGCCAAAGTCATTTTCTTTTTATTAAATAGCTCCTTAGCCAATTTTTGGATATCGTCGGCGGTTACCGCGTCAATTTTCTTTAAGGCTTCTTTTGGCGTTAAAACTTTTGGATAAAAAGCCTGCCGCTCCAAAAACCAATCAAGCCGAACCTGGTTGTCTTCCAGAGCCAATGCGGTTTTGCCTTTAATATATTCTTTTGCTTTATTTAACTCTTCTTTACCAACTTTGGTCTTTGCGGCAAATTCCAACACTTGCAAAATAGTTTGTATAGCTTCTTCTATTTTCTCCACTCTCACACCCGCGTTTACCGAAAAATTTCCGGCGTCTTGGTACGCGCCGCCGCTAGCCCTTACATAATACGCCAGCCCGCGCTTTTCACGAACCTCCATAAATAATCGGCCGGACATGCCGCCGGAAAGAACTGCGGAAAGAACCGACTGAACGGCAAGGCGCTTATCACTATAAGGCAAGCCCTTAAAGCCAAAGGCCAAATGAGCTTGTTCTGTTTCCTTAAATTGTAAATTCAATCGGGAAGCATTTTGTCCATCTTTAACTTTTTGCCAACCGCCGGCTTTGGCTTTTGGATACTTTAACCAATGTTTGGCAATTAGCGAATTTAATTTCTTCTGATCATATTTTCCGGAAATTCCCAAAATCATATTGGTTGTTTGGTAATGCCGATTCATATAATCTTTAAACATTTCCGGCGTAAACTTGGTGACAATCTCTTTTGTTCCCGCAATATCCCGGCCTAAAGGATCCTGCGGCCACATTGCGCTTTCTAAAATATTATCTATTTCGTACATTGGCGCGTCTTTGTACATATTTATTTCTTCTACAATAACGCCTTTCTCTTTTTCCAATTCCACCGCATCCAAAAGGGGCTGCTGAATCATATCGGTAAGCACTTCAAAAATAAGCGGCAAATGTTGCGAGGCCGCCTTAATGTAGAACTGGGTATGTTCCTTGCCGGTATTAGCGTTCATTTCCCCGCCAATGGAATCCACCAGGGTGGAAATTGCCAAAGCTGTCGGGTATTTTTTGGTTCCTTTAAACAAAAAATGTTCCAAAAAATGGGAAATGCCATTTTCTTTTTCCGTTTCGCTTCTGGAGCCGGTCTTAATAAAAAAATCCACCACCACGCTTTCCGCGTCGGTGGAAGGAACCTGAATTATGGTTAAACCGTTTTTTAAAACTTGTTTGGTATATTTCATAGCACTTTAAAATTCCTCGCTAGATAATAGGCTCATTAATTTTTCATAATCATCTAGTTGACTGGAGTATCGTTTACAGTCGGACTCCAAGTCTTCTTTTGTTAACTTTAATCCTCCAAAAACATCGGGACTGTTAATTGCTTCTTTTATCATACCAACTTCGGTAATGACAGAATTCGGCAAGTAGGTCATAATTTCTGACTCCTTTATATGCCCCAGGGCCCAATCCATAAATTCTTGTCGCTGGACTGCAATTTCTTTATGCCTAGTTTCAGGTTCTTCAAATAACTTTTTCTGTTTAATAAGTTCTAGTCGCAACTCTTGTTTTTTTGCGTTCTCCGACTCAACCATTTTGTCAAAAAGTTCATTTATTGGCTCAACCTTTTCTTTTTTAATATTTGCTGCCTTGGCTCTTATTTTTTCAGCGACACTTTTATACTGCGCTTCCAAGCTGGCTGCCCGCTGGCTTAAAGCGTCTAATGTCGATAAATATTCCCTTAATTCTGGCTTTTGTACTTCGGGCTCTTGTATGCGGCCTCTTGATTCTGTCCCGATCATATAATATTGTCTTTTAATTTTGTGGGAACATTAATAAACTTTTCAACGTTTCCTTGCTTTAAATATACCAAATCTTCAATTCTTATGCCACCACAGCTTGGCAAATAAACCCCCGGCTCAATGCTAAAAACCATATTATTTTGCATTATACTTTTAGATTTGGGCGATATATTTGGCAATTCGTGAATTTCCAAACCTGTCCCATGCCCTAAGGAATGAATAAAGTACTTATCTAAATCTTTCTCCGCTAAAACTTTTACAGACAAGTCGTAAACTTTATCAGCCAAAGTCCCGGATTTTGTAAAATTAATCGCCTGATTATAAGCTTCCTCGACTTGATTATAAGCATCGGCTAATTTGGCGGGAGCTGTCTTTAAAAAAACAGTCCTGGTAAAATCACTGCAATAATTTTTATACTTAAAACCGAAGTCCAAAATTATTGACTCTCCGGTCTTAAGTTTTTTCTTTGATGGTACATGATGAGGAATGGCAGCATTGGCTCCGCTGGCAACTATTGCCGGAAAACTAACGTCTTCGGCTCCTAGTTTTAAACCGGCTGATTCAATAAACTTTGCCAAGCCCTCTTCCGTCATCCCCGGTTTTTTTATTTCTTTTCTTACCAGTTTAAACACAGCCTCCACAATTTGCATGGACTTTTTTACCAACGCAATTTCCATGGGCTCTTTAATTACCCGCATCTGATCTACCGGGCTTAGCTCCGGCTTGACTTCAATCTTTAATCCTAAATCTTTAAGCTTACTTTTTATATACTCGCCTTCTCCGTAATTAAAACCCCATTCTAAATCCAGACGTTTTTGTTTTTTTAAATATTTGCCGATATTTTTCAAGCTGTCAGAATTTTTGATCCAATGCATAGCTTCGAGCCCGCTGCCAAAACCGACCACATCCGTGTTAGTCCGTCCTTTATCCGCGTTTTTCCGTCTTGGGCTCACCAACAAATATTCTTCAGCGCGTATATCAAAAGACCGGCCAGTTAAATAAAACAGGTTCTCTTTCTTTTTTATTAAAATAGGATTCTGAATTTTCGCCTGGAGTATTTTTAGGCGCGATGTATTCATTATTTATTTTCCCTCCCCTGATTAAGGGGAGGGATTAAGGGAGAGGTTGGCTTAAATATTTTGCTTTATTATTTCCAACACCCCATTAATATTTTTATCTATATCATTATTCCAAAACCTTAAAACTTTATAACCTTGCTTAGAAGCGAAATCTTGTTTTAGAATATCATACTGGTTAATATGTAACTCACTATGCTGGCTGCCATCAAGTTCAATAAGAAGCATTTTTCCTCTACAACTGAAGTCAAAAATATATTGTCCGATTTGGACTTGCCGTTTAAATTTTAAATTGCAAAACCGTCCGGCACGCAAGTATTGCCATAATTTTGTTTCCCAAGGGTTGTGAGTTTTTCGAAGTACGCGAGAATTGGTTAAATAAGGTTCGGGGATAATTCTTTTCATACAACCTCTCCCCTGCCCCTCTCCTTAGAAGGAGAGGGAATTACTGCAATGATTTTTTAATATAATCCGCCAATTCGCTAATTTTTATTCTTGGCTGTTCTTTTGTGTCGCGGTTGCGCACAGTGACACAGTCGTCTTTTTCTACGGTGTCAAAATCCACTGTTACGCAAAACGGCGTACCAATTTCGTCCTGGCTGTAGTATCTTTTTCCCACGTTGCCGCGATCATCCCAGGCAACGTTAAAATGTTTTTGTAAATCTTTGTAAACTTCTCTGGCTTTGCCAACCAGCTGTTCTTTATTTTTAAGCAATGGGAATACAGCAACAGTATAAGGAGCCAATTTTGCCGGTAAGTGTAAAATTATATTTTCCGGGTTGCTGTCGTCGTAAGCTTCACAAAGCACCGCCAATACGCTGCGGTCAACTCCCCAGGTCGGTTCTATGCAATGAGGAATAAATTTTTCGCCGGATTGCGGGTCAGTATAACGAATATCCTGTTTTGAGCTTTCCATGTGATTTTTCAAATCAAAGTCCGTTCGGTAAGCCAAACCGTAAAGTTCGCTAACGCCAAAAGGAAAATGGTATTCAAAATCTATAGTGCGCTTGCTGTAATGTGCCAATTCATCTTTAGGAACTTCCAACTCGTGGACGTGTTCCCATTTTAAACCTAAAACTTCTGTCATCCAGGCTTTCATTTCTCCGCGCCACATTTCAAAAACATTATTCCAATCTTCATCGTTTTGCGGGGGCTTAATAAAATATTCAATTTCCATTTGTTCAAACTCGCGGGTGCGGAAAATAAAATTTCCCGGGGTTATTTCATTGCGAAAAGCCTTGCCCTGCTGGGCAATGCCAAACGGGAGCTGTTTTCTGGAAGTATCTAAAACGTTTTTAAAATCCACAAACATCGCCTGCGCGGTTTCCGGCCTAAAATAAGCAACATTTGCCTGCTCCTGCGCCGGACCAATGTATGTTTGGAACATTAAATTAAACATCTTGGCCTCGGAAAACTCCTTGCCGCCGCAACCTTCACACTTCTCCGGCAGCTTGTCCTGGCGGTATCTCATATGGCATTTTTTGCACTCCACCAAGGGATCGGAAAAATTCTGCAAATGTCCGCTCGCCTGCCAAACTTTTGGGTTCATTATTAAAGCCGCGTCTATGCCTACCATATCATCGCGCTGTTTAACAAACCTGCTCCACCAAGCCTGCTTAATATTATTTTTTAATTCCACACCCAAAGGACCATAGTCCCATGAGTTAGCCATGCCGCCATAAATTTCACTGCCGGGAAATACAAACCCGCGGCGCTTACAAAGTGAAACTATTTTATCCATCAAATCATTTTTTTCAGCCATAAATCTACAAAATTAAAAATTAATCTGACACTACAGAAACCTACAGAACCTAAACTTTATAAACGCTTAAATAATGAAATTCTGTGAGTTTCTGTAGTGTTCCTCGCCGGTTTATTCTGAAGTATTATACCAAAACCGCCATATTTTGGCTAATTACTAAAACAGCCACTTTGTCAGTGACTGTTTTAGATTTATAGTTTCTAGTTACTGTGGCGATCCGCCTTCGTTGAGTTTGCTGGCTCTATTAAATATTCCCAAAGTTGAACTTCCGGTAAAACTATTTACGCCGTCGCCCGTTGCTGTCGACAAGCAGAAAATATTAGCACCAGAATTCGAATTCGCGTAATACGAAGCCCAAATATTATAATATCCATTATCTAAGGCTGAAATTCCTGTAGCATAAGGAATTGCCGCGCCGGTGGTTGTGCCAACGGTGCCATTTTGAATGTCAAAATATACCCAGCTGCCGCAAGTGGAAATAAAGGACAATGCGGCCCAAGTTCTGCCGTTTGGTTTTACTTCCGCTGAAACTGTATAGAGCGCTTGGCTTTTTACGTAACTGCCCAAAGCATAATTTACCCGGTGAATTAAGTTCTGCGTATTTTCCATAAATGAGTTTGCGGTTCTTGTTCCTACGCCTTGCACCGCCCAGGTGCCTTGGGTCATATCTACATTTGCGGTTGAAGGGAATAATTGCGCAATTGTTGCGGGAGTAGTATTTAACTCCTGGCTTAACACTGTCCTGACTGTTGGCAAAGAATAATATGTTGTGGTTGCAATAACATATTTAAAATTCTGTCCGAGATAGCTGTTATAATCGGCGCTAAAATTGGCAACGCTAACTCCGCCTAAGCTATAAATTGTTTGCGTGCCGTCGTTAACTGTTGGGGAATTCCAGGTATTGCCGCGAGAGCTCAAAGAAGAGCCCGTGCCGGACATTGTAATTCCGCCAATTAACGTTGAACTGGCAATTGTTAACGCTGCGTTAGTTCCGCTTAAATACGCGGCGGTTCCGGTTCCGGTTAGAGTAACGTTGCTCATGCTAATAATCTCCCCTGTTGTATTAGTTCCGGCCAGAGCTCTGCCTCCATTTGTCATTTGGCAGCTAGAATTAGAAATGGTTGTGGTGCCAACTCCTGCCTGGAAACAAGCAGTGCTCGAAGAGTCCGCGGGAGAATTGGTGATTGTGGTATTTTTAATTATAAAGTTGGAAACTTCATTAGCCGCCGGACCTCTCATATTATCTGAGGTTAAATTATCAACTGTAACGGTGCCGAAAGTGTCGGGCGTTCCACCGGTATGGGAAATAAAAGAAGAGGCGCCTGCCACATAAGTGGTTGAATCATTATAAGCGGTACTATTCCTAACTTCGCCGCTGCCGCCGTTGGCAAAGAACGAACCCGGGTGCAATACGTACATGCCATAGCCGCCATTATGAGCCACGGAGTCAGTAACCAAAGAGCCGTCTGAAAAATAATATTGATGGCTATAACTTTCTTCCGATAAACAATTGGAAATATATGCGTTAGTAAAGGCGCGGATTGAACCGTCGTTTGCCTGAACTCTTCTAGCATGAAGGCCAATATACCTGGTGCCATCTTTGGAACTGTCTACCGCTCTGGCTCTTGCCGTATATTCATACTGACTGCCGTTTGAAGAAGGATTCCCGGTTGTTGCGTGCACATAAATTGTCGGCGAAGTTGTACTAGCGTTGCCAATATAAAAACTTCCGGCTATAGAATCACAACTTGAAGTTGACGTCTGCATAGAAAGACGGGATCCATTTTCAAAAACCCAAATTTGGTTAGGGTTGGCGTTATCAGATGGCAAAACCGCTTTATAGCAATTGGTTGTCCCGGCAGTAAGGCTCCAGGCAGACGAAGAAATAATGTCAGAGGCATCAACCAATGGCTTAGCTCCGGATCCATAAGATTGAACGGTCATGTTATCTCTGGGAACTGTAAGAGTTTCTCTCCAGGCAGAGTCGGTAACCAAATTCCATGTATTAAGAGGCGCGGAGGCATCTACAGTTTGCAGGCGGGAAATTGTTTTTACAGCCTGCGCCGGAGATAACCCGGAGTTGCTGTCATTGCCGTTAACGGAATCTACATAATAAGTTGGCGTAGGGTTTGTATAATCTGCCGAGGTTACCGTATTACTGCTTGCGTCAGTGGATTTAATATGAAAATGGTAGGCGGTTGTGGTTGCTAATCCGGTTAAAACCAGCGAATGGGAAGTTACCATCGATGCAGACGAAGTTGAAAATCCATACGAAGTTGTTGTTCCATATTCAATTAACGAATTAGATAATTCGTCGGTAGTCCAGGTTATTTGTAAACTGGTTGCTGTTGGCGTACTGGTAGCAACCGAAGAGATTACCGGCGCGGTTGTATCTGGCGTAGAGCCGGAAGACCCTCCGGAAGATGAGCCGCCTCCCCCGCCACCACTGGCATAACCGCCGCTGTAAGTAGGCGGGGGGTTATTATTTCCGGTTGTATTATTGGAAGATGAACCATTATTGGCTACGGTGGTTCTGGTTTCCACCACTCCGCCAACAGGCAAAGCTAAATCTGCTTCATTAGCAGGGACCACTGTTTTAAAATCATTATCTATATGCCATGCATTATAGACGTCCAAAGAAGGATAAGGATAGAGTGTTCCGTTATTTATCCAATAAATCGTGCCGTTGCTTAAAATATCAACTCCGTTTAAATGAGCGGATGATGAATCGAAAATATTAGAACCTTTTGGCAGCAGCTGTTCTTCCGGATTAGTTACCAAAAGTACGGACGTAAATCTAAAGCCGAGCCCAAGAAAAACTTCTGCGGAAGTAAAAGCGCGGCGCGTGCCATCGGACACCAAATAAACGGTTTTATCTTCGGCAGATTTAATTAAAGCTCCGTTATTTGGAAGCAAAAGACTTCCCTGCGGCAAGCTTAAATCTTCGGCCGTTGCCGCGGCTGCATCCTTAAATTCAAAACCATAGGAAAATAAAATTCCGGGACTGGTTACTCCTTGCAGCGTATTGT
The DNA here is from genome assembly GCA_016218585.1 of Candidatus Doudnabacteria bacterium. Taxonomy (GTDB): domain Bacteria; phylum Patescibacteriota; class Doudnabacteria; order UBA920; family UBA920; genus PALSA-1336. The sequence goes on from JACRDK010000004.1 coordinate 68,484, forward strand.
TTTGGATTAAATAAAATGTTCCGTTGTTATTTATAAGCCTTATTGGATTTGATTTTGGAAAAGTTAGCGTCTCCCCCATAACTCGCATAGGAAAAGGAGTAAAAATAAAAATCGCTGTAATTATCAAATAAAAAAAAGACCGCTTTAAAATATCCATTATAAATAACGTTTAATTTTTTTGTCTATTGGGACTAAAAGTGCCCTCGAGATTTAGTAATTATGTGTGCTTTAATCATAAATAATAAAAACTTTAATGTCAAAAAAACTCAAGGGAAATCCCTTGAGTTTTTATAATTTAAATTTTTGGTTCGGTGTAATCTTTGTAATCTCTAACCATATCTTCAAAATAATCATAACTAATTGCGGTGCGAATTTTTTTCATCAGATTTAAATAGAAACGCAAATTATGCATTGTTGCCAGGCGAATGGCCAGAGGCTCGCCTGTGGCGAACAAATGTCGCAAATAACTGCGCGTATGGTTTAAACACAAATAACAATCACAGGTGTTATCTATTGTTGTAAAATCTTCTTTATATTTTTCCAAACGAATATCTATAGTAGAATAACCTTCCTTTTTTGTGTCATCCCGGCCTTCGAGCCGGGATCCAGGATTCACTGCACTGGATTCCGGATACCCCTCGGATGCACTTGGGCTTCCGGAATGACAAACAGCCGAAACATACAAACGCCCATGTCGTGCTTCGCGGGTAGGAATAACACAATCAAAAGTATCGCAGCCTCTGCTGGCGGCCTGAACTATATCAAATGGAGTTCCAACGCCCAAAAGATGCTTTGGTGAATTTTCCGGCAAATGGGGAATTGCGGCCTCAACTGCTTTCATCATTTCCTCGTGCGGCTCCCCTACTGCCACGCCGCCAATGGCAAAAGCTTCAAAACCAAGAGCCACCATATCTTTGGCGGATTGTTCTCGCAAATCCGGGAATGAAGCGCCCTGAACTATGCCCCAAAGTTTTTGTCCGGGGTTTATAGGGTCGCCGTCTATAATTATTTTTTGATATTCTCTAATTGCCCGCTCGGCCCAGCGCTTGGTAAGCGCAATGGATTCCTTGCTTCGTTCATACTCAAAAGGATAGCCGGGAAAATCGTCTAAAATTAGCGCAATGTCGCTTCCTAAATTCGCCTGAATGTCTACCGACTTTTCCGGAGACAAAATTTCTGTTTTGCCGTCCAAGTCAAACTGAAACACCACGCCGCCTTCCCCTACTTTTCTCATTTTGGCCAAAGAGAAAACTTGAAATCCTCCCGAGTCCGTAAAAATCGGCCCTTTCCAATTCATAAATTCGTGCAAGCCGCCGGCTTTATAAATAAGGCCGTCTCCCGGCCTTTGCCAGAGATGGTAGGTATTGGCTAAAATAATATCCGCACCCCAGAATTTTAATTCTTCGGAAGTTATTGATTTTACCGCACCCTTTGTGCCAATTGGCAAAAACGCCGGAGTTTGAATATCTCCGTGAGCGGTATGAATAACACCCGTTCTAGCGCGAGAGCCGGGATCGGATTTTAAAATTTCAAAATATGGCATTGGCTAAATTATAACTGATTTATCTGAAAGTATAAAGCAAAAAACCGAACTAATTTAGAACGGTTTTTGCTAATAATTTTATTGAACTTTTTTATTCTTTTCCTTTTCTAAATCAGCTGACAAATCATCCAGAAAATTTTTCAATGGCTTATCGGTATTACTTAGATTGCTTGATAATCCTTTAAAAAAATCTGCTATGCTTTTTGCAACTTCTGCCGCTTTTTCTGGACTTAAATTTCCAAATCCTTTTATGATTTCGATAATCGCCGCTTGACTCCCATAATCCAATCCCTTAAAAGAACTCTCCAAACTTCCTACCCAGCCCCTAGCTTCAGCCGGGACTTTGACTCCACTAAGTTCATTTAACTTACGAGAGGAACTAGAAATTCTGCCTTGTGAATTTTCTAATGAGTTCATATTTTTATAATTATTTATCTGTCAAAGTTTCTTCTTGGGGGGCGGGAGCCGCCGTGGCCGCCGCGGTTGCCACCCATTGGTCGGCGCGGACGGTCAAAACCGTGATCACCGCCTCCTTGAGCGAGTTGCTCAGGAGTAGCTGCTGCTGCAAACGGCTTATGGGTTAAATTAATTCTCCCTTGGTCGTCTATTTCGCTTACCTGAACCTTTAATGTGTCGCCAATCTTTACAACATCTTCTACTTTGTTCACGCGATAATTGGCTAACTGGGAAATATGGACAAGTCCGTCTTTGCCCGGCAAGACTTCCACAAAAGCGCCAAAATCCATAATGCGAACAACTTTGCCTTCGTAAATTTCTCCCGGCTCAACTTCTTTAACAATATTTTGAATCCATTCCACTGCTTTCTTGGCGCTTTCGGCATCGGTAGAAGTTACCATAACCAAACCGTCGTCTTCAATATCAATTTTAACACCCGGGCAGTTGGCAATAATTTCGTTAATGGTTTTACCGCCGCTGCCAATAACTTCGCGGATTTTATCAGGCTTGATTTTGAATGAAGTAATGCGAGGAGCATACGGAGACAAATCTGCGCGCGGAGCGGAAATAGCTTCTTTCATTTTGCTTATAATATGGGTACGGGCAGGTTTGGCTTGTTCTAAAGCTTTAGCCAAAATATCCGCACTCAAACCTTTTAGCTTCATATCTAACTGCAAAGCGGTTACGCCGTCTTCGCTGCCGGTAACTTTAAAGTCCATATGTCCGTTAAAATCTTCTATTCCGGCAATGTCGGTTAAAACTTTAAAATTATTCGGGTTTTGTTCATCCATAACCAAACCCATGGCGCATCCGCCAATAATATGTTTTATAGGCACACCGGCATCCATTAAGGCCAGAGTTGAGCCGCAAGTGGAAGCCATAGAGGTTGAGCCATTGGAAGACATAATTTCAGAAACCAAGCGCATAGTGTAAGGGAATGCTTCCTGTTCCGGCAAAACTACTTCTACCGCGCGCTCAGCGAGCATACCGTGGCCAATTTCTCTGCGGCCAGGTCCGCGCAAAGGCGCAACTTCGCCAACAGAATATCCCGGCATATTGTAATGATGAATATAGCGCTTGGTGCGGCCTTCAGTTGGATCTTCCATGCCGTCCAAAGTCTGTTCGTCACCTTTGCTGCCTAAAGTTACTACTGTAAGAGCTTGTGTTTCTCCGCGAGTAAACAAAGCGCTGCCGTGAGTTCTCGGCAATATTCCAACTTCGCAGGAAATTGGGCGAGTTTCGTTAAGAGCGCGCCCGTCCACGCGGCGTTCTTTTTCCAAAATTTGCTTTTGCTGATATTTCTTTAAAATTTTGTCTATAGATTTTGCAACTTCTTTTTCAATATTAACGCCTTCAATTTCGCCCAATGCGGCCATAGTTGCGGCAACAATTTCTTTAGACAAAGCGCTGACATTGGCTTCGCGGTCTTCCTTGCTTTTTACATACAAAGCCGCGTCTATTTTGTCGTCGGTCAATAATTCTTTAACTTTGGCAAAAACCTGTTCATTCGGTTTTATAATAATCGGTTCGGCTTTGGCTTTGCCAATTTGTTTGGCAAAATCCAGCTGGCATTTAACCAAAGTTCCTAAGAAGGGTTGCGCAAATTTAATTCCCTCTACAATTTCCGCTTCAGAAACCAGCTTAGCGCCCATTTCCACCATAATAATGTGTTCGCCGGTACCACAGACAATTAAATCCATTGTGGAAGTTTCTTGCTGTTCGTGGGTTGGATTGATAATATATTTACCGTCAATTTTTCCAACTCTAACTCCGGCTACCGGACCGTCAAACGGCACTTCGGAAATAGCCAAAGCCATAGAGGCGGCGTTTACCGCGAGCATATCAGGTTCATTTTCTCCATCAATGGAAAGAACCATGGCGGTTACCTGCACGTCGTTGCGCATGCCATCAGGAAACAACGGCCTTAAAGTTCGGTCAATAACGCGGCCCTTTAAAATTGCGTCATCTGTTGCTCTGCCTTCGCGCTTAATCCAGCGGGAGCCTTTAATTTTTCCTGCCGCGTAAAGTCTTTCTTCGTAGTCAAGCAACAGTGGAAAAAAATCTATTCCTTCCCTGGCTTTGTCATTCATAATTGTGGTTGCCAAAACAACCGTATCCCCTACGCGGGCTAATACGGCTCCACTGGCCTGACCGGCTAATTTGCCGGTTTCAAATACAAAATCAACTTCGCCGATTTTGCACGAAATCTTTTTGGATTCCATTTGGTTATCCTTTTGTTTCAAGAGACTGGCAAATTGACGATTCCCCATAGCTCTTAAGGCTATAAGTCTTCGCTATATCTGCCAACCTTTTGAAAACTTAATTATTTTTTACTGCTTAAAACTTCCCTAATTTTACCTAAAATTTCGTCCGGTGTAAAGTAGGCTTTTACCATATAACCGTCGACTTTTAGAGCCTGGGTTTTTAAAATATCTTCGTTGCTCCAAAGATTGCTTAGCACGATTATTGGCAATGAAGCTAACTTTTTGTCTTTGCTGCCGCGGATTTTTGCCAAAACCTGAAAACCGTCCATCTCCGGCATCATTAAATCAAGCAACATTAAATCAGGAGCGGACTCCTCGCACATTTCCACGGCACGAAGGCCATTTTCTGCATGGCGAACGTCATAACCGCTCGCAGTTAGCTTATGGCTTACAATTTCCGCCATCGCCGCGTCATCTTCAGCAACAATAATATTTATTTTTGTTTGAGCCATATATAATAAAAAATTTCCCATAATTATTATAACATAAATAGTATTTTCGCTTAAATTGTGGTATAATATTTAATATTATTTAATATTTACTTATATTTTGGCAAAACAAAAAAATAATAAAAATTCTGACCAATTTGAACTTAAGGAATTCGACGGACACCGCCTAGTCTCTTTCATTTACGACCCCAAAACTAATCTGGAAGGTTTTATCGCAATTCACCGAGGAGACCCGGCTTTTGGCGCTACTAGAATTTGTTCATACCAAAATAGAACTGAGGCATTACGCGATGCGCTCAGGCTCTCCAAATTAATGTCGTACAAAGCAGCAATGGCTGGTTTGAAATATGGCGGAGCAAAATCAGTAATTATTCTTCCGAAGCAAAGTCAAAACAAAAATAACCTGCTTAAAGCCTATGCAAAAAAAGTTAATTTGCTTGGCGGACATTTTATTACCGGTGCGGACGTTGGCATTTCTGCGGATGATGTTAAATTAATGCGGCAATCCAGTCCTTATTTTATCGGCGTTAATGTTGACCCGGTAAAATATACAGCTTTAGGAATTTTTTACGCTTTAGAAGAATCTTTGAAAGAGATTTTTGGCGACAAAAGCTTGAGCAACAGGAGTTTCGCCATTCAGGGAGCGGGAAAAATTGGCACAGCCTTTCTAAAACATCTGTATGGGAAAACAAAAACTATTTATATTGCGGACAGCAACTTACAAAAGCTAAAAGAAGTTAAAAAAGCTTTTCCTAAAGTAATTATTACCAGCGTCGAAGACATATTTAAACAAAAAGTGGACGTGCTATCCCCTTGCGCTATGGGGCATGTTTTAAACTCCGAAACCATAAAACAAATAAGAGCGCCTTTAATTGTAGGCGGCGCAAATAACCAACTTGCAAGCCCTGAAATTGGCAATACCTTGTTTAAACAAGGTATCTTATACGCCCCCGATTATATTGTTAACGGAGGCGGAATGATTTCTGTTGTATCTGAATACGAAAATTCTAAAATAAATGACTCGAAAATAATAAAAAAACTGGATATTATTCCTCAGACTCTCGGCAAGGTCATAAAAAAAAGTTTACAACAAAAACTTGCAACCAATATTGTAGCCGATAGAATGGCTGAAAAAATATTCAACAATTTAAATATTTAATGCCCACCCCGACGCCAAAACAAATTTTAAAAGATCTTAAATCCAAACAAGAAAACTACTGGCTAAAAAGAGGGGAAAATATGGCGCTCAAGCTTTTTAAGCAAATGGCAGCCAGAGTTCCCGCCTATAAAGACTTTTTAAAAAAACAAAAAATTAACCCGGATAAAATTAAATCGGGCGCAGATTTTTCTTCTGTCCCTGTAACTTCAAAAGACACTTACCTGCGCCGCTATCCGCTGGAACAACTTTGTTGGGATGGAAAATTTTCAAGCAAGCAGTGGGTAATTGCCGCTACATCGGGCTCAACCGGTGAACCATTTTATTTTCCAAGAACTTCAGAGCAAGACCGGCAATATGCATTATTAGCAGAGCTTTACTTAAAAACAAATTTTCAGATTGATAAAAAATCAACTCTTTATATAAATGCTTTTGCTTTAGGGATATGGATTGGCGGTTTGTTTACTTACCAGGCAATAAAATTAATTGCGGATACGGGACAGTACCACTTAAGCATTATTAACCCAGGTTTAAATAAAAATGAAATTTTAAATGCGGTTAAAAAATTTGGCGGAAAATTCGACCAAATAATTATTGGCGGCTACCCTCCATTTGTAAAAGAAGTTCTTGATGAGGGTGTTGAAAAAAAGATAAACTGGAAAAAAAATAATTTGAAATTCGTTTTTTCTGCTGAGTCATTCACTGAAAATTTTCGGGATTATATTTTAAATCTAGCCGGAGCTTCTAATCCTTATTTATCTACCCTAAACCATTACGGCACTGTTGATCAAGGAACTCTCGCCTACGAAACGCCAATCAGCGTTTTAATTAGACGGCTCGAAGTTGAAGGGGGGCTAAAAAGCAAACCAATTTTTAGTGATTCTATGACTCAGCCAACATTAGCTCAATATTTACCTGAGATGTTTTATTTTCAAGAAGAAAGAGGGCGCCTAATTTGTTCCTCACAGAGCGGGATTCCATTATTTCGATATGACCTGAAAGATAAAGGAGGCATAATACATTTTGAAAAAATGACAGAGCTTTTCTCAGAAAATGGCGTTGATTTAAAAAAAGAGTGTATAAATAAAAAAATTTCTGAAACGGTTTGGAAACTTCCCTTTGTTTATGTTTATGAAAGAAGTGATATGGTGGTTAGCTGGTATGGCGCCAATATTTACCCGCAGCATATCAAAGAATCACTCCTTTTAACAGAACAGTCCGGCAAACTTACCGGCAAGTTCAGCTCCGTATTAGAGAGAGATAAAAACCACAATCCTTTTTTACACGTCAACATTGAACTTAAAAAAAATGTTCAACCCACGGCAAATCTTTCTAATTTACTAACAGCATCTTTAGTCAGAACTCTTTTAGAAAAAAATTCAGAATTTCGAAACAACTACTCTACCCTGCCTAAAAAAAATACCCCAAAAATTACCCTTTGGCCTTATAAGAGCTCGCCTTACTTCAAAGGCGGAGGAAAACAAAAATGGACAATAAAATAAACAGACAAAATGAAAAAAAATATTACAACAACTGAAGACCGCGAACTGTGGCAGCCAATCCACATAAAAAATATTGAGAATTGGCAAAAAACTCTTGCTAAATTAAACCAACCTTCAGGTGGTGTGACTTTTGTTAATGAGGCAGAAACGCAGCTAGAGGAGCTTTACCAATTGCGCAACCCAAAAACCAGATTTTTGCAGGATTACAAAAAAGAGTCTGACGAATTCAAATTCAAAAACATTCACAAGACTGAATGGTTTTATTTTCCGTGGCTAAAAAAAATGGTTTTATTTCTGAAAGAAGACATGCATACTGAACTTCGGACAGGAAGAAACAGAAACTTAATTACCAGTCAGGAACAAAAAAAATTCTATAACAGCCATATTACGATTTTGGGAATGAGCGTTGGCAGCCACGTAGCGCTCACTATTGCTTTGACGGGCGGAGGAAAATTCCTCACTCTTGCAGATCCGGATAAAATTTCCGGATCCAACATTAATAGAATTCGCACAGGTTTTTATAACCTTGGGTTAAATAAAACCAAAGCCGTCGCCAGACAAATTTTTGAAATTAATCCTTATTCTAAAATAAAAATCTATCCTGAAGGCGTTAACGAAAAAAATCTTCATTCATTATTAAACAATAAAATAGACTTATTAATTGAAGAAACCGATTATCCTTATCTAAAAATTAAAATTAGGGAAATGGTAAGGCCTCTTGGCATACCGGTTATAATGGCCGCAGATAACGGAGATGGCGTGATTGCAGATATTGAAAGATATGATAAAAACAAAAAACTTCAAATCCTGCATGGACTTTTAGGATCCATGACCTCGGAAGAGTTTAAATTAATCCCCCCTCGCAATCTGCCTAAAATTATGGCTAAAATTGCGGGCGCAAAACTTTCCAGCGTAAGGATGATTGAATCTGTTATGGAAGTTGGCAATACTTTATATTCCTGGCCGCAACTCGGAAGTGCTGCAACTTTATGCGGTTCAGTCTTGGCAAATATTGGCAGAAAAATACTGTTAGGCCAACCATTAAAAAGCGGGAGATACGATATTAATATTGACGGTTTTTTCGGCGAGGAAAAAAATAAAAAACGCAAGGCCGTGTTATTAAAAAAATTAGGTGTAGAATGATTGAAAAAATAACAAAAATACTTACTGAGGCAAATTTTGCTCCATCAGGTGACAACTGCCAGCCATGGAAGTTTAAAATAACCCCTAACGGATTACTATTATTCAACTTACCCGAAAAAGATAAGTCGGTATATAATTTTAATCAAAAGGCTGCTTATATCTCGCATGGCGCATTTATAGAAAATATTAAAATTGCCGCCCTTGCACATGGTTTAAAAACCACTATAAATTTATTTCCAGACATAAAAAACCCAGACCTCGTAGCCGAGCTTGATTTTTCGCCATCAAATGGAGAAATCGATAATTTGTATGAATTCATAGAAAAAAGACACACCAACAGAAAACCATACCTAGCAAAGCCAATCAGTGAAAATCAACTTTCGGAACTACTAAACTTAAAAGTTGATTCTTTCGACGGGAAAATTGTAATGGTTACAGCGCGTGAACATATAAAAACTTTAGCGCAACTATTAAGTATTAATGAGAAGATAGTATTACAAAACAAAAAACTGCACCAATTCTTGTTCGGCAATATTAGTTGGGGCCAGGAAGGCTTACAAAAAAATGACAAAATGTTCATAAAAACTCTGGAGATGAATCCGTTACAACAGTTCGTCTTCAAATTATGTTCCTCCTGGAAAATAATGAATTTTTTTGACAAATTTGGGTTGGCAAAATTTATCTCCAAAGAGAATTCTAAAATATACTCTAACTCGGGTGCAATTGGAGCAATAATAACTTCAAAAAACTCCAAAACTGATTTTGTGCAGGGTGGCAGACTACTGCAACGAACTTGGCTATTAGCCACCTCCATGGGATTATCATTACAGCCACTTGCCGGCATGGCTCTACTTAATCAGATATTGGTTGCGGGGCAAAGGCAAGCACTTTCGCCAGAACACGCTATGGAAATCGAGGATTCAATAAAACACATATCAACTTTGATTAATTCCGGCGACGAAAATATAATCTTTATGTTCCGAGTCGGCGAATCATCCGCGCCTTCTGCCGTTACCCCGCGGCTTCCAGTTGAAGAAATACTCTCCAAATAAAAATGACAAACTTACTCACAAATTTAGGACTTCTTTCAGTCGGCATAGCAACCGCCGCAAATATTTTATTGGGGCTAGTAGTTTATTTGAGCAACAAGAAAAGCCAAACAAATAACTATTTTTTCTTATTTACATTTATCAGTTCAATTTGGGGAATATTTAATTTTTTACTTTATCAATTTCAAGATACCATAATTATTTTATGGTTTATTCGCCTTGTAATGTTTTGTGCTATTTGGCAAGCCTATTCATTTTTCTTATTAACCTACGTTTATCCCGAAGAACAAAAAGACCTCCCTGTCATTACAAAAAAATATCTTATTTGGATAGTAATTATAACCTCAATTATCACACTTACTCCCATTATGTACTCTTCGGTAATCCCTCCAAAAAGTATTGGACAGGTTGCTGAAGCTGTTCCTGGGCCTGGAGTTTTAATATTTGCGATTGTTGCAATTGGCCTTGTTATAGTGAGCATTATTCAATTAATAAAAAGGCATAAAAAGATTGCTCCAACTCAACGGACGCAGCTCAACCTGCTTTTTGCGGGCACTGCGATGACCTTCCTGTTAATAATTACCTTTAACTTTATTGCACCAAACTTCTTTCAAAATTATAATTACATACCCTTAGGATCAGTTTTTGTCTTCCCGTTTATAATTTTTACGGCTTATGCAATCTTAAAACACCACCTATTCAACGCAAAAGTAATTTCAACTGAAATCGCAACTTTTTTGCTTTTAGTTGCCAGCCTTGTTGAAATTGTTTTGTCTAAAACTTCATTTGAAATTACCCTGCGGTTCGTGATTTTTCTGATTTTGCTCGCTATAAGTACTGTTCTACTTAGAAGTGTAAGAAAAGAAGTTGAGCAGCGGGAGCAGTTGGAAATTTTGACCAAAGAATTAGAAAATGCAAACGAGAAATTAAAAGCTTTGGACAAAGCCAGGGCGGAATTTATTACTATTGCTTCCCACCAGCTGCGCACGCCGCCGGCGACAATTAAATGGTATTTAAGCTCGGTCTTAGATGGCGACTACGGAAAAGTGCCAAAAGAGTTAAAAGATATTTTAGAAAAAACTAATCGCACCAACAACTCTTTAATTTCATTAGTTGATGACATGCTAAATGTCTCACGCATAGAGCGCGGCAAAATGGAATTTTTATTTCAGGAATCTAACCTGCTTGAGCTAGCCAAAACCACCTTTGAACAACTTGAGCCAATAGCTAAAGAAAAAGGCCTCAAGCTCACTTTCAAATATCTTCCAAAAACCAAATTCCCCAAACTTATGGCAGACAAGGAAAAAGTCCGCCAGGTTATGAATAATTTAATAGATAACGCTATAAAATATACCAAACAAGGCTCCGTGGCTGTCATGCTGTCGGCCGATAATCAAGAAATTAAATTTAGCGTTACCGATTCCGGCAAAGGCATAACCCCGGAAGAAAAAGAAAGCATCTTTGAAAAGTTCTCCCGCGGCAAAGAATCTGTTAAACAAAGCGCGGGACTAGGACTAGGCTTGTACGTTGCCAAAATTATTATTGCCCAGCACAAAGGCAAAATTTGGGCGGAGAGCCCCGGAGACGGTATGGGTTCTTCTTTTATCTTTACCTTGCCAATTAATAATGAATTAAAAGAAACGACATTGGTGGATTTAGCAAAAAACCAAGGTTAAGTTTATAACAAAAATCCCGCTCCGGTTTCTCGAGCGGGATTTTTTTATTGTCTAATAACTATTCACTATTGCCTATTTACTATATTACTTTTTCATACTGCCAAGCATCTCTTCTTCAAAGTGAAGCAAAAAAGGCAACGGATCAGGCGTGCTGCCAAATAATATATGGTCAACGCTGCTGCGCTGTCCCCTGTCTTTTTGGCTTTCTACGCCTTTCTTTTGAAACCACTGGCGCCAATTTACGCTGAAATCTTTGTAAGTTTGGCTGTTCTCGCCGCCAAATCTTTCAAAAATAATATCGTACTTAGTTTTGTCGCAAATGTTAATAAATTCACTTTTTTCATCAAGGCTTAAGAATCCATTTTTTTGTAGCGAATTCTTAATCTTCTGAATTGCCGGATTAATGTAAACCGCCTGACAAATTTCTCTGCCTAACTGCGTCCACAGCTTATCAAACTCTTCAAAATCAAAATTACCATTTTGGGTCATGGTTTTTGTATTAATTTAAGTTATTCAGCTTTTTCGGCTACTTTCAATTTGAGCTTTTCAGCGATTTTTTCAAAGCGCTTTTGATCCTCATTTTTCAAGAATCTCAAAAGTCTTCTGCGATTGCCAACCATTTTTAACAAACCTCTTCTGGAATGGTTGTCTTTGCGGTGAACTTTCAAGTGTTCGGAAACCTGTTCAATTTCCTTGGTCAAAATGGCAATTTGGACTTCCGGGCTTCCGGTGTCGTCCTTGTGCACTTGAAACTTTTTAATAATGGCGTTCTTCTCTTTTGCGCTTAACATGTTGTTGTCCTTCTGCACGTAACCAGTAGATTGCCTAAAATCTTTATTAACTGATTCGTGGATTAAAATTATTGCTTTTATTATACCTTAAATCGCTAATTTTGTAAATATGCCTTTTTGGCCCCGGACACCAAGTATTTAACAAACTCTCGGGCCACATTAAACTTAGTCAGCGCTTCAAAAGACTGGAGACCCGGAAACCGGTTCACTTCCAAAATATACAGCTTGCCGTTGCTTTCCAAAATGTCGGTTTTAGCCAGCTCGCGGCCTAAAATTTTTGCTGCTTTTTGAGCCAGACTGACCGCCTCAGCCAGCATATGGTCTCCTGCGGTGGTTGAAATATTAAGCACCTGATAATTTTTAAAATCCGGCCTTTTGGTTTTTTTATTAATAGCAAACTTTAAAATAACCGGCAGGGCTTTATAGCCTGCGGTTATAACTTTATATTCATATTCCGCGTTTACAAACTCCTGAAGCATTAGCTCGCTTTCCGGGTAAGCGCCGGGCAAGGAGCCTCCGGATTTTACCAAAAATACATTTTTGCCCTTAAACCCATAAATCCATTTGGCAATAAATATATCCTGTTTTAAAAATTCGGATTGCATGCTAAATAGCTCGGTTTTTGGAATGGGTAAACTATTTGCGAAAAGCACCCTATAGTCATCCCATTTGCCGCCGCCTAACAAACCATCTGCAATTACCTCATCCACAACTCTTTTGCCCCTGTTTTTAAATTTCTTGGCCAAAGAAATAACATCTTTCAAATATTTAGGGCTTCTTTGCACATAAGGATTCCTAATATAAAGAACGTCATACTCGCCAGGTTCAATAATAAAGTTTTTTTCTGCCAGTTCAACAATTGGCATTACAACAAACTCACAATTTAAATTGCCGGCTTCGGCAAACAACCGCTTAGAAGCATAAGTTTCTGATGAAGATATGGCAAGAATTCTCATATCTTTGATTCTACGCTAAAACCTGCTATACTGACAATGTCGCATAATGCATTTATGAGCCATGCAAAAAAGACGTGGTCGTAATATGTCCTGTGGGCATTGTGGATAAACTATGATGTCGCATAATGCATTTTAAATTACCAAAAAGTTTATGGCCGAAATTAAAACAAAACTAGACTCCCCTCTTTACCGTTATATAACGGAGTTTTTGGAATTCTGTGAAATTGGTAAAAACCAGAGCCGCAACACTATTGCCGCTTATTACCGCTACCTAAATAAATTTTTAAACTTTGCCATTCCTTTGGGAGTAAAAGATCCAAAAGATATTGATTTGGAAATCATTAAAAAGTACCGCCTCTATTTAAACAGGCTGCAGGATGATAAAGGCAACACTCTAAAACTGGTTACCCAAAACTATCATTTAATAGCTTTGCGGGCTTTCTTGAAATACTTGGCGAAGCAGGACGTAAAAACCCTTTCTCCGGAAAAAATTGAACTTCCAAAAAACCCTCAAAGACAAGTTGAGTTCCTGGAAAAAGAGGAATTGGAAAGGCTGTTTCAGGCTGTGGCCAATGAAAAAGATGAATTACAGCGACTGCGCGACTCAGCTATTTTACATACTCTCTTTTCCACCGGACTGCGGGTATCCGAACTTGCTTCCCTAAAAATAGAAAGCATTAACTTAGACCGAAGGGAATTTACCGTACGCGGCAAAGGCAGTAAACTTCGCCTGGTATTTTTGTCGGACGAAGCGGCGGAAACAATAAAGAAATATTTGGCTAAACGAAAAGATAACAGCAAGGCGCTGTTTGTCGGACACTCGGAAATAGGCCAATCATCCCCTGCCGCCAAAACCCCAGGCAAAGGTGAAAAGCTTACAGCGGAACAAAAAAAAGTAGAAAAAGAAATTGCCAGCCAGGGCTTTAGCAAAAATGGGGACAAAAATACCAATAGAGCCAGCGGTTTAACAGTCAGGCAAATCCAAAGAATAATAAAAAAATATTGCCGCGTGGCGGGAATAATAAAAAAAGTTACTCCACACACTCTTCGCCATAGCTTTGCCACAGACCTGCTGCAAAACGGGGCAGATATCCGCTCAGTGCAAACCCTGCTCGGGCACGCCTCAATAACCACTACCCAAATTTACACGCACATTACCAACCAAGGCCTGCGTGATATTCATAAAAAATTCCACGATAAAAAATAAACGCAAACAAATGCCTACTGAAAACAATTATGAATACCAACCTCCTGAAATAAGGGCACCAGTTTCAGAAATTGAAATGCAAAATGGACTAGCCTATTATCAAGAGCACAAAAAACAACTTGCAGTTGCAGCGGCTGTTACCAGCAACAATGCCAATTCTTGGAGAGATAAACCTTTTAAAGTTGGTTGTGCCTTGCTGACAATTGGCGAAAACACCCCAGAAGGAGAATATGTTGTATTTAATGCGTACAACTTCAAACCGGAACCAGGCGATGTTAAGGGCTGGAAAAAAAGATGTGCTGAAAGAAATGCAGTTCAGGATGCTTTAGAGCGTAAGACAAGGGCTATTATTTCAATTACCACTTCTAGCACTGAAACCCATACTGGAGACCCAACCAAAGCTCATGACGCCCTTCACCCATGCTTAGAATGCCGGCAGATGTTTAGAGACTTACTTAAGAACGGGGTTTTAAAAAATGAAAGCATTATTTGCAACGCCAATCATACAGATCCTAAAAACATCGTTATGGAAGAACGGACTGTCGGGGAACTGCTAGAGCTATACAAAGATGACTAAACTAAAAAGACCTTTATGTTTCCATAAAGGTCTTTTTATAATTCTGATTTCGACATTTTCCCTTAACTCTTAATTCTTAATACTATCTACCAACTCCGTCACACATACCACTTATACTCGCTCATTGAACGCATTGCTTCTTCCATATCTACCTGGTACTCTGACTGCCCTTCCTTGCTGTATTCGGTAAGCGGCAACTCGCAGTGCGGACAAACCCCCGGGTTTTGTTTACTAAACCCGCAGACGTCGCACATATACATATAAAAGTTTTGCATATAAATCACCTCCCTCGTTGTGATTTAATTTTTTAAATTGTTTTTTGATTTTATGGCTTTTTCCCTCCTTATCTATGGTTTAACTCTTTTTAAAAAGGAAGTCAATTGTTTAAAATCCGATTTGCTCACATTGATGATAAAAAAAATATTTTACCTCTAACAAAAGGCAAAAAAATAGACCTGGGTAAGGCTAAAAAGATGCTGTAATTAACCGCTTAAGCACTGTTTGTCCACTTATTTTGAACCACTTGAAAAATATCAACATTTATGATATAGTTTAGCAAGTTCTAATGTGGTCGCGTAGCTCAGTTGGATAGAGCGTCAGCTTGCGGAGCTGAAGGTCGCAGGTTCGACTCCTGCCGCGATCACCATAACTAAATTTAATCTTTTCTTTCAAAGTATAAATACCGCACCTTTTAAAGCAGAACTATCTTACACTCAAAGTCTAAAGGATAGCGTCCCGCGGCTTCTGATTTGGTCTCGTAGCTCAATGGATAGAGCCGCAGCCTTCTAAGCTGCTGATGCAGGTCCGATTCCTGCCGAGGCCACCAGAAGCGGCGGGATTCAGTTCCTGATCTGCTAACCAAAAAATATTTTCCAATTTGAAAAACCTCTCCCGATATTTGGGAGAGGTTTTTTTGTTTTAAACTTTGGCTGCGAAATATTTTTTATTCAACTTTACCGCGTAATACCCTACTCCCATAATTGCCAAACCGGCCAGCACCAGTGCCAGCGGCCAGCCGAGGCCTGAACTAAAATACTCAGCGGTAAGTTTTAATATATAACCAATTAAGAACAAGGAACCAAATACCAAGAATGACTTGCTCTTAACATAAACGCTTAAGAATATTACCCCGAAGACTAACAGCGGAAATATTAATTCCCAAAAGGCATTCTGCTCCGGCGACCAGCCGCCAAGGGCCATTGCCGAACCCAAAAAAGTTAAAATACCAAAGCCAAATAAAGTTCCAGTAAGTGCTTTAAAACTTGTAGGTTTCAAATAATAGCCAATTAAGACCCAGGAAAAGCCTTCAACCAGAAAACGATACTCCCAAATTTTTCCAGTATCAGTACTTAACAAGTTCTGCCCAACAACCATATTCACCAAAAAATGAAACAATCCGGTAGCAAAAATTATCCCAAAAAATAATAGTATAGTTTGTCGGAAAAACCAAAGAGAGCCAAAAAATACACCTGTTAGAATCAAATAAATCAGAACCTGAAGGCTGTCTGCGCTAATATCCATACCTGCTTCCTTAAAAGCAACATTCACGCCCAAAGGCGCTAAACAACCGGCTATTAAGAAAAACGCTTGTGAGATCTTTTTTAAATTCTCATAGCGGTATAACAACCCTCCCACTACAAAAGCGGCAATCCCGCTTCCCAGAGTTAACAACACTCGAACAACCGAGGAAAAATTATCCCAGTTTTGATACGCCAGCACGCAAATCCCCAAAAAAACTATACCGCCGCCAATGTAGTACAAAATCTCCGAAAGGCTTAAGTTATGTTTAACAACATCGCTTTCCGCACCCTGCCCGGCAATTGCTGCCATTATTTCTTCCCTGCTAATTTGCCCAGATGCTGCCAACTGTTTTAGCTCGGACAAAACTTGTTGCTTATCCATATAAATTCTCCCTATATTAAATCTTTCTAATCCTTAAATTTTAAATCTTTTAATTAACTTACTCCACCCAGCCCAAAAACTGGATGCCGTAATAATCATTTGAAGTTATTTTCATATTCAATTTTTTGCTGCGATTATGACCCTTTATAAACCAACTGTTATAATCATTGCTATTGGACCCAAACAAAAAATCTCCGTTATAGTTTCCCCTTTCAACCTTATATCCGTCGTTAGAAGTTTGGCTCGAATCAAGCCTGTATTGTGATGCCTGTTCGTAAGTCAATTCCGATGCAGTATTGCTATTTACGTCGTACAAAAACAAACGGGTTTCAACATTTACCGGTTTATAATAGGGATCTGTCGTGGTTGCCGGCTGAGGATTTTGTCTTAAGTAGCCATCAACAATTTGGTATTTTGTTTGCCCATAGTAATATGCATTATCTCCTGTAGCATAAATAAAATTATGCTGCGGTTTTTTATTCCAACCGGGAAGGTAAATCGCCATAGCCAGAACAATAATCATTATTATGGGTATAGACAAAGCCAGTATAAGCGGCAAATTTTTTTTGTTCATAAATCTTTTATTTAAGGTTGTATTAGCTTAATTATACCATATTCTGTATAATAAGATTTATGGAAGAACGCGTACAAAAATTTATTAGCCAGGCCGGAGTTGCCAGCCGCAGAAAAGCCGAGGAATTCATTAAATCCGGCCAGGTTCTTATTAATGGCCGAAAGGCTAAGCTAGGAGATAAAGTAAACCCCTCTACTGACATTGTTAAAGTTTACGGTAAAACTGTAAAACCAAACCAGCAGCTGGTTTATATTATGATAAACAAGCCAAAAGGATATGTGGTAAGCAAAAGCGATCCCCAGCACAGAAAAACCGTATTTGAATTATTACCGGAAGATCTGCGCACTAAGGTCTGGAATGTTGGCAGACTGGATGCCGATACTGAAGGTTTGCTAATATTAACCAACGACGGCGAACTTACCCAGGAACTCTCGCATCCCAAATATGAACACGAAAAAGAATACGAAGTTTCCCTACAGGAATCCCCTAGCGAAAGCCAGTTGGAGCAACTGCGCAGCGGCGTAGAAATAGCAACCGGCACAACTTATCCGGCCCAGGTGAAACAGCGGGACGGGAAAGTGCGAATTACTATTCATGAAGGCAAGAAGCGCCAGGTTCGCCGCATGTTCACCACAGTTGGACTTACTATTACCAATCTCAAGCGCATCCGCATAAATAAGCTCTTACTTCCTAAAGAGCTGCCAGCGGGCCAATTTAAACTTATAAGCAAAGAAGAAATTCTGTAATTTATGATGTAGGATATAAGATTTATGATTTTGAAAAAATCAAATTTTGTAATAATTTTGTCGGCGGTGATTCTACTAATCATCGCTTTGCTTTTTATTCATCCCAAAAAACCCGTTAGCAGATTTTCAAGCCAATCCAATACAGACAAAAATCCGACAGAAAACACTTCACCAGATGTTCCGGCAGAAAAATTATCAGCCCCGCTGCCCCAGCCGCCTGAAGCTCCGGCGGATAGCGGGCGGGTAATTCCTAAATCTTTAAATTTGAGCGTTCTTTTCACATCTCAGGCGCCAACTGGTAATTGGGATGAACTTCATGAAGAAACTTGCGAAGAGACCGCCTCATTAATGGCAAATTTTTACTTTAACGGACTGCCAGCCGGAAAAACTGGAATCTCTAGCGATATAGCGGAAACGGAACTGGCGAAACTAGTGAGTTGGCAAAAAAGCCGCTTTGGATATTACAAAGACACGACAGCTGCGGAAACAGCCAAGTTTATTGAGGAAGTCTATGGCTTAAAAACCATGCTGCTGGAAAATTTCTCGGAAGCTGACTTAAAAAATACTCTGGCGCAGAATCGACTGGTTATAATACCCGAGAGCGGACAGGCGCTTGGCAACCCGCATTACACTCCTCCGGGGCCGATTTATCATATGCTGCTAGTTAAAGGATATGATGAAAATGGAAATTTTATTACCAATGACCCCGGAACTAAATTTGGCCAAAATTATATTTATTCATTTAAGATTTTGTTTGAAAGCGCCGCAGATTGGGACCATACAACAAACAATATAAACCTAAAACAAAAAGTCGCCATAGTTGTCTGGAAATAATTAAAAACCGTCCCCCTTTTTCGCTAGAATGGGCGGGACGGTTTTTTAATTTGAACTAGTTTTCCTGTTCGCCAATTTGCTGGCGCCACATTGCATAATACAAACCTTTTTGATCCAGCAAATCCTGATGTCGGCCTGACTCGGCAAGTTTGCCTTTCTCCAAAACATATATCCTGTCGGCATGCATAATGGTAGACAATCGGTGAGCAATTAAAACCGTAATTTGTTCCTGGTTTACGGAAAGTTGTTTTATAGTTTCTGTAATCTGTAGTTCAGTTAAAGAATCCAGGGCGGAAGTTGCCTCATCAAACACTAATAGTTGAGGATTGCGCAAAAGCGCTCTGGCAATAGACAGCCTTTGTTTTTCTCCGCCGGAAACTTTTACCCCACCTTCTCCAATTACCGTATCAAGCCCTTGCGACGCTCTCTGCATTAAAGTTTGCGCCGCTGCCCTGTCCAAAGCTTTAAACAGCTCCTCATCGGAAGCCTCAGCATTGGCAAATTTTAAGTTATCACGGATTGTGCCGGCAAATAGCTGGGTGTCCTGGGTAACCAAGCCAATTTGGCCTCTTAAACTTTCCAAGTCAGCGCTGGTTAAATCTATATCGTTATAGCTAATTGCTCCTTCGGCCGGACGATACAGCCCAACCAACAACTTAACTAATGTCGTCTTGCCGCTGCCGGACGGACCAACAAAAGCCACTGTCTCCCCGCTTGCAGCCTTAAAGCTTACCTTGTCTAACGCCGGACGATTGGCGGTTAAATGCTTAAAAGATACATTATTAAAACTAATACTCTCCAACTTGCCGATATTTTTCGGATCTTTTGGTTTTGGCTCTTTTGGCGTACTTAAAATATCTTTAAAATTCTGCAAAGAAGCCTGTGCCTCGCGGTAGGAGTTAACTACATTACCCAGTTCCTGTAAAGGATTAAATAAAAAGAAGGAATAAATCCATAGAGAGAAAAACTCGCCCAAAGTTAATGCTTTGGTAAAAACTAAATACATCATGGTAAACAGAATAACCGTGCGCAAAAAATTAATTACCGTTCCCTGAATAAAGCTTAACGTTCTTAGATATTTTATTTTTTCCAGTTCCAGCCCTAATATGGCTTCGGTAGTATTATTCAGGCGGCTAATTTCCGCTCCCGAAAGCCCCATAGATTTCACCAGTTCAATGTTGCGCAGGCTCTCAGTGGTGGACCCAGCCAAGGCGGTTGTTTGGGCAATAATCTTTATTTGTACAGTTTTAATCTTGCCGCTTAAAAAAGCGGACAAAAAGCCTAAAATTGGCACCATGGCCAAATATACCGCGGCAATTACCCAGCTAACGGAAAAGGCATAAACTATTACAAATACAAAACCAATCAAGGTAAAAAATAAAACATTTACCGCGTTGGTAATTAAAGTCTGCACATCCAAGCGAACACGCTGCAATTTTTCCAGGGTCTCCCCGCTTCTCTGGTCTTCAAATACCTGATACGGCATTTCCAAAGAATGGGCTAGCCCATCGGTGTACATTTTTGCGCCAACTCTCTGAGTTACCGTGTTAACATAATAGTCCTGAAAATTTTTGGCAATGCGGGAAACCAAAGCCGTTCCCATAGACAATAAAAGCAGCCAGCCGACCCCGTGAAAAAATTGAGTTCGGCTAAGCTCATTAAACTTGGTGGCGTAATTATCCATTATCAAACGGAAAATATATGGATCAAGCAAAGAAAATATTTGGTTGACCGCAGCTAAAAAAAGCGCTAACGCTAAAAGTTTCCAGTATTTTTTTACATACTTGGTTAATATAGACATAAAAAATTATTACTTATGATATAAAAAGAGTCTGCCCTAATTTTATAAAGGCCAACTCCGGAGAATCTTCATTTTATCAGAAACTGGCCAAAAATTGTAGCCACAACTGCCACGGCAATAAATACCGCCGAACCTCTTAAAAACCACTTGGCAAAACCTTTAGAAATATAAGCTTCTCCCATAATTTCCGGATTTTCAGAAAAACGTATAAGAAAATAAAACAGCACCGGCAATATAGCGCCGTTTAAATAATTTGCGGCTAAGGTAAGGCCAAACAGGTTAATACTCGGAAACAAAGCAATAAACAAACCTAAAACAATTTGCAAAATAAAGAAAGTATAAAACACCCGGCCCTTTCCAAAGCTGGCATTTAAGGTTCTTTCGTACCCGAATAGCTCAGTAAAAACATAAGCGGTGGCCAATGGCACAACCGTGAGGCCTAATAAAGAAGCGGCGAAAAGTCCGGTAGCAAACAAAATGTAAGAAAAATTCCCAGCAAGAGGCTTAATTGCCATAGCAGCAGTTTGCGCATCGGAAATAATTGTGTGGTTGGCAAACAAGGTATAGGTTACGGCAATCGCTATCATCCAGGAAAAAATATTGGTTAAGATTGAACCAAAATAAACCTCTGCCCGCTCTTCTTTTAGTTGTTCCGGCTTTATGCCTTTGTCGGCCACAAAACTGTTTATAAAAAACTGCCCCCAAGCTGTAACCGTAGTTCCCAAAACCGCAATTAAAGCAAACCAGTAATGAGGATCTCCTATAAAGTTGCGTTCCGGCATAACCAAGCTTTGCTTTAATGCCTGCCCCCAATCGGGCTTGGCCAATACCGCCGAAATAATATAAGTTGCGTAAAATAAAATAGTTATAAAAAAGATTCTTTGCAGATTTTTGTAGTTTAAAAAAACAACTGCCAAAATTAAGGCCAGACATACTAAAACTAACAGCCCCTGCCAGTGCAGCCAGGCAATCCACCACGGCAAATTAAACAACTGGACCGCCGACTTTAACCCGGTAACGTCCTGCAATATTACGCTCTGATTAGCAACAAAATAAACCAAAAATAAAACCACGGAAACTCTAACGCCATAGTTCTCTCTAATTAAATCGCCAAGGCCCTTGCCGGTGACAATTGCAATGCGGGCGCCGATTTCCTGGGTAACCGCCAGTAATAAAGTGGTTAAAATAACAAAATACTGGGAACTCATCCCGTACATTGAGGCCGCTACGGAATATGTAGCCACTCCAGAGGCGTCATTGTCAGCCATGGCCGTAATTAATCCGGGACCCAAAACTGCCAGGAAAATTAGAAGCCTGGGTTTATTTTTTTGCCAAAAATTTTTCATACAAAACTATATTTACTAAATACGAATGAATGCTAATACACTAATACTTTGACCCTGTAGATGATAAAGATTATTAGTATGAATTAGTATTTAGTAAAGTTCTAAGCGCTCGGGAATAATTGCCGCATTACGTCGTCAATAGTTACTACGCCAACCAACTTTTTTTCTTTATCTAATACAGCTGCGGTATACAAATTATACTTTGTCATTAACTGGATAATTTTCTCAATTTTATCGCCGGGCTTTAAAAAAGCATACGAAGGGAAACGCTTGGCTAAATCGCCAATTTTTTCCTGAGATTTTGCCAAAAGCAACCTCCTTAAAGAAACAACGCCAATAAATCTGGACTCTTCATAAGTCACATAGACATAAGGCAAAGACCTCATCCCGTCGGAAACCTTTCTTATTTCTTCGACAACCTGGGCAATAGTCCACTCAGGCCTTACGGCTAAAAAATCCAGAGTCATCAATCCCCCGGCGGTATTGTCCGGGTAATTCAATAACTTTTTAACGCTCTGCGCTCTGCTGCCTTTTACCTCGGACAAAAACTGGTTTGCCTCATCCCCCGATAAAGTTTTAACTAAGTCCACAAATTCGTCGCTGGACATTTGCGACATAATTTTCCCGGCGCGCTCCGGACCCAAATACTTTACCAAAACAGTCTGTAATTTTGGATCGACTTCTTCCAATACTTTAGCTGCTTCAGTGGAATCCAGGGAAGCCAAAAGGCTGCTGCCAAATTTTACATCCAAGTCTTCCACAATATTAGCTAAGTCTGCCGGATGCAAATGGCTCAAATCTTCCGCAACGGTGTTCAATTCCAGCCCCTTTTTACTGTCTACCAGAGTTGCCTGGCGCCAGTCTATTAAAGACACAGAAAAAGGCTTGCCGAAAATTGAGCCGGCGAGCCCTAAGCGTCTTAATATTCCTTTAAAGCTGGAGTCTATTCCCAGCACGCAAACTTTATTTTCAAAATTTCCAATTCTCAAATCATTCACCCGGACAACCCTGGTTCCGGCCACATCCACAATCTGCTTATCCAATACCTGTTTTTTTAAATAAACAAACTGAACTGCGGGCAATTCATTTTGCGCCACCTTATTAAACAAATTTTTCAGCGAGATTTCGCTGCTATTAAAATTTGCCACATATTCATACGGGACAAACTTTCTGCCCTGATGGGTTTTAATTACTAAAAACTCCAGCGGGGCAAAGGAGTCTGCCTTTGGCGCAATTAGAATGTCTTCCAATTTGCCAACTGAAACATCGGAGCTGTCGGTAATGGTGTTATTTAACAATTCGCTGATATACGGCATAAGCGCAAATTAAAAAATGCAAAATAAATAGCTTTTGCTAAAATATATAATCTTATCTTCTGCTTAATTTTAACACACAAATTAAGGTTATGCCACAAAATTACTCACTAATAGCCTTCTTCCCTATTATTGAGACCAGAGTAACTATAATTGATCCCCAAAAGGCCGGCCAAAAACCGGCAACTGCAAAACCTTTAACAAAACTGGCGGCCCAAAACATAAGGGCGTTAATCACCAAAAAAAACAAACCAAAAGTAACTATGCTCAATGGCAAGGTCAATATTTTTAGCAAAGCCCCAAGCGTTATATTTAGCAACCCCAAAACTAGCGCCACTAAAACCGCCACCCAAAAACTGGCAATGGTAATGCCGGGCACAATGGAAGCAGCCGCTAATACCCCTAAAGCTGTAAACAACACTCTTAAAACAAATTTCATAGTAATAGAATTAATTGTTACTATATTATAGCATTTTTTAGCGGTTTTGGGGATCGGGGAATAAATAACAAAAACCCTTATATCTGCTTGACAAAATCCTAAAAAAATATTAGTATTAGTTAGATAAACTAACTATTTGTAAAACTAACTAATATGAACTTGAAAAAAAATACGGAAGAGATTGTTGGCGCTTTCCTGGCTGTGTTTCGGGAGCTGAAAAAAAAGCTTTCTTATGGCAACCCGCTTTTTCATTTACCTCTGGCCCAAATGGAAGCCTTGCGTTTTGTCCACGAAACAAAGCAGCCGGCGATGAAAGAAATATCCGACCATTTTGGCATTACTCCCCCGTCGGCCACCGCCCTTATTAACCACTTGGTAAATTTAGGGTATGTGACCAGAATAGCCAACGGCAAAGACCGCCGGGGCATACGAATAAGCTTAACCGCTAAAGGCCTAAACATTTTTAACAAGGCCAGCAAACAGCATTGCCAAAGATTGGAAAAATTACTTAGCAAACTTAGCGAAAAAGAAAAGCAGGAGTTTTTAAAAATATTAAATAAGATGATTAATTAAAGATTATGACAAAAAACCTATCCAAACCAATTATTGTATCTGTTGCGGGAATTTTGCTTGTATTAGGAACCGGCGCTTACGCGGAAACTAAGCTGCAAAAAAAACCGAATTATGATTACGTCGAAGCCAAACAAGAAAACCTGCAAACCGGGGTAAAAACCGACGGCACTGTAAAAGCTGCCGAAAATTTAAGCTTGTCCTTCCAAAAAGGCGGACAAATTTCTGTCATCAAGGTTAAAGTTGGCGACAAAGTAAAAAAAGGAACAGCTTTAATTTCTCTGGATGCCAAAGATTCTTTAGCCGCGGTTAACCAGGCGAACGCCGCTGTCTCCGCCGCCCAAGCTTCTTATAACAAGCTACTTAACGGAGCCACCAACGCCGATGCGGAAGTTGCGGAAGTAGCCCTAACCAACGCAAAGCAAACCTTGGAAAATACAACTCAGCAGCAGCAAACTCTGGTTGATAATGCTTATAAAAATTTATTAAATGCCGGCCTGGCAGCTACCCCCGGCAGCGGCAACAGCGCCGGAGCGGCTGCTTTTGTTTCCGGAAGCTATACCGGAACGCAACAAGGCAGCTATACCGTAAGCGTCTACGCCACCGGCAGCGGCTTGCGCTTTAGATATTCAGGACTGGAAGACGGCGACGGAATTGTTGATATAACTCCCCAACCACTGGGGAAAAAAGGATTGTTCATTCAATTCTCCTCTACTTCCGTCCCCACTAACAACACCTGGACTGTTAACCTGCCTAACACGCAAGGCGTTGGCTATACTTCATACCTAACCGCTTACCAGGCGGCTCAGCAAAACCAACAGTCAGCCGTCAATGCCGCTCAAAATGCGGTAAACTCCGCTCAAGCAGCTTTGGACTTAAAAAAGTCAGCGGCCAGACCGGAAGATCTTCAGGCTGCTCAGGCTCAAATAAGCTCAGCCAGGGCTTTGTTGCAATTAGCACAAAACTCTTATACCAATAGCATAATCACTGCTCCGATTGATGGAGTTATTACTTCTGTTGACGCAAAAATTGGTGAAACAGCTACCGTAGGAAAGAGCGTTGTGTCTATGATTTCTGATCAGCAATTCCAAGTAGAAACCTACCTCTCTGAAAATGAAGTCGGCCAAGTTAAACCCGATGACACCGTTAAAATTACTTTGGATGCTTACGGCGACCAGACGGTTTTTGACGCTTCAATAATTACAATAGATCCGGCAGCCACAATTATTAACGGCATTCCCGCTTACAAATTAACCTTGCAGTTCACACAAGAAGACAACCGCATTAAAGCCGGTATGGGAGCAAATATTATTGTTGCCGGCCAACAAAAATCCAATATTCTTACAATCCCTCAAAATTCCATTATTAAACAAAACGACCAAACTTTTGTTTTAGTTAAAAACCAGCAAGGCCAACCAACGCTTACTGCGGTGCAAACCGGCAGCTTAGGCTTAAACGGCCGGGAAGAAATATTAAGCGGACTGGCCCAGGGACAACTGGTCGCCAGCTTCAGCGGAAAATAATTATACTTTATGTCTAATACTCTTAAACAGACCGAAGAAAAAATTGAAACTGCCGCCAAAGAGGCCGTAGAAAAAATTGAAGTTGCGGAAAAAAAACTTATCCATAATCCGTGGGTCAGAAGCGCTGCTGCAATTATTGTAGTTGCTGCGGTAGTGGCCGGCGGCTTGTATTGGCAGGAGTCCAGCACCAGGGTAAGCATCGACAAGTCGCAAATCTCCGCCCCGTTAATTGCTCTGTCCCCTTCCAAGGCTGGGCAGCTAAACCAAATTTACGTCAACGAAGGCGACAGCATAAAAAGCAATGCCGCGGTTGCGCAAGTTGGCGATGAATTAATAAAAAGCAAAACCAGCGGCGTAGTTGTGGAAGTAAAAAATAATATTGGCAAAAATATTAATCCGGGCGAAACCGTGGTCAACATTATTGACCCAAAAGAAACCAGAGTAGTTGGGACAATTGAGGAAAACAAAGGCTTGGATAAATTAAAAGTTGGCCAGTTAGCCAGCTTTACCGTGGACGCTTTTGGCTCCAAAACTTACGAAGGCGTTGTTGATGAAATTAGCCCAACCTCAAAAGCCTCCGGCGTCGTTTTTAATATCTCCGACAAACGCGCTACCCAAGAATTTGAAATTAAAGTCCGTTTCAACCAGGATAAATATCCGGAATTAAAAAACGGAATGTCCGCCAAACTGACAATCTACATAAAATAGTTTTAATTAAATCGGCAAACCGACTATGGCAAACGAAATTCAAACAGATACAAAACTGCAAAAAGACTCCTCCCTAAAATGGTGGATTCTTTTGACTGTTATTGTCGGCACTTTTTTGGGCCGGCTTGACCAGACCATTGTTAACCTGGCGCTGCCTAATATAATCAGCGACTTCGGCATATCGGTTTCCGCTGCCGGCTGGATTGCAACGGCTTATATTTTAGCCAATGCCGTGTTCGTACCAATTTGGGGCAAGCTCGGCGATACTTTGGGCCGCAAAAAAGTTTATATTCTTGGCTTCTCGATTTTTATTTTGGGTTCGGTCTTAGCCGGGTTATCCTGGAATTTAAGCTCGATGATAATTTTTCGCGTCATCCAGGCCATAGCGGGCAGCGCCGACTACCCCACTGCTATGGCTATTTTGGCGGTTACATTCCCAACGGAAAAAGAACGCGCCCAGGCTTTGGGAATCTGGTCCGCCTCTTTTGCCGCTGCGGCTGTATTTGGCCCCCTGCTCGGCGGACCGCTAATTGATAATTTTGGCTGGCGATCGGTTTTTTTAATCAACTTGCCAATTGGAATTTTGGGTTTGGTAATGGCTATGAAGTTTATTAAGGAATCCACCTCCGGACAAAAAAATCCGGTGTTCGATTGGTGGGGCGCCGTTACTTTAGGAGTTTCTTTAACTTCCCTGGTTTTGGTTTTAGACAAAGGCACTGACTGGGGCTGGCTATCGCTTAACGCTTGGCTCTGCTATTTTGCCATGGCTGCCTTTGCTTACATTTTTGTAATGATTGAACATAAAGCCAAAGAACCAATTGTCGATTTGAAATTCTTTAAAATTGGCGCTTTTGTCAACACGCTTATAAACAACTTTATTGTGTTTATGGGTATGATGGGCGGATTATTTTTAATCCCCGTCTTTTCTCAAACCTATATGGGCTATAACGCCACCGAAGCCGGCATGCTGTTTATTCCTATGGCCGCGGCATTAATGGCCGCCGCCCCGATTGGCGGAATGCTTACCGGCCGAGTGCAGCCGCGTTATGTTATTGCCGCCAGCACATTTGTTGCCGCCATTGGGTTATACATGTTCTCCTTCCTCGACGCAAAATCCGGAGCCATTGATATTATCCTGCCGCTAATTGTAATGGCGTTTGGCATGGGTTTTGGCATGGCCCAGCGCACCAATATTATCGCCTCAGTCGTAGATCCTCATGAGATAGGCATCGCCTCCTCCATTCTTGCTTTAGCCAGAAATATTGCCGGGGCATTTGGCATTGCGTTCTTTGCCACAATATTAACCAATGTTACCGCCAGCAATGTTTTAAAGCTTGGCCAACACAGCACAATTCATTCTACCAATCCGGCGGACTACCAAACTTTTATTGGTTTGATAATCTTAAAAGCTCAGGTTGATGCTTATAAAGTCGTCTTCCTTACGGCAGCCGCGCTGTTGCTAATTGGGGCTGTGAGCGCTCTTTGGATTAAAGTGAACAAGGTTCGAGACGATGTAGAAGTTTTTGTTGAATAAACCTGTAAATTGAGGTAAAATTAGGTATGAAAAAAATTATAATTTATCTTGTTTTCGTATTAAATTTAGCTGCTGTTATTTATTTGTGGTTCACCGGAACTTCGCACTACTTGCTAACCTCAGGCACTCAAAGCGGAATATTAATCGCCTTTGGCCGGTTGTTTGGCCTGTTGGGCGAATTTTTTATTTTATTGCAGTTAATTTTAATTGGGCGCATAACTTTTGTTGAACAGCAATTCGGCCATGACCGCTTAAACCAGCTTCACCGCTGGGTCGGCTATGGAATTGCTTTATTTTTTTTAGGCCATCCCCTACTGCTCACTTTGGGTTACGGACAAGCCAGCCAAACCGCCTTCATTCCCCAATTTTTAGATTTTTTAAAAAATTGGGAAGATGTTTTTAAAGCCTTGCTTGGGCTTATTCTTTTTATCATAGTTATTGTCACATCAATTATTATTGTAAAAAAACGTTTGCGTTACGAAACCTGGCACTTTACCCATATGGTTATGTATATAGCCATTGCCCTGGTTTTTGGCCACCAGACTAACAGCGGAGATTTAACCTCCGGCAGCCCGCTGTATTACTGGATGACGCTTAATTTTTTTGTCTTTGGATTAATTTTAATTTTTCGCTGGCTCAGACCGCTTTACCGTTTTTATCAACAGCAATTTTATATTGAAAAAATTGTTCCGGAAACTCCGGGTGTTTTTTCCATTTATTTAAAAGGGCGCGACCTTAAAAAATACAAATTCTACCCCGGCCAGTTTGCGAACTTAACATTCCTTCAAAGAGGAATGTGGTTTACCCATCCCTTCTCTTTTTCCGCCGCCCCTAACGGAGAGTACTTAAGATTTTCCATTAAAGCCTCGGGCGATTTTACCAACAAAATAAACTCGCTAAAACCCGGCAGCAAAGTAATTATCGACGGGCCTTTGGGAGTATTTACGCCCGCCTCCGCAGTAAAAGATAAATTTTTGTTAATTGCCGGCGGCATCGGCATTACGCCGATTAGAGCCTTAGCCGAACATTTTGCCAAAGAAGGAAAAAATATTTTCCTGCTTTATGGCATGAGAACTCACCAAGATATTACCTTTAAAGACGAGTTGGAAAAACTCCAATTAAAATATCATTTTATATTGTCCGAGGTTATTGTCGCCCCCGGCAACGGCTTTGGCCAAGGGCGAATTAATCGCGAAACCATTAAACAGCAGGTGCCGGATTTTTTAGAACGCGACATATATCTTTGCGGACCCACGCCAATGATGAAAGGCATACTTGCTGAGCTGAAAGCATTGGGAATGCCAAAAAAACAAATACATTACGAAAAATTTAACTACTAGTACCGTTTCATTTTAATAATGTCGTTCGCTAATGTTTGAAAACCCATCAAAAGATTGTTATTCAGAGAATCTTGATAGCTAAATTTAAAATGAAACGGCACTAGCCTGCCCTGAAACAAAACTCCTTATTTCCCGATATAACCACTGTAAGCAAATAATTAATAAGGAGTAATTTATGCAGAAAAAAACATTTGCCGTAATGGCGGCAACAATGTTAATGCTTTTGGGGCAAATGCTGCCTCAAACGCTACAAACAGCCTTTGCCTCGGCTAGCATTCCGGCAGCAGCGACAGTAAACGTCAGCTCGGACAGCAAAACAGCGAGCTCAATAGCCTTGCCCGCAATTATAATAACCGAAGGCGCAGCGGCTGATGTTGCCATTGGCACATACACCTGGGCTTTGCCCGCTGGCTTTGTTCTTGATACCACAAGCTCAACCGACGTGGTTTATGCAGGAGCAGGTCTTACCGGCTCGAGCACAGTGAGTTTCGTTGATTCAACTCACTTTAGCATTAATGTTACCGCCACTTCCACGGCCGCTGGAAGCATTACTATTGGCGCAGTAAACCCGATTAAAGTTAGAGTAACAAACGGCACCCCTTTAGCAACAACCGGTAAAATAACTTTAAGCAGCGGCAGCATTGCCGGAATAACCAATACTTCTGCTTTTGTAAACTTAGCGCAGGTTCCGGGAGCTGCCACAAAATTAGCATTTAGCCAGCAACCTCCGGCAACTCTAACCGCCAGCACCACTTTGTTTAATGCTTCAGTAGCGGTGCAGGATCAATTTGGCAATTTAGTAAGCTCCGACAACGGACGCGCCATTAATCTGACGCCGTCTGTAATTAGCTCTTCTCCTTTGGGAGCAATTTCCGGACAAATAAACATTAATACAACAAATGGCGTAGCAAGCTTTACAAACTTGTCATACAACCAAACAGGAATTATCCAATTGGTGGCGCAAAGCTCGGGACTAACCACTGCAACCAGCAATGCGATTACTGTTTCCGCCTCAACCGTCACCCCAACTCCAATTCCAACTAATGTAGATTTGCCAAATGGCGTGTTGGTAAAATTCCCCGGCGACTCGACCATCTATATGGTTGTAAACGGAACCTTAAGACCATTTACTTCTGCCGCAATTTTTAATGCCAGAGGCAAAAAGTTCCGCGATGTAAAAGAAATTGCCAAAGACTGGTTTAAACATTTCCGTGTTGGCAGACCGGTTGGCGATTCAGATGATGACAACATCCCAACTCCAATTGTTACCATAACTTTGCCGAGCACAACTCCGGTAAGCAGCATTTCCAGCAGCACTTTAGCCGGACTCCCTAACGGCACTGTAGTTAAAGTTGCAGGCAATCCGACGGTTTATTTAGTAACCAACGGCCAACTGCAGCCAATTCCTTCTCTGAACGTTTTCCATTCCTGGAAAAAACGTTTTGAAGACATTAAAGAAATTCCCGCTTCTATCTTAAATACACTACCCTTGGGTTCCCCGGCAACTTTTGCCGACGGCACTCTATTAAAAGGCCCGGGACATACAATTTATGTAGTAAAAGGCGGACAGCTTTATGGAATTCCCAGCATGAGCGTATTAGCAAAAAACGGCTGGTCCTTAAACAGCGTTTTACAAGTCCAAGCTCAAGACCTTACTTCCCTAACAACAGGCGGAGTAGAAAACTAAACAAAAAAATTATAAAACCCTTCCGATTAACTTCGGGAGGGTTTTATAATACCTAGTTAAAATGGAACAGGGTTAAGTGACACTGAAAAATTCTATGTATTAAACACATGTAAACATTGATATTTTAGGCTTTGAGATCTTTAAAAAAACTGTCTTTTTGGCAGTTTTTTTCAGAAAAAAATTGTAAAGGCTAATAGTTGTTCATAATATGTTAATATACAATTATGTAAGCAATAAAATGTCCAAAATTTATGTTTAGTGATAAAGTATACCAATTATATAAGCCTTTCCGAAATCATTTACGTCATGTGGCTGTAGAAAATGCTTTCTTTGTGATTTGGGCATATGCCAATTTTTTTCAATTTGATACACCATTTCCAAAAAATATTGAAGTACACCAGGAAATACACAAAACAAAAAACTTACCCAATAGACCTCTGCACGAATGGGAGTTATCTTTGTTGGCAAGAGAAATAGTAATTAATGGGCAATCCTCGCTATCATTTGCTACAAAGAGCTTTCAAAATTGGATGTATTTTTCTGATGCCATAAACAAGTTAAAAGACTTTGAAAATAAAGCTTGGCCTGTTTTTGGAGGAATGAACAATATTCAAAAAGAAATCAGAAGAATAAGCCACCGTCAATTTCCTTGGCAGGCAAGAATCAATACTTCATTTTTTCTTAGGTATTATAAAATTTACAATAATCCCCTAATAAGCAAAATAATTGAAGAAAAAATTGGTATGACCTTACAGCAATGGTATACCATCGGAACAGCTTTGTTTGGCGCCACCTTAACTAATCCAAAATTTAACATTGACACTGAAATTTCAATATCCAATATAACAATGATAGAATTTAATAAATTTCTAAATCATACATCAATTGGCCTTGATGACTTAAAAAAACTAATAAAAAAAGAAGTCTACTTTGATGATAGATTTATATACAGTTTTAATCCCCTAGAATACTACCCTTTAATTAACATAGGGCTATATTACTACTGTCCAATTCCAACCCTTTTAGCGTGGCGTATTACCTCAGGAATATATTTTGATTTAATTAATGAAAAAAGTTTTGGGCATCCTTTTGGTTTTGCTTACCAGAATTATATCGAAGAGATTACTAAAGTAGTTTTAGATAAGAAACAATATTCTGTTCATCCCGAACAAAAATACATAGTAAATGGCGGTTCTCAAGATAGTATCGATTTAATAGTTAGTCAAAATAATTCGGCTTTATTCATTGAAGCCAAAGCTAAAAGACTTACCGTTAAATCAAAAAGCGAGCTAGTTTCTGATTCAAATTATGACAAAGATTTAAATACTTTAGCAGATGATGTTGCTCAAGC
The DNA here is from genome assembly GCA_016218585.1 of Candidatus Doudnabacteria bacterium. Taxonomy (GTDB): domain Bacteria; phylum Patescibacteriota; class Doudnabacteria; order UBA920; family UBA920; genus PALSA-1336. The sequence continues at coordinate 100,921 of JACRDK010000004.1, forward strand.
ATATGCAACGATAGATGATTATTTAGGAGGCTGTTATAAACATTTTCCTTATACAAATGAGATCAAAATTTATCCATTAATTGTTACCTTAGAAGAATGGTATTTATTAGGCGAGGATGTAAAAGCACTAAGAGAAAAGGTTAAAATCAAAATTACCCAAAAAGGCTTAGCACTTGAATATTTGGACTCTATGCCTTACACTGTTTGCTCCACCGTCAATTACGAAGCATTTGTTCAAATTCTGAATAAACATTCAATTGTGGAGGTTATGGATTTATGGCTCGACCCCGAACGATATGGACATAATTTTGGACAATTTCTATCTACCAACTATAAAAGAGAGTATAAATTTATTGACGACTATTTCCCTGGCGAGTTTGAAAAAATATATCCTAAGGGAATCATTTCAGAATCTATTTAGGATATTGACTACCAGATGTTTTTAGTGTATAATTTTAACACAATAAATGTTTGACACAGCAAACATTTAAGTAGGCTCTTACAAACCTGTGTAAGAGTTTTTTGTTCCCCCTTGTAACTTTCAACTTTATAACTTGAAACTTACTCATGGCGGCTATGGTATAATGGTTATTACATCGCTCTGTGGCAGCGAGAATTCGGGTTCAATTCCCGATAGCCGCCCCAATCAAAAAATCCACCCTAAAGGTGGATTTTTTGATTGTTATGCTTCTACATCTTGTTTATCGAGAATAAGCTCAAATAGTTGTTGCTTAATTTCCTCTATATTATATTCTCGCTGATTCTTAATTCTTAATAGAGATAAATTCGCATTCTTAAAAATACATCCAACCTCTTCATCCCGTTCAATGCGATTTTCCCTATCATGGGAACGATCATCTAATTCTACGGCCAACAAAGGTTTTCTGCTTTCCAAATCGCAAATTAAAAAATCAACAGACTTTTGGTTAATATGTTTCCATGCGCCTATCCAGCTTTGTCCACGAATTTTGTAATCTAAGAATGCGTCCAAATGCACCTGAGGAAATACAAAATATTGACCATCAACTAAATTTAACAATATGCTATAAAACTCATTCTCAGAAGCCGTCATTACTGAATTTTTGACCCTATATTCGTACTTCCGAGCACGTTTTTGACCAATAATCGCTGACAAAATAGCCATAACTACTAGAAGCGCAAAAAGCAACAGCAGCATATGACCACCTTGTGTGGTAAATAAACTAGTTATGATCTCCCAAAAATTTATTTTTATCATAATTTTGTTTTATTAACAGATATAATTTATAGCTACTTATTATTATTATTGATAAGATTTTGCTATACTTAATCAATCTTAACATTAAATTGGACTTTATGACTAATCCGACTAAAATGCAAATTAATGAAGACGAATTAAAACAAAAACTTACTCCCGAGCAATATAAGATTTTGCGGGAAAAAGGAACTGAAGCGCCTTTTTCTTCTCCCCTGCTAAATGCCCACGACGGGATGTTTGCCTGCGCCGTCTGCGGCCAGGAATTATTTTCCGCCGACACCAAATTTGATTCCGGCACCGGCTGGCCAAGCTTTGACCAAGCTATCCCCGGAGCAGTAGAATTTAAAGCAGATAAAGAATATGGGATGGAACGAACAGAGGTAATTTGTTCCAAATGCGGTTCTCACTTAGGCCACGTGTTTAACGACGGCCCAACTGATACGACAGGCAAGCGCTTTTGCATTAACGGCGCCTGTTTAATTAACAAAAAATAAATCTGATATTAAAAAATGTAGTTAGCCGATTCATCGGCTCATAAATGAGCTAACTACAACAATCAAACAACCGTTTTGAAATAAGCTCAATCTATTTTAAAAGCCTTTTTGATTAAAAGAGGCTTTTTAAATTTCAAAACTAAAATATTAATCTGGCAATTACTACAGCGCCAATTAGCATCCATATAATATTCAGCCACAGCGGCTGACGGTCTTTTTTGCTGTAAGCCGCCATTGCAATACCCAATGACCCGGTAAAATTTAGTAATTGATACGGTAAGCCGCCCGGAACAAGGTAAGAAAAGCTAACCAAAAAATAAGCTCCCAAAATTGCAACTACCCCATACCAGCCAAAAACTTGAATATACTTATTTCTCATTTAATTCCTTTTAATTGTTTCTTTAATTTCTCAGCCCAGGTTTTCCCGGCGTCCCCGCCCCAAAGCAGCCAGGCAATATAGCCGTTAGATGGTTTTTCCTTGTTAAAAAAATTCTTGCCTTTTTTGTCCACCTCGTGCCTGGCAAAATATGAGACCATCCGGTAAATAGTATCCGGACTAACTGTTTGCCTGTTTTTTAACTCCCTGGCTCTGGCCCAGCCTACCGCAGTGCCGCCGCGTTTAAATTTGTGGTGAAGCTCAAGCCCTTTAGCCGCCTCTTTTGCCACGGTAACCGGCGGTTTTAAATTGATTGTTATTTTAGCCATTAAATTATTTGGTTACTGATAAATCTTTTACTGTTTCGGCCAACACCTTCACACTGCCGGAAACATGTTTTCCCTGTACTCTAATTGTATCACTCAAATTAAAAAGTGATAAACTTAAAGTCTTCCCCGATTTATTTTGCAGCTTGGCCTTGGTAATATCTACCCCATAAATTACATTGCCATTGCCAATAACCGTTATGGCTCCGTCGCTCTTCATAGTAAGCGTGCCGGTAAAATCTATATTTATTAGGCGCAAAGTGCCATTTACTTCCCTGGCCGCAATAACAGTTGTGCTGCGGTCCCACGCTCCTTTAACTGTCATGCTCATGCCCAATTCTAAATCTTTAAAAGTAGATGAGCTGCCATTCTTTTTAAACACGGTTAAACTGTCGGTCTTAATAGTTTGATTGCCATACTTAGAGCTTTGCAAAGTAAAACTCTGGCTCCAAGGGTCAATTTCTGTTATTTTGCCGCTAAAGCTGCCATTATGCGTATACAGCGACATATTGCGCAAAGAACTTGCACTAATGCTGTTGTCGCCCCAAAGTATTCCTTTAACTTCCACCTTGTCCCCCACTAAAATTTCCGTCAACCGCATGGGCGCGCCATTTTTCCTGGTAAGCGTTGCTTGGCCAACTTCGGCTGAATATTTTGCTCCGTTGCTGCTGGCAAGCACAACCGTGCTGCCGCTTATTTTCTGGGCGTAGCCGGTTATGGTTTTTGTCCCTGTTGCCAAAATTATTCCGGGCAACACAAAAAACATTACAACGGCCCCGCAGGCCAAACTGTATATTTTTTTCATTTTATTTCGCGTTAATTTTTATTTCGCCGCGGGCATTTGGACCCGCAGTTTAATTTTTATATGATAAAAACTCCACAATCCTATTGTCCAATAAAATATCGCTTTGCAGCACCGGGCGCTTTAAGTACAAGCCTCCTAAAGTACGGCAGCGTGACAGCGCCACATACAACTGGCCATGGGCAAAGGTACCGCCGGCCAAATCCACATAAACTTTGTCAAAAGTTTTTCCCTGGCTTTTATGAATAGTTAAAGCCCAGGCGGGTTTTAACGGATACTGGGTAAATTCACCCACGGTTTTAGATTCCACTTTTTGCGTATGCTTGTCCAAATAAAAATTATACATTTCCCAGGTATGCCTGCCAACATAAACTTTTTCTCCGGTTTCCAGCCCCACTCTAATAAGCAGGTCATTCCCCTCCGGAAATTTAAAACCATTTTCCGAACCGTCTTCCTCCAAATATTCTAAAGCGTCGTCCATTACGTCCCGGGATTTTACAAAGCCCAAAACCTTTCCCATTGTCCCGTTAACCCATCGCTTTTTTGGATCATTGTTTAGCATCATAACCTGAGCGCCAACTTTTAGCTTAAGATTTGTTTCCCCGGGCGCGGTTTTGCCTTCCAGTTTTCCGGAAGCATAGCCTTGGAAAACTTTTGCCTGCCCTGGCAGCTGGTTTAAATAATAATCGTTAACCTGGGAAGCGCGGGAATTAGTCGGGGTTAAATACACCGCAAACTGTTCAAAAGTAAATTTATCGCCTTCTTGTTCGCTTCTGCTATTTAAAACTTCCAAATGTTCGGTGCTGGCGGCATTGTTGCGCACGGCATTTAAAATTTCCAAAAAGCCCCGGTCTTTTTGCCGATACACGGTTTTTAATTCCATTAACTTAAAATTTCCGCTTTGAAAACTTCTGGAGTCAAAAAAATATGGGCTCTTATATTCGGCAAACAAGCCGCCGGCGGTAAAATCTTTATCAATAGGCGGCAACTGGTAAAGGTCGCCAATAAACACCATTTGCACGCCGCCAAACGGCAAATTTCCGGCAGGGCCATTCAGCCTTAAAAATCTGTCCACGCAGTCCAGCAAGTCGGCGCGCACCATGGAAATTTCGTCTATTACTACCGTACTCAAACGCTGTAATAATTCTTTTTTCCCTCCGCCGGAGGAAATTTTTTTAACCCGACCAATGGTAATGTCCGGGCCAAACCCGCAAAAAGAATGAATGGTTTGCCCGCCAACATTTACCGCAGCCACGCCGGTTGGCGCCAGCACCACGGTGTTTTTGTTGGTGTGTGTTTTAAAATATTTAAGCAGCGTAGATTTTCCGGTCCCCGCTTCTCCGGTTAAAAAAATGTTCTCGCGGGTCTCTTCCATTAATTTAAAGCTTGCCAACATTTCCGGATTGGAAGTTATGTCTATTTCTTCCATGTCTTCTTCCCTGTCATGTTTTGCTGGCTTAAGATGTTCCCCAATGTCTTCCTGCTCATATTCCACAATATCTTCTATAAGCTGCAATAGCCTTGACCGGATTATGCTTCTTTGCAAATCAACAACTTTGGATAATCTTAATATAAATTTTCGAAAAGTTTCATTTTTTGCTAAAAGATATTTCTTATATTCCCGAATAAAAATTTCGTCAGTTTCGGGGGTTGCTGCGCGGCTTGCAGTTTCCAATTTCTTTTTTTTATATTCTTCATCGCGCTGTTTTACGGCTTCATAATCCCAGCCCGGAATATTTGGAAAACTCAAAGCCAGCCGTCCGCGAATTCCGTTCGGTCGGCGGCCCAGGAGCTGCGCCATGGAATCCAAAAAACTTTCAAAGTCGTAATTCTCCTCTAAACATTTTTTGTATTCCGCGTTCAGTAAATTACTCTCCTCTTCATTCCAGCGCATGCCGGCTTTGGGAAAGTCTTTGCGTATTTGCTCTATTTTAGAAACAGGTTTTTGTTGTGAGTCCTCCATAAACTGCTATTTTCTTTATAGTAAACATTCGTTCACCCTTTGTCAACAGGCCGGTTGTGGATAACCTAACCTAACATCTTTTTCACAATAAAAGGAGCAAAAAATATAACCGCCAAAACCAGCGGCCAAAGCCTGCCTTTAAAAAGATTATAATCTGCCAGCATATAGCCCCAGCTTCTCCCGCCCAAAAGCCCCAGGCCAAATTCAAACACCAAGGTAAGGCCAAGCCAAATTCCGCCGGTTAAAAATAATTTGCCAGCGCTAAACCCGCCAAGATCATTCTTAAAAAATAAATAAGTGTAGAGCAAAAAGAAAACTGATAAAATAAAAAAGCCAATTACATTTGCGCCAAGCTCCCCCGCTTTTGCTTTATACCAACTTTCGCGAAGCGCGCCGTTTATTATCGGCACCGGAATGAACGCCGCCCACATTAAAAAGATTTTTAACATGTTATACTTTCCCCGGCTGAATGGCTCCTTCAATTAGTTCTTTGGTAAAACCCACGGGCACTTGGCCGGTGCGGGCGTAATTATACAAAGCTAACTTAAAAATTGAATCCAGCGTGGTGGAAACAATGGAAAGAACTATCATAATAGCAATAAATAAACCTAAGCCAATAAAAAATGCCGCCAGTGAATGGAAAATTATTACCATGCCAACAAATAAAGCTGTGAGCAAAAAAATCAGCAAAGCAAAAAATAAACCAACGCCAAAATTTACAATAATGGTTTCACCCCAGGTTTTTCGAATCATGGCTGCGGATTCTTTAAAGGAATCTTTTATTCCCGTGTTGCCAATTACCAAGGAAGGCAGGCTAAAGTAAGTTAAAATATTCCATGCCGCCCCAAAAAGTGAGGCAACAATTCTACCTATTAGTTTGGATTTATCGGCAATAATCCGCAAGACAATGCCAACGGTTGCGGAAATAAAGGACCAAATAAATATTTTATTAAAATTATTTGCGGCGCCATTCATACCATCATGAAAACCCAAGTCTTGTCCGGAGAACCGGCCTTGCACAATTATAAACAGCCCCGTCTCAAAAAAGTTTACAATAAAGAAAACCACTAAATAATAAACGAACAAGGTGCTGTACATAACCACGTCGCTAATTTTGCCGTCTTTTGGCACATCCCAGGTTTGCACATTGCCGTGTAAAATAAAAACAAAAAAGGCAATCCCCATAATCAGCACGGCGAAAATCGTAGTAATTGTCGAAAGTACCGGAAACCACATAATTTCCTTGTCCTGCTTAAGTACGGCCCAAGACTCCTTAACAATCATCTTGCTGGCTTGAAACTTTCCCAGCTTCACCGGCACTGACGCATTTTCTATTGGCATTTGATTAGATTTAATATTATTCTAAATATATTATATCATTTTTTTCTTTGGTTTTGGCATAGGCAAAATAGCAGCCGTTTGGGAAACTAACTCACTAATAAACTTCCTGTCTTCCAATAAATCTCCCGGCACATGGATAGATGGCTTAGCTCCCGGGTAAGCAATTCCCTCCTCATAATTCTTTCCCATTATTTTTTTGCCCTCCGGGGTAATTTTAACAAAAACTTCGTCGTTGCATACTAAAGCCACCACTTTGTCTTGGCAGTACAAAGCATACTCGCCAAACATTTTCCGCGCTCGTACATTTGCCAAACCGCTTAGTTGGTCAAGCAAATAATCCATTGTAGATTGTTTAGTGGCCATAATTTATTCTTTAACTTACTTTAATTATAGCACTTAAAAACAACTGGACAATTCCTGCCTACCGCAGGCAGGCGCGCGCCTGTCTGTCGAAGCAAAAATTGTCCAGTTGGATAAGTTTATGATAGTGCTTTATAAGCTACTTTTTCTTTTTGTCTTTAACTGCCGGTTTCTTTTTAGCAGCAGGTTTCGCCAAAATTTTTGGGGCCTCTGCTTTTTTTGCAGGAGAGGCTTTGACTACCGGAACCGGAGCCACAAAAGCAACTTTGCTTGAGCTGCCGGCTAATTTTTCCATGCTGGTAATTAATCTGTCCAGTTTACCGGTAATTTCCGAAAGCTGTCTTTTTATATCATCGTTGGCGGACGGAGGAATACTTTGGCGCGGAGTGGACTGATAGCTTGGCCTGCCTCCAAAAGGTTTTCTGTCTCCCCTGTCGCCAAAATCACGGCGAGGACCTCTGTCGTCGCTTTCCGCTCGCTTAATGCTAAAACAGGCATTGCAATACACCGGCTTTTCGCCTGTTGGTTTAAAAGGTACCTCGCACGGCTTACCGCAATTGCTGCAGGTAGCTTGATGCATGTCGCGAGGACGGTCATCACCCCAGCTCTTTTTTCCAAATGAAGGCCTGCCGTTGCCGTGTCCTTTAAAACCTCCGCCTCTATTCCCGCCACCCTGAAAATTTCCCATAAATTTCTACTTCTTCCCGGCAGCTAGCTGCCTTTATAATTTGAATAATGAACTGCTATTCTAGCACTATCTATACTATAACACAATCCCTTTGTCTATGCTTATCAAAAAAATAAACACAAAATTCCTAAACTTTCTCAAAAATCGCGCAATACATCCCTCCGCCAAAATCATCAACCATCTGCTTTAATTTGAAACCCGCTTGTTGCACTTCGTCTATCACCACATTTTTATATACTCCATGGCCGCCGTAGCTTGCAGGAATGCCTTTAGGCGTGGACATTTTTAAATACCACCTTGGCTCAAAGTCAATAATTGCCAATTGTCCTCCCGGTTTTAAATGGGAATAAAATGCCGCGTTTTGTTTTGCGCTTTGGGTAAAATGATGATAAACCTTGCACATAAAAATTGCGTCGAACATTTTATCAGGCAAGTTCGGGCTGTCTTCCCCCGCTTTCGCGGTGTGTAAATTTTTTAGTCCCAATTTTACAGCTTTTGTATTTAATTTATTCAACTTTTCAGCATCGTGTTCGGTGGAAAAAACAAAACCACTATCGTCAACCGTTTTGGCAACCGCAAAAGACATTAGCCCCTTACCCGCGCCAATTTCCACAACACTTTGGCCAGTGATTATATTCAACAGGCTAATTATTTTTTGAGCCTCTTTATTGTGAGTAAAAAAATCCCAGGTACTAAATATCATAAATATTATCTTTATGACAATATTGAAAAAATAAACTATTTAGTGTCAGTGATAAACACAACCCCGTCTTTAAATGCTGGTTTAACTACCGGCATGCAATCAGCCATCTCAACAAAAACCTCATCTGGGTTTTCAACTTCTAATGAGATAGTATTTAAATGCTCAATAAATTCTACTAATTTCATACCGAATAATTAAATTTATTTTTCAAAATAACTTGTTGAAGCCAGCTGTATTAATAAAGAAATTGCCAGTATTCAACTTCAGTGCATTATTTATATCTACTTTTTGACTTTCAATTTTATTTAATGGGCTTTCGCCATCATCAAATTCATTATTTTTCAGAATGCTTTTTTTAATTGCATTTTTTAATTTTAAATTCTTAGAAAACAATAAATTGAAATACGCACCATCTAAAAATGAAACCTGATGGAATTTTGAATTTACTAATTTATTCTTTAGTATATCAATTAATTCTTTAATCTGTTTGTTTTGAGCCCCTCCACTTATACTAATGTGTTTGGCTTCCAAAAAATATATATCTTTACCATTTTTAACACATAAATCCATTTTTTTATTTTGTGAGTCTTTGCCAATCTGGACTTTAAAGTTTTTTAAAATTCCATTCAGGGTAAAATCACCTTTAAACTTTGAAACGCTTTTTTTGTTTTTAATAAAGGTTTCGAATTTTTCCGTGTATAAATAACCTTTTGATTTTAAAATCTTTATTAATTTCTCTTCCCCTGCTTGTCCTTTTTTGCGGGACGAAGTCTTATCAATTAAGGCCTGAATCCACTCTCCAGGTACAATATCATTTAAATCTCGTTTTTCAAGATAAAGTTTGGTGATTTTCTCTAAAGCTTGAAGATTTTTAGAAGCCACTTCAACGGTTGCATCACAAGCATTAATAAAGCACCCAAATTCAGAAAACTGGGCATTTTTTTCAAGTAAAATAGCAAGGTTGTGATAAATGTTCTTCTCAACTTTTTTTACTTCTTTACTTTTTTGTTTATTTAGTTCTTTGAGAGTAATTAATTGATTTTTGATTTCTTGTGTTTTTTTTGCATACAAACTCAAATCCTTATGTTTTTCTATAAACATGTAAGATTCATCTAGTACTGGCTCAGGGTGATTCGAACAATGTTTGAGCAATTGTAAATTATTCATTTGCTAATTTTAATGGTAAAACATTTAAATTCTCATACTTGTTGATAATATTATTAAAATAAATGTGATTAATTAATTTATACGCAAAATCAAAAGATATTCTTTTTCTATCTTTATCCCTGTAGTTGGTTAGAAATAAAGAACAATAATCCTGCCTTAACTGCTCAAGATTCTTATTGAATAAATTAATAATTTTATTTTGAATAGTAACTGGCAGTGGTTCACTAAAAACTAAATATATCATATGGCGGGATGTTGATTTGCTAATCAAACACTCCACTCCATAGTTTTTTATATTTTCAAGGGCAATCTTCCCCTTATCAGTACCGCTATCAATTGCCTTCAAAAGCATGACATTAGATTTAGTTAATTCAGCAAGTTGTTTTGTAACATAAATGTCAACCCTTTGATCAATGTGGTTATATGCTGCTTTTAACTTAATATCCCCTTTCTGATTGTTTATCATTTCTTCTGTAAGTCTGTATACTCCTAAATTATTATCTTGGTTTTTTATTTTGCTTACAAATTCTCCTCCAATAATCCATCCATATTTTCTTTCTAGTTTAATCAAAATATCTTTACCCTCAGGATAAATATGTGTTTTAATCTCAAAACCTTCCTTAAAATAATTAGTTTTCTTTACATAATAAAAAGCAATAACGTTATAAGTGGTATCTGCAAATACCTGCTGTTTGAAATAATTAATTTCAACTATCTCAAACTTGGAGAAAAAAATATCCCTTATACTTTTTGAATTTTCTGCTGAAAGAAAATTGATTGGAACAATTACTATTCCCTCGTCACTGTCCATAATAGACTGTAATGCTATTTGATATAAATCTTCAAACTGAAATTTAGAAAAATATTTAAACTTTGTTTCTTTGGTAGCTTTATTTACATTAAGATAGGGGGGGTTCGTAATTACAAATTTAAATTTAAGCGGTGATAAAATATTGTCATTAAATTTAATAGTTTTTTTATTTATATATTTTTTATCAATGTCAAAACCCCTGACATTTTTTGCCCCATTATTTTTGGCCCAAACTAACAAGTCCCCATTTCCTGCAAATGGGTCAATAACTTCTTTACCTACAACTCTTTTTTCTAGCCCTTTTAATATATAATCTGAGTTGGTTGTAAAAAACTGTCCTAATTGTTTTTTGTTTCCAGCCATACTTGCTATTTCCTTAATTTCATAGTATACAATCGTTCACCTAACGTCAAAATATAAATTTATTAGGGTTTACTCAATTTTTTGTTAACTTATCCACAGTCAAGCTACCAAAATATTTAAACTTTCTTCTTATAATTTTACCTTAATGTAGATCAAATTACAACAAAACCCGCGTTTAGCGGGTTTTGTTTGGTTATATACTATAGTCAATCACCTTTTCAACTAGGCTTTAAAAATATTACCTTCTTTAAAAGAATCTTTGACTCCTTCTGGATTTTCTTTTAACTCTTTTCTCACAGTAAACCATTCAATCATTCTTTTTGATAGCATGTCGAGTTCTGCGTTCGAAAGCTCCGCAGAACTTTGCGGAATATCAAAACGTTCAGCCAAACCCATTCTAAAATTCCACAGATTTTCTATTTCGTTTTTTATATCGGCCTCATAAGGTATTTCTTTATCATTCAAAAACTTTTGCCTTACTACAGCTAACAATTGAAGGTCGGTTGATGCTGCTATCAATATATTTCTACGTTCGTCCTTCTTTAGAACTTCAGAAACATCTTTTTCATAGAGAGATTCTGTATCCTCATATTCTTCCAAAAACTTTTCTGGGGAAAGAGCTTTAATTCTCTCAACTAAAATTTTTATATTGTCTTTACTAAAACTCATATTGGTTGCGCTTTAATTTTCATATTAGAAATTCAATAAATTAAAATTCTGCTATTTTATAAACCAGCCACAATAACACCACTTGTTGAATTAGTAGAAACCCGACACCAAGGGGAAAGTAGGCTTTGCGGGTTTTGTGGTGAAAAAAGTACATCCCCAAAAAAATTCCCAAAGAGCCAAATGCCGCGGACATTAAAAAGAAGTTTACTTCCGGCAACCGCTCGCTGTCATTAACGCTTTTTCTTTTATCTATCCCCACCATTATAAAAGCGGCAACGTTTATTATTGCTAAAGCCAAATAAATTAAATTAAAATAATTTTCCATAATTACTTTTTCTTCCATTCCTTAATTAATTTATTCTGCAGTTTTTTTGGGAGCAAGTATTTTTTTACATTGCTTTGCCGCTGGCGGAACATTTCCGAAAGGGTTATAGCCGCAGTAACAGAGAGATTAAAGCTTTGCACAAAACCCTGCATTGGAATATAAATATGCGCGTCGGAAAGATCTATTGCCTCTTTACTTAAGCCTCGGTGTTCATTGCCAAACACCAGCGCGGTCTTTGGTCCTTTAAGGTCTGTTTTATACAAACTTTTTGCCTTCTCGTCTAAAACCGTGGCAAAAATTTTGTATCCCTGTTTTTTTAATTTTTTATAACATTCGCGCGCGGAAGAAAATATTTCAAACTCCAGCCATTTGTTAGCGGAAGAAGAAGTCGCCTTCCCAACTTTGCGCGGGTTAAACCTCTCCCCTTTGTCAAAAATATAATATACCTTGCCAATGCCAAAACCTTCACAGCTCCGCAAAACCGCCGCCGCATTATGCGGGTCATGTATATCTTCCAATACTACTATCCCCTCCTGCCTGGCCGTGGCCACAGTTTTAATTTTATTTAACCTTGCTTCGCTTATCATAATTATTATCCCCACCATAGGCTAATTCGTGCGAATTAGCCTATGGTGGATTTTGGCTTTTTTAATATTTAAGACTTTAATAACATAGAAAATTTTTCCCGAAACTTTTTAACCTTTGGGCTTATAACCACGGCGCAGTATGGGTTGCCGGGATTGTTTAAATAATAATTCTGATGATAGTTTTCCGCCAAGTAAAATTTTTCTAAAGGGCGAATTTCGGTAACAATTGGCGAACTATAAATTTTTTCCGCTTCAACTTCTTTAATTACTTCTTCGGCAACTTGCTTCTGCTGCGGCGAGCTATAAAATATAGCCGAGGCATACTGAGCTCCCACGTCATTGCCCTGCCTGTCTTTGGTAGTCGGATCGTGCACCGCAAAAAATACTTCCAATAATTGTTTAAAGGAAATTACGCTTGAATCAAATTCTATTTTGGCAACTTCTACGTGTCCCGTATTACCGCCACAAACCTGTTCATAACTCGGGTTTTCCAAACTGCCGCCAGTGTATCCAGGCAAAACCGAACTTACACCTTTTAAGTTTTGAAACACCGCTTCCGTGCACCAAAAGCAACCGGCACCAAGAACGGCTATTTCTGTTTGTTGATTTTGATTATTCATCATAAATAGAAATTAATACACTTTTACTTTAATTATAGCCTCAATAGCTTGCTGTGGGGCGGCTTCCTTTTTTAAACGATAACCATAAAGACCACCTTTTTCATCTTTTTCCAAAAATTCTGGATTATACATGGCAACTGCCCCTTTTTCATGGGCAGCTGCATAAGTCAGTAACGGATTTTGATCGTTATCATAACGACTTGTTAACTCTGAATATGGGGCGCAAAAAATGATTCCATTTTTACTATAGGTTCCTGTTTGAGCAACTACTTTGGCATCAGATGCGGCAAATCCGCTATAAAGATATTTCTCTGCTTCTAGTCCTTGCTTTTTCAAATATGCAACAAACCTTTCTATTTTATCAACACTGTCATATCCTTTGGACAAATCCACGTTGCCTGTTTTTATAACTTTTTTTACTTCACTCTCCTGTTTTTCTTTTGGCTGATTAACAAGTGCGCAATCGGATGCATGTCCAGCATGGTTCGGGTAACCGCATGATGGGCAAACAGATCCGGTTTCGTTTTGATTCATTTGATTTATATTAATTATCTCTTTGTTCATCTACCATCCCTGCCGGCAGGCAGGTACTCACTACTCACTACTCACAACCATCTACCTTCCTACCTGATAATAGATATTCGTTCCATTTGGTCCCACGGCAGAAGCTTTTAATACTCCCTGGCCTGCGCCAACAGTGGGCTGATTTATACTAGGCAAAGTAATTGGTTCGCTCTCATTTTCCATATTCATATATACCACACAGTGCCCGTCCGCGCTATATTTGTATTTATAATTTGTTTTTTCCGAGCTGCCGGTTTTTGGATCAACCGGTAAAAAAGAAGCGTATTGGGCATACTGCGGATATTTAGTTGTTAGTTCAGGCACCAAGTCCGCTAAGTCATAATCCCCGGCTCCGGCATTGGGCGCGTAGCAGGAAGAAGAATATAACAAACGGCCAATCTGCGCCATATCGGTTTTTCGTTTGGCGTCGCGCGCCTTTAGCCTGGCTGGCTGTACTGCGACTATTATTATCCCGGCCAACAGGCCAATTATAGCAATTACCACCACCAGTTCAATTATAGTAAAACCTTGGCTAGTTGTTAGTTTTTTGTTCATAGTTGTTAGTTTTTACTTGTATACCCACATCCTTGTATCCTTGTATCCTTAAATACTTACCCCCTTACTTCTTCCATCGATATTTTTCCATATCCAAGCTAAAGTCTCTTTCTATTTTTATTCCTTCTTTTTCCAATAACTGTTTTTGCAAATCTTTTGTCGCTGTCCAGTTCCCCTTTATACTAATAACTCCCCCATTGTTAACAACCCGCCACCAGGGAACTTTTTCTGCTGTTGTATCGATGCTGCGCAAAATTCCGCCAACCTGCCTGGCCGCCCGAGGGCTTCCGGCGGCCGCGGCCGCCTGGCCATAACTAACTACTTTGCCTTTGGGAACTTTTTGCAAAAATTTTATTACATTTTCTTTAAAACCCATAAGCCCTAAGCTCCGCTCTTAACTGTTTGTAATTTGGCGCCGCCTTTGCTACTTCCGCCCAAAATTTTCGGCTATGGTTAAATTCTTTTAAATGGCAAACCTCATGCACTACTAAATAGTCCAGCAGTTCAGAGCGCAAATGAACAATCCGGTAATTAAAATTTAAATTCCCTTTCCTACTGCAACTGCCCCAACGGGTTTTTTGGTTCTTAATTGATATGCGTTGGTAATTAACCCCATAAAATTCCGCCCACTGTTTTACTTTGGCTTGCGCCAAACTTAAAGCCTGGTGTTTAAACTTTTTATACTCGCCTCTCACCGCTTTGGCTTTCGGCTTAACCGGATGGGTCTTAAAGTATTCCAGCGCTCGCTTTATCCAGGACAGCTTAGCCGCAACAAACTTTTCAGCTGCTCTAATAGCCATACCGGATGGCAGGGTTAATGTAACCGTAGAATCGCAAGCAACCGCCAAGCGCATTTTACGCGCGCGGCGGCTTACTTTAATTTGATACGGGACAGAATTATTGTCTTTCAACATTCAAATTATTTAAAAATTACGGGAATTTCCAGAGCCGCGTCGTTTTGCGGCAGGCCGGATGGGTTATCTTTTTTCAAAATTAAGCTGCCGTTGTTCTTGTAACCGGGTTTAACAAATTGTAAAATGGCTTCAAAAGGCACAAAGTTTTCCGTCATCCAATCCCCGTTGGCTTTGGCAATCCCTTGGGCAATAATTTTACCGTCCCAATCGGTTAAGATTACCGGGAAGCTGGCTTCAAAAAACCACGTCCCCTTAGCCTCGCCGGTAATTGTCAGCGGGCTGGAGATTTCCTGATGCTCTTTAATATTTAAATTTCTAATATTTTCATTGGCGGCATTAACAGTATTATTTACGGACTGATTTTCAACCTTACTCCCTTTCTTGCCGGAAAAAAGCCAAATCCCGCCGGCAACCAACAAAATTACAGAAACAAAAATTAAAGCTCTGTGTTTTGGCTGAAAAATCATAAAGGTTAAGACATTTTAATTTTACGATATCGCCACAAAAATAAACTCGCCGCAAAAATTGCTCCCAGGGTGTCGGCCAACATATCTTTTTGCGCATCCCAAATATCTCCTTGGCTGCCCAAAAAAGCAATTCCCGCGCTGCCGCCGTTAGTTATGGCGAATATCCATTCAATTAATTCATAGCCCATAGCTACAAAGCCAATGGCAAAAACCGGAAACAAAAATAGCATGATTTTATTTTTTACCAGCTGCTTCATATATAAAAGCTCGGCAATGGCATAAGCATAAAAACCAACGGTAAAGTGCGCCACGCGGTCGTAATGATTGCGCTCAAATCCGAACAAGTTAGTAACAAAGCCAAACGGCACGCGTTCAAAGGTATAATATCCGCCAATAGTATGCATAAACAGCAACACGCTCATTAAAATATAGGACAGCGGAGAAAATTTAATTCCCTTGGCGTACATAACAGCTAAAGCAATGGCGATGGCGGAAATGGGAACATTTTCCGCCCACCAGTCCGCCCGGTCATAGGGATTTATGGCGCAAACAACAAACAATATTATATAGAGGACAAATAAGATTTTTGCCGTAGTGTCGGTTTTAAAAAAATTCATATTTTTTCTTCGGCTGTGTAGCCGACTGTTTTAATTATGCCTTTTATTTTTTCCAGGCTTATTTTGCTTTCATCAAACTCCACCGAGATTTGGGCTTTAGCATAGCTAGTGTCCGCCTTAATAACTCCGTCCGTGTCTTCCAACTCCCCGTCTATATTCATAGAACAGGAAGAACAGTGCATGCCATTTATTTTTAAAATTACTGTCTGTATCATAGCAATTCTTAGTAAAACGTTTTTATAAAAAATAAAGCTTGTAAATTTCTAATTACTAATTATTCTAATTTCTAAACAAACCCTAATTCCTAATATCCAATAAAATAAAGGCGAATTAGACATTTAATCATTGGAGATTATTTAGATTAATTAGAAATTAGGTTAATTAACATTAATTGTCCCTCTATACATTCCCATACTGCACATAAAGGCAATTTGAGTTGGTTTGCTTGGGCTATGAAAAGTTACCTCGCCGCTGCTGCCCAGCGGAACAACTTTTTGTACCCCCAATGAAGGGATGGTGAAATCCTGAACGCAGCTGGAACCGCCTTGATTCACTAATTTTATTTTTATATCTGAATCTTTTGGCACGGAAAAACTGTTTGGGCTATAACCGGAAGCGCCTATGGTAAGAGTAATGTTTGAATTAGTTTCCCCAACCGCGGTTTGGTTGCCGCTTGGGCAATAGGCAATGGCGCAAAAAGCTCTGCTTCCAATATCCGTAAGGCTAATTGGCTTGCCGGTTAGCGCCAGCGCGTTATTTAAATTAAACAAAGACAACAATATTATGGCAAAAGCGGCGGCGCGAAAAAACTTTTTATGCCAAAAGTCTCCCAAACGAGTGGCAAAATATCCGAGCAAAAAAAAGATCGGGCTGGTTCCCAAAACAAACGCATACATTATCCCCGCTCCCCTAATAGCGCTGCCGCTGGCTATTGCCAAAGCCATCATGGCCTGGGTTGTACCGCACGGAATGAACACCGTAAAAGCCCCCAAAATTGCCGGCGCAAAAATATCTTTACTCTTTGACTGTTTTCTAACCAACCGAGTTAAAAACTTTGGCGGCTGAATTATGAAATAGCGGAAAAACGGGTGCACGTCTAACAAAGCCATAGCGGTGCCAAACATAAAAATCACCACGGCAAATTGCATAACCAATTTTACAGTGAGCGATAAAGCGAACAACGAACCAAACCAGCCAAGAAGCAAGCCTAAAATTGTATAAGCCACAAGCTTCGCCAGCAAAAACCACAAAATTGGCGCAGCTGTTCCTTTTTGCGCTTCACCCTTTAGCCGCTCCTCTTCCCGCTGAGCAATGGTTGAAGCAAGCAGCCCGCCCTGTACGGCAAGGCAAGTAAGCCCTCCGGTTAGCAGGCCTGTTAAAAATATTGCGATAAAGGACGTATTTTGCATTTAACTAATTTAAATTATTTTTGTTTAATTTTTTTATATAACATGGCAATGGTTAGCAACAGCGCCACCCAAACTAAGACAACCGTAATAACGCACATTAACGAATACCAAACAAACTGATGACCATAACCTGACATCATGCCAAACGGAGCAGCCGACATCATGTTAAAACCATATTGCTGATTTCTTAGCGCCGGGACAGACGAGGTAAAAGTCATTACCGGGTAACTGGGTTTAATTAATCCATACATGTCTTTTTGTTCGTCGGAAGTCAACTGGCCATTTTGCAATTTTTCCATATAGCCCTCTATTTTTTGAGCATTAGCATCCTGGCTTATTGTTACCGCTCCGCTGCCCGATTGTACTCTGGTCGTATTCATCATGCCATAACCCGGAACCAGAGCCGCCGCCATTGTGGCCCCTGCCGGCAATAAAATAGCTGCCGCTAAAACTAATCCTAAGAAACTTTGTTTTTTGGTTGTCATATTTTTCTTTTTAATTGTGTTTGTTCTTAATTTACTTATTATCCTTACATACTTATGTCCCTATATACTTACAATTATATTTTAACACGTTTTAAACGTAGTGAGTTAACCACCACGGAAACAGAAGAAAGAGCCATGGCCAGCCCCGCAAACATTGGGTTTAAGTGCCAACCGAACAACGGATAAAACAAACCAGCGGACAGCGGAATGCCAACGACATTGTACGCAAAAGCCCAAAATAAATTTTGTTTAATGGTGCTTAAAGTTTTTTGCGACAAGCGGATTGCCCCCAAAATTTTCGTTATATCCCCTTTAAGCAAAGTAATATCCGCCGACTCAATGGCAATGTCGGTGCCGGTTGCCATAGCAATGCCAATATTGCTTTGAGCCAAAGCCGGCGCGTCATTTATGCCGTCTCCGGCCATTGCCACAACCAAGCCCTGCGCCTGGAGCTGTTTTATTTTTATTGCTTTATCCTGCGGCAGCGCCCCGGCTAAAACTTCATCTATGCCGATTTGCCTGGCAGCATACTCAGCCGTCTGCTTGTTGTCGCCGGTTAGCATAATTACTTTAATATTTAATTTATGCAACTGCCTCACTGTTTCTTTGGCCACTTCTTTAATTTTATCGGCAATAATAATTATCCCTAAAACCGCGTGCTCATCCATAACCAAAACCGGAGTCTTCCCCTGGCCGGTAAATTCGCTGAGTTGATTATTATCAAAATTTAATTTCAAATCTTCCGCTAATTTCGGGCTGCCGACAAAATATTTTTTACCACTAATTATCCCTTTCACTCCCCGCCCCTCCAAATTTTCAAAGTCTGTTACTGGTGATAATTTTATATTTTCTTCTTTAGCTTTATTTGCCACGGCATCCGCCAATGGGTGCTCAGATTTATTTTCCAGCGACCCTGCAATCTGCAGTAAACTTGCTACTTGATGCTTGCTACTTGATACTTTGATATCAGCGACGGTCGGCTTCCCTTCCGTTAAGGTTCCGGTTTTGTCCACGACCAATACATTTATGCTTCTAAGCTTTTCCATTGCTTCCGCATTCTTTACTAAAATTCCGTTTTGCGCCCCTTTGCCAACGCCAACTATTATGGCGGTGGGAGTAGCCAGGCCCAAGGCGCATGGACAGGCAATTACCAAAATACTGACGAAAGACAATATTCCTAACGACACGTTTTGGCCAACCAGCAACCATAGCAATAAAGACAACAGCGCAATACCTAAAACTACCGGCACAAAAATTGCGGAAATTTTATCCGCCAACTTTTGGATTGGCGCTTTAGACCCTTGCGCTTCCCCCACCATTTTTATAATGTGGGCCAGCAGCGTTTCGCCACCGACTTTGGTTGCGCGAAAAATAAAGCTTCCCTGCTTATTCAGCGTTCCGCCTATTACTTCATCTCCCGCCTGCTTGGTTGCGGGCATGGCTTCCCCGGTAACCATTGCTTCATCTATAGAAGATTTACCTTCTATAATTACTCCGTCTACCGGCAACTTTGCGCCCGGCTTCACAATTATCAAATCGCCAATTTTAACCTGCTCAACGGAAATTTCTTTTTCTCCTTCAGGCAATTTTATTATGGCGGTCTTAGCCTGGAGATTCATTAATTTTTCCAAAGCCTGCCCGGTTTTAATTTTGCTTCTTATTTCCAAATATTTTCCTAAGGTAATAAAACTCACCACCACAATGGTCACGTCAAAATATGTTTCTCCGGGTAAATTTAAAGTCTTAACCAGATTGGGAAACAACACCACTGCGGCGCTATATGCATAGGCCGACAGCGTGCCTAAACCTACCAAAGTATCCATATTGGCAGCGCCAAAGCGAACAAAATTCCACAAGCCTTTTAAAAATGGCCGCCCAATCCAAAATAAAATAATTGTAGCTAAAACTAATAAAATTTTAGAATATACTTCGCCCATTAAAAAGAAACCCGGCAAACCGCTAAAGCCCGCAGCCACAACGTCCCAGAGCATTGCCAAAAACACTAAACCCGCTACGGGCAAAGCAAAATATAATTTGTGCTTATAACTATTTAGCTCTTTTAGTTTTTCTTCCTTGCTTTGATTCAAACCCAAATGCTGGCTGTGATCCATACCGCTCATTACGCTGCCGTCCGGCATAACGTGGCTGCTTGGGTGCGAGGGTTCTTGTTCAAGTAAAAATTTATACCCCAACGGTTCAATCTTCTCGGACAAATCCTGCAGGCTCGCCTGTTTTGGATCATATTCCACTTCGGCCGTTTCGGTGCCGTAGTTTACTTCCGCTCCGGCAACCCCAATCGTTTTTTTTAGAGTTCGCTGAATAACATTAGCGCA
This sequence comes from Candidatus Doudnabacteria bacterium, assembly GCA_016218585.1. GTDB lineage: Bacteria > Patescibacteriota > Doudnabacteria > UBA920 > UBA920 > PALSA-1336. The sequence goes on from JACRDK010000004.1 coordinate 121,097, forward strand.
AGAAGCGCAATGCATTCCGGCAATTGGAATTTTAACTTTTTTCATATTATTTGTTTTTTAGCTTGTAAATTTTTACCATTTCTTTTACGGCCTTCTGGCTTTGGCCGTGGGTAAACTGATGTGGGACGTGTTCGGTTAAGTGATTTTCCAACAAATCCGCATTAAAGCTCTGCAAGGACTTCTCCACAGCCAGGCTCTGCGTTATTATGTCCACACAATATTTGTCGGCTTCTACCATTTTTTCTATGCCCACCACCTGCCCGGCAATGCGGTGCAAATGGCTTATTAACTTCTTTTTATACTTTTCTTGCATAAATCTTATATCTTAATTCATAAATCTTAAATTTACTATATACCCCCCTAGGGTATGTTGTCAACTAACAATTAAAATATGTGGTTACTAAAAGCATACTAATATTGTTTTGATGTTAACATGATAAAATGCTAAAATATCCATATGAACCCCGTAAAAAATTCCATTCTACGGGGAATAATAAAGGTTACTCGGAGTTTAAACTTACGAGGTATTGTACCCAAGGAGCAGACTGCTTTTCGCAGCTTAAGCTCGCGAGGTATTGAACCTGTATTACTTCCTCGGCTCGCTTGCCTTGCAAGCAAGGCAGCTCGCTCTACGTCGCTAATAAACAGCATTTTTACAAGTCCATGAATGTTTTAAAACAGAAAAAATATGTCAATTTCTAACGGGGTGAATGACCCAATTATTTGTTTTGGCCAACAACCCTGCGGTTTTTTCCCCAAACGCTACTTAGTGGGAAAAATTAATGCTGCCCGGGCTTTGCAAAAAGACATCGGCGGCAAGATAGTCTTTTTTTATCATGATTCAGATGCCGACTATAGGGAAACAATTACCGTAATGAAAGATCTGCAAACAGATGCGGAGGTCCGTTTAAATTTTATCCAGGAAAACAAACTGCAAAAAAAATTCTCGCCGCTTTACTTAAAAAGGATTCCGGCCGGATGGAAAGAAGAAATCTTAAAACAACTGCCCCGCTTTTTACCGCCAGCTCCACCTTATGAGGTTAACGGCAAACCGGCAGACAGCCTAAAAGATATTTTTGAGCGAGTAAACGAAAAAACGGTAGCAGATTTTTGCCTGGAGATGTATAGAAAAATGCATTTGCTGGATGGCATGGAAATAGTTCGCTCATCGGACAAAGATTTTAGGCTCGCCACCCCCGACATAAAGGGTGAATATTTTGCCGATCTCCCCTACCAGGGAGAAATTGTCCGCGCCAAGATTGAAAACAACAAAGCGGCGCTGCATGAAGGCGGCGGCAAATACACTTACTTTGATTTGCCGGAGAAAATTGAAAAGTGGCAAATCAACCCGGGAAAAGACGAAAGGTTTGCCTGGATGAATTCGGTTATTCATTGCACTCACTACATTGCCGGCAACTCGGAATACGAATATATTAAGCGTGAGCAATTCCCGGAAGTAAAATTTATGAAGCGTGAACAAATTGACCAGCCGGAAATGGCCTGGCTATCTAACTAATTAATACCCTATTAATGAAAACCACTATGTCCGCCAAAGGCGGATCCGCCTTTGGCGGAAGAATACTTGCAATTGGTGCCCACCCGGACGACTTGGAATTTGGCTGCGGCAGTTTGCTGGCCAAAGAAGCCTCTGCGGGCTCGCAAATAAAACTTTTAGTTCTGTCTAAAGGAGAGGCTGGAACCGCCGGCACGCCCGAAAGCCGCGCCGAAGAATCCCGGGCAGCCGCCAAATTAATTGGCGCGGAAATTGAATTTCTGGAAATGGGCGGCGACTGTCATATAAAAAATACAGCCGAGAATGCTTTTGTTATTGCCAAGTACATTCGCGAATTTAAACCCGATGTCATTTTAGCGCCGCACACGGACGAGAACCAACACCCGGACCACGCGGAAGCCGGAAAAATGGCCCGCGATGCCGCCCGTTTTGCGCGCTATGGGGGTTTGGCCGAATTAAAAGGCTTAGCTACCCATAAAATTACCGCGCTCTATTATTACCCTGTTACTCAGGATTTTGCCGCTCCGGTTGATTTGGTGGTTGATACCACCGAAGTTTATGATACCTGGGTAAAAATGATAAATTGCCATAATACCCAGCTGCAAAATAAAGATTATGAGAGCCTGGTTACCGCCCGCGCCAAGGCGCTTGGCGTAGCCATTGGCACTAAGTCCGCACAAGGGTTATGGAAAAATGACCCTATCAGGCTAAATAATTTATCCGATCTTAACCTGTCATCCAGAAATTATTAGAAAGAATCGGTATTATCCGTATCATTAGTATTAATCCCTATATCGGCATCATATATGAAAATTGGAATTGTCTGATATCCTTCCGTTGGTGGCAGCGGCATTGTGGCAACAAACTTAGGGCTAGAACTGGCGCTCCTGGGGCATCAGGTTCATTTTATTTCTTACGAATCGCCTTTTCGTTTGGAGAAAAAACATAAAAATATTTTTTTCCACAAAGTTCAAATTAACGAATACAGCCTGTTTAAATATCCGGACTACACCCTGCCGCTGGCCGTTGCCATTGAAGAAGTGCAAAAAAGATACGGGCTGGACGTAGTGCATGTGCATTACGCCGTGCCGCACGCCACCGCGGCGCTACTGGCTAAAAGAATTATGAGGCAAAATGGAATTCAACCGCCTAAAATAATTACCACTTTGCATGGAACCGACATTACCCTGCTGGCCAAAGATCCTGCTCTTTTTGAAATAATTAAATATTCGGTTGAAAGAAGCAACGGCGTAACTGCGGTATCACAAAATTTAAAAAATGATACAATAAAATTTTTAAAAACCGAAAAAGATATTGAGGTTATTTACAATTTTTATTCTCCTCCGGCGCCAAAAAAAACCCACAACGCCATGCGCCGAGAACTTAAAATAAAAGACAGCGATGTTTTGGCTATTCATTTGTCTAATGTTCGTCCGGTAAAAAGAATTCCTGATTTGTTGAAAGTGGCGGCAAAAATGAAAACACAAAAAAACTTTAAACTGTTAATTTTAAGCGGCGGCGATTTTAAACCGTTTAAACCGCTAGTTAAAAAACTTAAACTTGGCAAACAACTTATTGTTAAAGAAAATGTTAAAGATATTGAAAACTATTTAAATGCTGCCGACTTAGGGCTTTACACATCGGAAACAGAAAGTTTTGGCATGGGTATTTTGGAAACAATGAGTTATGAAAATCCCATTGTCAGCACTAATGTTGGCGGCGTGCCGGAAGTAATGGAAGAAGGAAAAAGCGGATTTTTGCTGGCGCTGGGCGATGTTTCCGGAATGGCAAACAAGGTAAAACTTTTGGTGAATAATGAAAATTTAAGAAAACAAATGGGACAACACGCCAAAAAAATCGCCTGCGAAAAATTCTGCTCCAAAGTAGTCGTCCCCCAGTATTTGGAATACTACAAAAAAATAATAGAAGAAAAGTAGACAACCCTGATATTAAAACTATAAAAACCCCCTTAAAGAAGGGGGTTTTATTATTGACAATTATGTCAATATATGATATAATAATTACCTACTTCTGAGGAGGAGTATTGTGATGAAGGCCATCATTTTAGTATTTTTTTCGCTCTCCCTGCAGTGTACAGTAGGGCAGGAACCCGCCAAACCGGCACCACCGAGCGGTGTGACTGCTTCGCAGGGTGCAAAGCCGGCACCGGAGAAGAAGACCGGCAACGAACCGCTCGAGGCCTTGAGCCACGAAGAGGGATGTCGACGGGCAAGGTATTTCTTCTACCGACCCGATCGATACCTCCAGCTCACCCGCATGAGCGGAAACGAAAACACGGTGCAGAACATGCTTCTGCACCAGATGACGGCAAACGGTTGCGACTGGTAGAACCGGTCGCAGCCAACAACACAAAAAACGACGCAAGGGACCCTAAAGGCACCCTGCGTCGTTTTCATTTAACTTATTTTTTCCACTCTACAATTTTCCCCATTTTAATTTCTATTTTATCCGCGGGGCGCAGATTTTTTATTTGCAGCTTATTTAAAATTTTATAATGTTTTATTTTATCCAGCTTTTGCGGTATTGCAAAAAGCTGCTCTGTGCTAGTTCGCCAGTTTATTGTTTCCCTTCCCTCTCTCTCTGAGGCAGAGGGATTAAGGGTGAGGGGGTGCTTGTCAAAAAAACTTAAATCAAAAATTTCCGAATATTCGCGCAATGTTTTTTGCCCGGTGTTTAAAAAATATTCATGGAAGTAAGACATAACCAATTCCCGCAAAGTTTTATAAACCGGCTCGCGAAAACGCAGTACGCCGTGATTAGTTTTACTTATGGCGCCAAAACAGCCAAATTTTTTATAAATTGCAACTACATGGTCATCATCCCCGGGCTTGACCGAACGAAGATCAACCACAAGCGGCCTTGCCCCATGAAATTCCAAAATCGCCACAGCCAAGAGCGCGCCTTCCATACAATGTGCGGTTTTATGTTTTATAACCTGGCGCGGGGAATAACACGTCTCCCCGCTTTTCTCAAAGTTAAACTTTAACGAATTTAAAAAGCCCTGAATTTTTTGCGGCGAATTCAGTTTTTTAAAAAGTTTTATTTCCGCTTTTGTATACAATCCATTCTCCATAAAAACATTCTGGTGTTCTGCAGAATATGAGAATATTATTTTTTTATTGCGTGGCCGCCAAACTGCTTGCGCATAAGCGCCACAATTTTGTTGGAAAATTTATTTTGATTGGCCGGATCTTCCGACTCGCTGCGGACTTTTAAGCTGTCTTCTATTACCCGAACATCCACGCCCAATTCGTGGCCGGCGTTAACTGTCCATTCCCCTTCGCCGCTAGCTTTTATATAGCCTTTGGTTCCGGCAATATCTTCCCCGTCAAAAATATTATAAACCAAATCTATGAGCCAGCTGCGCACTACGCTGCCCTGCTGGTAAACTTTAGTAACCTGCTTCAAATCCAAATTAAAATCGCTGGCTTGCATTACCGCATAGCCTTCGCCAATGGCTTCCATCATTCCGTATTCAATGCCATTATGCACCATTTTTACAAAATGTCCGGCTCCGTTTTTCCCCATAAGCCCGTAATTTTCCCCGGAAGATAAAACTTTAAAAATAGGTTCTACCACGTGCCATTGTTCTTTTGGTCCGCCAACCATAAGCGCAAAGCCGTTCTCTTCGCCCCAAACGCCCCCGCTGGTGCCGCAGTCGTAAAATACCACGCCTTTGGCACTTAGCTCCGCGGCTCTCTTTATAGATTCTTTATATAAGCTGTTACCGCCGTCTATAACAATGTCCCCCGCGCGCAAGTGCGGCCCGATTTGCTTTTCAATAAATTCAGCGACTATTTCATGGGGCAACATTATCCAAAAAATCCTGGGGCTTTGCGCCATGGCGCCAACAAGCTCGTCAACTTTTTCAAAAGTTTTAACTCCGGCTTTTGCGGCTTCCTCGCGCGGCTCCGGCGATCGATTCCAGGCCAATACCTCAAAATTATTTTTTTGTAATCTACGGGCAATTTGTATACCCATTTTTCCTAAACCAAAAATTGCAATTTTCATAAATGTATAGACCGCGGATGCGCTGATAAACGCAGATTACGCGGATTTTGTTTTTTGATTAATTATTCGCTTTATTAAAACACTTTTTCTAGTAAATATTGCTAGTAATCCTAATTCCAAACCGTTTGTTTTTAAATAAGTCATTACTTGATCAAAATATTTTTTGTGGAATTCCTCCGCAACCTTCAACTCAACAACTATGTTAATTTTTTCTTCTTTAAATTTAACTAAAAAATCAATAAAGAACTTGGAAATTATTTTATCATCATATTTTAAATTGCAGTACAACTCTCTATCAAAAACCAAACCTAATTTTTCCAATTCACTCACAAACCCACGCTGATATTCTTTTTCCCGATAACCATAACCGAGCCTGTTATAAACATTATATAACGCTCCGATAATCATTTTGGTTTGGTTCTGATATAAAAGTTGCATATTTGCAGTTTTTATCCGCGCTATCCTGCCTGCATCCGCGTATCCGCGGTCTTTCTGACCTCAATACACATAAACAGCGGAATTTCCTTGCGGGCTTTGTCTTCCGCCAATTTTCTCGCGCCCTTGTCGCTGGTTTTATGGGAAATCCATTCTTCCAAGCGGCTTACTACAAGTCCCGATTTATAAAAAGCTTTAAAATAAACCTGCAGCGGATGGTGAAAAGAATAAGTGAATTTTTTATTCCTCATTTCTTTTACTCCTTGGGTCATATCCACGGCCTGGGTAATTTCCGACATATAGCCGTCTATTCTGCGGTACTGAACTTTTTGCTTTTCGTCATAATCCCAATTCGAAGCTCCGGGGACGCGAAAGGTAGGATGATTTAAAACCAGCACCGCCCTCCCCCCGGGTTTTAGCACCCGGGACATTTCGCCAATGGCCGCCGGCAAATTTTTCATATTTTGCAAAGCCAAGATGCAAATAGCTGCATCGAAGCGGTTATCAGCAATGCCGTTTAATTTCTCCGCCGACAAAACCAAATAACTTTCGTTCTTGCCGGATTGTGTTTTTGCCAAAGAAATTAATTCAGCGCCAATATCCACCCCCAAAACTTTAGCTCCAGCCTTTGCCAGTTCGCGCGAAAAATAACCTTGGCCGCAGCCAATATCAATTATGTTTTCGCCAGGACTTATATTCAGCAGCCTTAGCAAATTTGGCTTTATTACTTTTTCCTGATAGGTATCTTCCCCTTCTTCTAGTAATTGGTTATACCATCCGGCTACTTTACCCCAGGAAGTATTTGAATTGACCATAATTTAAAAATAAATAAAATTGTATAAATGATATAATTGCCCAAAATTGCGCAAGATTGTCCAGAATTGACCAAAAATTAAGTTGCAGAGGTTTAATTTTGTGCAATCTTATTTAATTCTGGGCAATTTTGGGCAATTACTTTGTCCGCCACTCTCTTAAATCTTTTTTTATAAATTCATCAGCTTCTTTTGGTCCCGCGCTTTTTTGCTTATAGCTAAATACCGGCAAGTTTTTAAACTCAGGATTTTCCGTAATGCTGTCTATAAATTTCCAGGAAGATTCTATTTCATCGCTGCGAATAAACAAGCGCTGGTCGCCTTCTATAAAGTCCAACAGCAACCGCTCATACGCCCCGGGCAGTTCGGTCATAAATGCCTGCTTGTAGCCAAAGCCGTAGTCGCCTTGGTGAATATCTACGCCAAAACCGGGAACTTTGTTGTTGATTTGCAAATGTACCGATTCGTCCGGTTGAATGCGAAAAGTTAAAACATTCGCCGTGCAGTTGCGAAAAATACAGCGCGCCGGTTCTTTAAAATGCACCGTAACTTCCGCAACTTTTTTATGCAGGGCTTTTCCAGTGCGCAAATAAAACGGCACACCCTGCCAGCGCGGCGTATTAATAAAAACTTTTAGCGCGGCAAAAGTTTCTGTTTGACTGTCGGCCTTAACTTCTTTTTTGTATCCCGCATACTGCCCTTTAATAACAGACTGCCTTAACTCCCCTGCTGGCAGCTGCAAAGCTTTTAAAATTTTTAGCTTCTCGTTGCGAATATCTTCGGTGGTTAAATTATATGGCTCGTTCATGGTAATTAAAGACAGCATTTGCAAAATATGGTTTTGCACAAAATCTTTAATCGCTCCGGTCTGGTCGTAATATTCAGCGCGCTTGGCTGTAGTGTCATTCTCCAAAACGCTAATTTCCACATGGTCAATATTTTTGTTATTCCAAAGCGGCTCAAAAATGCCGTTAGCAAAGCGGACCACCATTAAATTTTGCACTGTTTCCTTGCCTAAATAATGGTCTATGCGGTAAATTTGTTCTTCTTCAAAAAACTTCTTTAAAAGCTTATTCAAAGCACTGGCTGACTTATAATTAAAACCAAACGGCTTTTCCACCAAAACTCGAACTTTCCTCTCATGGGCTTTGCAGGACATAAGCAGGCCGGAATTTTTTAAAATGTGCGCGATGCCGGAAAAATACTGCGGGCTGGTTGCAAAGTAATACAAGCGATTATAGCAAACGTGCTTGTTTGGCTGGTCGTGGTCGGATAAAAGCTTTGCCAAACCGGTAAAAGAAGCGACGTCATCAAAATTTCCCTGATAATAAGTTAAGCGCTTTAAAAAAGACTGTTTAACCTTTGTCGGCAGTTTTTTTAGCACAGTTGATTTTTTTAAAACAAAATCAAAATAAGATTTTGCGTTTAACTCTTTACGGCCAACGCAAACCAGCCTAAAACTCTTAGGCAGCATCCCATGCTCTTCCATGCGCAACAAAGCCGGCAATAAATAATCGGCCGAAAGGTCTCCGGTCGCGCCAAAAATTGTTAAAATTGTCGGCGCTATTTGTTTGCCCGACAAACGTTTTTGAGTATCTTCTACTAAGCTTTTTTTCATATATTTTCCTTAATTTTAGCACAATCCCAAACCTGCACAAGCGCTATATTTTTGCGGCCTTACGATAAATTAACTTGCGAATTTCATCCACTAAAATTATGGAGAAAGCCAAAACAAAAACCGCAACCCATTCGCCAAAAGCAAGCGGCTTGGTTTCTAACAGATGATTAAACCACGGCGTGCTGACCGCCACAAATTGAAAAACTAAATTTATGCCGATAGCCAGCCAAACATAAACATTGCCAAAAATCCTTTTGTTAAAAACGCTTTTGAACCTGAATCTGCAGTTAAGCGAGTTATACCATTGAAACATTGCAAGCAGCGTAAGCGCCATAGTTTGAGCCTTAATTGCATCGGCCAAATAATAAACATGATATATATAGAGGGCGCCTAGTGCCATAGTCAGGCCAATAAGCCCAATATGAATCAACATTTGTCGGTCTATAAAAAACTTAGACAGCCGGCCGCGATTATTTTTAAAAGAATCGCCTTCGTCTTTTTCCAATGCCAGGGCCGCGCCGGAGAGCGGGTCTGTAATTAAATTTAGCCACAAAATTTGCACCGCGGTTACCGGCACCGGAATCCGCAAAAACAAACTAAACACTACGGTAAGCAATTCTCCAAAAGAAGTTGAAAATAAAAACTGCAGGGCTTTCTTTATATTGGCGTACATTACCCGGCCTTCTTTTATGGCCGTAACTATGCTGCCCAAATTATCGTCTAATAAAACTATATCCGCCGCTTCCTTGGCCACTTCTGTTCCAATTTTGCCCATCGCCACCCCAAGGTCGGCCGCCATTAAAGACGGCGCGTCATTAACGCCGTCGCCGGTCATAGCAACGGTTAACCCTAAAGCTTTATAGCCCTGAATGATCTTCATTTTGTCTTCGGGAGTAACGCGGGAAAATACCGAAACTTTGGATAATTTTTCTTTTAACTGCCCGGGAGAAAGTTCCGCGAGTTCCGTTCCTGTTAAAATTATATCCCCTTCCGAAAAAATTCCGGCTTCCACAGCAATAGTCTTGGCTGTATTTTTTAAATCGCCGGTTATCATTACAACTTTAACCCCGGCTTCTTTAGCCATGCTTACCGACTTGGCCGCTTCCGGCCTTAACGCGTCCTCTATTCCCCAAAAACCTCCAAACACCAACTCATTAATATTATCCAGCGGATGGGTTTTGCTTAAATGCTTAAACCCGTAAGCCACCACGCGCAAACCTTTTTTTGCAAATTCTTCCACTGCTTCTTCAAAAAGTTTTTGGTCGGCCGAAGTTTTGGCGTGGGTCAAGCCGTTTTCCACATAATGAGAGGCGTGATGCAAAATAACTTCAGGCGCGCCGGCAATGGCGCAAAAAACTTTTCCTTCATGTTCATAAAAAACAGCGCGAAATTTGTTTTTATATTCAAAAGGAATTTCCGCGGCTTCAACATACTTCTTTTCTTCCGTTTCTTTGGCAAATCCCAGTTTTTCTCCAAACACCAACATAGCGGCCTCGGTCGGATCGCCGGAAACCTTATAACCGCCGGTATCCTGCACAAACTGCACCCCGGCTTTATTTGCCAAGCAAGCCACCAGCGCGCTCTGTTTTACGTCCGCAGACTGATTCTCGTTTTTTCCTCCAAACTGCGCTTCGCCCTTTGGCTCATAACCATTGCCGGTTACGGAATAAATTTTCTTTCCTGTATATAAATTTTTTATGACCATTTCATTTTTAGTCAGGGTACCGGTCTTGTCTACGGCAATTATATTCGCTTGGCCCAAAGCCTCCACAGCCTGCATTTTTTTTACCAAAGCGTTCTTTTTGCTCATGCGCCAAACGCCATGAGCCAAAATTAAAGTTAAAACCAAAGGTAGCCCTTCCGGAATTACAGAAACGCCTAAAGAAACAATTAAGGCAAACATATCTCTGGGAGATTGCCCGGCTTGTGTGCCAAGAATAAACAAAAAAACGGACATTGCCACTACCAAATAAATAATAAATTTGGAAAGTTTTTTTATATTTTTTTGCAGCGGCATTTCGCTTTCTGGCATTAGCAAAGTTTGGCTGATTTTTCCAACCTCGGTGTTTATGCCGGTTCCAACAACAACAGCCAGCCCGTCGCCACCCAAAATCGCTGTTCCCTTAAAAACCATATTATGCTGGGAAGAAATAGGCAAATTTTCATCTGCGAGCGGACCTTCTTTTTTATGGACCGCTGCCGATTCCCCGGTTAAGGCGGATTCATCTGTGCTTAAGTTATGTGAAAAAAATACTCTGGCGTCCGCCACCGCGCGCTGCCCTTCCTTTAAAACCAAAATATCTCCCGGGACTATCTCGGCTTCCAAAACAATAACCTCCTCGCCTCCGCGCAATACCGAAGCCTCCGCCGTAGATAATTTTTTTAAACTCTGCAACATTCTGCCGGCTCTCCCCTCCTGTACCGCCCCAATTACCGCGTTAATCAACAGGACAGCCAAAATAATATAGGCATCGGTATTTTCCCGCAAATAAAAAATTATGGCTGCGCAAGCCACCAAAATATAAATTAATGGGCTTTGAAATTGTCGCAAAAAAATAACCAGCCAGCTTTCCGGCGGCTTTTCCGGCAAAATGTTTGCCCCATATTGCTTTAGGCGGGCGCTAACTTCTTGCGGAGTCAAACCTTTTTCCAGGTCGGTTTTCAGTTCCTGGGCAAGTTGTTGTTTTGTGTATTGATACCAATTCATGCTAAGACTAGAATTAAGAATCTTGAATCATGAATTATGTTTTGCTTCTATATTCCTAACTCATGATTCTATTTTTAAATTATTTTTCGGCTCCCGCCTGAAGACTGATGCGGTAAATATCAAGTAAGGCTAAAAAGACAGCCATTAAAATCGGTCCGAGCAAAAAACCAAGCGGACCAAAAAACTGCAAGCCGCCAATAACGCTAAACAAGACTAATAGCGGGTGAATGTTTGTTCTCGAGCCAATTAATTTTGGGCTTATAATATTATCAATCGTGCCCACGGCAATAGCTCCCCATATAGCCATGCCAACCGCCTGGCCGGTATGCCCTACTATAAATAAATATATTACCGCCGGAATAATAGACAGCGAGGTGCCTAAGTTTGGGACTAAGGCCGCCAAGACCGTAAAAGCGCCCCAAAGAAAAGCTCCGGGAACTCCAAAAATTAAAAATCCCACAACCGCAACAGCACTCTGAGTCAAAGCAATTAAAAATGAACCCTTAACAAGACCGGTAACCGCCGCCTCAACTTTGGTAACTAAAATATCTTCGTTTTCGGCTGATAAAGGAAAAATAGAATAAACATAGCTTTTAACTTTTTTGCCGTCACGCAATAAATAATAAGCGGTAAAAAATATTAAAATTAAAGAAACAATAAAACTGGCTAAGTTGGAAAAGACAGCCGTTATTCCAACAAAGGCATTGGCCGCTAAACCGGAAATTTTTTGCGCCAGGTCGCTTAAAAATTTTAAAGCGTATTCCTGAGTTGGACCGGGCAAACTTTGTATAAAGGAAGTCTTGTCAAAAGATATGCTTCCCTGCTTATAGGAGTTAAACAAACTGTTAAGTTCATTAAATAACGTTTGCCCAAGCAAATATAATGGCACTATGATAATTAATAAAATAAGAAGAATGGTTAAAAAGGCTGCCCAGGATTCGCTTTTAATTTCCTTGCATAGCCTGGTGTAGACCGGAGAAAATAAAATTGCCAAAATTGCTCCTAAGGCTAAAAGTTTTAAAAATGGCAACCAAACAAAAAAGACCACGACCCCTACTAAGCCAAGCAGCAATAGAAAAGTAATTGTTTGTTGTTTTTGGTTTGTAATCATAAAAATTATTTAGTTACTAGTTCTTTGTCTTTGCCGGAATAAATATCCACCAAGGCCATAAACATGGCCATTAAAATTGGGCCGATTAAAAATCCTAAATAGCCAAACAAGACCAATCCTCCCAAAATACTCAGCAAGGTAACCAACGGATGCAAGTTAGTTTTATAACCAATTAGCTTAGGGCTGATAAAATTACCGATCCCTTGGATTGTTACAAATGCCCAAATTGTCATACCCACAGCCGCGCCCGTGTGTCCGGAAATAAACAAATAAGCAATTGCCGGAATTAAAGACAATAAAGTTCCAACGGTTGGCACTAAGGAAGCTAAAACCGTAAACACGCCCCAGAGCAGCGGCTGAGATACGCCGAAAATAATAAAGCCAACCGTAGAAGCGGCGCCTTGCAACAAGGCAACAGTAAACGAGCCTTGGACCACGCCATTTATGGCCATTTCTAATTTTTTTACCAGCAAAGCTTCGTGGCTTTGTTCCAGAGGAAATATTCGTTCAATAAAAGCCCGCAACCTGCTGCCGTCTTTAAGTAAGTAATAAAAAGTAAAGGCTACCAAAATTACGTCCAAAATAAATCCGGCAATGTTAGCGGCAATATCGGTAAGGCTTTGAAAAGCGTTTCCGGCGAAGGCCGAAGCCTTTGCGGAAATATTATTTAAAATATTTTGCGCCACACCCTGAACCGGCCCGGACAAATGGCTAACAAAGTTATTTAAATTGGCAGCTAGGGAACCCTGGCTCGCCTGCTGTGTATAGACATTTACAATTTCATTAAATACCAGCTGCCCAATGCCGTACACAGGAACAATAACTAAAATTAATGCAATTATTAAAGTGATGGCGGAGGCCAAACTTTCCGACTTAATGTTCTTGGAAATTTTTAACTTAACCGGTGAAAATAGCACAGCCAAAATTCCGCCTAAGGCTATTAGCTCAAAAAACGGCAAAAACATTAAGGCCACAGTTAAGCCGACAATTGCGAACAGAATATAGAAGCTAATGTTTTGAATTTTGTTTCCGGATGAGGCCATAAATATATTTAATTATCTCTCCGTTAAATTATAGCAAATAATTGACAAAAAGGCACTATTTATGCTATATTTTATACATCTGCCCTAGAGGTTTTTGGGCAATTTTTATTTGATAAATTAGATTTAAGATTGGCGATTTAAGATTAAAGTCTTGTCCCTTCTATAATCTGTTAACTTTAATCCATAATCTAATATTATGAAAAGAGACAACATAAGAAATATTGCCATTATTGCCCACGTTGACCACGGCAAAACCACGCTGGTAGACGCCATGCTCAAACAGACACAAACTGTGAAAGTCAACGACGACACCAAAGATTTAATAATGGACTCCATGGATTTGGAGCGTGAACGCGGAATTACCATTCGCGCCAAAAACGCTTCCCTTATTTACAATGGCACCAAAATTAATATTGTAGACACTCCGGGACACGCCGACTTTGGCGGTGAAGTAGAACGCACCTTAAGAATGGCTGACGGTGTTTTGCTGTTGGTGGATGCTAAAGAAGGCCCAATGCCTCAAACTAAGTTCGTGCTTAAAAAAGCTTTGGAACTTGGCCTTAAAGCTATTGTGGTAATAAACAAAGTAGATAAAGACGGCGCTGCTCCCGATGCAACCGTAGACAAAACTTTTGATTTATTTGTCAGCTTAAACGCCAGCCATGAGCAATTGGATTTCCCGATTATTTATGCTTCCGGTTTTAAGGGCTTGGCCGACACAGATTTAGACAGCTTAAAAACCAAAATCGCTTCCGGCGCCGAACCAGACGTCGCTCCCCTGTTTGACGCGATAATAAAATTTATTCCGGCTCCGGATGTAAAACCCGAAGATCCTTTTGCCATGCTCGTTTTAGCTTTAAAGTATGACAACTACAAAGGCAAGCTTGGTATTGGCAAGATTGTTTCCGGCGGCGTAAAAAAAGCGCAAAACATTGCGCGCATTAACCCGGCCGGGCAAGCAACAGTCGGCAAAGCCACTGCTTTGCAAATGTACGAAGGCTTGGCGCCAATTGACGTGGAAGAAGCCACAGCCGGCGATATTGTTGCCGTTGGCGGATTTGATGATATTTCCATTGGCGAAACTTTAACCGACCCAACCAGCCCAATCCATTTAGAGCCCGTGGAAATTGAACCGCCAACCATAAAAATGACTTTTGGCGTGAACACTTCCCCGTTTGCCGGCAAAGAAGGTAAATTTGTTACCTCCAGAAATTTGCGCGACCGCCTTTATAAAGAACTGGAAGTTAACGTGGCGCTTAAAGTTGAGCCTTCAGAAGAAGGCGCGGAAAGCTTTTTGGTTTCCGGACGCGGTGAATTACATTTGGGCGTGTTGATTGAAACTATGCGCAGAGAAGGTTTTGAATTGCAAGTTTCTCAGCCGCAAGTTATTTATCACGAAAAAGACGGGCAGAAAATGGAACCTTACGAAATGGTTACCATTGACGTTCCTTCCGAATACCAAGGCGCGGTCATTGAAAATCTTGGACGACGCGGCGGCGAGTTATTGCATATGGATTCTTCCAACAATACCGAATTGCACGCGGAATATTTAATTCCAACACGCGGTCTTATTGGTTTAAAAAACCTGCTCCTTACCCAGACCCGCGGCACTGTTATTTTAAACAACTTGTTCGACAGCTATAAGCCGGTTCATGAAATTGACACTCACGTTAATGACCACGGCAGCTTAATTTCTTCCGAAACAGGCGTGTCTAATGCTTACGGATTAAACAATGCCCAGGAACGCGGTATTTTGTTTATTGGCCCTGCCGTAGAAGTTTATGAAGGTATGGTTGTTGGTAAAAATGCTTTAAACAGCGATATTGAATTAAATGTTTGTAAGACCAAAAAACTTACCAACATTCGCTCCTCCGGCACCGACGAAGCAATTATTTTAACTCCTCCCCGCCCGGTAGAACTGGACTTTGCTCTTGAATACATTGGTCCGGATGAACTGGTGGAAGTTACCCCGCAATCAATTAGAATCCGCAAAAAAATCCTTTCCGCGACCGAACGCAAACGCGCCGCGAGATAAAAATTATACAAATGAAAACAGCGCTCAAGTCCTCCGGGTTCGAGCGCTGTTTTGTTGCTTGACGGCCTGGTCATTGTGTTATCTGATGCCGCCGCTGAACATATTGGCCATTAGCTCGTCCCGATTAGGCCCGCCGAGCCCCGTTCTGCGAGCAGAAGCAGAACCGGCAGTGCATGGTTGAGATGGCGAAACACTCGCAGTGACAAGCGAGAAATCAACCTCGTCGGGCGAACAAAAAAAATAAAAGACCAGCTGCTGCGGAAGCATCCACGCATGTCCGTCTTCTATCATTTTGTGATAGAACAGCCAAAGATGATTTATGATTGAAGTCTTTGTCTGCTCAGTCATGTCTTCAAAACCATCCGTACGATACCATTGCCGAAACAACTCCTCACCAATTTCTAACTGACGATGTTTTGGGCAGTTTGGTTGAGCCGCCTCAACCAATAGATCATAAACTTCCTTTTGGGTCATAAACCCCTCCTTCTGGATTCACAGACGATTTACCATACCAAAAAAAATAAAAATTGTCTATAAAAACAATGGGCGTCGACATGCTGTCGACGCCCATTCTGATACCTAACGTTATCCGCCACCTACAAGGGAACCCCATTTAATAGGGCTGTTGCTGCCTGGCTTTGTCTGGGTTTGGATGAATTCATCGAGCCTGGATGTCGGCATCGCTTTGGTCAGATGGACCATACCGATAGTGCCGATTTGGCCGGCCAAGTCACTCTTGGCCTTTGCAGCGTAGTTGTCGAGGCTGGCAGTAGCACAGACGTGCCTGCCAAAAAGCCTGGCCTCTAGACCGAATTTTGCCAGCAGCGCCTTTGCTGTCTCAAAGAGGACGCCCTCTCTAAGAACAATGACTATAAGTACAGATCGTTCCTGCATAAGTCCCCCCTTCTCAATCCAACAGAGACCTTACCATACCAAAAAAAATAAAGGCTGTCCAGAAAAGGACAGTCTTTAAATATTGCCATACGTTTTCTCCAAGAGATTAGCACTTAACAGCCTCTCCCTACCCTCCCCTTATGAGGGGAGGGGCTAAAACAGCTGCACTACAATTAAGTCCAACAAAACGCGCGGCGGGGTGCTGGAGGTTTTAAGCTCTTCATCCAGCGCTTTTAACTTATTTAAAAAATCCAAAACTTTTTTATTGGCAAAACGGCTGGCAATTTTCTTCATAACAAACAAGCGGCCGCTTTTCCACCCGGTCATTTCCAAAATATCGCCTTCGGTTTTCTTTTGTTCAGTTAAATCCTGAATCATGGCAACATTACGGAATTGCTCAGCCAGCAATGCATTTAACTGGATAATTGCCGTTTTTTCGTCTGCGGTTGCCTGCTGGCGCAAAAATCCATGCATTAACTGAAGCGATTTTTGTTTATCGTTATCGGCAATGGCATTGGTAAGCTCAAATACATCCACTTCCCCATTTTCTGAAACTAAATTATTTACATCTTTTGCCTGAAGAACAGAACCGTTGGCAAAGGCAGCTAATTTTTTTAGCTCGGAATCGGCCTGCCATAAATTATAAACTTCTTGAACATCTATAATTTTTCCGCCAACTTTAGTTTCTTTTGCTGCATCGCGGCCCAAGCGAACGGCCAACGCTTCCAAAGCCTCGTTGTCCATTGAAAGTTTGTAATCCTGAGCGCGTTGTTTTAACCAGTTATTCAATTCTTCCCCGTGCGGCAAAGCAAACTGCCTAACTTCAACTTTTGGATTAGCCAACATTTTTTTATTGTCGGCATTTCTTTTGTCCAGTTTTTCCTCTAAAAAAATTATATGATTTTTGCCGCCAGCCAAAGAATTTACAATGGCCTCGTCTGCAAATTTGGCGGCCATATTTCTTAAGACGTAAATTTTTTGCTTAGAAAACAGGTCCTGGCCGGCCAAATCCTCGGCCATAGGCATATTCTCGGCATCACTAAAAATTTCAGGCTTAATGCCCAATTTTTGCTCTAAAACGGCCACTTGTTGCTGTTTCTCAAAGTCATTTGGGCCTAAAAACAAATATAACATAACTCCCTTGAAAATATTAGATAAATATGGTAAAATATCAAAGACTTGAAAATTTGCTACCCTCACATGGGTCGGTAGCTCAGCTGGTAGAGCAGTAGCCTCTTAAGCTATTTGTCGTGGGTTCGACCCCCACCCGACCCACCACGTCGTTCGCGAACGACGTGGCCCACCATGCACCATTCGCTCGTTTTCAGACGACTAGTTCATCATAGAATAATGACATCACTAATTGATGTCATTTTTTATTAGGCGCCCAATGGTGCTCCCGGCAACCTGCCCGTCCTGTCTACCGATAGGCAGGCGGCAGGCAGGGATTCGTCTTCTGGTATACGATTCAGATTCTAAATTTCTGGTGCACCCGGCAAGATTCGAACTTGCTACCTTCCCGATGTACATCGGGACGCTCCCCGCCCGCACGACTCGTCTGGTGACCTCGGCAGGAATCGAACCTACATCACTGGTTTCGAAGACCAGTGCTCTATCCATTGAGCTACGAGGCCGTCAGGCGAGTCGAGCGGATATCCAAATGCCTGTCCGCCTCGGGCGGAAGCTTACGGGTGCATTTATCCCAATAATTATAGCTTAAGCCGAAAGTTTGCGCTACATAGGCCCAATTACAAAAATACCCGCCCCAGCTTAAGTTGAGGCGGGTATTTATTTGAGACCTATTGGGAAACTGAGTTATCAAAGGGATTGACGGTAACAGAATTTGAGGGTTCAAAATTTTGCGCGTTCTTTATCCTGTTAACTACAAGGTCATACTTGGTAAAGTCTATTCTCACACCCTGATCTTTTATTGCCACCTGTGGTTCGCTGCGAAAATCCATAATTATTTTTACCGATGTTTGAATTTCAAATATTTCCGCCGCTATAATTAACAAAAAAACTACAAAAAATAGCCAGCTCAAATTACGGCCAAGTTTATTGGTAAAATTTTTAAAAGCAATTATATTGATATTAATTTTATTTAAATTAGCCATATTATTTGCTTAAGTAAAAATTGGCGGTTAAGTTTGCCGACACTGTTCCCCTGTCGGCGCTGCTTAGGCTTACGCTAGTTAAATTGGTGACAAATCCAAGATTTTCCAAAACTTCAATATAATTAACAACCTGCTCCAAACTGCCGTTTAAGTTTATGCCATAAGGAACCATGGCTATAGATGTGGCTGTTTTGGCTTTGGCTGCTGTAGCCACTGTACCGCTTATGCCGGACAATTGCATTTGCACTCCGACTTTGTCCGCCCAAGTTTCTAAGGTTTCAATTTCTTTTACTAAGGCAACATCCTTGCTAAAAAAATTGTCCGGTTGGTACTGTTTTTTTGCTAAAGTCTGCAAATCCTGTTGAGCCTTTAAGTAACTGGCTTTTTCTGCTTTCAGCAAAGCCAATTCCTGCCTTTGTTTTGCCATTGAGTCTACAATCTTTTGGTTTGACTCATCCAATATTCCAAAAATAAACAAAAACATAACCAAACTGACCGCCAACCAGGAGGTAAATAAAATTATAACTTTATTTTTTGCGGAAAATTTTCCCATATTATTTTAACAGGCTATCCTGGATGCTAAAGGTAAAATGAAACGGTGAATTATTTGGCTTTGCAACATTTTCTAATGGATAGTCAACATTATAAAATTCTGCGCTATCTTTAAGAATATTATTATATAGCTGAATAACGGTTTCGCGGCTGGAACTCAAACCATTTATAGTGATGGTCTTTTTAACCGGCTCAACAACAAAAGTATTTATTTTTGTGCCCGGCGGCGGCAAAACCACAAAGGCCTTTATAACCTTTGACCATTTAGGCGAAGAGTTTGCCAAATTTTGGAAATCTGAAACCGTATCATTTACCGCTTTAATTTTTTTCTTAATATCAGCATTCTCCTGTTTGCTTACCTGGCCTTGCAAGTCTGCAATTTCCGCCTTATAAACCCCGGCTTCAATTTGTAAATAAAACTTTGTGCCAAACTGGGCCATAAGAACTAAAATAAAACTAAAAGCCGTAGCCCAAACCAAAACCCACAAACTATGAAGCATAACTTCATAGTGCAGCTCTCTCTGTTTATTTTTTGGCAACAGGTTAATTAATTTCATATAAATTTAGTAAACATCAAAGTTCATCCCCCGATGAGCCAAGCCGATAGCGGTAACATAGCCCAGGCTATCCAGGCTTTCCATTTGCGGGGTTTTTAAGCCCGGCAAATTTTGCCAGGGATTTGCCAGCTCAACCTTAGCCACTCCCGCCTCCTGCATTTGTGGGGCTAAAAAGTCAATTAAATTTTTAAGCTTGGCGCTGCCGCCGGCCAAAATAATGCTGCTTACTTGTTTTTCGGAATGTTCATTATGGAATTTTAAAATATTTTTTATTTCGGCGCTTAAGTTATTCAACACCGGCAAAACCACCGTGCGGATATTTGGATATTCCGTGGTATTAGAGATTCCAACTTTTCTTTTTATTTCTTCGGCCTTGCTGCTGGAAACCCCCATTGTCCTGGCAATACTTTCGGTAAAAGCATTTCCGCCAATAGGAATGGTTGAGGTAAATTGCAAATTACCCTCCTCCACCATAATTAAGCTGCTGCGGCTGGCGCTAATGTCTACAATCAATACGGTTTCTTTGCTGTCCTGCGGGATAACAGCTCTATGGCAACTTTGCGACTCAACTTCTAAAGCTACTACTTTTAAACCGGCGCGCTCTAATGTTTCCAAAAATCCATCCACAAACTGTTTTGGCGAGGCAACCATTAAAATATTCATTTTATCCCCTGTTTCGCCAATCTTTTGCCAATCTAAATAAACCTGGTCTATAGGCAGCGGGATAAAGCTTTCCGCTTCAAATGGTACGGCATTCTCCGCTTCTTTTTCACTCATTAAGGGAATCTGAATTACTCTAACAAAAGATTTTGATTCCGGCAGGCTGGCCACGACAAAATTAGTATCAATTTTTCCAAATTGAGGCTTTTGCAAAATTTGCTTAACTAGGAAATTAAAAGTTTTTCCGTCGGTGACAGCGTCGTTAATTATCATCCCCTTGGGCAACGACACTTCGCCAAATCCTTTTAAAATAGATTCTTTTTTGTTTCCGTGAAATTGGGCAATTTTTAAGGTGGCGTTGCTAACATCCAATCCAAATGCCGGTAAATTTTTAGACAAAAAGTTAAATTTCACAATTTTTTTCTCCAGATTAAATATAACAGGAATATTTAAAAAAATGAAGCTCTGCTAGCATCCTATATCCTAGATACTAAATTCTAAATGCTATTTTATTGAATTGTCTGGCTAATGCTATATATAGGGGCAATAAGCGCCATTGCCAAAAATCCCACCACGCCTCCAATAAACAAAAGCAATAAAGGCTCGATAATTGAAGACAGGTTTTTTAAGGTTACGTCCACCTCTTCTTCATAATGGCCGGCGAGTTGCTCCAAAATTTCCTGAACAGTGCCGGATTCCTCCCCCACCTGTATCATTTGTACGACTAAGACCGGAAATAAATTTTCATTTTTGCTTAGGGATTCCGTTAACGGCTTGCCTAATTTAACATCAACAGCGGATTGTTTAACCAAATCTTTATAGGGTATATTGTCCAGGGAGTCGGCAGCCACATCCAAAGCCTGAACAATAGGAATGCCGCTTTTAAGCAGCGAGCTCAAAATTCTGGAGAAGCGCGCTAAATTTATTTTCTTGATAATGGTATTTATAACCATAAACCGCAACAGGAAGTTATCTGCCAAAACCCGGCCGGTGTATGTTCTAAGAAATGCAATAAACGCTATAACAAAACCAATTAAACCTGCAATTACTAAAAACGCGTGAGCACTCATAAAATCAGCAAACACCATTACCACTTTAGTGGTAATGGGCAAATCGCCGCCAAAATCTTTAAAAACAGAAGTAAGGTTAGGCAAAACAAAAATTGACATCAGTACGCCAATTATTAACATCGCGACTACAATTACAGCGGGATAAATCATTGCTCCCTTAGTTTTGCTTCTAAGATCCGCCTCGCGATGAAGCTGAATGCTTAAATATTCAAGGCTCTTGTCCAAGTTACCGGACACCTCCCCTACTTTAATCATGCTGAAAAAAATGTTGGAAAATACATTCGGATATTTTTCCAAAGCTTCCGAAAGGCCTTTCCCCTGCTCTACCTGATTATAAATATCGGTTAAAATATTTTTAAATTTTACATTTTTGGTTTGCTTAACTTGAATTTGCAAGCCGCGGCTTATGGAAATTCCGGCTTTGAGCATTACACTCAAATTTTCCACAAAATTAATTTTTTCATCCAAAGAAACGGTGGAAATATTTCTTAAAAAATCCACCACAGACTTTTTTTGCTGCTCTTCAATATGCGTAAGCAACAGCCCCTGCTCCTTTAGGATATGTCCGGCAGCGGTAATATTTGGGGCCTGTATGCTGGATGTTTCCTTCTGCCCCGCTTTAGTTATGGCTGTATAGGTAAATTCCATAAAACTACAGAAATACTGATTAAACTAATCTACAGAAAACTACAGAATATATAAACATATTTTACTGGTTTTACAAATGGCAAACTTTTTAAATCATTAAGTCTTTAAAAAAGCAAAAAAAGATTTTAAAACACGGCTTCTGTAGGTTTCCGTAGTGCCCCATTGTAGCTTCTTGATTCTATTCTTTGCTTACCCTGACAATTTCTTCAATGGTGGTAATCCCTTTTAGGGCTTTTATAAAACCATCTTCCCACATAAGCACCATACCTTCTTTTTCTCCCTGCTCCTGAATTTCCTGGGCGCTTTTGTGCGCCATGATCATTTGCGCCACGGTATGGGTAACTTCTAAAATTTCATGCAAGCCCATTCGGCCTTTATAACCGGTATGGCCGCATTTGTCGCAGCCTTGGCCTTTATAAAACTTTAAATCTTTTAGGGTTTTAGTTTTTGCCGGAACCTGGCCTTCGCGAATTAAAATTGGCAAAAGCTTATCCATATGAAATTGCTTTGAGAGCGAGTCAATCACCGCATCATCAATTTTCATTTCCGCTTGGCAGTCTTTACAAATAACGCGCACCAAACGCTGAGCCAATACGGCGTTGACTGTTGAAGCTATTAAATAAGGTTCAACGCCAATATCCAACAAGCGAGGAAGAGCGGCGGCCGAGCTGTTTGTGTGCAGCGTGCTAAACACTATATGTCCGGTCATGGCCGCGTGAACCGCTTCTTCAGCGGTTTCCCGATCGCGAATTTCACCAATCATAATAATGTTTGGGTCTTGGCGCAACAAAGCCCTTAAACCGATGTCAAA
The DNA here is from genome assembly GCA_016218585.1 of Candidatus Doudnabacteria bacterium. Taxonomy (GTDB): domain Bacteria; phylum Patescibacteriota; class Doudnabacteria; order UBA920; family UBA920; genus PALSA-1336. Next base: position 143,709 of record JACRDK010000004.1, read on the forward strand.
AGTTAAACCAATTTTAGGATTAACCTGCATCTGGTTAGCTCCGACAATGCGATATTCTACCGGATCTTCAATGGTAGAAATGTTTACCGACTTGGTATTTAACATAGACAAAACAGTATACAAAGTGGTGGATTTTCCGCTTCCGGTAGGGCCGGTGACCAACAACATGCCGTGCGGTTTTTTTATGTTCCGGCTAATGGTATCGAGCGAAGCTTGCTCAAAACCCAATTCTTCCAAAGTCATGGCTTTAGCAGATTCGTCCAACAAACGTATAACCACCTTTTCTCCGTCAAAAATAGGTATGGTGGAAACGCGCAAAGAAAACTTATAACCGTCTTTTTCAATTTTAAAGCGGCCATCCTGAGGCAAGCGATGTTCGTCAATTTTCAAATTTGAAAGTACTTTAATGCGCGCCACGATTGCCGCCTGGATTACTTTAGGCAGCGTCATTACATCGTGCAATACACCGTCAATGCGATAGCGAACCACCACTGAACTTTCCTGCGGTTCAATGTGAATATCTGAAGCTTTTTCAAAAACAGCATACTCAAGCAATGTGTCTACCACGCGAATCACGGGAATTTCTTCCGCCATTTTTTTCAACGAATCGTCAGCGCTGCTCTCCCCTTCCGGAGAAGAAACAAGCGGCTTGCTTTCCGGGGTAAACAAATGTTTGATTTCTTTTTCCAAAGAAGAATGATACTTGGAAAGGCCAAAATCCAAGCTGGTTTTCCCAATCAAAAAAGTTTTTATATTTAGTCCGGTTTTCTTTTGAATAAACTCTTTTGTCTGTATGTCTTCCGGGTCTGTCATGGCCAAAGACAAATCGTCCTTGGTTTTGGCAAAACTAATTACCTGATGCCTATGTGCAATTGGCTCTGGGACCAAATTAAGCACGTCCTGGGCAATTTGCTGGGTAGTTAAATCCAATACAGGCACGCCTAACAGGGCGGACTTAATTTGTAAAAGTTTGGCTTCATTAAGAACTTTTTTTTCTACAAGAAAATCTTCCCAAGGCGTCGGCACCTTAAGCTGCATTCTTTCTTTTTCCAGTGTTTCTATTTTATCGGCGCTTAAAACTTTGTTTTCTTTTAAGGCCAAATTTAACTGCTGCTTATCCATAAATGCGCGTTTAGAAAGCCACAAAATGCTCTAAAAATTAGATTCTGCGGATTTTTGTAGATAAAAAATTTATTTCTGCAATATTTTGTTTCATTTCTTCTAACTAGACTAAGATATTATACCACAAAAGTTCTGAGCAACCAAATTTTGTCAGGGAAAAGGCCATTGCAACTAAAATTTCCAACAATTAACCGCGATTTGATAAATCAAATCGCGGTTTTCTATCTTTCTATCTTTCTATCTTTCTATCTTTCTATCTTTCTATCTTTCTATCTTTCTATCTTTCTATCTTTCTATCTTTCTATCTTTCTATCTTTCATCGTCCTTGCCAGGTAAAAATATAATAAACTGTTTTTAAAATTATTTCCAAATCAAACAAAAAGCTTCGATGCTTTATATAATATAAATCGTACTGAAGTTTTAACTTGGTTTCTTCCACGCTGCCGGCATATATGTTTAACTGGGCCCAACCGGTGAGTCCCGGCTTAACCAAATGCCGTTCGTCATAAAAAGGAATTTTTTGTTTTAATTCTTCCACAATGTGCGGCTGTTCCGGGCGAGGACCAACCAAACTCATAGTGCCTAGCAACAAATTTATAAACTGGGGCCATTCGTCAATCCGGCTTTTGCGCAAAAACTTCCCCACGCCGGTAATTCTTGGATCATTAACCGAAGTCCAGGTATTAGTAGCTCCCCCGCTCATGGTGCGGTATTTATAAACTTTAAAAATTTCCCCTTTCTTGCCAATGCGTTCCTGGATAAACAGCACGGGTCCGCGGCTGGACAGCTTAATTAACAAAGCACAAAAAGGAAAGCTAATGGCAAAACCCAAAAAACCTACCAGTCCGAAAATCAAATCAACGAGTCTTTTTATTAAATTATAAAATCTCTTTTCCTGATAGTTAATGTTTTCCAGGAACCAAATTTCATTAATTTGAGAAAGATAAACCCGCCGGAGCAATTGTTCGTAAAAATTCTTATGGTTATAAAATTTTACTCCCAGCGTCCTAAGCTTATATAGATTTTCCGAAACTTGAGGATTGGCATGCAAATTATCCGGCAAAATAATATTGGCATTTTTTTCAAATGAACTGAGTTCCAGATTCTTTTCATTTACATGGCCCAAAACTTTATAACCCAAATAACCCTGATGCTTAATTTCTGTCTCCAATTCAACCAGCTCGTTGTTAAATGAAAACAAATAAACCCCTTCTATAAAACGGCTTTTTAAAAAATATTTAACAAGCAGGTGCCAAACTAAAATTAAAACAAAAGCTACCCCGACATTTATTAACAAAAATCTCCTGGGGGTTAAAATTAAGTTCGGCTGCAGGTAAAAATACATTACGGCAATTAAAAAATTAATTACCATAGCCGAGATTAAATTAAAAAACAAACTGGAATAACGGCGGAAGGAAGGAGTCTCAAATAAACCATGAATAAAAAACACTAAAAGCCAAAAAGCATAAATTATGGTGAACGTATTAAAATACGCCGGGTTTTGCTGGACATCGGAAATTCTCCCAAAACGCAACAAGGCCGAAATGTATAGGCCGGCATAAAGCAAAATTACATCCGGCACCAGAACTAACCAAAAAATAATAGTTTTTTTATTCACGTATGTAATTTAAATTTTTAAATCTTTTAGCTTAGGAAACTCCGCGTCGCGCTTAGCCACAATCGGATTCTGCTCCGGCCAGGCTATGTTTAAATCTGGGTCATTCCAAACTATTCCTTTTTCAGCCTGAGGATTATATTCCGCAGTAGTTTTATACATAACTTTTGCCGTATCGGAAAGGACAACGAAGCCGTGAGCAAAGCCATCCGGGACATAAAATGCTTTGCCATCCCCCTCTGCAAGCTCTACCCCCTGCCATTTGCCATAAGTGGGTGAACCAGGCCTTATATCCACGCCTACATCCCAAATTTTGCCTTCTATGGCGCGCACCAACTTGCCTTGGCCAAATGGAGCCGTTTGGAAATGCAAGCCCCTCAATACCCCTTTTAAGGAAAAAGAGAAATTATCTTGAACGAAATCGGGCAAACCAAACTCAGTAAATACGGTTTTTTTATAGCTTTCAATAAAATAGCCCCTATTGTCCGAATAAACATCAGACTTAATAAGCAGCAACCCTTGAATTTCAAATTGTTGAGAAGTAGCAGGCATTAAATTTGGTTTAATTAAATAAAACCCTTATTTCTAATATGGCCTTAGCCAGCCAGTAGCCCGGATAGCTGGAACGATTATGGGCAATAAGCCTAGCTTGCTTATTTAAAAAAGCCTTAAACCTGGCTTTATTATAATTTGGAAGGCGGTATAACGTAAAGGCCTCTTGAAAATTATGCATATCCCCCAATTTGCCCATTCTCAGCCATAGGTCGTAATCTTCGGCAAAGTCATCTTCGTCTTTTACAAAGCCGCCCGCCTCAATAGCCGCCTCTCTGCGAAACATGACAGTGGAAGTAAAAAAGTTATTCCTCAACAACATTGTCCGTCTAATATTTTTGTCTTCCTGTGGCCTAATTCTTAATTTATAATTCCTAATTCCTAATTTTACTTTTATTCCCCCGCCGCACAGAACCGCTTCTTTATGGCTATCTAAATACGCAACCTGTTTTTTTAACTTATCTTTATCAATCCACTCATCATCATCGTCCAAATATGCGACATATTCACCTGTCGATGCCAATAAAGCTTCCTGCCTGCTGGCAGTAATTCCTATTGATTTCGCATGTGTGATAATTTTTAAATTTTTAAATTTTTCTGCTTTTAAATTCTCCAATATTTCTTTTGTGTTGTCTGTGCTGCCGTCGTCAACCACGACTATTTCGTAGTCTTTAAAGCTTTGTTGTTCCACGCTCAAAATCGCCTGCCAAAGCTCGGCAGAGCGATTTTTTGTCAAAATGTTTATAGAAATTTTTGCGCTGCTCATGACTTCATTTTAACTATTCCTTCAAAATAAGCAATAGTCTTAGCAAGGCCGTCATGCAGTTGGATCTTTGGACTCCACCCCAGATTATTTTGAGCCAATGCTATGTTAGGCCGCCGTTGCTTAGGGTCATCTTTTGGCAAATCTTTAAAAATAATTTTGCTTTTGGAACCAGTTAACTTAATTACCAGATTAGCTAACTGTAAAATTGTAAACTCTTTAGGGTTTCCTAAATTAACCGGTCCATAAAAATTCGACTTGCCCATAACTTTAACTATTCCTGAAATTAAATCATCTACATACTGAAAGCTTCTGGTCTGCTGACCTTTACCATAAATAGTAATTGGTTTACCTTGCAAGGCTTGAACTATAAAATTAGAGACAACACGCCCGTCATCCGGGTCCATATTTGGGCCGTAGGTGTTAAAAATTCTAATAATCTTTGCCTCGACTCCATACATTCTTCGAAAATCGGAACATAGTGTCTCCCCTGCCCTTTTACTTTCGTCATAGCAACTACGAATTCCAATAGTATTAACGTTACCCCAATAGCTTTCAGTTTGAGGGTGCACCAATGGATCGCCGTAAATTTCCGAGGTTGAAGCAAACAAAAATTTTGCCTGATTTTTTCTAGCCAGTTCCAATAAGTTCCAACACCCCCAAACGTTAGCCTGAAAAGTTGCAAGCGGATTTTTTTGATAATGCGGAGGGGAAGCCGGGGAAGCTAAGTGATAAATTTCACTAACTTTTAAATTTAATGGCTTTACTACATCATGAACTTTAAAAATAAACCTTGGATTCTTTAAAAAAGGTTTAATATTAATTTTTCGTCCGGTATGCAAATTATCAACGCACACTACATTGTGCCCTGCTTCTAAAAGCGCTGAGCATAAATGGGAACCTAAAAATCCTGCTCCGCCGGCAACTAAAACTGTTTTTTTAATTTTTGACTTTTTTAGGATCATTTGGATTCTTATGCTTATTACGTAAAAAATATTCCTCACTTAGTCCGCTCTTTTTTAATAGCTTTCTATTTACTTCTCTCATTGCCTTTAAAAGCGGCATTTTGACTTTCTTTTTTTCGGCAAACTCCAATATGGCATTAACATCTTTTGGAAAACAGGAACCGCCATAGCCGCGATAGCCTCCATGTGCCACATCTAAATGAGACGGGCTAATGCGCTTATCTTCGCCAACTGCCAGCCTTACCTCTTCATAATTTAAACCCAGACCCCGACAAAGCTCAAAAAATTCATTGGCAAAAACCACCTTTAAGGACAAGAAGGTATTAGCCATATACTTCACTGTCTCGGCTTCGGTTGCAGGCATTGTTTCTGAATAGGAAGATTTTGGCAGAAGTTTTAAAACATCTACGGCAACGGTTTTGCTCTTGGATGTATAACCAACAATTTGCCTGTCCGGGTGAATAAAATCCTGATAAGCAGAAACTTCTTTTAAAAATTCTGGATTAAACAAAAATTTATGCTTAGGGTATTTTTTTTGCAAATTTTCGGTTGTACCAGGAACAACCGAAGACTTAATAACAATGGTTTTGGAATTTTCCAGAACCTGGATTGCGGCTTCCACAAATGACAAATCAAACCCATTTTTGTTATATGGAGTTGGGACGCAGATAAAAACAATATCTGAGGAGTTAACCTCAGCTACTGATCCAATTTTTTTATATTTGTCGTATTTATAAACCTTTATTTTTTTTGATTCAAGAAATTTGCATGTTGCTCCCCCAACATAACCTAACCCCATAATTCCTATTTTCATAAATTACCTTAGTTCCGCCAAATAATTAGTTGTAAAAAATATTTCTTCTAGCTCAGAATATTTTTCAATCTCCAACAAGCCATTCTTTAATATCCTGTATATTTTATATTGTTGATTGAGCAATTTATAAAAATCTCTGAAAAATACTCTTGTATCAATATCGGTACCCCCAAACTCAAACTGAATGAATTTAATTTGTTTGCTATTTAGCATATTTTTTCCACCTTGTAAGGCGGCAAATTCGTAACCCTCGGTATCTAGCTTCAAAAAATCAATCTTGTTAATTTTTTGTTGCTGGCAGAAATTGTCCAATGTTGTTGTTACAACCTCTTCTCTATTTTCCATTTCTAGCCCAACGTGGCTCAAATCCCGGTTTGCCAAAGAGGCAAGCCCTGACCCAGCAAAATTGGCATACAAAGTTGCCACGCCCTCTTTATCACTTATCGCCAGCTTATTAATCTTGACTGCCTCTATATTTTTAAATCTTTTCTCCAACTGTTGCAAAGCCATGCTTGATGGCTCAAAAACATAAAATTCACCAGACTTTTTTTGTTGTTTTATATGCTTTAACCATAACTCCGTGTATTCTCCATTATTACCGCCAACATCAAAGACAATTAATTTATCGGATGCGATTTTTTTTAAAGCATACGTTACGGCAAAGTCCTCACCACTATCCTTTGGATCAACGCCTCCGCCAAAATTCATCCCTTTCAAACTAATTAAATGGAGTTGTCTAAACAGGCTCTGGCCAAAGCTTTTTCCTAAAAAGAATTTTATGAATTTTTTAAAAATATTTTTCATTAAATTTTAGTAAATACAAAACACCCGCAGGAATAATTTGAGTTTTCGTAATCAACTATTTTTGCATTAGATACAAAACGTCCCTCATCATTGATTGCTGAAAAACTTTCTAATTTTAAATTAGAAAAGTAATCTAAAATAATCTTTGGGCTATGAACTCTGTGCGCATTAAAATAAGTAGCTGTATGGCCAATTGGCAAAGCAAAATATAATTTTCCGCCAGTCGCTAGAATTCTGGACAACTCAGCGCAAGCCTTTTTAGTTCCTTGAGGATCAAGTGGGTCACCATACCTACCCAGACCTATATGCTCAGCTACATGTAAGCAAGATAAAGAAGATACTGAATTATCAGCAAAAGGCATGTTTAAAATACTTCCTTCAATGCATTCATAATTATCAAAGTCAATTTTTACTGGTCGAATGTCGACAAATTTTAGCTTTGTTATAGCGCTGGCCATAGACAAAAAACGGATTGATGAACCGATATCTACATGTTCAGATGGTTTGTAAGCAAGCAAATTTTTAAAGGCCCACCTGTCCATATAGACATAATGCTTATCAAAAGTATGGGATGCGGGGTCACGATCGAAAATCTTCGGGAAAAATTTAAACGAAATTTTCTGGTCGTTATTTTTTAACAGCTTTTTGTAAGCTAAAAAGTCTCCAAAATACCAAAAAACTCCACTTATCGCGTTTTTTAATAATCGAAATAATTTTTTTATAATTTTTTTACCCATGGCAGATATTTATATATTTCTGTGCAATAATCTTATTAGTAAAACTTTCTCTTATATAGTTCGCTGTGTTAAAATTTGTTTTTAAAAAAACTGTTAACGTCTCAGCAAAATTTTCTTTGGTAAAACTCATTCCGTTTTCCGGACTAACGAATGGGCCGCTAATTTTGCCTATAATCTTTACATCACCCTCTGAAAAATGGCCGTTCTCCCAGACTAGTGTTGGCACTCCCCTAGCCCATGCTTCAAACATGGCCAATCCTTGACTTTCGCTATTTGAAAGATATATCTCATATTTAGCGCGTTTTAAAAATTTAAAATACTCTTTTTGACGCAATTGCCCATAATTTATTAGCCGATAAGAGAGTTTACGTTGGTCCAAAATCTGAACAATCTGCTGTTTTAAAGGATTTTTGCCTATTTTATTATATACCAAAAACTCAATATCCTTCTGCTCGGGTTTTTCTTCCGGCCAATTAACCCCGGCAGCCCAAATTCTTATTTTACTGGAGAGTTCTGGTGCGACAGCTAAATAATAATCCTTAACCCATTGGCTTGGAACTATAATTATATCTATTTCTTTGCTCTTAATTAATCCCTCTTTGTCATAAGGACTTATTACAATATTTGGACCGGCAATTATTTTTTTGATTTTTCCTTGTTGTTTTTGGCTAATAGCCCATTTCAAGGTTTTGGCTCCGTTTAGGATACAAACGGTTTCCCCGGTATTTACAATCCTCTTGTTCAAAGAAAATTTTACATCCAATTCTTTTAGTCCGTTAATCAAGCTTTTAACCACGGCTTGCGGACCTCTGGAATCCACGCCAAAAATTTTTTTTAACAAACTCTTTAGTCTATTTGTTAAAAAAAATTCTTCCGTGTAGATTTGTAAGACAAATTCTGTCATAAAATCATTTATTTTTTCTTAAGACCAAAATTAAGGAAATGCCAAATGGGCAAATATTTCTTTTTAATAAAACTCGATCAAACAAAAAAATCTTTTCCAAAAATTTATTTAGGGTTTTTGGAACAAGGAAATCATCGGTTTTGTGGTCGTTAAAATGAAATAAATTTCTTAACCACCGAAATGCCAAAATTGGAAAAAATAAAGTTGTATTAAAGTAGCTTACATATTCAATGTTATAGCCACCGACCTTATTTACCAAATTTTTTAAATCGGCTTTGGTGTAACGACGAAAGTGGTGTAAAACTTTGTCATGTTCAGACCACAGCCAAGGATATGCGGGGACGCTTAGCACGACCAAGCCACCAGGCTTTAATGCTGTTTTTATTTGTTTTAAGGATTCTTCATCATCTTTAATATGCTCAAGCACATCAAAAAGCGTTACAAGATCATAATTTTTTGTGAGCTTGGTTTCGGGAAAACTACCATTTTCAACTTTTAATTCTGGGGCGCGCAAGGCCGAAAGCCTGATGGCTTCTGCTGACATTTCCAGGCCTTCAACTCTATGGGCAAACTGCTTTATAATTAAAGAATTTAAGCCAGTGCCTGAGCCTATGTCTAAGGCGAGATCAACTTTAGTGGGTATGCTACTCTTTAGCACCTGTTCAATTATCTTTCTGCGTCCACAAAACCACCAGTGAACCTTCTCTACGTCATAGATTTGCTGATATACGTGATGCTCCATATTTTATTTTAATATTATATTTTTTAATGCTTCTGGTAAATTCTGCTCAAAGCTCCTGCTATCAGGCGAGGGATTGGCTTTTTTTCTAAGAACTAATTTATTGTCTTCAAAAGTTAAAACCTCAACATTATTTTTTTGGAAACAGCGGTTGATCCAAAACGGGTGGGAATTAATACAAAAAGATTCAGGCGTCTGATCAATGCTTTGAGTAAGAAATGTTGTTACGCCATTAACAGTAGGGCCATATACAAACGGGAAAAGTTTCCTCAAATCTCCAATTGCTTCCCCGACTCCCACCAGCTGCCCAAGCTTTCTTTTAGGGACATACACCACAACCAGTTCATTTTCTCTCAGGGCGGGAAAAGCTTTTATTTCCTGTCTCCAAAATTCTTTTGATGCCAACCAAGCATTGGCGTAATCTCGCTGAACGGAAATTTTAAAAATCCCCAAAATCCCCAAAATTATTGCTACCAGCGTGACAATATTTGGCCAAAACTTACTAAAATTTGCTTTAGCATAGATTAATAATCCAACTAAAAATACAGGACCGGCTAAACTAGCAGCATAATAATAACGAGAGTCTAAATTTAAAGTATTTATGCTTGGCTGAAAATAAAAACCATAATAACGTCCGGCGAAGATTAAAACAAAACCTCCAATTAGAAAGTATAAATAGTTGGCTCTTAAACTTTCTTGATTCTTATCTTTAAATAATTCTGTTTCGAAACTTGCCCTAATAAAAGCAAATATAGCAATTCCTACTAGCCATGTCAACCAATTTAAATCTTTAAAATTTTGAATAATCTTCCAACCAGCTAACCCCCAGGAAGTAAAAAATACTACCGCAAAGGCTTGAATGAACTGAAATAAATATACTGAAAATTTAAAATTATTTAAAAGCCCTTTAGTTCTTCCGCCAACTATGAGGCCAGTGTGTTCAAAGCCAACTCTGACAGCAATATATAAAGCCAAAATTGGTATAAAAAAATAGGCAAATTCTTTGAATTGCTTAATAAACTCTGCCCGGGATACAGTATGTTTTGGGATTAAGGCTAAAACAAACAGCATTGCCGTAGCCTCATTTACCAAAACAGAAAACAAAAACAAAAAGGCTGCCAAAAATTTATATTTTTTTTGATAGCTCAAAACAGACAACAAAACAAAACACAGGCTCAAAACATAAGTTGTTGCTACTTGCCAAAGGTAAGCATTGTTGGTGGGGTATAAGGCGAAAAATAGCGCCCCTAAAAATGCAATATATTTTTCAGCATAACCTGAAAAATATTTGTAGATTAAAAAAGCGGCTGTCGCATGAATTAAAAAAATAGAAAAATGGACACCGGGTAAACCAAAAAATTTAAAAAAATAAAACCAAACTATCGGTAAAATCACGGCAATAGGCCTAAAGTTATTAATTTCGCCAGCCCATACCGACCACCAATAATGCACGCCCTCCCTCAAGCCATTAAAGCGCAAATAAATTCCGGCATCCCAATCATCGCCATAAATGCCAAAGTTTTTAAAATAGAGAAAATTAGCAATAAAAACAACCAACGACAACATAATAAATATGCCTAAGTCCGACAAAAAAAAGAGTTTTATTTTCTTATTAAAATTTTCGTTGAACATAGATTACTTATTTAATAAAGAGTTCTTGACACACTGTTCAAATGTTTTTACATGTTTGTCTACCGAAATCAATTCTTCTGCAACTTTTCTTGCTTTTTCCCCCATTGCTGCCAATTTGCCGGCTTGCCATTGGTTAATGAACAATTCCATAAACGAGGCGTATTGAACTATATTATCGATCTCTGCAACCCGCGAAAATTCATCAGTTAAGTATTCCAAGTGGGCATTCCAATATTTTGATTTATGACTTATAACCGGCCTACTGCAAAGCATAGCTTGAACAATATTTAACCCAAAAGATTCACCATCGTGACGAAAGTGGGCTAAAACATCGAAGGCATAATAAAAAGACCACAGGTCTTCCATTCTCCCAGAACCTGACACAAAATGCACATTTGGAATTTTCTCCCGCTCCACAATCTCCCGCAAATCTGAAGCTGGAGAAACTATTAAGTAATGCGTATTCGGATACTTTTTAATAATAACCTGGAAGGCTCTAATGCCAATTGGATCAAATATGCCATTACTAGACCGGCCAATCCTGCCGAAAACTAAAGCATTGTCGGGTATACCCAAACTTTCCCTAAGCCTCTTCCCTGCCTCCTCAGAACCTGCCAAAGGCAGTTCCGAAGGAACATAAGTTACCAAAATTTTCTCCTTAGGTACAATAGGATTTAACTTATTTGCAACCTCCTGAGAAATGCATAAATGATAGGTTACATTTTTTTGAACATTTGGCTGCCCAAAAACATTCAAAAAAATAATTGGAATGTTCCTTACTGCGGTAAATGGAAAATCTGCATGGCCTGCCCCAGCCACAACTAGCAAATCTATCTGCAAACACTTTATTATTGTGAAAATATCCGGCGACATCCCATAGACAATGGAGGGCGGTAGACTGCTTTTCCCAGTATAATCAAACCTTATGGGTATTACGCCTCCTTTAACAATAAAATCCAGCCTTGAGGTATAATCTTCGATCCCGGCACCATCCGCAACTTTATCTGAATACATAAAATATACGTCGTACTCATTTTTGTTGACATGCTTAGCTAAAATCTGCAAAAAGGCTTCTGTACCGCCATAACCCATGCCGGCCAATTCATAAAACAACAGTCTCTTTTTTTGTTTTTTGGGAGAATCAAACAAGCCGGTCAGCCTAACTGACCAGAGAACATACCACTCTCTTAAATACCAGTAAACTTTTGAGCTACCTTTAATTTTAGGATGAATTTTATTTAAAAAATACTTTAACATGTTAGGAATTTAAGAAATTATTCTTGAATTTTTCATAATTTTCTTTATACCAGCTTACTGTTTTTTTGATTCCTTCCGAAAAATTTGTCTGTGATTGAAAACCTAAACTACTTAACTTTGATGAGTTCAAATACTCATCTGGAATTTCAACATACTGAGCCTGTTTGCTAACAACCAGTGGTTCAATGTTTTTTATCTCTTCGCGCAATGATTTAATTACCTGAGTTACACTGCGTATGTTGTCGCAATCACTTAAATTTTCCAATCTTTTTTCTGTATAGGAGCCTACATTGAAAGCTGGCCAACCTATAGTTGCCCTGCCCTTTTTTGGCATATTTACACCTTCTTGACCATAATATTTTTCGGTGTTTTCTGCCAAAAATAAATAAGCATTAACCACGTCATCTATATAAATATACTCCCGAAGAACCTTTTCGTGACCCGCCTTTATTACCGGAGGTTGATTTGATAAAAGAAGCATGGCTGTTCTTGGAATTAACCGAGTAAAATTAACATCTCCGGGGCCGTAAATATTGCAGCATCTGGCAATCATGACGGGCATTGTATATTGAAATGCGTAGGCCTGAGCTAAAACATCTCCGCTAACTTTAGATGCGCTATAAATATCTAAACCGTGAAGGCCGTATGATTCTTTATAAGGCAATTTTTCCAATTCGTCTTCCGCGTGGTCACCATAAGCCTTATCTGAAGAAGCAATAACCATTCTTTTAACTTTTGTACAGCGGGCCGCTTCTAGCAAATTCAAAGTTCCCAAAATATTATTTTGCAGGGTATTTAGCGGATCCAACAAAGCTTTGCTGACAATAGCGGAAGCGGCTAAATGGAAAATTGTGTCAACTCCTTGCTCGGTTATGGTTTTAAGCAAGCCGTCATAATTTAGCACATCCAATTTTACCTGGATCAAATCTCCATTAACCCCTTCGAAAACAGAGCTTGGATTTTTACTTAATGCAATGACCGTTGCCCCTTTTGCTAAAAGAGATTTAGTCAAACTGGAACCCACAAAGCCATGCGCCCCTGTAATTAAAACTTTTTTTCCTGACCAAAAATTTTGATTCACAAAATTAACTGTTTAATTAAACTCGCGTGCTTATTTTGGTGTAAAAATAAAAACATGTTAACCCCGTCAAGCTTTCTGTTTGGGTCATATACTCCGAGCCTCCCCTCTCTGGACAAATAAGGGCTATATCCAAAATCTTTCAGCATATTAAATATACCACTATAATCGGGGTGGGTAAAAGTCCGGCCAATCGCTTTCAAGCTATAAGCAATTTCTATAAATAAAACTGGCAGACTGCTCTTTATAACCTGTTTTGAACCCTGCAAAACTTTGTATTCAAAACCTTCAACGTCAATTTTTATAAAATCTGGGGAACCCAACTTTTCAATTGCAATAACATCGTCTAACTTTTTAACTTCAATCTTTTGTGTTGGCAAATTTTTATTTTCTAAAAAGGAGGCGTCTAAACTAGAGCCAGACCCAGCTAAATGAAAAGTTGCCGTGGAATTTTCTGCACCTAAGCCATACTCAAATATTTTTACCTGACCGGCCAAATTATTTATGGTCGCGGTTTCCTTAAGACAACCAGCATATTTTTTCTGTGGTTCAAATGAATAAACACAAGCTTTGCCTTGTCCAAGCCAAGCAGCCAAAATTCCATAGTAACCAGTATTAGCGCCAATATCATAAAAATTAACTTTGCCTTTTTCGAATAAAACTTTTAAAATTTTCTCAACCAAATCAGTTTCTTCTTTTTCAATAACTCCGGAATACAGCACGCCATAGGCCAGATCAGAACTGTCTAGCACATCTCCGACATACCAAAAGCCTTGAGAAGATTTAACAGCTGTTCTTCCTAAGTAGCTGCCTTGGGGAAAGTAAACAATTTTTTTACCACTCAATCGTCCTAATATCCGAATTAAAATTAAAAATATTCGACGCATAGTATTATACCTTTTTAAAAAATTGCTTATAAACTTTTTTTAACTGCAAATTGTCGGCAAACTTTTTAAAGCCTGACGATTGTTTGTAAAAATATTCCAATTTAGCAATTAAATAATTTTTACCAAACAATTTCTGGTAAAAATTATTAACTACCTTTTCCCCTTCCAAGCCGGTATAATATTTAATTATTTCCGGGCCTGAATTCAAAAAATTCTCATAATAGTCTAGGGAGTCAGACCATTCAATCTGTAATACTCTATCTTTTCCCTGCGGCGGAGTTTTTCTGGCAATAAACGGCAAATGAACCCAACTAAACTTAAAAGTAAACCTTAGCCGATTTTCAAAAATATCTATAATCCAGCGGTGATGCACATTCCCAGCCAAGTGTTTCCCCTCAATCCCATAGCTAGTCTCATACATTCTAGACGGAATCTCAATATAACCAGCCTTGCTTACTCGAACAATTTCATCCAATACGCCAATTGGATCGCGAATATCTTCCAGGGTGTGGGAACAAATTGCATAATCAAAAAACTTATCCGGAAAAGGAAATGGCTTGCGGGAACAAATATCATGCTGAGCATACCTTTCTTTGCTAAAGCGAACTTCGCCAGGGCCCTTTAACTGATTTTGATTTATCCCCTCGTAAGGAACAATATCTATAATATAGTCCGCTCTCCTGGTTGGAGCAGAAGACGCGCCAATATCAACCACTTTAAAATTATCAGGTATGGCTTTAATAATATCGTCAAAATCTTTATTAGTCTGCTTAAACATAAATATTTATATAGAATTAATTTTTTACAACTTTATATAACTGGTAAATTAAACGCTGTAATGAGTGATAAGCTTTAACTAGAAAATTTCTGGGATCAATAATTTTATTTTTCGTTAGCCCGCTACCACCTTTAAGCTTTGCCTGCTGAAGTTTAAAATCCCAGTCCGCATCCCAAATGTCCAAATAAGCAAATGTTTTTAAGCCAAATTTCTCAAACCACCTCAACACCTCAAGGTCATACCAATAGAGAGGCTCTTCTTTAATTTCTTTTAAATCGACCCCTCGCTTCAAATATGAGACAGTCCACTCAGGGAGAACTGGCTTGGTTTGTAAGTGATTTTCTTCTTTGGCGGCAAAATACATTTTATTTATTTTTAGTGCTGACCAAAAATCTTTTTTTGTCTGCAAAAAATCTTGAACCCGGTAAAATCTTTGTTTGGCCAGCATTCTGTTCCAATTAACAAATTGAAAATGCAGCACTTTTGGCATTGCTAATTTTACTGTATTTTCTACCAAGGCTGTAGGAACTCTTGGATTATGGTCATTTACGCCGTACTCATAAGTATAATTCGAAGCCCTGTCATCAATAAATGCAAAATGTTTATAGCTATTTGACCACACTGAATCATCATCCCGATAAACTTCCGGGGAACGCCATAGCTGCACCCACTGCATTTGAAAAACAGTTCCAATTTTTTCCGCTTCCATTTTTGATAAAATGCCAGAATCAATAATATCTGCCGTTACTACCTCATCCGAATCAATGCTAAAAATTAAGTTATTCCCCTGCTCTTTTCTAGCTTCATCCAATAACTGCTGCCTGACTTTGGTTGAATGAAAAACATTGGGGTTATTTAGTACAACAACTTGGGGAAACATTTTACATATATCAAGAGTTTTGTCGGTTGATTGCTGATCCGAAATTATTATTTTGTCTGCCCAAAGTAAAAGACACTTCAGAGTTTTCTCCAAAATCCAAGCGTCATTTTTTGTTGGCATTAATACTATTTTCTTCATATGTCAATAAATTTATATATCTCAAATTAAAAGCCTTCCTAAATTTCAAACTTCTCCACAGAGATGCAGGCTTTATTTTCGTTATACCATTTATACATTTCGCTTAAAGATTTTTCCATGCTCGTAAATTTAAAATCATCAATCTCAGAAGCCAGCCTGCTAATATTGCATGTGTACTCGGGGGCCAACCCAGGCTCTTTTACAATAATGTCTATATTTTTACCGCTAATTTTTTTAATTAACTCGGCAATCTCTAAAATACTAAAAGGATTTCCTGTGCCAATATTGTAAAATTTTTGGTCAGAGTTGTTATTAACAAAATGCTCGACAATTTTTAATAAATCGTCGACAAAAATAAAATCAATTACTGCATTTTGGTAAATAATTATTGGCAATCCTAATACTGCCCGGCATACTGCATTGGAGACAAACCTATTTTCGTAATCATCATGCTTTCCATACACCCCAAACATGCGCAAATTTATTATATTGTCATAGTGGTTAATAAAATGAGAGCATAAATACTTTGACAGCCCATAATCTGAAGAGGGCAGGCTTTGGCTTTGGTAGTCCTCAGTAACCTTGGCAAGATTATCAGATTTATTAAATTCGGCTCCAGATCCAAAAAATATCATTTTTTTTAACTGGATAGAGTGTCTTGCCAAATTCAAGAACATTCTTAAATTATTGCCGACTATTTGCGGAAATTTATCTGTCTTTCTTGTGGCCCCAACATTTGCGCAATGTATAATTAAATCTATATCATTTTTTTTAATATAATCTGACACAGCATGTTCGTCTAAAAGTTCAAGCTCGCTATGACTTGGCGTGAACAAAGTGTATTTATCGCCAAAATATTCAGTTAAGTTTTTCCCAACAAAACCGGATGAGCCTGTAATAAATAGATTTAAATTTTTCATAAAACTCCTTTGCCCTAATTCTGCAAACTTTTAATTTTTTTTGCGTTGCCTTGCAAATATAATTTTATTACTCTCAAAAATAAAAATGTGCGTACTATCAACCTATTCAAATATAAAATAAGGCTGCTTTTTCTATGAAGAAATTTCGTATTTAAATAATTTAAAGTTAAATAATTCATTCTAACATTCCATATTAACTGTTTTTGTCCTTGTTTATCTAAAGAGATTGCGGCGTATCTATTTATATCGTGAATAATAAAATTATTTAAATATTTTCTTAAAATCAAACTTAACAAAGTTGTGTCTTGCCTAAACAATTCACAGTTTCTGACAAAATCGCTTTTATGCGGCCCTTTATTTCTGTAACTGTCGCGTGGCGACAGCCCGAGGCAAAGGCCACATACGGCAGCATCATATAATTCATTTAAAATTGGGGTAACTTTTGAGTTTTCTTTAAATCCAAAAATCCCCGCAGTTACACACTCTTTAGAGTAATACTCTTCTGATATACTAAAAATTCTTCTATACTCAATTGGCGTAATCATGTTCAATGGCAACACTTGCGAAACAGCAAAGTAGTCATCACGTTCAATAAACTCAAAAACTTCATCAAGCGGATACAACACTTGAGACCCCGCATCAATGTAAAAGTTTAAACGGGCAAGCGGTTTGTAAAAAATATAGGTTTTCCATGTATAGCATTGCCTCCAATGACGGCAAAATTTTGGCATGGGTAAAACTTCAACATTTTCTATTTTTTTCAACTCCTCCCTATAGCTCCAAAACAAGCCCAAGTCATAAACAAAAATTTTTGGATGATTCGGATAATTTGCTTTTATTGAACCCAATAAATTTATAAGGGACGGGAAAAATTTATTTGATGCGGCGGTAATGATTGCTTTATTCATTTATTTGACTTTAAAAAATTTGAAGCTAGTCGTCTTGGCCAATCGTATAGTAGTGACATTACAATGTTAGAAATTGAAAAAAATAATCCATCAATTGCCTTCCAGTCAGAATCAAAAGGGCTGCGTCCAAACATGCCTTCCGCATCTCTAACTCGTTCTCCAATAAAATATCTTTTTATATACGGATGCCTTTGCAAGCAAATGTCCAAATACTCTTTTGGATTAGGACTATCAATCTTTGAATCATAATTAGTGGGAATGTACCAACTTTTTATTTCTTTATCCACTTCAGCGGGCATCTTACTTTTATTATAATACTTCATAAATCCTTCAAACCAGTAGCCGTGAACATGTCGATACAAATATTGCTTTGGAATTAGAAGTTTGTATTTCCAAGCTTCATTAGCAGGAGAAAATTCCATATCCTGCCAACGCTTGGTACCTGCAGGCAAAGCCTCAAGAATCTTTTTAAAAAAACTGCTGGTATAAGTAATAAATCCAGGCACAGGAGTCATTAGCAAAGAAGCGGTTATGGTTTTTTTTGCAGCTTTTCCCAATCTCGGATTGCGGCAATACTTATATTTGTGGCCCCAATAAATCATTACATAATCCGCATCGTTATACAGAACCTTTATTCTGTTCCAATCAAGAAAATATTCCCAGTCTTGCGTGTGCCCATATGCCACGGCGTCGGCTCCCAGCTTTTTCCCCATAGCCAATGTTTTTCCAAATAAGTCCGGATTAGGATTTATATATATATGATCCCCTGGCCAAGGCATTGTCCAATAAGTTTTTGCTTCATTAATTTGCTCCAGCATATAGTCAGCCCAAGTATTAGGTATAGTCGCGGTAATTGAAAAATCCTTAAAATTATACTTGTTTGCCACCTTTTCAAACTCAGGCAAAAATTCTTGTCCTCGTTCCAAATTCAAACGTATTCTGTCAGCTACGGTATTTAAATTAGACCGCAAGGACAGCAAATAATCGCGATAGTCCCAATAAGAGCCAGCCTCGCTTACAACAAAAGATTGAGTTATTAACAAATCATTTGGCATGAAAAAATATACTATTTAAAATTGTTTAACCACAATCTGACCGATAATAATTCCTGTTCTTTGACTACCCCTTTTTCAAATAAAGCTTGATACATAATCAGCAGGTCATTTTTTTCACCTTTAAGCACGCAGTTCGAAAGTATTTCTACCACCTCATAAAATGTATTATACATTGGGACTTCATCTTTAAAATCCCTCAATAAATTATGAATATTTCTTTCCTGCTTAACAGTTGGCGACAAAAAACCTAAATGACCGTTCATTTGCCAAATGCCAAATTGGGCAACGAAAGAACGTAAAATGTCTGTATAACGGAAAGTTACTGTATGCGGTAAATACAAAAATGGAAACGCTTTCTTTTTCCAAATTGTATTTTGTGAATTAAAAGCACTGACCACTTGTTTATTTAAGGCCAAAACTGCATTCTTTTTAAAAGTTATATTTTTCCCCAAAACCAAACGATAAATTGCGTCTACGTCCGGACTGCCATCAGCCAAACCTTGCCAAATTAAAACTTCGCCTGCTTTTTTTACTTTTTTGTTCTTATCCTTACTAAGAATTAAATCCAAAGGCAGGCCTCTTGGCCAAACAAATTCTTTAGTAAATTCTTTATAGACATTCGGGAAACGCGGACTTGAAATAAAATTAAATTTTTCTTGTTTTGGCACAATTCCCCAACTTGAGTAAGGTATATTATCATCATCAGATTCAGCGATAATATCTGCCCCTTTGTTGATAGCAAACAAATATCCTAAGTTTTTTCTTGAATAATGATTATATGGCAAACTTTCGGAAAAATCTCCAAAGAGATCCTTTTGTTTTTCTACATTCAAATATTCTGCTAGTAAATTATAAGAACTTGGTGATTTTTTATCACCAACAATCACCAGGTTATATTCTTTATTTTGAGCAAACTTTAACAGTCCCTTGGTGGCAGGGTTAATTGTTGTAACAATAATCCAATTATTTTTAGTTAAACTGGCCTGTTCGCCTCTAATTATGGTTTTTTTATTATGCATAAATACATATGGTTATGGAAATAAGGTATTTTTGAAAAAAGCCAATCAAAAAATTTTACTATCGGCCCAGGGGTAATTAAACTCTTTTGCGGCACAAGCAAGCCGCCGAATTCATGATACATTCCGCCTAATTGATCAATTGGCGCGCGAACAATAATTTTAAACCCGGCCTTCTCTAACAAGGAATCAAACTGATTATGTTTAAACCTATATTCATAAAAATCCCCTGCGGCCGGCCAGCGATTATACAAATAATTTATTCTTACTTCTTTACTTTGTCTAATTTTATTTACTTTGATACCCTTTAACTTATAATAAATTTGCCTTAAATAAAAATCCGCTTTATCCAAACCAAATAAATGTTTAAACTGCCTTAATTTATTAAAATCAGGCACGCAGATCAAAGCAGTCCCACCTGGCTTCATGACCCTAAACATTTCTTTTAAAGCTTCTTTGGGGCCTTCTATAAAATGTTCAACTACGCCTAAAGAGAGAACCCCATCAAACATTGCGTCAGGATACGGCAACTTTGCCACGTCCCCGCTAATAATGTCCAAATTAGGAAAAGCTTTGTTAGCTGCCCTCACCGCATCCTCATTTATTTCAATTCCTTTAATGGAATAGCCTTTGTCTGACAAAAACTTAACGAACTGACCTAAGCCGCAGCCCGCTTCTAAAATTAGCCCATCTTTAGGCATATACTTATACATAAAAGGGGTGGAGGGATTTATTTCACAGTCATTTATCTTTTGCGCAATATCCTTGCCGTCCCATTCAAAAATCGTTGACATTAAATTTAAATTACTTATTTATTAATTTAAGAACAAAACTTTTATAAATATCCATATCTTCTTTTTCTGTAAAACCCAAAACAAAATAAATTAACAAAAATAATAATACTGCGAGTGGGCCAACGACAACCAAGGCGACAAAACTACTCACCAGCTTAATTAGGAACAGCTTAACTATGATGGTGTACAAAATCGAAGCGAAAAATAATTTTAAGTACAAAATTAAATAAAATTTTCCGATACCCTGCAATTTTAAAAACTTAATTTCGGTCCATAAAAAAACAAAAATTACTGGCAGCATTGACAATAAATATGCCCAAGCCGCTCCGGTAATTCCGAATTTTGGCAATAACAACAAAAGAAGGGCCAAATTTAATACAGCCATGGTACAGGAAGCATAAACCAAAAATACTGTTTTTCCCATACCCAACAAAAACCCGTGTAATGGCGTGTAGAGTGCAGAGAAAAAATAAGTTACTGCTAAAATCAATAAAATTTTAGTACCCTTCTCTGCAAATTCCTGACCCATCCAAAAATACAAAATCTTCTCGGCAAACAACAAAATTGATACCACCATTGCTGTAGTGATGATGGTTAAATTCCTAAAAACTTTTTGATAGACCTTACCCATTCTCTCTTCCTCTCCCCTGCCCATCATGGCACTGGCCATAGGAAACAACATTCCGGACAAACTATTAGTAACACCCGAAACTTTTATGGCCACGTTACCGGGGATGCTATAAAACGTCAGCGCAGCCGGGCCCACAAAAATTGGAATAATTAATCGGTCAAAATAAGCTAATGCATTTGCCGCCAAACTCGAAACCGAAGCTGCAAGGCCATATTTATAAACCTTTTTGATTTCTTCTTTATCCCAAGAAAAATTTAAACTTATTTCTGGCAATAATTTCTTAAAGACAACCCGGTATGCTAAAACGGTCCCAACAGTAACAGCTAAAGTTACCAACATTATTGCTTTTAACTTGTATCCAAACAGCACCAAAACCAAAGACAATACGCTGGTTAAAATTGCGTTAGTTAAATTTATTTTATTTAAAATATCATACCGCTGAAAAGCCGGAACAATTAAACTGTAAACTGAGCTAATGGCATTTAAAAAGAAAATCAAACCGGAAATTAAAAAAACCGTTGTAATGTGTTGTTGGCTTTGATCGCCGATTTTAAATATTGGTAAAAACCATTTCCCTAAAGATAAAAAGACTAATAAACCAACTACCCCAATAATAGAAAATAAGCTATTCACGGAGCAAAGCAGTCTTTCAATTGCTTTAAAATTATTTACAGCTTGGTACTCGGCAAGATACTTTATGGTCGCGGTAGAAAGGCCTAAATCGAGCAACCCCAAAAAAACCAAAATTGTGTTTACTAACAAAAAAACACCGTAATCGGCGGTGCCAATTTTATAAACAATAACGGGGGTTATAAAAATCGAGACTAGAATTGGCAACGCAAATCCCAGCATGTTATACCCTGCATTTTTGATAGTTTGATGGGCTAAAGAAGATTCTTCCATTTTACCAATCCTTTACTTTTTCCCTGGTTGTAGTTTTAATTTTTTGATATGCCCCAACAGCCTTCTCTTCTAAAACAGGAGAGACTAAACGCAAAATTTCATGCCCCATTATACGATACTGCTTGCCAATTTTATTGGCTCTTAACAACCCATTTTTAAGCATGCGTTTAACCGTACTATTGCTGATTTTCAATAGTTCCTGTGTTTCTTCGGTTGTATAGACTTCATTTGGCTTTATTTCTGGCATATATATAATACTCCTTATTTAGCGTACCAAAGACTAAAAACGGTGTCAATAAGGGTCATTGGGTGTCAAATCTTGTGCTTTTAGCCATTTTTCCTGAACCCTAATGTTGCTTATATTGTATTCGAGCATCAGTTTCTCGGGAACTGGAACAGTTTTTTCTTTTACTCTTCGCCGTGTGTATACCACATTGTTCTCTGCTTGCAAAGTTTGGTTTACTCCGGCGGACAACCCTTGCCCATCTACTCGAAAAATTCCAGAATAATTTTTTGCCAACGCAAAATTGAAATTACTAACCGCGGCCCTGGTACACCAATCGAAGTCCCCTGCAATCTTAAATTGCTCATCAAAAGGACCATTTTTTTCATAAGCATCCCGGGCGAACATAAAATGAGGTCCGCAATACATTCCTGTTGAAAATTTATTTCTCTCAAATTCCAAAATTTTTCCTTGGATTTTTGTTTTGATTACCGGAATGCTAAAAAATCCAAGTCGTAAATATCTTTTTATAATGAAAGGAAAATAAATAATATCCGCGCCTTTTTGAGAAAGACTCGCCGCTTCTATAATTGCTTCGGGAAAACGAATATCATCTACGTTCCAAAAACCAAGCAAATCACCCCGCGCTTTGGATAAACCATAATTCCAAGCTGCGTAAAGGCCTCTGGTATTGAATTCAATAACCCGGCACCAGAACTGCTTAGCTAAACTATTGAGCATCTCTTTTTCTTTGGCGGAAGGGAGAGTAGAAATAATAACTACTTCGAAAGGAAAATTTTTTGCCAATAAAAAATCAGCAAATTTTTGCAAATGCTTTGAATAACTTTTTAAATAATTTTCCGACTTAAATGTCGCCGTAATAATACTAACCATAACTTTTAGGAAAAATGTCCGCTCTTACAAATTTCTTCCATAATTTGATCTATGTTGTAAGTAAAATCCCATTCCGGATAATGCTGCTTAAATTTAGATACATCGCTGACATACCAAATATGATCGCCAATCCGATTTTCTTCTGCATACTCATACAAAGCTTTTTTCCCTAAAATAGCTTCTGCTTTCTTTATGGCTTCGAGCATTGAAACATTGGAATGCCTGGCTCCGCCAGCATTATAGACTTCGCCGCTGCGAGGCTTTTGGTGAAAACGCCAGAACATTTGTACCAAATCATGTGAGTGAATGTTATCCCTAACCTGTTTACCTTTATAACCAAAGATAGTATATTTTGTTCCAGTTGCCACGCACTTAATTAAATAAGCTAAAAAGCCATGGAGCTGAGTGCCGGAATGATTTGGGCCGGTTAAACACCCACCACGAAATACAGCAGTATGTAAACCAAAATATTTTCCATACTCCTGCACCATAACATCTGCAGCCACTTTTGATGCACCAAAAATACTATGTTTGCTTTGGTCGATGCTCATAGACTCGTCTATGCCCTGATAAAATTTATGCGATTCAGGCAATTCCCAACGGGTTTCCAGCTCCACCAAAGGCAGCGCATTTGGAGTATCGCCATAAACTTTATTGGTAGAGGTATAAATAAATGTAGCTTCTGGGCAATATTTCCTATAGTTTTCCAGGATAATTAAAGTACCAGTGGCATTTACGCTAAAATCTGTCAGCGGTTCTTTGGCGGCCCAATCGTGGCTTGGCTGGGCTGCAGTATGAATAATAATATCAAACTTGTGGCTTTTAAAAACTTTTTCTACTTTTTCTTGATCTCGTATATCTATTTGGTAATGGGTGTATGCATCTTTAAGCTGCTCCTGCAACTTTTGCTTATTCCATTCTGTGCTAGCATCTGCGCCAAAAAAATATTGCCGCATATTGTTATCAATACCAATAATTTCATACCCTTGAGAAGCAAAAAACTTTGCGGCTTCACTGCCAATTAATCCGGCAGAACCAGTTATTAAAGCAATTTTTTTACCAGTAGATGAGTTCATAAATAAAAAATTAAATTAGTTCTAAAGCTTTAAAAATCTCTTTAAACCTATGCTCGTAAGTATGTTGATCCAAGGTTCTGCTTAAACCAGCAGCGGCAATCGACCGTCTTTCATCTTCATGCTCCAAATAATATTGACACTTTTCAACCAATTCGGAGATTGTTTTAAAGACAACAATTTCTTTTCCCGGCAAATAATACTCTTCTATTGGATCATCAGAAGGGCCGGTGAGCAAAAAACCTCCGCATGCCGGGACTTCAAAAGTTCTGGCTTTAATAGTTCTCCTTTGAGTGCCAGATGCAGCTTGTGCATTCCTAAGTAAGTGGTGACCGTCGAATTTATAATGCCCTAGCTCTTTTTTTAAAAAAAGCTTGGCCAGTAAATTCATTTTTTTCTTGAAACCATAATAAGGAGTCTCGGTAAAATTTAAATTGATTTTTGAAAAAGAATAAATGTTTAACATTTCCTGAATATCGGACCCTTCGGTGTTTCCCCATCCGCGGCCAATCCCCTCCGCCGGCAAACCCGCTTCTTTCAAGTTTTGTATATAATCCCCTCTATTTCCATACTTTTGTCCATAAAAAGTTATAAAATATTTGCCATTGTTTAAGGATGGGGCTTGTGGCGAATATAAATAATTATTTGCGGCCCATTGAGTTTTAATTATATTTTTTATTCCCGCTGCTAAATATTTTCTATAAGCTTGGCCGTCTGTAGTAGAAACAAGCGTGAATAAAGGTGCCCAAAATCTGGAAAATATTGGGAAGCGCCAATGGTCATCTCCAAACCAATTAAATGTTTTAGTTTTAGTATTTTTTGTAATGTGGCTAATGGTTTCTTTTTTTATTTCATCAGTAAACAGGAAACAGAATAATAAATCCGGCTTCTCGACCTCTACTCTTCTAATTAATTGATTATTCATTTCCTCTCTGCCAACTTGTGCCATTATTTCGTCAAAGGGAAAAGATTGCACCTCAACCCCGGGCATGTTTTGTAAAGTGCCAAAAAAATGTTTATGCTCAAAGGACAAGCCTTTTTTAGCATTTCCATATTCATTTTTTAAACCGCAAAATAGGATGCGCAGCATAAAAGGTTTTTAGAGCGACTGAATTTTTTTAATTAATTCTGTTGTGCTGGTAATAGCACTGTCTGCAACATTTACAATTTTTAGTTCGCAGCCATATTTGTTTAGAAGCTCTTTTTTAACATCTATAGACTTGTCCGTGTTATTTACCGCAAAAAAGTCAGGTTTAACTTTGGATACCAATTGTTCAAAATTTATTCTATTGGGCATTTGCAATGGCTCATTTTCAATAACTACATAATCTACGGGCAACAAAGAAGCCAGCATACTGGCTCGATATTCTTGGTTCATTACCGGCCGCCCGGCGCCTTTTAGTTCTGTCAGAGACTTATCTGAACCAACAGAAACAATAAGCAAGTCAGCTAAAGCTTTTGCATCTGTTAGAAATCTAACATGCCCCAGGTGGACAATATCATAGCAGCCGGAGACCATAACAATTTTGCGCCCTGCTAAATGGGCTTGTTTTGCGACTTCCCCCGCCGCATCATAACTGACGACTTTTTCTTTATTTGGATAGAATTCCTGCATAATTCTTTTTATACCATTCAATGGTCTGCTTTAAGCCCTGTTCAAATTTTACTTTAGAAACAAAACCAAATTCCTTTTTGGCCTGGCTTACATCCAACTTTCTTCTTGGTTGCCCATCTGGTTTAGTTTTGTCCCAAATTATCTTTCCTTTAAAACCGCTTAACTTTGCAATTAGATTAGCTAAATCCTTTATTGTAATTTCAAAATGAGCGCCTAAATTTATTGGCTCCGGTTTATTATAATTTTGTGCAGCTAAAATAATTCCACGGGCAGCATCTGTCACAAACAAAAATTCCCGGCTGGCCTTGCCGCTTCCCCAAACCACAACTTCTGAATTATTATTGTTTGCCGCCTCAACAAATTTTTTTATTAGCGCGGGAATTACGTGCGAGCTTTCGGGCTTAAAATTGTCCCCTGGACCATATAAATTTACAGGGATCAAATAAACGCCGTTAAAACCATATTCCTGGCGATAAGACTGTAATTGAGCCAAAAGCATTTTTTTTGCCAGGCCATAAGGAGCGTTAGTTTCTTCCGGATAGCCATTCCAAATATAAGATTCCTTAAAAGGGACCGGGGTAAACTTTGGGTAGGCGCATACCGTTCCAACCTGGACAAACTTTTTTACACCAGCTTTTCTGGCTTCTTCTATTAAATTTAATCCCATAATGGCATTATCATAAAACAACTTGGCTGGATGGTTTTGATTGTAACCAATGCCGCCAACATTTGCCGCCAAATGAATTACCAGCTCTATTCCTTTAACAGCCTTTGCTGCATTTCTTGCCAGTCTCAAATCCAATCGTTTGCTGCTCGGGGAAAAAATATTTTTTTCATTAACTCCAGCTTGAATTAACTGTCGAAAAACTTCGCGGCCTAAAAAACCGTTTCCACCGGTTAACAAAATTTTGGTATTTTTTAAATTACTCATTCTTCTTTAAATATTTATCAATGCTCAAACCGACAGACTTTAAATCTTCGTCTAGCATTATTTTAACCAGGTCTTTAAACTTTACTTTTGGCTCCCAACCTAATTCTTTTTTTGCTTTGGAATAATCACCCAACAAATAATCAACTTCTACTGGGCGATAATATTTTGGGTCAACCCCGACATATTTTTGCCAATCTGATATTTTTAATAAACCAAAGGCTTCTTCTAAAAATTCCTTAATTGAGTGGGTTTCGCCGGTGGCCACCACATAATCTCCCGGTTTCTCCTGTTGGAGCATTAACCACATTGCCTCAACATACTCTTTTGCATAACCCCAGTCACGCTTGGCGTCCAAATTCCCCAAATAAATTTTATCCTGTTTTCCTGACAAAATATTTGCAATCCCCGTGGTTATTTTTCTGGTTACAAAAGTTTTTCCGCGCCTTGGGCTTTCGTGGTTAAATAAAATACCATTACAAATAAACATCCCGTAGCCATCACGATAGATTTTGCACAAATGGTGGGAAAAAACCTTTGACGCCGCGTAAGGACTTACCGGATTAAATGGCGTAGTTTCTTTCTGCGGTTTTTCTAAAACATCGCCGAACATTTCAGACGATCCTGCTTGATAAATTTTAGAATTTACACCGCTCTCTCTTACGGCGTCTAAAAGCCGCAGCGTGCCTAAAGCATCCACATTTGCCGTGTATTCAGGAATCTCAAAGCTCACTTTTACATGGCTCTGGGCGCCTAAATTGTAAATTTCATCCGGCTTAATATTTTTTATTAGCTGATTTAAATTTGAAGCGTCGGACAAGTCCCCATAATGCAAAAAAAGATTTCTATGCAGGGCGTGAGGATCTTGATAAACCGGCTCAATGCGTTCAGTGTTAAAAGTGCTGGCACGCCGAATGAGTCCGTGGACAATATATCCTTTGCTTAAAAGCAATTCAGTTAAATAAGAACCATCTTGGCCGGTAACACCTGTAATTAAAGCAATTTTGTTTGTTTCTATACTCATAAATTTAATTAATTCCCTCTTACTTTATCATAAAAGCCCTTTTAAAGCAAAGGTTTTTAAGGTAAAATACCCTTATGAATATTCTTTACGTTATTACTCAAGCAGATGGCGGAGGCGCCCAAAACTATACCCTTACTCTGGCTAAGCATTTTGGCGGGCAAATTGCCGCAGGTGACGAGGCAACTGAATTATTTCAGAAAGCTGAAAGCTTGGGGATTAAAACTTACAAATTAGAGCACTTAAAAAGAAACATTAGCCCATGGCATGATTTTATAGCTATGTGGGAAATTAGACAGTTAATAGATTTTATTAAACCAGACGTAGTTCATTTAAATTCGAGCAAAGCCGGAATTTTAGGCAGCTTTGCTTGTGTAGGCCTAAAAACCAAAGTGGTTTTTACTGCTCACGGTTTTGTATTTAACGAGCCGCTCCCCTGGCTGGTTAAATCTTTATATATCTCTTTAGAACGAGTCGCCTCTTCTTACCGCAATCACATTATTGCTGTTTCAGAAGCCGACAAAAGATCTGCTCTGCAATATCAATTAATAGACGCGGGCAAAATCTCTGTTATTCACAATGGACTCGCGCCTATTAATTTTGT
The DNA here is from genome assembly GCA_016218585.1 of Candidatus Doudnabacteria bacterium. Classification (GTDB taxonomy): domain Bacteria; phylum Patescibacteriota; class Doudnabacteria; order UBA920; family UBA920; genus PALSA-1336. The sequence goes on from JACRDK010000004.1 coordinate 171,959, forward strand.
AAGCAAAGATGAGGCTAAATTAAAATTAAACATACCCGATGGTAAGCTTGTTGTAGGCACAATTGCAGGATTATATAAAACAAAAGGTTTGGACACTTTTATTCAGGCGATTCCTCTGCTTAATGACGAAATAAAAAATAAGTGCCAATTTCTCATTGTTGGCGACGGACCCGAAGCGGATCATTTAAAATTTAAAATTAGAGATTTAAAATTAGACGGCATGATAATGCTTCCGGGGAAAATTGATAATGCAAAAGAGTATTTAAAAGCTTTTGACATGTTTATTATGTCTTCCCGTAAAGAGGGTTTCCCCTATTCTCTATTAGAAGCAATGCAAGCAGGACTGCCAATAATTGCCACTAACGTCGGCGGAGTCCCGGAAGCACTTGGAGACGCCGGGATGTTAGTATACCCTGAAAAACCCGAAGAGCTGGCGGAAAAAATAACAGAACTAATTAACTCCACCCACTTAAGAGAGCAACTCTCTAACAAAGCAATAAAAAAATCCGAAGAATTTACAGAAGAAAAAATGCTCCAAGCAACAAACCTTGTCTATAAAAAACTCCTCGCCTGAGGAGTTTTTTATATATTTGATTTGTTTATTTCAACGATTAGAAGGTAATTTTGACTGTGGCCAAGCTATAATACATAAAAACAAAAAGCCCCAATAAAAAAAGAATTATTTCAGAAAACCAAAAAATAATTTTACTTTTAAAAGTTTTCCTTAAGAATATTAAATATATAAACAGACAAACAATTCCAATAAGTTGCAATAGCATCAAATTATTCCAGAGATTAGAGTTTCCATAATCATCTAAAAAATTTTTTCTAAAAACTTTATAATGACCATTTACCATTGGCCCTGTTAATGCAATTCTTGACTTTAATGTAACACTCCATAAAAGTTCTGGCACTGCAAAGGTTGCCACCAATATCCATAACCAAATTTTTTGTATCTTTGTCATAATTTTATTTATTATTATTTTAAGTTTAAATTTAAAGCATTCTACCTTCTCCTCACAATTGGCGGAGGTAAAGATACTGACTTAATTGACCAATTTAAGTCCCCTTTTATTGTTGATAGTGTTAAAACATTTAACCCTATTAATGTTTTATTTATAAACCCTTTACCGTCCTTCCCTGCCAAAGTTGTCTTACTACCATTATACACCGCTAGAATGTTAAAACCAACTTTAGATTGCGCATTTTGCAGCAAATAACTTAAATTACCGTTCTTGTTATATTGCCAAACAAATGCAAGTTTGTTTTTACTGATATTCGCTGCCTGACCATTATATTTTATAGATTTAATTTCCGCGCTCATTAAAGACTTTCTATTTTTGTCTTTAAGCTCAAGCTGAATGGTGTTCCCAGCTGCGTCGGTGGCTGCAATTATATTGTCTGAATCTTTAAACTTAATTGCAGGTATTTTTGGCCATTTAAATTTAGGCTGTGTGGAGGTTGTTGTAACAATACTAGGAAGCGTGTCTGTTGCTATAAATTCTAAATCCTTTATAAAAGGATTAAATGCAATAATTAATTCCGGAGGGGTTTTGTCTATTACAAAATTAATTTCCTGTTCGGGCTCGTTATTTCCAGCCCTGTCTGTTGAATAAAACTTAACAGAATGTTCTCCTTCTGAAGTTATTACAATCGGGCTAGTAGTTGAGTAAGTTAAGTATTCTCCACCATCTAAGCTATATTGGGTTTTTAATACTCCGGACGCTTCTTCGGTTTTACCGTCAATAATCGGGTCTAATGCGGAAAGCGTGATTGTTGCGTTGCTTCTATAAAACCCAGGCTCGCCGAATAAGCCAATTATGGTGGAAGTTGATATTGGGAAAACCGAATCTTTTGATTGTTCAAGATTTAAGATTGAACTAGGAAAAAATACTCTATTATCGGTTAAAAAATTGATGGCTTGATTGTTCTGACTATTTAACACAATTTGTGCGACTGAACTAGAAGATATCGTAATATCACTATAATAAGAAATACTTTTTGTCTCACTTCCTTCTACTGACGATGAATAAAAATTAAACACCCCGTCGTCAGTAGCTACTAACCTTAAAGAGTATGAGTGTTCATCGTCTGGCAAAAATGCATATTTGCTGTGGCCAATTTCATCATACTGAACCTCTGGCATTTCGTAATCAAAACCTCCTTGAGAGTTTATACCAACATGATTGCCATTTTCATCATAAATATGCAAGTCAACAGGGCTATGAACTTCTACTTTTTTACCTTTGAAAACACATAGTGCTGGGTTAGTGGTTACTATTGAATTACTATTATATGTTGTTCCTGCTATTAAACTTACTATCTTTTCACGAACACCTTCAGTTGTAAGCATGGCCCCATGAATGGACTCTTTATTTAAAACATAAAAATTCTGCGTCCCGCCAATATTGCTTGCCGATATAATAGGAACCGTTCCATCCCCCGGCCCATATTGAACATCATCTTTTCC
>JACRDK010000006.1 GCA_016218585.1 Candidatus Doudnabacteria bacterium
CAATTTTTGCCCTGGTGTTTTTAGCTATTTTTTTAGGAAACATAAAATACATGCAATTTAAAAACATGGTATAAATAGAGAAAAAAACGCAAAGCTTGCGGCAACAAGCAGATGCATTACAGAAAAAAAACGACGACTTAAGCCAGTCTCTGCAGTATTTGAATTCTCCAAGTTTTAAAGAGCGGGTTGCCAGACAACAGCTAAACTTGAAAAAAGATGGGGAGCAGGTTTATGGATTTACCGACGGCAACGGCAGCAGCACCGACAGCCAAGTGGCAATAAAAACCAGCAACGCGAAAAAATGGTGGGATTATTTTTTTACTAATTAAAAACAATGACACATAAACAAAGCAAAATCTTAAAAATTGTTTTAATATTACTCGCTGCCGTTGTTTTAATTTTGGGCGGGATTGGCATTTGGCTATATAACGGAAAATTAACTCCCGCCAAAATCAGCATTTTTAGAAGCATGCCTTACCCTATTGCATGGGTAAATGGCAGCCCTTTGTACATGCAGGATTATATTAGCCGCGTAAATATTTCAGAAAAATTGAATCAGAATTCACCTCAAAATAGCAGCGCCAAAATTTTTAGCGAAATGGTTGTTGAGGAAGAAACAAGGCAGCTTGCGGGAAAATATGGCATTAGCATAAATTCCAAAGACATTAATGAAGAGTATAGCCTAAGGAGCGCTAGCACAGACTTGGAAGGCAAGGCAACATTTAACGAGCTGCTTGAAGGTTTCGGGCTGTCGGATAGCCAATATAAAAATTATTTGCTCAAGCCGGAACTTTTACGCAACGGGCTTATGGTCTGGTTTAATTCCCAAGAAAGTTTAAATGCCCAGGCTTATAATTCGGCTAAAAGCTTTCTTCAAAAAATAAACAACGGCGAGAACATGGCGACTTTAGCCGAAAACTTTACCCAAGATAGCGTAGGCAAAAGCACGCAAGGGGATTTAGGGTTTGTTGATCCTGTAAGCTTGCTGCCTGAACTCAGGGAACCGGTATCTAATTTAAATGAAGGAGAAGTTAAAATAATCCCAAGCCGCATTGGCCTGCATATAATAAAAAAAGAGGGGCAAAACGGCAATTTGGTTCATTTGCGGCAAATATTTGTAGCCACTTCCGGTTTTGACCAATGGTTTAGCAATCAAACAAAAAGTTATAAAATAATTAAGTTAATCAACCTATAAAAACAAAAATATGCACCAAGAAATTGTTGATTATATAATTCAAGCGCAAAAACACGGGCTCACGGAAACCGATATTAAGCAAAACTTGCTCAATGTTGGGTGGGAAGCTGCTGCAGTTGAGGACGCTTTTGCCTATGCCAAAGCGTTTGAAAACAAGCCGCAGGCAGTAAAGGCGAGCGACAGCTTTATTTCTCACGACAAAGGCAAAGGCCCAAACTCCTCAGTGCTGTATCCTGCTGTCGCCTCGCATGACAGCATTAACATAAGCGAGCAACATTTTGCGGCAGCCTCGGGCGGCGCAAAAAAAAGCGGCTGGAAAATTGGCTTGTTATTTGGGCTGTTAGTTTTAGTTGCTTTAGCCGGGGGCGCTTATGGATACTACCGATTTGTGTATTTGAGCCCGGAAAGAATTTTAAACAAGTATTTGGATGCAAGGACTAAGGCTGATTCTTTAAACACAAATTATACCTTAAGCTACACTGACAAAGGCCCAAAAAGCGAAACCGACCCGACCCCGGCTGAAATTACTTTTGGCATAAGCGGGAATGGGTATGCTGACAACCGCGATGAAAACAACACAAAAAGCGACATTACGACAAAGCTTTTTATGAAGGCTGCCGGCCAGGAAGCAAGCACAGAAATTCAAATTATAAGCTTGGGTAAAGTTTTTTATATCAAGTTGCCGGACATTGCGATCTTAAAAGAAATCTTGCCGGACCCCAGCGTGTCTTGGATTAAGTTGGATTTAGATTCCATTGAAAAATATATTACTGAACAAATGCCGGCAGGAACCGCCAGTTCCACAAATTCACTTTCGTCTAACCTTGAACTGCGAAACAAAGTGGTAAAAATTTGGCGCGACGCAAAAATTTTAAATCCTGGTTCAAAAGCGGTAAGGGAAGTTATAGACCAGACTCCGGTTTTTCGCTTAGAGCCCAGTGTAGATTCGGAAAAACTTACGGAAGCGGTAATAAATTCTATTAATACAATTCAAAGCTACCAGGGTTCCGCCGATTTAAAACTTACAGATGACCAAAAAAAAGCCATTGCTGCATTGGTTGAAAAATTTAAAGTAAAGAGCCTTAAACTTTGGGTGGGGCAAAAAGACTATAAACTTTACAAAATTCAGGTTCAAATTGCGGCGCCGTCGATTAAAGACGCAGTTCAACTAACGCCGCGGACTACATTCCGGCGCTTAGCTCTGCCAGAAATAAAAGCCGCGATGCCAAACGAATAGCTGACATTAGGCAATTGGCAACGGCTTTGGAATTGTATGCCTATGACAATAATGGCTATCCGGAAGGGCAAAATGGAATTCCTTTAAATTTATCGCCAACCTACATTGGTGAAATGCCTGTTGCGCCTACTCCGGCGGACGGAAAATGTACCGACTACTATAACTCTTACTGGTACACGCCAACCGGCAAGCCAACAGTGCGTGGAAACAAAAATGTTTACCCAAATTATGAAATAACCTTCTGCTTAGGAGGGATCACGGGAGGTTATGGGGCCGGCATTGCCAAACTCACAATGAACGGCATAGAAGCTTCGATTGAATGTCCGTCGACAAAAGAAAATTGCGAAAAATCAACTGAAGCCGAGAGCCAGCAAACCCTTGAAGAGATTAAACAAATGGACTTTGGGGCGGAAATTTCCTACGAAGCCACCTTTAAAGATTACGGCGTAAACAAAGAATTAACCGCGCCGCAAAATTCACTGGATATTTTAGAACTAATCACAGGCGCGCTTGGCCAAGCCAAGAGCCAATCCGCGGATGCTAAAAGATTGGCTGACATGAGACAACTAGCCGCCGCCTTAGAATTATATTTTATCGACTACAATGCTTATCCGGACAACCTTTCAAAAATGGCCCCTATGTATATAGGCGTTATACCAACCGCTCCGGTCCCTGCCGGAGGGGCCTGCAGCGAACAGGACAATTCCTATGCTTACACATCTGCAAATCATCAGAATTACCAATTAACCTTTTGCCTAGGGTCGGCTACAGGCGGTTACGCCGCGGGAAAACATACGCTCACCGAAGCAGGAATAAGCAACTAATGTTAAATAATCAATATAGAACCTGGATAGAAATATCCCAAAAAGCAATAACACATAACTATAAAACTTTTCGTTCGCTTGTAAATCCAAAAGTTAAATACTTAGCCGTAGTAAAGTCTAACGCCTACGGCCATGAGCTTATTGGCTTTGCAAAAGCCCAAAGCAAGTTGGGCGCAGACTTTTTGGGGGTGGATTCAATTACCGAGGCCAAAAGTTTAAGAGAGTCGGGCATTAAAAAACCAATCTTGGTTTTGGGTTATACATTGCCTATTCATTTTGGTTTGGCGGAAAAATATAAAATTTCCTTAACTATATCAAGCGCTCAAGGACTTACGGCTTTAATTAAAAGCGGAAAAAAAGTAAAAATTCATTTAAAGCTCGATACCGGCATGCATCGCCAAGGATTTTTTGTGAACGATTTGGAAAAAGTTTGCGAGCTGCTGAATCAACATTCAAAAATTTTAGTGGAAGGGGTTTATACTCATTTTGCAAGCGCAAAAAAACCGGACTCGCATAACGAAACAGAAAAACAAATTCTCCAATTCAAACAAGCTGTTTCAATTATTAGAGCGGCCGGGTTTTCTCCAATCACTCATGCCGCGGCAACGGCCGGAACTTTAAATTATCCGGAGGCTCATTTTGACATGGTCCGCATTGGCATTGGCATGTATGGCTTATGGCCTTCGCCCGAGACCCAAAAAGTAATGGAGAAAAAATATCCGCTTTTGCCTGCGTTGACCTGGAAAAGTATTATTTCTGAAGCCAAATGGGTTGAAAAAGGGGAGAAAGTAGGCTATGATTACACGGAAACACTGCAAATGAAATCTTTGCTTGCCGTAGTGCCAATTGGCTATTGGCATGGCTATTGGCGCGCCTTTTCAGGCAAGGCTAGCGTTTTAGCAGGTGGCAAACGCTGCAAAGTTGTAGGCAGGATTGCTATGGATATGATAGTGATTGATATAACAGGAGTTCCCAAAGTCAAAGCAGGGGATGAAGTCGTGCTAATTGGCAAGCAAGGCAAAGAAGAAATATCCGCCGGAGAATTAGCTCAATTGGCAGGAACAACGCACTACGAAGTTGTAACCAGGCTGAACCCGTTAATTAAAAAAGTGTATTTATAGTTCACTATATTACTATATTGTATGATAGTGGCAGAAGATAGCAAATTGGTTATTTTTGCTGAAGCCCTCGACAAGTCGGGATTATTTGCTAGGCTGCCCGCAGACGTAGTTAAATTGATAGACAAAGAATCGGCCCGTTAAATATTTTGCCGGCTTAGCTCATCTGGTAGAGCAGCGGTATCGTAAACCGCAGGTGGTCGGTTCAAGTCCGACAGCCGGCTCCATATTTAACTGGCTGAACAAACCACAGGTGGTTTTATAAATCACTAAGCTAGGGTTATATCTGCAAAAAAATATATGAATTTCTTTCCTAAATCAGCAAAAAAAGTTTTTCAAGGAATAATTTTTGACGTATATCAGTGGCCGCAAAAAATGTTTGACGGTTCAGTTGCAACTTTTGAGCGAGTTATTAGGCAGGGAACAGTGGTAATAATTCCAACTGTAGGAAACAAAGTTGTAATGGTTAGGCAAAAGCAGCCCGGCACAGACTGGTATTACGATCTCCCTAGCGGCAGAATGGATAAAAAAGGGGAAAGCCCAAAAAACGCCGCCTTGCGTGAACTTTTGGAAGAAACCGGCCTTAAACCAAAAACTATTAAACTTTGGAAGACTTACAGCCCGAGCGGCAAAGTTGTCCAAAAGGTTTACTTCTTTGTTGCCCAAGATTGCCAGAAGGTTGCTGAGCAAAAGCTTGATCCAGGGGAAAAAATTACAGTTGAATACAAAACTTTTGACGAGTTTTTAAAGCTTACCGATAATGAGAAGTGTTTTTTGGGGCCATTAATGATAGATGCGCTGCTTGCCAGAATCCACAGGCAAAACTACAAATATTTGAAGGACTCTTTCTTTAAATCTTGGAAAACAGCCCCAAAGTTCCCAAAAAACGGGCCAAAGAGTAATTGGTAGCAATTTGTCAAGAGCCCTTCCTTTGGCGACCCTTGACTAAAAGCCCTATTTTATATATTCTAAACGCGCTAAATGCAAAATTTTCCTGAAGTGCCGGAGAAAAAACCGGAAAAAAGCAAACAACAAAAAGCAGGCATGTTGCTGGTTGAAGCCGGCACCGAATTTGCCGTTATGATAGGCCTGCCTTTAATCGGTTTTATCTTTTTAGGCAAATGGCTTGATACTAAGTATCAACACCGTTTTTTTGTTGTTATAGGGATATTTTTGGCAATCGCCTTAAGTTCCTACATGATTTATAAAAAAATTCAACAAATTAAAGATTTATTGAAATAATGTTATTTTTACCCCCACTTAAAGCAGAAATACTATTCCAGATCGCAGGATTTCCCATTACTAACGCAATGGTAAATTCAATTTTGGCAACTGTATTGTTGGCAATTTTTGCTTTCTTTTTAAACAAAGGGGTTAAAAAATACTACCCCAAAGGAAAAGCTCCTAAGGGTGTTTTGAATTTTTTTGAAGCAATTTTGGAATTTTTGCTCGGATATATTGATGGAGTTACCAAAGACAGAAAAAAAAGCTTAAAGTTCCTGCCGATTGTCGGCGGCTTGTTCCTGTTTATTTTAATCTCCAACTGGATGGGACTACTTCCGGGCACGGGATCAATTGGTTTTTGGCATGGCGAAGAATTAGTGCCGTTGCTGCGGCCGGCTAATACCGATTTAAATATGACTTTGTCTATGGCCGTATTTGCGGTAATTTTGTCACACGTTTTTGGAGTGTTTACAATAGGCTTCTTTAAGTACGCCAACAAGTTTATAAAGCTTGGCGATTTGTATCACGCTGTAGCCAGTTTGAACCCAATGAAAATGATGGTTGCCTTTATAGAATTTTTCGTTGGTTTAATTGAAATCTTCTCCGAGGGCGCGAAGATGGTTTCTTTGTCCTTGAGACTTTTCGGTAATATTTTTGCCGGTGAAGTTTTGCTCACGGTTATTGGTTCCTTAATTTCAGGCTATGGCGCATTTTTTATTCCTTTGCCGTTTATGGCTCTAGAATTAATAGTGGGAGTTGTTCAAGCTACCGTTTTTTCCATGCTTACTTTGGTTTATTTAACCATAGCCACAACCCCTGTTACAGACCACGCCGAAACGCATCATGTTGAAGCGGCGGAAGATCAAACTCCAACGGTATAAATGCGAATCTACAAATGCCTATTGAACTAAATCAGTAGCCATCCGTAGATCCGGATTTAATTTACAAATCTTGATCGGAAAATAATTCATCATTCACTTCCAGGCGACGTTAAACAAATTTCAAAAAAATTGTCGACCAAAAAGTGAACAAGAAAGGGTTTATACTATGGAAGCAGAAGCAATAACAGTATTGGCGAAAGCCGCAACTATCGCAATCGGCGGTATTGCCCCAGCCATTGCAATTGGTAAAACTGCCAGCAAAGCTATGGAATCCATTGGCCGCAATCCGGAAAGCGCCGACAAATTGTTCGTCCCGCTGCTCTTGGGTATGGCTTTTGCCGAAGCTATCGCTATTTACGCGTTAGTCGTCACTTTCACACTTTAGTTTTAGATAAGTGGGTGGGATTCGTCCTGCCCATCAATTTACAACTTAACTCGATCCGAATGTTTCGAATTATATCCGAATGCCCCGAATGGGAGCATTAGGATAACCTGCCTACCGGCAGGCAGGTTCGATGGCATTCGTAGATTAGAATCGTATTTTTATGAACTTACTTGATATTATTATTCCAATTGCCCACGCAGCGGAAGAACCGGCTGTTAAAGAAGGCGGCGTTGCCGTTTTAGGCATTAATTTAAAACTTTTCATAGCCCAACTAGTAAACTTTGCGGTAGTTTTGGGAATTTTGTGGAAATTTGTTTTCACCCCGGTTGCTAAACAGCTTCAGGCCAGAACAGAAAAAATTGAAAAAGCAATGGCCGATGCCACCACCACCGAAAAAGAAAAACAGGAATTTGCGGTTTGGAAACAACAAGAAATTGCTAAAGTAAAAACAGAAGCCGGCAGCATTATTAGCAGCGCTCAAGCGGATGCCGGAAAAGTTAAGGAAGATTTGCTTAAACAGGCTAAAGAAGAACAGCAAAAGTTAATTGAACAGGGTAAGAAACAGATTGAACAGGAAAAAGCCCAAGCCTTACAGGCGGCAAAATCTGAATTGGCAGACATTATTACCACAGCAACAGAGAAGATACTTAGGGAAAAGTTAACTGGCGATAAGGACCAAAAACTTATCAAGGATTCTCTTAAAGATATTAAATAAGTTTGTAAAATTAACCTAATTTCTAATTATTCTAAGTGCCCTAAACAAATTCCAAGCTCCAAACCTCAAACTTTAGGCATTAAACATTAAGAATTATTTAGAATAATTAGGTCAATTAGACTAATTAGAATAATTTATTATGAAGTTCTCCTCCCAACAATACGCCCAAGCTCTTTACGACGCGGTTCACGAAACGAGCTCAAAAGACCACGATGTGGTTTTAGACAATTTTGTGAAGATTCTTGCCCAAGCCGGGGATTTAAATAAATATCCGGAGATTGAAAAAGAATATCACTTGCTGGAAATGAAAGAAAAGGGGATTAGCAGCGCGGAAGTTACGGTAGCTAAAGACATAGAAATTAACTCAGCGCTGATTGGCCAACTAAATGAGATTATCGGCAACAAAGTTGAAGTGAAAAAGAAAGTGGATGAAGGAATTGTTGGCGGAGTTGTGGTAAGAGTCGACGACACGCTAATAGACGCAAGCATAAAAACTCAGCTAGAAAGTTTAAATTCCGAATTAAAATCATAAATTTATGACTTCACCAGAAAAGGGTTCGTCTCCAGAATTTTCAGAACTTATTCCGGGTACACCTGTAAGAATAAAGGGTACTAGTGAACACCATATAAACCACGAATTTTTGCTTAATGGGATTACGGGTGTAGTTGTTGAGGTAAAGAATGACAAAGTTTTTGTCGCTTACAGAATACCAGGTGATTCAATACGAAGAGATAAAGCGCAAGAAACAATTCAACCTTTTGATCGCAGCGAAATTGAAGAAATTATTTCATAAATCTTATATCTTAAATCCTAAACGACAATCATTAATTATTAAAATATAGTTGTCGTCCTGAGCGAAGCGAAGGATCCCTTAATAAAGAGATTCCTCACTGCGTTCGGAATGACGCCGAGGATATTAATAAAAAATTTTATGGCTCAAAATATTGTAGAACAATTGAAAACTAAAATAACCGCCTTTCAACCGGGTGCGAAGGTTGAAAAAGTTGGCACGGTTTTGGAAGTTGGCGACGGCGTAGCTCGCGTTAGCGGCCTTACTCAGGTTGCCAGCATGGAAATGTTGGATTTTGGCAACGAAACTTTTGGCGTGGCGCTGAACTTAGAAGAAAACTTAATCGGTAGCATTATTTTAGGCGACTATTTGCAAATTAAGGTTGGCGACACTGTTCGCGCCACCGGCAAAATTCTTTCTGTTCCGGTTGGTGAAAACTTAATTGGCAGAACTGTCGGCGCATTGGGAAACCCGAAAGACGGCAAAGGCGCCATTGAAGCCAAGGCTTTTTATCCTGTAGAAAAAATTGCTCCCGGAGTTATTACCCGCCAAGGCGTAAGAGAGCCGGTGCAAACCGGAATTAAAGCCATTGACGCTCTTATCCCTATTGGCAGAGGCCAGCGTGAGCTTATAATTGGCGACAGACAGACCGGAAAGACCGCGGTAGCCATAGATGCCATCATCAACCAAAAAGGCCAGAATATGACCTGTATTTACGTTGCTATTGGGCAAAAAGAAAGCAAGGTTGCAAAAATTGTGGCCGAATTGGAAAAAAATGGCGCAATGGAATACACGATAGTTGTTTCCGCTTCCGCTTCTGAGCCGGCAGCATTGTCTTACATTGCTCCTTACGCGGCAACCGCTATGGGCGAATATTTTATGGATCAGGGAAAAGACGTTTTGGTTGTATACGATGATTTGTCCAAACAAGCCGTAGCTTACCGTGAAATTTCTTTGCTCCTCCGCAGACCGCCGGGAAGAGAAGCTTATCCCGGAGATGTGTTCTATCTCCACTCACGCTTGCTGGAACGCGCTGCTAAATTGAATCCTGATTTTGGGGGTGGTTCATTAACTGCTTTGCCAATTATTGAAACTCAAGCCGGAGATATTTCCGCTTACATTCCGACCAATGTTATTTCCATTACCGACGGGCAGATCTTTTTAGAAACAGATTTGTTTTATAAAGGCGTGCGCCCGGCTTTAAATGTTGGGTTCTCCGTGTCCCGCGTAGGAAGCGCGGCCCAAACCAAGGCAATGAAAAAAGTTGCCGGTAAATTAAAATTATCCTTGGCGCAATTCCGTGAATTGGAAGCCTTTGCCCAATTTGGATCTGACTTGGATGAAAACACAAAGCGTACTTTAGACTTAGGACGCAGAATGACAGAAATTTTAAAGCAGCCGCAATACCAGCCTTATTCCTTGGAAAAACAAGTTACTATTATGTATGCGGTTAACAACGGCTTATTCAATGAAGTTCCAGTAGAAAAAATGCCGGAGACTGAAAAAGCTTTTCACAAATATATGGAAGTTCAGGGCAAAGATGTCTTAAAAGCCATCCGTGAGACCAAAGAGCTTACCGAAGACACCGAGAACAAGCTGAAAGAAGCAATCAGCAACTTTTTGCAAACAGTAAAGTAAATGACAAGATTGACCAACAATGCCCTGCATAAAATCATGTCAATAATTTAAATCTTATTTAATCTTGTTCAATAGCCATTATGCCCGGAATAAAAGAATTAAAAAACCGAATAAAAAGCATTGGTAGCACCCGTAAAATTACCCGTGCGATGCAAATGGTTTCCGCTGCCAAAATGCGCAAAGCCCAAAATGCAGCTCTAAACAGCCGCGTCTATTCTGATTTAGCCTGGGAATTAATCCACAATTTGGCGCAAAAAACCCATTTAGAAAACCCTCTCCTGCAAGTTTTTCCAGAGGCAACAAAAACCGGGATAATTGTTATTTCTACCAACAAAGGTTACGTAGGAAGTTTTAATACAAACCTGGCTAATAAGATAAAAGAAACGGAAGGCGTAGTAGAAAATGTAAATGCCGAACTGTTTGTGATGGGTAAAAAAATTAAAGAATACGCTGTCCGCTTAAACAAGAATTTGGCGGCAGATTTTCCAAAAAGCGACTCACTGGCCACGGTTGAAAGCATTTATCCGCTGGCAAAATTGGTAAGCGATCTTTACAAGACAGGGGAGTATAAATTTATTTCTATTGTCTTCAATAAATTTATTTCCACCATAAACCAGAAGCCGGTAGCCAGACAATTATTGCCTTTTGCCGAAAGCTACATAAAAGATTCCCATTTTGTTGCCCCAAAAAATCCTCCCACGGAATATTTGTTTGAACCGGACCCTCATTTAGTTTTAGACAACCTTTTACCGAGAATTATTGAAAGCCAAATTTACCAGGCAATTCTGGAATCCGATGCCTCTGAACATTCCGCCCGTATGGTTACGATGAAAAACGCAACTGAAGCCGCTGAAGACTTAATTAGCGATTACACATTAACTTATAATCAGTTAAGACAGAATAAAATAACAACTGAGCTGGCGGAAATTACCGCCGGTAAAATTGCACTGGAGTAAGCTATGAACGAATTTGAAGGCAGTGAAAACCCATTTAAGGATTTAGAAGAAAAAACCAAGCCTCATTACATCGAGGAAATGAGAAACTTCATACTTGTAGCTTACTTTGGAGAAGAAGTCTATAATAAATTTCTTGATTTAAATAAAGACTACGATGAAAGTGATGATCTCCTCAAAGAAGTAGGCAAGATGGAAAAGGACTTGGGGAATTTAGATTCAGAGGAACAACTTATTTCTTACGCAGAAGATCGTGGAATACTTATTAGCGCGGAAGATTTAGCAATCATACAAAGCAGGGCATTAGATAATTTAAGCTTCGATTCATCATCGGAAGAAGAAAATTAATAATTTATACCATTCCTATAATGCTTAAGCAAGTCGAAGAATCCTTTGCTTGGGGATCGATATGGGTAAAGGATTCCTCGGCTAAAGCCCTGGAATGGTAGAAAGGAACACAATATGAACAAAGGAACAATATCACAAGTTATCGGGCCGGTGGTTGACGTCAAGTTTGAAAAGGACTTGCCGGCGATTTACAATGCTCTGGAAATTCAAATGGACAAGAGCAAATTAACCCTAGAAGTCCAGCAGCAACTCCCAGGCGGCGTAGTTCGCACTGTTGCTATGTCTTCTACCGACGGCTTAAAGCGCGGCATGGAAGTAGTTGATACAGGAACCGGTATTTCTGTTCCTGTTGGTAAAAACACCCTGGGACGCATTTTTAATGTACTTGGCGAAGCAGTAGACGGACAAGCAACACCAACATCAGAAAAAAAATACACCATTCACCGCCCAAGCCCAAAATTTACAGACCAGTCCACTAAAACAGAAATTTTGGAAACCGGAATTAAAGTTATTGACCTTATCTGCCCAATTCTAAAAGGCGGAAAAGTAGGTTTGTTCGGCGGTGCCGGCGTAGGCAAAACTGTTGTTATTCAAGAGTTGATTAACAACATTGCAAAAGCTCACGGCGGTGTTTCTGTTTTCGCCGGAGTTGGAGAACGCACCCGCGAAGGAAACGACCTTTACCACGAAATGAAAGACGCTAAAGTTTTAGACAAATTGGCAATGGTATTCGGACAAATGAATGAACCACCGGGAGCCCGCGCCCGCGTAGCTCTGTCCGGATTGTCTATGGCTGAATATTTCCGCGACGAAGAAAACCAGGACGTGCTTTTATTCGTAGACAACATCTTCCGCTTTACCCAGGCTGGAAGCGAAGTGTCCGCTCTTTTGGGACGCATTCCTTCCGCTGTAGGTTACCAGCCGACATTGGCTTCTGAAATGGGTGAGTTGCAGGAAAGAATTACCTCCACCAACCAAGGTTCTATTACTTCTGTGCAAGCGGTTTACGTGCCGGCCGACGACTTAACCGACCCGGCCCCAGCCACAACTTTTGCCCACTTAGATTCTACCGTGGTGCTTTCCCGCGCCTTAACCGAATTGGGAATTTATCCGGCGGTTGATCCTTTAGATTCTTCCTCCACCATCTTGGACCCAAATATTGTAGGCATTGAACACTACGAAGTGGCCCGCGGCGTGCAAAAAACTTTGCAGCGCTATAAAGACTTGCAAGATATTATTGCAATTTTGGGTATGGAAGAACTGCCGGAAGAAGATAAAATTATTGTAGCCCGCGCCAGAAAAATTCAACGCTTCCTCTCTCAGCCATTCTCAGTAGCGGAAATTTTCACCGGCACCAAAGGTGAATTTGTGCCGTTAAAAGAAACTGTAAAAAGCTTTAAAGACATTTTAGCCGGTAAATACGACGACAAACCGGAAAGCTCATTTTATATGAAGGGCAGCATTGACCAGGTTAAATAATCTTGCAAATTAACCTAATTATTAATTATTTTAAGTGCTCTAAATAAATACTAATCCCCAATTTATAAATATTTGACATTCAGTATTGGGTATTATTTAGGATAATTAGGTCAATTAGAATAATTAAAATAATTTACAATTTTATTTAGCAAACAAACAACATGAATAACATATCCTTTAAATTAGTAACCCCCGAACGCACTGTTCTAGACCAGGAACTGGTGAGTTTAACTTGTCCGACAACTTTAGGACAAATTACCATCCTGCCTGGGCACGCCAGCCTTGTGGCAACCCTTATTCCCGGGGAACTCCATGCCAGAACCGGCAAAGATGACTTCTATATTTTTGTCTCCGGCGGATTTGTTCAAGTTAATCCAAACAGCGAGGTTATTGTTTTAGCAGACTCTGCCGAACATCATCACGAAATTGACCTGAAGCGCGCTGAAGAAGCCCGCGCCAGAGCGCAAAAAGCCCTTACTGAACAAAAACTTTCCGACGAAGAATATGCAAAAGTTGCCGCGGCGCTGGAAAGAAGCACTGGAAGATTAAATATAAAGCGCAAACACTCTCATAGAAAAAATCCTCTCGCCGGCGAAGCGGTGTTTAAAGAATAATTCAAATAATTTTTGTATGAGATACTACTTTCTTGCGCATACAAAATTAGAAAAGTTTGGAGAAAAAATATTTTTCACGCTTGTGGAAAACTTTTCCCAAACTTTTTTTGTTGGCGGGGCAGTTCGCGACCTTCTGCTAAAGAAAAGCGTAACGGATATTGATATTGCAACTGAAGCAAGCCCGGATGAGGTCCTAAAATTGCTGGATGCCGCCGGCATTTTACACGACGACAGTTATAAAAATTTTGGTGTAATAGTTGCTAAGCAGGGGAGTCTAAAAGTAGAAATCGCAACCTTACGGAAAGACCTGAAGACTGCGGGACGCTATCCAAAAACCAAGTTTGTTAAGAGTGCCAAAATAGACAGTCAAAGAAGAGACTTTACTATAAATGCCTTATATTTAAGCCTAAAAACTAATGAAATTTTAGACTTTCACAACGGTCTGATAGATTTAAAGAGTAGGGTTTTAAGATTTATTGGCAAACCTGAAAAACGCATAGCAGAAGACCCATTAAGAATTATTAGGGCATTAAGATTCTCTTTGGTTTTAAATTTTAAATTAGAAAAAAAATCTTTTTTTGCCTTAAAAAAATATTTTTACTCAGTTAAAAATTTAACTTTGACAAGAATTAACAAAGAGCTTGAAAAAATCTCTGACAAAAAAATAAAATTACTTTTGAAAAGCGTGCTTGACAACAAAAAAGTTCTTGACAAACATTTTAAATAGCGGTAGAATAAATTTATAGTTAGTAAAAGACAAAACGGAAACGAAAATCCTTGGGGGAAAAAACAGAAAATATTTTTTAGCACTACTCTCTTGGGAATAAATCCCAAAGGTAGAAAATTAAGAAGAGTTGACCAAAACTAGTTGGCTCTTCAGGGAGACTAGCCCAAATGGCTACAAAGAAAAAAGCGAAGAAAAAAGTCGCCAAAAAGAAGACCACAAAAAAGTCTTCTAAGAAGCGCGCTTAATCTTCCAAGCTCTAAAAAGAGCAGCAAAAATCATCCTCAAAACTAGGATGATTTTTGTTTTTAGAATGCCCAAGCAGTATCTTGCCAAATTTCAAAATATTAAGTATACTATATGGAGTTTGCATATCGCGGGATAGAGCAATTGGCAGCTCGCAAGGCTCATAACCTTGAGGTTCCCGGTTCGAGTCCGGGTCCCGCAACCAAGCTAGCACTGGAGAGTATCAAGTTTTAACTTGGTGAAAAACCATAAAATCGTGACAGATTTTAGCCTTCTGTCCGAAGGCTTTTTGTTAAAAAATGAGCCGGAGTAGCTCAGTTAGTTAGAGCGTGGGACTCATAAGCCCAAGGTCAGAGGTGCAATTCCTCTCTCCGGCACCAGTGGCAAGTTACAAGTTTATCAAGAATATAAAGTTCCTAGTACTTGATAAACCTTATAACTTTTTACCTTACAACTTATACGGGACCGTAGCTCAATTGGTTACCCGCCCGAACGTACCGTTCGGTACGGGCGGGGAGCACTCGCCTGTCACGCTTAAAGTTAAATTATGTATACTGTATACATATTAAAAGATGGCTTAGGAAATCTATATAAAGGTTTTACTAATGACTTAGAAAGGAGATTTAAGGAACACAGGCAAGGTAGAACTAAAACAACTAAAAAAAATGGAGAGTCTCGAAATAATTTATACTGAGAATTTAAATTCGAGAATTGAGGCAAGAAAAAGAGAAAAGTATTTAAAATCAGCCGCAGGAAGAAGATTCCTGAAATCAATAGGTATATGGGACCGTAGCTCAATTGGTTAGAGCACTCGCCTGTCACGCGAGAGGTTACGGGTTCGAGCCCCGCCGGTCCCGCCATTAAAAACCACCAATTATATTGGTGGTTTTTAATTATACCCAATGAGGCTCGAATAAAAGGCAAAAAGTGTTATAATTTAAAAGTAATATTAACAAAATAAAAACATGATTTATGTAATAGAATTTATAATAGCCTTCATCGGCGGGTTTATTGTGGGGCTAATCAACAAGAACCTTGTTAAGGGGGTTATTAACGGCTCAATGATATTACCGAAGCATAGACACTCACTTTATAGCGCCGGTGATTATGAAAAGCTGGGAGGTTTTCGATCCAAATTTCTTGGAATTTTTATGCTTTTAGCGTCAATTGCCATAGTGGGCATTTTGCTTTATGATCTCATACTTCTAAAACCCTTTATTGATAACTTTGGCGATCCTGCTTTTTATTTAAAGTTGTTAGGTTTTATAGTTGGTATATATTACGGAGTTAAAATTATTTCAGGCACAATAAGACAGCAAATGGACATCAAGGACGAGGGTTTAAAATAAATATCCTAATATAATTTTTGAATAAATTTTGGCACCTCAAACCATTCTGGATGTTTATAGTGATATAATGAGGTTAAATAACTAAAACTACTATGACATTAAACAAAAAAATAAGTCTTGGGGTAATAATTCTGCTTTTAATTGTTGCCGGAATTTCTGTTTATTTTAAATATCAAAAGAAAGACGCTGCGCCGGAGCAAACAATAAAGTCTTCATATAAGCCCAACAAAATAGATGTGGTGGACAAAACAAACCTCCCGGCAGGAGAAAAAGACCAAGTAACAAAAGCGGTTGACGACTTTATGAATCAATACAAGCTGCCGCATAGCGAAACACAGAATGCTTATGTCCTACAAATAGAAAAACGTTTAAATGACGCCTTAGAAGTTAAAACTGATCCGGATAAAGCAAAGAGCGACACCAATACAACAATATATTTAAGAAAGACTAACAATCAATGGGAAGTAGATAAAACTGCTGGGCCGTGGTGCACACTGGAAGAATTTGAGCAAAATAATTGCAATTAAATACTTAAAAATGTTCAAGGCCGGACAACGAGGAGTTGTCCGGCCTAAAGTAGCAACGCAGATGCTAACCAACATACCTGGGCTTACGGTCCGCAACCTTAAAACAGGCAGACCATTCCGACGCGCCTTTCCGCTCATGGAAACCGCCGCCATCCAGCTCGGCATCGCCCAACACCAGTAGAATCTGCCGCACGTGAAGGTTATACAAATCCATTGCCCGATAAAGCTCTTTGGTCTTTGGATTGATTGGTTTCGGAGATTTTAGCATCCTTTGGCCTTTCTGATCCAAAGTTCCTTCAAAAAATGTCTGGACAAACGGAGTGCCAGGACCGTTTACCTGTTGGTATACTATCCTAATTTTACTCACGTGTCCGAGAAGCTTCCTAAGCCTGTTCTTCTTGAGCCTTTTTTTCTTCTCTTCTGCCGTTTCCGTTTTCACCTTCATACTCCTCCCTTTCTTTTCCAGGCACTGATTATACCAAATATTTTGCAAATTTAAAAGACCCTTATTATTAGGGTCTTTTAAATTAGAAACCGCAATTATTCTTAATTACCCATGAAAATCCGGAGGTACCGGGTGATTAACAATTCGCCCTGTTGCTGGAGGCTCATTGTCCGAGGGCTCCACAAGAGACCTTTCGGCAGCAGCATTAGCCAAATCAGGGTTTCGGTCCGCAAAGGCTTCAAAATCTTTGCCTGTAAGGTTGTGATTTATCCCTTCCTCAACATTGTTTCTTGACATGGTTATTTATGTTTAACTTAATGATACTTTTATGATAAACTATATTTATGAATTCAACAATATTATATCTCATTTTAGGTGTATTTTTAGCCGGGTTTGGGGTTTTGGTTTACATTATTATCGGTCTTAAAAAACAAGCTGAAAAACCAAGCGACGACCAGTCATTAAAGATAATGATGGAGTGGATGAAGGAAATTAAGCAGGGAACAGATACAACCCGCGAAGGCGTGCAAAAAAGCATTAACGAAACAAACAAGGCAATTAATGAGAGGCTAGATAACGCCGGCCGGGTCATTGCCCAATTAACCAAAGAACTTGGCGGCATTTCTCAGGTAGGGCCGGATATTCGCCGTTTAACCGAGACCTTAGCCAGCCCAAAGTTGCGCGGCAACTTTGGTGAAGAAATGCTGGAAAATATGTTGTCCCAGGCGCTGCCTAAAAGCGGTTTTGAAATTCAGCATAAATTTAAAAACGGAGAGGTTGTAGATGCCATTATTTACGTTGGCGAAAAAATTCTGCCCATAGACAGCAAATTCAGCATGGAAAACTTTAGGCTATACAAGGAAGCCACCACCGAAGAAGCAGCTGAAGCGCTTAAAAAAACATTTTTAAAAGATGTAAAAAAGCGCATTGACGAAATCCACAAGAAATACATCTTACCTCAAGAAAATACTTTTGATTTTGCCTTAATGTACATTCCTTCGGAAGGAGTCTTTAGCGAAGTTTTGGACGACAGCAATACCTTAACCTACGGCCGCGATAAAAAGGTTTATTTTGTTAGCCCCAACACCCTTTACCACCATTTGCAAATTATTTTACTGTCTTTGCGCGGACAAAAAGTGAACCAGGCCGCCCAACAAATATTGGCAATGATTTCCGGAATTAAACAGGAGTCGGATAAATTTGGCCGCAACCTGGAAGTATTAGGCAACCATATTAAAAATGCGGGCAACACTATGGGCACGGTAACTAATGACTTTGCCAAATTAAAAACCAGCATTACCAATGCCTCGTCTTTAAAATTAGAAGATGCTAAAGAGCCGGCAATAGTACAAAAGCTTTTAGACTAAATCTACAAAACTTCGAAAATACGAATCTACAAATGACTACAAATTTTCACCAACCAAACGTAGTTCAAAATAATAAAGTTTTATATAAAGACTTAAGCTATAAAATCGGGGGCATATTTTTTGAAGTTCATAAGGAGTTAGGTTCATTTGCACGTGAAAAACAATATTGTGATTTATTTGAACAAAAATTAAAGGAGCAAGCTGTTAAATACAAACGCGAACTAAGACTTGGCGATTCTGGAAATATTGTTGATTTTGAAATTGACGATAAAATTATTATTGATTTAAAGCTGTCCCGTTTCTAACATCAGAACATTATAACCAGGTGAAAAGATATCTTTATCAAACCGGTTTTTCATTGGGCTTATTAGTAAATTTTAGAGACAAACGTATTAACGCTAAACGGATTTTAAATATTAACAATTTACGTAATTCTGCAGAGCATTTGTAGTCATTTGTAGAATTAGTAAAATTTGAGGTTTTGTAGTTTTATGTCTATCCGAAACGCAGATCAAAGAGTAGGAGTATTTGTAGATGTGCAAAATTTATATTACTCGGCGCGGAATATTTATTCTGCCAGAGTTAAATTTAATGAGGTTTTAGACGCGGCTGTTGCCGGACGAAAACTTATTCGCGCCATTGCTTATGTAGTTGAAGCCAACATGCCGGAAGAAGAAAGTTTTTTTGAAGCTTTGGAAAAAGCCGGTTTTGAAGTTAAACGAAAAGAGCTTCAAACTTTTGCCGGAGGGCATCAAAAAGGGGATTGGGACGTAGGCATTGCTATGGATATAGTGAAATTAATGAATAAATTAGACGTGGTGGTGCTTTGCAGCGGCGACGGCGACTATGCGCCATTGCTGGAATATATGCAGATGTCAGGCCAGTTTACCGAGACTGTGGCCTTCGGCAAAAGCTGCAGCGGCAAAATAAAAGAGCTGACCGATTATTTTATTGACTTGGACGAAAACCCAAGAAAATATTTAATGCCAATAAAAAAGTAAAGATTGAATTAATATTAAAACAACCAACTGGAAAAGTTTTATACACGAGCCTCTTAATATTAATTATTTAAGCAAACAAAAATATGAAATCGGGATTTTACAGGCCAGACTCCGAGCAAGCCAAGCGCTTCATTGAGCAGACGGACAAGGCAGCGAAGAGCGCCGAATCTGAAACACCAGAACTTAAGAAAACACCTGTCGGGGATTTTGGTGTCAATATAGGAACTCAGGAGGGCACAAAAAATCCCAGGCAACAAGAATCCAAGCCCCGGAGAAAAAATTATCCTGCTGAAAGAAAGCCAGCGATTCAAATAAACATACAAGAAATAGACAAAGCTTGCTCCTATATTGCGGAACAAATCTTAACGGAAAAGGACAAAATAATTACTCTCAGTTCTTTGTATGACATTGTCGCGCGAACGTTTCCAGAACTGGATATAAAAAACGAAACTGTTAAAAGACTCTTAAAAACAAGGCTTCCAAGATTTGGTGTTAGCAGAAAAGAAAAAGATGAGCTTATAAAACAACCTTACTATGAAAACAGTAATAGACACTAACGTCCTTATAAATGGATTTAAAGATGAGTATTCCTACGAAAAAAGAATAATTGACGCGGTTATAGGGGGAGAAATTAAAGCTTTTGCCAACCGCCAAACTTTGCGCGAGAATAAATTAATATCCTCCCAACTGATTGATAATGATGACTACCACGGAGAATTGGAAAAATTATTCTCTAAAATTAATTGGGTTGTTAACAAACGGCAAATTAATGTTGTGCGAGACCCGGAAGACAATAAAATTCTGGAAAGCGCCGTTGAAGCAAATGCTGAATATTTAATTACAAGCGACAATGATTTACTAATGTTGGAAAAATTTCAAGGCATTCAAATTGTCACCCCTCAGCAATTTTGGAATGTTTACCAAGACCACGACAATGACTTATGGAAACAGTGGACGAATTTTATTACTAAAGACAGAACCAAATAATTTTACAATGAGCAAGCTTCTGGAAAATCTAAATAAAGAGCAATTAGACGCGGTCAAGCACGGGCAAGGACCGCTTTTAATTGTAGCCGGAGCCGGAACCGGAAAAACCACGGTAATTACCAAACGCATTGCTTATTTAATTGAAGCGTGTTTTGCAAAACCGGACGAAATTTTAGCTTTAACTTTTACGGAAAAAGCCGCCGGGGAAATGCAGGAGAGGGTAGATTTGCTGCTTCCTTTGGGCTATCACGATATGTGGATTTCCACATTTCACAGCTTCTGTGAAAGAATTTTGCAACAACACGGGCTAGATTTAGGCTTACCGGGAGACTTTAAACTTTTAAACGACACCAAGGCTTGGGTTTTAGTTCATAACAACCTGGATAAATTCAATTTGAATTATTACAAACCCTTGGGCAATCCTAAAAAATTTATTTCCGCCCTGCTTAAACATTTTTCCCGCTGCAAAGATGAGCTTATAACTCCGGCTGCGTATTTGGAATATGCGGAGAGTTTAAAATTGGAGACCGACAATGCTGAAGGACTCTCCGGAAAGTCGGAAAGTCGGAAAGTCGGAAAACCAAAAAAATCCAAAACTCAAAACTCCGAGGCTCCGACTTCTGATTCTCCGATTCCCGACCCTTCCGAAATTCTCCGCATCCAGGAAATTGCCAACGCCTACCACGTATATCAAAAATTGTTGCTCGACAATAATTATTTAGACTTTGGCGATCTGATAAATTATGCCCTGGAGCTTTTGCAAAAGCGCCCAAAAATCCTTGCTTTGTACCAAAAAAAGTTTAAATACTTAATGGTAGACGAATTTCAAGATACCAACTATGCCCAGTACCAATTGGTTAAAATTTTAGCCGGGCAGGCGGCCAATTTAACCGTGGTCGGGGACGACGACCAGTCAATTTACAAATTTCGCGGCGCCTCTGTTTCCAACATTTTAAAATTTCAGGAAGATTTTAGTTCAGCCAAACAAATTACCTTAGTCGAAAACTACCGCAGCACCCAGGAAATTTTAGACTTATCTTACGACTTTATTCAAGCCAACAATCCGGACCGCCTGGAGGTTAAATTAAAAATCGACAAAAAGCTCAAAAGCCAAGCCAAAGGTAAAAGCGTAATTGAGGTTTTGGAGGGCAAAGATTTAAGTGAGGAACTAAATTCAATTGCAAAAAAAATTCTGGAAGTAAAGCAAGAGGTTCCTGCATCTACCTGGAATGACTTTGCTATTTTGTTAAGAAGCAATTCGGCTGCTGACGAGCTGTTGCCGATTTTGGCGCAATACAGCATTCCCCATACCTTTGTCGCCAACACCGGGCTGTATAAAAAACCGCTCATAGCGGACTTAATTGCATATTTTTCCTGCCTTGATAACTTTCACGATTCATTTGCGCTTTATCGGGTTTTGGGATTTAGCGAATTTAAGCTGCCACCGGAAGATTTAGCCAAGTTGCTTACCAATTCAGCCAAAAAAACTTTAACGCTTTATGAAATTTTAGAAACCGCTGCGGCTTTCCCGGAAATTGGCTCGGGCAGCCAAAAGGTTATTCAAAAAATACTGGAAACTTTGCGCGCTCACGCAAAAATGGCTCAGGAAAAAAGCGCCAACGAAGTTTTCGTGGAAATAATTAAAGACTTAAAAATTGAACAGCTGCTGGAAGCGGACACCCTGGAAAATGCCGAAAACCGGGAATTACTAGAACAGTTTTACAAAAAAACCGAGACCTTTGTTCAGGAAAATTCAGACAAAAGCCTGCACTATTTCCTATATTTGCTAAATATGGAAATTGAGGCGGGGGACGAAGGGCAAATTAAATTTGACCCTAATATGGGGCCGGAGAGCTTAAAAGTTCTAACTGTCCACTCGGCAAAAGGCTTGGAATTTGAATATGTGTTTTTGCCTAATATGGTTGACCAACGTTTTCCCACCAGGGCCAGAGGCGACCAAATAGAAATTCCGCCAAAGCTAATTCAGGATATTTTGCCGGAAGGCGACTTTCACTTGCAGGAAGAGCGCCGCTTGTTTTACGTCGCGCTCACTCGCGCGAAAACCAGGCTATATTTGTCGTGGGGCAAAGATTACGGCGGCGCCAAAACAAAAAAACCTTCCCTGTTCCTCCAAGAAACCAAATTAGTACCGGGGCTTATCACCAGCCAGGCAACCGGAAAAGTTTTTTTCTCCAACTCAACGAAAAAAGACGTGGTCTTTAAAGTCTTGCCGGACAAATTCTCTTTTTCCGCCATCAAGGCCTTTGAAAATTGCCCGTTGCAATATAAATATCAATATTATTTAAAAATTCCGAGCCCCGGCAGCCCGTATTTTAGCTTTGGGCAGACTATGCACAAAGCATTTGAACTATACTTAAAAGATTATCGCGGAAAATTAAACCAAAGCCAGCAGGATTTATTTTCTAAAAGCAAAACCGGCCAGGAATTGCCTCCTTTTAAGCTTTTAGAAGATCTATACGAAAAAAATTGGGTTGACGAATGGTACAAAAGCAAAAAACAAAAAGAAGATTACCGCAAAAGAGGCCGTGAGCTTCTAAAAACCTTCTATGGTTTTAGTTCGTTAAACCTGCCTAAGCCAAAATACTTAGAACAGTCTTTTTATTTGCCGCTCGGCCCTTATAAATTTACGGGAAAAATTGACCGCGCGGACGAACTGCCGGAAGGGGGAATTGTTATTTTGGATTATAAGACCAGCGAAAAAATTCCCGACAAAAACGCCAAGGGCGATCTTGACCAGCTGTATATTTATCAATGGGCAGCGGAAGAATTTTTAGGCGAAAAAGTGGGAAAAATGGCTTATTGGTATTTGCAGGATAATAAATTTTTGGAAGAAAACGTCGCCAGTAAGGATGAAATTGAAAAGCTCAAAGCCGGACTGTTGGAGATTATTGAAAAAATCGTTCATACTACCAAGTATGACCTGTTTAAAGAGCTGCACCAAAAAACCAAAGAACATAACTGCCAATATGAAATGCTGGAAAGCTAATATAAAATAACGTGAGTCTAGAAACCTCTGTCATCCCGGAATCCCGATTTATCGGGATATCCGGGATCCAGAACTTGGCTTAAATACTGGATCCCGGGTCTCAGATGCATTCGCCCGGGATGACACAGTAAGGGTTTTTGGGTTCATGTTTAGAATAACTTTCCCAAACAGCGAAAAATGTGGTATAATTTTTATGTCAAATAAGCCAAAACAACATTTATTTTTAATTGGTTTCAGCACATTGCTAACGGCTTTCTCGCTGGCATCTATTATTAATTTTACCGATCCGCAAACCGCTTCGTTTTTAACATTCTCTTTTTTTTATATTAGTTTGTTTTTAATGTCGCTTGGTTTATTTACCCTAATTGGACTGCTAATAAGGCAGCAAATTAACCCCGGGCATTACATAGCAAATTTGAGCAACAGTTTCCGGCAAGCGCTTCTGCTGTCTCTGCTTATTACCATTTCCATGGTTTTGCTTTCAAAACAATTGCTCTTTTGGTGGATTGAATTAACATTAATATTATTTTTTTCATTTATTGAGGCCTTGCTCAATTTAAAAATCTAAAACAAAAAAAATGGACTTAAATTTAACCCCAAAAAGCCCCGGTTTGCCCGGCCAAAACCCCGCCCCTTCTGACCCAACGCAAGCAAAAGAAAACGAACAGCAGGAAGGCGAGGAATATTTATTTTTTAATGTGATGCCAAAAAATAAAAGCAAGGAAAATATTGTGGAACCATCGGTAAAAATTGCGGAGCAGGTAAAAGAGCCAAACAAGTCAGGGGAGTTTTTTAAAAAATACCGCCTATACATAATTGGCGTCGTCGCGCTTTTAATATTGGCTCCATTAGTTTATTTTTTAATTGGTAAATTTGGCGGGGGAAGCGGGGAGAGCGACATTAAAATAAATACGCCTCCTCCAAAAATTAAAAATACAAGCACATCGACCCCCTTAAACTCCGAAAACACAACAACCCCTCAGGAATGGCGCGATAAATATTTTACCGGCTGCCAAGACGAGAAAATTTGCGGCGACGCAGCAGACCCGGACCACGACGGTTTAACCAACATTCAGGAAAACAGCCTGACCACCGACCCAAATAACCCGGATTCAGACCAGGATGGACTGTCTGACGGCGATGAAGTAAATGTTTTTGGCAGCAGCCCTTCAAACAGCCATACGGGGAGAGACAGAAACTACAACGATGCTGATTACATTAAAGGAGCTTTTGACTTTTCCTCGGACAAAAGTTTGAGCCGCGAACAAATTGCTGCTCTTTCGGCAAAAATGACCCAGTTCGGCTTGCACACAACTACCATAACCACTTTGGGGGACATTCTTTTAAAGACCTATAATTTTAATGGACAGGGGGATTCAAGCGGCAATGCAACAACCACTCCCGCAAGCGGAACAGCAACATCAACCATTAGCGGTTTTGATATGTCGGTGGAAGCAAAACAGGACAGAGACACCCAACGGTCAAGCACAATAAAAAATATTGAAAGCGCACTTGTAAAGTACTACACGGACAATAAAGCTTACCCGGCCTCCGCAAACTTTTCCGATATGTTTCAAAAAGTTAAGCCCTACTTAAAAGTTGCCACCAATGCGCTAGACCCAATTAACCAAGACCCTTTTATTTACGGTTATGCGTCATCCAATAACGGAGCGGACTTTACTTTGTCATTTTTCAGCGAAGTTGCCAACCAAATTATAAAAAAGCATGGGGCTGATGCACAAAAAGATTCGGCCGTCGAACAATCCGGAATTTATGACGACCAAAGGCAGAATGACTTAGAGAGCATTAGAACGGCATTGTTGCTTTACTCAAATAAAAATGTAGCGGGAACCCAGGATTATGTTTTTCCCAGCGTAGAAAAATATAAAACCGCGTTGGTGCCTGAATTTATTTCCGCTATTCCAAAAGACCCAAAAACCGGACAGGATTACGAATATAAGGTTTCGGACACATTTAACACCTTTACATTAAAAGCAGCCCTAGACAACGCCCCGAGCGGAACAAGCGGCTACTTGTGTAACCAGGAAGATTGCCGCAATTATTAAGCACCCAATTTTTACTAAATACTAATTTTATACCAATATACCAATCCTGTGCTTCTGTGCCCATTAGTATATTAGTAGAGATTGGTATTTAGTAAAGAGAGCTAATTATTTATGAATTTTTTTAAACAATTTTTTTCTTTTAAGTCAAAAAATACTTTTACCACGCAACCGCTAATTATCGCTGCTAAGGTTATTGCCATAGAAAAACATCCCAACGCCGACCGCCTAAGAATAATCAAGCTGGATGGCGGAGGCAAAGAAATATATCCGGTAGTTTGCGGGGCATTTAATTTTAGCGAAGGCGCCATGGTAATCTTGGCCTTGCCCGGAGCGACAATTGCCCAAAATATTCATTCTGAAACTCATGAACCGTTCACTTTAGAAAAAGCAAAGATTCGCGGGACAACCAGCGAGGGCATGGTTTGCGCGGCCTTTGAACTAGGCCTTTCAAGCGAACCGGGACAGGGAATTGCCCTGCTTAAAGACAATGTAGAGCCAGGCAGCCAATTTACCCCTGAGATGATTAAAGCCTTGTAAAAAAGGCTTTTTTAGAATAAAATTACATCACTAATTAAGTTAATTTAAGCTGACAGATATGAAAGAACAAATTGTTATAAATACGGATGAAGAAAAACGTTTAAGGGGAGAGTTGGAAAAAAGAACCGACTTTGAAGCCCAAAGAATTAGGCGCTACTTGAGCATGCCAGACCTCTCTCGCACCCCCGAAAGCCCAATTGCGGAAATTGTTAAAAGGATTTTAAACAGCCCGTATTTTAAAGATTTAGACACAATTCAAATTCCGGAAATAGTCCCGGCCGATATTAGCTTTGATTTATTTGACTTTGCCCCGGACCATCCGGCTAGAAGCAAGTCTGATACCTACTACGTTGATGACAAAAACATTCTCCGCACCCACACCACGGTTATGTGGTATTACTACTTGCAAAACGAGGAAGTAAAAAAACGCATAGCCAACAACGAAGCTGTCGGAAGTTTTTGTTTTGGCAAAGTTTATCGCAAAGATGAAATCGACAGAAAGCATATGAACGTTTTTCACCAGATTGACGGTTGGTATTTAGCGCCAAAATCTTTAAAGACCATTACCCAGACCGACCTGGAAGAATCTTTAGGCAACATTGCCAAAGCCGTTTTCGGAGAAAACGTAAAGTACCGCTTAAACAAAGATACTTTCCCGTACACGGACCCTTCCTTAGAAATGGAAGTAGACATTAACGGCAGCTGGGTTGAAGTTGTCGGATGCGGCGTGGTGAAGGGAAGCGTGCTGGAAAAATTAGGAGTTGATTCCAAAAATTATACCGGCTGGGCATTTGGTTTTGGCTTGGAGCGCTTGGCAATAACCAGTATGGAACTTCCGGATATCCGCCTGCTCTGGTCAGACGACGAGCGCGTAAAAAAACAACTGGTCTTAGGACAAAAATTTGTGGAAGTTAGCAAGTATCCTCCAATTACCCGAGACATTTCTTTTATTGTAGACAATTCATTCGTGCCAAATAATTATTTCGATTTAATTAGAGAAATTGGCGGTGACTTAATTGAACAAGTTGAGCTGCTGGATAAATATGAAAATAAAGAAAAGTTTGGCGAAGGAAAAGTAAGCTACACTTACCGGGTAGTCTACCGCAGCACCGACAGAACCCTAAAAACAGAGGAAGTAGACCCCCTGCAAAGCAAGCTCTATGAAGAAACAAAAAGCATTTATAATGCTCAATTAAGATAGTAAATTGTTGATAACTTTTTATAACAAAAATCCCTTTTAATTAAAAGGGATTTTGTTATTAGAGCACTAGTAAAAATTGCTGAAATATGATAAAATATAAGCATATGTCATTAGCAGAATTTGAGCGAAAATACGATCCAATTGACCGGCTCTCACAGCTTCTTCTAGACAGTAAAAAGGCCCCTGAAGGACTGATTGGGAGCCCTGATTCTGATTTAGAAGCAGCGGCGGCCGTAAAAGACATTACTCACAGGGCACTGGAACTGGTAGGAGAAATACAAAAAAATTTTCCCACTGACTATAAAGACAAAATTTTATCTTTACTAGAAGCTAACGAACACAATACACCTAAAATTTTATCCTCAATTATTAAGAACGAATTAAATAAATGACCAAAGAAGAGAAGAACAAAAAATCCAATAGCTATACAGCTGAAAATATTACTGTACTTGAAGGCCTTGAGCCTGTCCGTAAGCGCCCGGGAATGTACATTGGGTCAACTTCCGTAACCGGACTGCACCACTTAGTATGGGAAATAGTAGACAACTCGGTAGACGAAGCCATGGCTGGGCACGCGGACAAAGTTTGGGTGCTTATGCAAAAAGACGGCGGAGTAAGCGTTCTGGATAACGGGCGCGGAATTCCGGTTGATGTTCACAAAACCACCAAAAAATCCGGTTTGGAAACCGTACTAACCGTGCTGCATGCCGGAGGAAAATTTGGCGGGGAAGCATCCGGCTATAAAGTATCCGGCGGTCTTCATGGCGTGGGTGCCAGCGTGGTTAACGCGCTTTCCACAAAATTAGTAGCCCAGGTTTACAAGGACGGAAAAATTTACGAACAAAGCTATAAAATTGGAAAGCCCCAGGGACAAATAAAAGTAGTCGGCAAACTAGACAAAGACGAACCAATTCAGCACGGCACCAGAATTACTTTTTATCCGGACGACACGATTTTTGAAACCGTTAAATTTAATTTTAAAACCATTCTGGAACATTTGCGCAGCCAGGCTTATTTAACCAAGGGCTTGCATTTTGTAATTACCGACGAAGCAGAAGGCCTAACCTATCAATATTTCTTTGAAGGCGGAATTTTAAGCTACCTTAAACAGTTTAACCGCAACAAAAAAACCAAATCACAGGCAGTTTATATTGCCAAACAGGTTGGGGACGTTGCTTTGGAAGTCGCCATCCAGTACACCGACGACTTTGAGGAACGCATTTTATCTTACGCTAACAATGTTTACACTCCCGAGGGCGGTATGCACGTAACCGGTTTCCGTACCGCGTTAACCAGAGTTATTAATTCTTACGCGACTAAAAATAATTACGTAAAGGAAAGCGAAAAACTAACAGGTGAAGATATGCGCGAAGGACTTTCGGCAATTATTTCCGTTAAGCTTCCTAACCCGCAATTTGAAGGACAGACCAAGGCCAAGCTAGGCAACCCGGAAGTAAGAACCGCAGCCGAAGCCGTAGTTGGCGAGGCTTTAGAAATTTATTTGGAAGAACATCCGCAGGAAGCCGGAAAAATTATTGAAAAAGTTATTTTGGCCGCCAAAGCCAGAATGGCAGCCAGAGCAGCCAGAGATTCCGTAATCCGCAAAGGCGTATTGGAAGGTTTGGCGCTGCCCGGAAAATTAGCCGACTGTTCCGAATCAGATCCGGCGAAATGCGAAATGTATATTGTTGAGGGAGAAAGCGCCGGCGGTACCGCCAAACAAGGGCGCGACCGACGTTTCCAGGCCATTCTTTCTATGCGCGGTAAAATTTTAAACGTGGAAAGAGCCAGAATGGACAGAATGCTGGCTAACCAAGAAATTAAAAATATTATTATTGCTCTCGGCGCAGGCATTGGCGAAATGTTCGACGTAGCTAAATTGCGTTATCACCGCATTGTAATTATGACCGATGCCGACGTAGACGGTTCTCACATCCGCACTCTTTTGCTCACTTTGTTTTACCGCTACTTCCCGGATATTATAAAAAACGGCTACGTTTATATTGCCCAGCCGCCGCTATTTAAAGTTCAAGTTGGCCGGGATGCCAAATACGCTTTCTCTGACGACCAGCGCGACGAAGTCTTAAAAGAATTGGTTAAGGCGGCAAAAGAAAAGAAGGCCGCCAACAAAAAAGCCAAAGGTGAAACCGAAAGCCCGGACAACCAGGCCGAGGTTTCTACTGTGGAGGAAACAACCGGCGGAAATATAGACGGCATTAAATATAGCATCCAGCGCTACAAAGGTTTGGGTGAAATGAATGCCGAGCAGCTTTGGGAAACAACTATGGATCCGGCCGCCAGAGTTATGCTTCAGGTAAATATTAAAGACGCGGAAAAAGTTTCGGAAATTTTTGAAATTTTAATGGGCGATGAAGTAGCCCCGCGCAAACGCTTTATTACCACCCACGCTAAAGCTGTCAAGAATTTAGACATCTAAATTCTTGACC
This sequence comes from Candidatus Doudnabacteria bacterium, assembly GCA_016218585.1. Classification (GTDB taxonomy): domain Bacteria; phylum Patescibacteriota; class Doudnabacteria; order UBA920; family UBA920; genus PALSA-1336. Next base: position 29,307 of record JACRDK010000006.1, read on the forward strand.
CTAAGCTTGCCGGACGAGTAAAAAACTTGAATATATAATTGGGAGAATTAAGAATACTGAATTAAGAATAAAGGATACTGATAACAGATAGGGAAGTGCCAATAAATCTGTATAAAGATTGACACGGACTAAATTTTCCATTAACATATACGCAGTCTAATAAATCTTACGAAGTACCAAATAGATAAGAATGTACGAAGCGTCTATCTGTTTTATTTCGTAAATCCGCCTGCCTACCGGCAGGTAGGTAATAATTCGTACTTCGTAAATAAACCTATGTCAAAAAAATATTTGCTCACAGCCGAGGGTCTACAAAAACTTCAGGAAGAATTAAAAGTTCTTATTAACGATAAAAGAAAAGAAGTTATTGAGCGCATCCGCGAAGCGGCTGCTCATGGCGACTTAAGCGAAAATGCTGACTACGCGCAGGCCCGCGAAGAACAAAGCTTTATAGAAGGCCGCATTCAGGAAATTGAAGACATTATAAAAAATGCCGAAATCATTACCACCAACAGCCATGGCAACACTGTCACCATCGGCTCTACTGTTACCGTTAAAGTTGGCGGTTTAGAAAAAAAATACTCTATTGTCGGCAGCAACGAAGCCAACCCAAAAGAAGGTAAAATTTCCAACGAATCATTGGTTGGCAAGGCAGTCTTAGGGAAAAAAGCCGGTGAAAAATTTAAAGTCTCCACTCCGGCAGGGGAAATTGACTACGAAATAGTCTCATTGGAGTAAATATATGAGCCAGGAAATGTGGCCAACTCTTCCACCAGAAGAGCTGAAAAAGCAAATGCAAAGCAACCTTGAAGCTGCCCGTCGTAACAAGGATCTCAGGGATGCTTTTGAATACAGCCCGGAACCTGAAAGAACAAAGCAAAAAACTTTAGCCACAGAACTGATACACGCTTTAACAGTAGCAGACGACGAATCCCTTGATTCTTTGCTAAACCCATTAGGGGAGACAACGACATCATTGGTTAGATCCTTGGTAGAAAAAAACAAAGATAACTTAGCAACAAAATATCTTCAAGAAATTGGCGAATTTAATAAGGTAACAAATGTTAAAAAGCGCCAGCAGATCCTGGAAAAGATAGTCAAACTTGCATTTTAAACATACAATCATCAAAAACCGCTCTTTTTTGCTTAAAGGGGCGGTTTTTGTTATAATTATCTACAGAAATATATACAAATACTACAGAAACCTACAGACTAAAATAGTCTATTTTCTGTAGGCATCTGTAGACCTACCTGCCGGCAGGCAGGTTAGTATTAATTCGTAATTCAGTAGAAATATGTCGGAACGTTTAGAAGATATAATTGCGGCAAGAAAGCAAAAATTAGAAATTATTAAGCAAGCGGGGATAGATCCATACCCGTCTTTTAACTCGCGCACCCACACCAATCACGAAGCCTTAGACAAGTTTGATGAGCTGGGGGAACAGAGCATAACTTTAGTTGGGCGCATCCGGTCTTTCCGCGACATGGGAAAACTAATTTTCTGCCACATTGAAGATGGCACAGCGCGTATTCAGGTTTTATTTAAATCGGACAATGTTGGCGCTGAAGAATTTAAATTTTTGTTAAAAAACTTTGACTCCGGCGATTTTATTGAAGTTACTGGCACTATATTTAAAACTAAGACCGAAGAAAAAACCCTGCAGGCTACAAGCTATAAACTTTTAGCCAAAAGCCTGCGCCCCCTGCCTTCCGAACACTATGGGCTGGAAGATGAAGAAATAAAATTGCGCAAACGCTATTTGGATATTTTAATGAATCCGGAAGTTAAAGATATATTTATTAAAAAGAACAAGTTTTGGTCCGCAATGCGTTCGTTCTTAGTGCAAAAGGGCTTCCTGGAGCTGGAAATGCCTGTTTTAGAGGCAGTGCCGGGCGGAGCCGAAGCCGAACCATTCATTACTCATCATAACGCGTTAGACCGCGATTTTTATCTTAGGATTAGTTTGGAACTACCCTTAAAAAAAATGCTGGTTGCCGGTTATGAAAAAGTTTTTGAAATTGGCCGCATTTTCCGCAACGAAGGAATCTCGCCGGAACATTTGCAGGACTACACGCAAATGGAATTTTACTGGGCCTATGGCGATTTTGAAAAATTGATGGATATGGTTCAGGAAATGTACCAGCACATAATTCAAGAAACTTTTGGTACTTTAGAAATTACTTACCAAGGGACAAAAATAAACTGGGGCGGCAATTGGCCGCGCGTGGATTATTTTGAAATCTTTAAAAAGCATACAGGCATAGATTTAAACACAGCAACCGAACAAGAACTAAAGGCTTACGCTGACAAAAAGCATATTAAGTATGAAGAGTTTGCGGGCAAAGGCCGCGTGACTGATTTAATTTTTAAAAAGACTATCCGCATTCTGCCGGAAGTTGCCACTCAGCCAAGCTTTTTAATTAATCAGCCGATTGAGTTAGAGCCGTTGGCAAAACGCGACCCAAAAAATCCTAAAATGGTTCAACGTATGCAAATATTAGCGTGCGGCTCTGAGCTGGGCAAAGGTTTTGGGGAATTAAATGATCCGGTTGACCAACGCTCCCGCTTTGACGAGCAAATGAAACTTAGGCAAGCAGGGGATGGGGAAGCCCAAATGCTCGACGAAGACTACGTGGAAGCAATGGAATACGGCATGCCTCCGGCAGCCGGTTTTGGAATTTCTGAACGCTTGTTTGCAGTTTTAATGGACCGCTCAATCCGCGAAACCGTCATCTTCCCGCCAATGAAAGAAAAAAACCGATCCGAATCTTCGAATTAAACCCGAATGATCCTAATGCCAAATTCAAAAACTCTTTTTTTCTTACAATCTTAAATCTCATATCATAAATCTAAAATCTACTATTATATGTTGGACATAAAATTTGTTCGCGATAACCAAGAAATTGTAAAGAAAGCCATTGCCGATAAGCGCGTTGATTTAAATCTCGACGAGTTGTTGGATTTAGATTCCAAAAGGCGCGACCTGCTCACTGAACTGGAAAGCCTGCAGGCAACCAAGAATGCCGTTTCCAAAAGCATTCCTCAGTTATCCGAAGAAGAAAAAAAGGTGAAATTTTTGGAGATGAAAGAAGTGGATGAGAAATCCAAAGTCTTAAAAGACGAGCTAAAACCAATTTTGGAAAATTACGACAGGCTTATTGCTTTAACGCCAAACATTCCAAGCCCCGAGACCCCAATCGGCAAAGATTCTTCCGGCAACATTCCTTGGCGTTATTGGAACAGCACGCTCGGAGTTGTTGACCCTACCAAAGAGCCGGAAAAAGTTGCGGAGATTCCCGCTAAGTTTAATTTTACAATAAAAGACCATATTGCTTTAGGCAAAGATTTAGATTTAATAGATACTGAGACCGGGGTTAAAACTTCCGGCTTCCGCGGATATTATTTAAAAAATGAAGCCGTGTTAATGCAGTACGGCCTAATTTGGCTTGCATTGAAAAAAATGCAGGAAAAAGGCTTTACGCTCATGGTACCGCCGGTGCTGGTGCGCGAGTTTGCCTTGTTTGGCAGCGGACACTTTCCGGCCGGCCGCGATGAAATATATAAAATTGCCAACACCGATGAAAAAGACCAAATATATTTAGCCGGCACATCCGAACCTTCTTTGCTCGCGTATTATGAAGGAAAAACGTTAACCGAAAAAGATCTGCCAATTAAAGTTTGCGGCGTTTCTTCCTGCTATCGCAGCGAAGTAGGCTCTTACGGCAAAGACACCCGGGGCATTTATCGCATCCACGAATTTATGAAAGTGGAACAGGTGGTTATGTGTAAAGCGGAAACCGCCGAGAGCGACCAGTGGTTGGAAACAATGAGAGAAATTGCCGAAGGCATGCTGCAAGACTTAAAACTGCCATACCGCGTACTAAATATCTGTACCGGGGATATGGGAGCCGGCAAGTATAAAATGTACGACATTGAAACCTGGATGCCTTCTAGGAACGACTTTGGCGAAACCCACTCGGATTCAAACCTTACCGACTGGCAGGCAAGAAGGCTGAATATAAAGTACAAAGACAAACAGGGCAAGACCAAATATGTTTATACCCTAAACAACACTGTCATTGCTTCCCCCCGCATCTTAATTGCCATTTTAGAAAATTACCAGCAAGCCGACGGCAGCATTCTGGTCCCGGAAGTTTTAAAACCATACATTGGCAAAGACGTAATTAAGAAATGAGATACTGACAGGGAATCCGTAGGTATCTGTAAATCTGAATTTATATGTTCGGCAAAAACAAAAAGAAACTAGATCCCCGTGTTCGTTTTCAAAATCGCGGTTTTCAGAAACAGCTGGACTCGCAAAGAAACTATAAACGGACAAAAAAAACGCTCCCTCAAACTGATTGGGGTGTTTTTTTGTCAAAAATTGGCTTAGGTTCCTGGCCGGCAAGACTAGGCAGCCTGGCTCTTTTTCTATTTATAATTTACATTGTTTTTATTCCAAACCTGTTTTTTATTAAAAATGTAACTATTAACGGCCTTGATGAAAGCAAAACTGCGGATGTAAAAACAGTTGCCGAATCTTTTCTAAAAAAGAGCCTGCCCTGGCCGCAAAAAAATATTTTATTGCTATCTAAAAACAAACTCACCAAATATTTATTGGAAAACAACCAAAGCGTTCTTAAAGTGGATAAAATTACCAAAGATTTTCCCAATACTTTGGTAATTAACATAACTCCGAGGCTGGATACTTTTACAATTATTGCCCAAAGCGGAGTATATGCCGCAGCCAATGATGGCTTAATAAAAAAACAGCTGGCTCCTGAATATACAGCCAGCACAACCTTGCCAAACGGTCTAATCTTAATTAAGCTAACAACAAGTGAAACTTTGTTTGCGGGCAAGCACGCCTTCCCCGCAGAAACCGCTAATTTTTTACTGACTATAAACAACCAGGTTCCAAATATAGTTAAGAGCCCGCTGGAACACTTTGAGTTGGCCGACCAGCCAAATACCGACCTGACAGTTTTTACGCAAAGCGGGCTAAAACTTTTATTTGACTTAAAATCTGACCCGCAAGTAGTTGCGGAAAGGTTACAACTTCTGCTTAGCCAGTTTAGCGACGCGGATTTAAAAAGCCTGGATTATGTTGATATGCGCTTTGACAGCAGGGGATATATATGTAAAAAAGGGGCGGCCTGTGTTAAAAATACCATTTTGCCGGTGAATAATGCCACCGACACAACCGACAGTATAATTAACTAACTTTAAACAATTTATGAAAAGCAAACTTTTTGTCATTTCAGTCGGAGGTTCGTTGATTAACCCTGGAGAAGTTGACACTGCTTTTTTGAACAACTTAAAAAAATTAATTATCAACCAAACTGCAAAAGGCAACCGCTTTATTTTAATTTGCGGCGGCGGCAAGTTATCCAGAAAATACGCAGATGCTTTAAAAACAACTTCTACCCCTTCCGCTGACGATTTGGACTGGCTTGGCATACAAGCAACCTGGCTAAACGCAAAATTAGTCCAGCTTATGTTTGGCAAACTGGCTCATAAAACCATAATTTCCGACCCCAATAAAAAAGTAAACTTTAAAGAGAAAATTCTTGTTGCCGGCGGCTGGACACCCGGAAGAAGCACGGACGACGATGCGGTGCGCCTGGCAAAAATTTATGGCAGCCAAACCGTAATAAACCTGAGCAATATAGATTTTGCTTATGACAAAGATCCAAACAAATTCAAAGACGCAAAAAAAATTACCTTAATTTCCTGGGCGGAGTTTAAAAAAATTGTCGGCAACAAATGGGACCCGGGCAAAAATGCGCCTTTTGACCCAACAGCAACCGCGCTGGCCTCCAAACTTAAACTACAGGTAATTATTGCCAACGGGAAAAACCTAACTAACCTGGAAAACATTTTGCAAAATAAACCATTCCTCGGCACAACCATTCATTAAATTAAATTGGCCAAAAATAAATAAAATAAAAATTCCGGTTCCCCGGAATTTTTTTATTTGCAGTGATTTGTGTTTTCAATCTGCGACATTTGATTTTTATCTGCGCATCAGCGATCTAATTCACTTTATACTCCGTAATATAAATCATTGTCCCGGGGTAAGGCCTTACATCCTGGTACCCCTTTTCATCTATTTTAACCCAGTTGGCAGGCGTTTCTGGTTTATTAGAGCCAAAAGCATACGTCCAAACAAGCCAAACTGTGTCTTCCCGGTTTACCGCGGCCTTAAAGTCCGGGACTAAATCCGCATCGGTAAGCAAAGCCACTCCTTCTACGTGTGAAAGCTGATTAGCATGAACGCGTCCGCCGGTAAAAAGCAATGGCCTTGTGGGGATTGGGTCCAAAACAGTGCCGTAATATTTATAATTAAAAAATTCATAGGATGTCCCAACAAAAACATGATGCTTTGGCTCAACATTGGTTGCCAAGAATCTGGCAGCCGCAGCCATCCCGGGCTTGCCAGCCACATCTAACTGTTTCCAGTAGTGGGCATAGGCGGTTAGGTTTAAAATACAATAGACCAAAAATAAAGAAACAGATAACCATTTAACTTTAATTTCCTTTAGCCAAACCGCTAAGGCCACGGAGTAGAACAAACTGCCGAACAAAAAATATCTGTCCAAATAAACCGAAGAATCACTGCCTTTTAGTTTAGCTAAAACGGCAAACAATATTGCTCCGCCAAAAGGCGCGGCAATGGCCAAAACAGCAAGCCATTTAGCAAAACTTTCTGTCTTCCTGATAAAACGATAAAGCATAAACAAGCTAAACAAAGTAACTAAAACCAGCAAAATTTGGGTATTACTTTTGTTTATATCTCTTTCAAATCCCAAAAGCATATCCCAAAAAGTTGAAGGAATGCTCCACACATTCATTTTGGAGATCCAATAACCGTCTTGCACCTGGCGATACTGGAACAAAAATGTTTTTAACCAGGGAAGAAAAGAAATAACAATTAAGACATAAGATGTAAGAATTGGAACAAATTTTTTCCATCCGCCCTGATGATGCAAGTACAAATACAACAAACCGTAAAAACCCAAAGCCGCAGCCGTAAAAAACAAATAGTAGTGAGTGTAAATAATAATTATTGTTGAGACAGTAAAACCAACATAGCCCCACAGCATTTTTCTTTTGGCGCTAATTAGTTCCGGAGTGTTTGGCATATTCTGTTTTTCCAGCTCAACCACTGACTTGTGCTGAGTTAAAGCTTTCACCAAAAAATATGCAGCCATTAAAGCAAAGAAGGCGCCAAAAGTATACATTCTGGCTTCGGTTACGTACTGCAGCTGAAAAGGGTTAATAGCAATGAAGGCGGCTGCCCAAAGGGCGGCTTTTTCGCTTTTAAATGCTTCTTTGGTAAATAACCAGCCGGCCCAAATTGCCGCGGTGCCAAAAAATATGGAAAAGCCACGCAATGAGAGCATCGATTCGCCAAAAATATAATGCCATAGCCGCAAAGCCACATAATACATTGGCGGGTGGACATCTAGGCCTAAGCGATAAAACATTTCTCCCCAAGGGTAGCGGATCATCAGCGCGCTAAAAGCTTCGTCGTGCCAAAGAGAAATATCTAAATTATGATAAAACCGCAAAAGCACTCCGGCAATTAAAATTATTGTAAGTGGAATATATTTTTTCATATTTTTTAATTTACTGTGCCTGCTGGAACAGGCGCGTAATAATATTTATTATTAATTTTGCAATATGCTGCTTCAGATTTTATGCCAGTCTGGCCATTATTTTTAATACAATCATCGTATCCGCTAACTGACTTTTTCGGCGCAGCCGCTTCTGCTGCAACACAGCTCCCGGGCACATCACCGCAGTCCGATGTACAAGCGCCATCATTACTGCAAGAGCTCGGCACACAAAGCGTTTGGCAGGATTGCGGACAATTGGAGAACGTATAATTTTCACAGCTGGTCTGTGTTTTGCCTTGAATATTTTTTGTTTCTTTAATTTTATAAACCGCCAAGATGCTCTGTTTGAATTGATTTCTAAATTCCGCTGCCAGGCTAAATTCCGGATGGTATGCTTTAAATTTCTTGGTGTCAAACATTGAACTTTGGGTAAAAACCACTTCGTCGCCTGATTTTAAATTTTGCAGTTTCCAGGAATCTTCCGGATCTACCTGAATGTAGGGGACATTGCACGGGCTGTTAAAATTGCCGTGCGGGTCGGAAGTGAAATAATCGGTGGTTTGCACGGAAAATTTATCCAAAACAAGATAAGTGGAATTTTTTGTGGACTCGCCGTTTTTTGCAACAGATTGGTTGCAGCGGTCTACCAAATATTTACTCACTTGAGTGAGATCGGAACGGAAATAATAAAAGTTTTCCGGCGAATTGGCGGCATATACAAAATATGCCAAATAAGCCTGGCTGCTTAAAGCCACAATAAAACAAACCACTACTAATTTTAAACCGGCGTTAATTAATCTCATTCTTGGGGGAACGAGCGCGTGGTCTTTCATCCATTGCGGATCTTTATAATGGCTTAAAACCCGGCCCCAAAGTTTTTGATGGGCCTTCCAAACCAAACTCCCAAATTCATACAAAACAAACGCGGAAATAATGAACACCGCCGGAATAACGCCAATCGCCCTAAGTCCGTGGGGGATTCCTTCCGCTGTTGTAACCACAGGCAAAAGCATTCCCCAAAACCAAACTGCCAGCAAAAAATATGGCCAGTATTTTTCTTTTTTATTTGGAGCAAAAAAATACCAGGCTCCGAGAAGCGTAATTAAAATTAAACCGATTGCAAAAAATGGGCTATATAACTGGGACAAAAATGGCTGTCCGGAAATATTGGAGCGCCAGTTTAAATCGCCCTGGGTAAAGAAGCCCATTATTTGAACTCTGGCAACTTCAACAACTACCGGCAAAACAACGCCAAGCGGCGGCTTGCCTTGCAACTGTTCACCATTAAAAGAATATAATTCCGGATTAAACACGCTCACTTGCCCGGCGCGGCCAATAAAAGAGCCGGGGTGGTCGTAAAAATATTTGCCGATTGGAAAAATAACAATCAAGAAAGCTACAAGAAATCCTAAAGAAGGCAAGAAGTACTTTTTAATTTGATACCATAATAATTTTTGCCTAAACGCGCCCAGCATTGGCCAAACAACTACGGCAAACAAAGCAGGGGCCATAATGCGGAAGGCAATATAAGTATAAAAACCCAAAGCAAAACTGGCGCCGGTTAAAACCGCAAATATAATGCGTTTTTTATTTGTTACTGCCTGGTAAGTTTTAATTAAAAAATAAAATGTCAGGGAAGCAAACAGCGGAATGCAGACCGCGCGGAAAGCGGTGCGCGAAAGCACAATATGCCAGGTTGAAACCGCCATTAAAAAAGTAGCGAGCAAGGCAATATTTACTGCCCGGTTCTGCCCGTCCTTGTCATCTTCCGCAACTTTAAATGTAAAAATTCTTCTGGCAACTAAAAAACACATTAACACAGACAGAACGCCAATTAGCGCGGAAACAATATGATGTTGCCACGGACCTTTGCCAAAAATTTCCACGCTGCCCCAAAGCATATAAAAAAACAGAGCTTCCCGGCCGTTGCCGCGTTCATAAAACGGCTGCAGATGGCCGCTCTGCATTAAATTTATATCCAAACCATTTGCTGCCTCATCCGGGAACAACCCTCCCGGCATATGGGTTATCTGAAAATATCTAAAAAATACTGCCAGAATGATTATCCCGGCGAGCAAAAACTTTTGTTTGGGTGTCATATTGTTTATTTGTAACTTTTCACAACCCTGAGTTTCTCCATGTAGTTGCTCGATTTATCGAGCGGGTAAGCCTGATAAATCAGGCAACTACACCCAGCCTTGTGAACTGTTACTTTAATTTATCTGGCTAAATAATAAGAATTTTGGTATAATAAACAAGCAAACCTCTTAAATAAGCGAAATTACCTCAAAAAAATAACACACTCCCTATTATGGAATCGGTTTGGAGACAAAAAATTAAACTTTATTTTACAAACATTTGGTTTCTTTGGGTGCTTTGTCTGATTTTTAATATTATAACATTTTTATTCATATTAATCAAAATCAGCCCTGGCGAACAAACTTTAGCTTTGCGTTATAACGTGCTGGCAGGGGTTGAGTGGTATGGTAAAGGGAAAAATTTGTATTTTATTCCGGGGGTAGGGCTCGTAATTACCGGGGTTAATTTTACTTTGTTCCGGGCATTAAAAAATAACGAGAACTTTTTAATTTCTTTAACAGTATTTGCCAGTTTAAGCGTGCAGGTGGTTTTATTTATCTCCGCCTTATTTTTAGCAAAAGTAAATTAGCACTACGGAAAACTACAGAATCATCAGCAAAGGCTTCTGTAGATTCGTATTATTTTGTAGTTCTGTAGCTATGTTTAGACAACGCACAACAACAGAAAGAATTTGGGAAATTTTGCCGGGATTGCAATTCTGGGTAGTTTTTTTTGGCGCCATTTTGCTTTCCGCGCTAAGGCCTGTTTGGGCGGCATTGTTTATAATTTGTTTTGATTTGTATTGGGTTTTAAAAGCGGTTAATGTGGCAACTCACTTAATTTCCGCGTACAACAAATTCCGCTTGTTCGTAACCATTGACTGGTTAAGCAACACAACTAAGCTAACCGACTTCAAATCATACCAAAAATTTTTATTGGAAGAGCTGGCTAAAGCCAAAAGGCCGACAGCGAAAAGGTTTTATCGCCAGGAAGCGGAAAGAATTGGCCATTTAATTTCTATGGGCCAAACCGGAAAAAATATGGGCGACTTTTACCATATTGTACTAATCCCATTTACTGATGAAAGTTTTGAAATTTTAGATTCAACTTTCAGCGCACTGGCTGCCTGCAATTACCCGAAAGATAAAATGATGGTGGTAATGGCTAGCGAAGAAAGAGCGGGGGAGCCTGCCCAGGAAGTTGGCCGGCAAATTAAAGCCAAGTACGAAAAAATATTCAACCGATTTTTCATTACCAAGCACCCCGACGGGCTGCCGGGTGAAATAAAAGGCAAAAGCGCCAACGCCAGCTTTGCCATGCAAAGCATGCTGCCGGAACTGGAAAAACTGGGCCTTAAAACCGAACAAATCCTGGTTTCAAATTTTGATTCAGACACCATTGTCCACCCGCAATATTTTTCCCGGGTAATGTACGAATTTTTAACCGCGCTCAAACCTTATCAATCCAGCTACCAGCCAATTGCCGTATACAACAACAATATTTGGGACAGTCCGGCGCTAATCCGCGTGGTTTCGGTGTCTAATTCTTTCTGGCAGTTTACCGAAAGCAGCCGTCCCGACCGTTTGCGCAGTTTTTCTTCCCACACTATGACCTTAAAGGCTTTGGTGGAAATTGGATTCTGGAAAAAAGATATTGTAAATGAAGACGGCTACGTATATTGGCAATGTTACTTGCATTACAAAGGGGATTATCAGGTTGTGCCGTTATTCATCCCAATTTCTTTGGACACCTGTCTGGCAAACACTACCTGGCAGACTTTAATTAACCAATACAAACAAAAGCGCCGCTGGGCTTATAATGTAGAGTACTATCCGCACCTAATTCCGGCGCTAATTAAAAACGAAGCTCCTTTTTGGGACAGAATGTACAAACTCTACCAATACGTGGAAGGAAATTTTAACTGGGCCACTGCCAGCATTTTAATTTCTTCCCTTGGATGGCTGCCGTTATTTTTAGGAGGCGACGCTTTTAAAAACAGCGTAATTGGCTATACCTTGCCGACCGTGACTAAAACTTTAATGACCATTGCCACCTTCTTCCTGATTTTCAGCGTATATATTAATTTAATTTTATTGCCGCCACGACCAAAAAAATACAGCATCTGGCGTTCGGCCATGATGTATTTGCAATGGTTTTTAGTGCCATTAACTTCCGTTGTTTTTGGCAGCCTGCCGGCGGTAGAAGCCCAAACCCGCCTAATGTTTGGCGCCTACCTGGAATTTTGGGTTACGCCAAAAGCCAGAAAAGGGGAGAATACCGGATTGGCTATGAAAGAAATGCAAAATAACCAAACTTCCAACTTAAATTAATTTAATGCCTTATCTAATTTATTTTTTAATTGCCTTAGCCGCATCATTTGTTTTTACGCCTTTGGTAATGCGCGCGGCTTTTAAATTAAAAATTATTGACGTTCCCGGAACGCACCCAAAAAAAATCCACGAGCAGCCAACAGCTCTTCTTGGCGGCGTTGCGGTTTTTTTGTCGTTCCTTTCGGCTTTGTTGCTTTACCTATATTTCGGCAAGCCGGATTTAAATGTTGTCCCAATGAAATTTTTCCTGGGAATTATTTTTGGCGGACTAATTTTAGTTTTAGGCGGGGCGATTGACGACAAATACAACCTGCCGCCAAAAGTTCTCTGGTTGTTTCCGGCACTGGCATCGCTAGTGGTAATTTGGTCGGGGATTGGCGTTGGCATAAAATTTATTTCCAACCCGTTTGGCACAGCCATAAGCTTAGATTATATTTTTCTCGGCTTGCCTCTGTCTGCAATTTTTGTCTGGGTCTGGATGATGGGAATGATTTTTACCACAAAACTTCTGGACGGACTAGACGGGCTTTGCGCGGGCATTGCTTTAATCGGCGGACTAACTATGTTTGCTTTATCTTTAGGAGAAAAAATTAATCAGCCGATTACCGCGAGCATTTCAATTATTTTTGCCGGGGCACTGCTCGGATATTTGTTTTTTGCTTTTAACCCGGCTTCCATTTTTTTGGGGGAAAGCGGCAGCACCTTTTTAGGATTTATTTTAGGTGTACTGGCTATAATTTCCGGCGCAAAAATTGCCACAGCTCTACTGGTTATGGGCATTCCAATTCTAGACGTTGCCTGGGTGATTGTAAAAAGGCTGTGGTACCACCGAAGCCCGTTTTCCGGCGACCGCCAGCACCTGCACTTTAAACTGCTGGATATTGGCCTAACCCAGCGCCAGGCCGTCTTGGTTTTATATGCAATTTCCGCGGTTTTTGGCGGGGTAGCGGTATTTTTACAGAGTATGGGAAAACTCGTCGCCTTAGTCATTTTAACGTGTTTAATGGTAGGTTTAGCCCTAACCACAGTGGTTTTATACAAACGCCAACACCCCCACATTCCCGATTTGTTTGATAAGGCAAAATAAAAAAGAACCGCCGGCACAGAGGCTGGCGGTCCAAGTTTGGTTCCTATTCCGAAACCTCCTTGATGAAACGCTGGTTAGCGAAGTACTCGCGTTCCATTTCGAGGAAGCGACAGTTTTGCCCGGCGAAATACCCGTTCCAGAACGTATCGGTTCGATACTCCCTTACACGGATTCCCCGAAGACCCAAACTGTAGCCGTCCCTGAACTGGCGACGGATTCTCGCTTTTGCAGCGGTTTCTTTCGTTTCGGTAGAGCTCTTTGAGCCCTGATTCTTTGAATATCTCATGGTTCTCTCCTGACAGCGGGCTACCTTGGTAGCCGTCGTCAAAAAAAATACCGATCACGAAAGAACCAACCTACAATACCATACTATATGTAAATTGTCAATATACCAAGATAAAAGCTTAAAGCTTCCGCCGTTTGCCTATATTTTTTGCTAATTGACGAAATCCAATAAAAGTGATAGAATATTTGGGTATCTTTTCTAATAACTATTTACTAGTCACTAATCACTATACTTATGTTCGCAATCATCGAGACCGGCGGAAAGCAGTACTTGGTTTCCAAAGGAGACAAAATTCAGGTAGAAAAACTGGACACCGAAGCCGGCAAAACCATTAAATTCGACAAAGTCTTATTTACTTCCGACGGCAAGTCCGCGGAAATCGGCAAACCGTATGTTACCGGAGCCGTGGTAGAAGGCAAGGTAATTAGCCAGGGACGCGGCAAAAAAATCCACGTTTTAAAATACCGCGCTAAGAGCAAATACCGCCGTAAAATAGGTGCCCGCCAAGCTTACACTGAAATTGAAATAGTCAAAGCATAGATCGCGGATACGCGGACGGGACAGATTACGCAGATTTTAAAAAGACCCACCCTTTGAATAAAGGGTGGGTCTTTTGTATCAGTGTTATCAGCGGTAATCTGCGTATCTGTGGTCTAATATTCTCTTCTTCCTTCCATTGCTCTCATTAGAGTAATGTCGTCGGCGTATTCCAGGTCGCCGCCCATAGGCAAGCCTCGGGCAATGCGCGTAATTTTAACTTCCGGATTTGCCGCTTTAATAACTTTGGAAAGATGCATTGCCGTTGTTTCTCCTTCAAGCGACGGATTAGTTGCAATAATCACTTCCTTAATTCCTAATTCTTCATTCTTAATTCTTGCAAGGAGCGAATCTATTTCCAAATTCTCCGGCCCCAAGCCTTCCAAAGGGTTTAGCACTCCGCCTAACACATGAAATATTCCGTTATATTGCCCGCTCTTGTCTATGGCCTGAGCATCCAAAGGCTCTTCCACTACGCAAACTAAAGAATGGTCCCGCCTGACATCGGCACAGGTAGAACAAGGGTCTGTCTCGCCCATATTGTGGCAAATTGAACAAAAAGTTATGCCTTCTTTAATTTGGGCAATACTCTGGGAGAGGCTATTTATATCTATGCTGTCCTGTTTAAGCAAATAAAAAGCCAGGCGTTGGGCGGTTTTTGGCCCCACGCCGGGAAGCTTGCCAAGCTCATTTATTAATTTTTGTAGAGATGATGGTAGTTTGGTCATAAATAAGTTATCAAGTTTATCAAGTCTATCAAGTTTAAAGTTAATGGGCCCATACTTGATGAACTTTATAACTTTATAAACTTGCAACTCTTTATACTGGTTCTTCCGCCGGAGCCATACTTTCCATTACGGTTTGCGGAGAAACGTCAAAAGTTTTGTCCAAATTCCTAAAGCTGGTCTTTTCACCGTCAAAGTACAAATCAACTTCGCCTACGGGACCATTTCTATGTTTCTTAATATGAATTTCCGCAATATGCGGGCGGCGGGACTCCTTGCCTTTATACATATCTTCACGATAAATAAACATAACCACGTCGGCATCTTGTTCAATGGAACCGGATTCACGCAAGTCGGAAAGCTGCGGCACTTTGTCCGGACGATTTTCCACGCCGCGGGACAGCTGGGACAAAGCCAGAACGGGCACATTAATTTCACGGGCCAAAAGTTTTAAGGCGCGGGAAATTTCCGAAACTTCCTGCACGCGATTCTCTGTGCTGCGCCCTTCCATTAACTGCAAGTAATCCACAACTATTAAACCAACGTCGTGTTCAGATTTCAAGCGGCGAGCTTTGGTGCGGACTTCCATAATGTTGCTGCCGGCGGCGTCATCTATAAAAATAGGGGACTCGGACAGTTCACCCATTGCCTGGCCAATTTTTTCAAAGTCTTCGTCATTCAAATGCCCGGTGCGAATTTTGGTTAAACTAACATCGCTCTGGGAAGAAAGCAAACGGTCCACCAATTGGTCTTTGCTCATTTCCAAAGAGAATATTCCTACCGGGGTTTTAGTATTTACCGCCACGTGGCGCATAATGTCCAAAGCCAAAGAAGTTTTACCCATAGAAGGACGGGCAGCCAGCACAATAAGGTCAGATCTTTGCAAGCCGCCAAGCAGCCTATCAAGATCTACATAGCCGGTCGGCACGCCGCGAAGCTTGCCCTTTTCTCTATGAAGCTCATCTATTCTCTCAAAGGTAGAATGTAAAATATTTCCAATGGAAATAAAATTCTGCTTCAAGTGCTTTTGGGAGATGTTAAAAAGTTTTTGTTCGGCAGCGTCTAAAATATCTTCCATATCGCCCTCTTCGTTAAATGCCAAATTACTCATTTCGCCCGCGGCATTTATAAGTTTTCTTAGCGCGCCTTTTTTGCGGACAATAAAAGCATAGTGCGTAATATGCGCGGAAGAGGGGACGGCGTTAACCAGTTCGGTTAAATAACTGGATCCGCCAACCTTGTCCATTAACTTTCTCTCTTCCAACCAGTTGGTTACGGTGAGAATATCAATGGAAATATTTTTTTCGGAAAGCGCTAAAGCGGCTTCAAAAATTATTTTGTGGCGGTCATCATAAAAGTCATCGGCAGAAACGACATCTCCGATTTTTATAAGCGCGTCTTTGTCTAACATTAAACAGCCCAAAACAGACATTTCGGCTTCCATGTTTTGCGGAGGCATCCGCTGAATAC
This sequence comes from Candidatus Doudnabacteria bacterium, assembly GCA_016218585.1. Taxonomy (GTDB): domain Bacteria; phylum Patescibacteriota; class Doudnabacteria; order UBA920; family UBA920; genus PALSA-1336. Next base: position 45,444 of record JACRDK010000006.1, read on the forward strand.
TTGAGTTTTCCATAAATTATTTACAATCCTTTTAAGCTATTATAGCGGTTTTTGTCGGGTCTTAAAAGAGCAAAAAAGCCCACATTTTGGGCTTTTTTGCGTAATTAGTGCAAATGATGGGGAAAGCAAGGGGACAAACAGTTTACCTTGTTATCATAAGGAGGTGTTCTAAACTAAATACTGATTTTTTTGCGAATTTTCTGCCCTTCGGCAGTGTCTTTAACCTCAAATCCCAGAGCTTCTATTTCTTTTCTTAATTCATCAGATTTAGCAAAATCTTTTGCTTCGCGCGCAGCCTGGCGGGCTTTTACCAAATTTGCCGCTGCTTCAGGCAATTCAATATTTTCCAAAATGCTTGGCGGGTTAATTAAACCTAGCCCTAATACTTCATCAAACTTTTTTGCTATTTCATCTTGAGTTCGTAAATTTGCAGCCAAATGGCCAAAAGATTCCCACAGCGCAGCCACAAAAGCAGGAATATTCATATCATCATCCAAAGCTTGTTTTGCCATAGCCAAATATTCTTTCAAAATATCCGCTTGTTCGGGTTGGTTTTCGCCAATAATTTTATGAGATGCAAGGGTATTAAATAATTTCTCCACGGCCTTGTAAGCGCCCAAAAAACTCTCCCAGGTAAAATTTTGCCTCATGCGATAGCTGCTCTGAGTAAACAAATAACGCAAAGCCTCTCCGGGCAAAGGAACTTTTTCCGCCATATCAGAAAGCTGCAGGAACTTGCCGTCGCGCTTGGCCATTTTTTTGTCATCCACCATTAAATGTTCGCAGTGGCACCAGTGTTTAACAAAATTTCCTTTTCCCAGCAGGGCCTGGCTTTGGGCAATTTCATTTGTATGATGCGGAAAAATTAAGTCCACGCCGCCGGTATGGATATCGGTTACTTCGCCTGAAAAAGCCACGCGGTTTATTACCGAGCATTCAATATGCCAGCCGGGTCGGCCTTTGCCTAAAAGGGGATGGTCCCAAAAAATTTGCGCGTCACTTTCGGAATTATGCGCTTTCCACAAGGCGAAGTCGGACAGGTTATCTTTTTCATATTCGTCTACGGCCACGCGCGCGCCAACTTTTTTCCCTTCCAAAAACTTTTCTCCGACAAGTTCGCCGTAATCGTTAAAATCTTTTTGATATTTTTCAATGCTAAAATAAACGCTTCCATCTTCAGCTTTGTAAGCGTAGCCTTTATTTATTAACTCAACAATAAATTCCTGAATCTGAGGGATTACATCGGTCACCCGGACAAAAGTAATGTCTTCCACCGAGACTTTTACTTTATGCAAGTCTTTTAAAAACTCATCGTAATAAAATTTCGTAAATTCGCGAAGATTTTCCACATTGGCCTGAGCGCCGTATTTTTCTACCGTGCCTTTTATAGTTTTATCATCAATGTCGGTAATATTCATAACCCATTTTGGGTTAAACCCTTCGTGCTTAAGCGAACGAAAAAGCAAATCTGCCACTATATATGAGCGCAAGTTTCCAATATGGGCATAATTGTATACTGTTGGCCCGCAGGTATACACATTTAAATGGTCTTTTTTTGGAACTTCTTCAAGTTGTTTGGAAAGGGTATTATATAATTTCATATAACTAATTTTAGCATGAAAAAGAACAAACGGTCGAACATATACTCATTCCGCTCATTCACGGCCGTGAATGAGCGGAATGTTATAAATTAAACATCTTTCTAAGGTCTTTATCGTTATCCATCTCTTCAACCTTTATAATTCTTATAAAATTAATTAGCTTTGTCTCAGTTAAATATTGTATTGCATCCCTGTTTAAGGGGTAAGGACTAATGAAAACACTAGCCTGAAGCTTTTTAAAATTGTTTTTCTTAAGCATCCAACGAAAATGATCCCGTAAATGATGGAAGCTTTCCGGGATGTCAAAAATAATGACCCTCCACTTCCCATCCCAATTTTTTGCAACATCTAGCCCTGCTTTTTGCAGCAATTTTTCCAATTGCCCCTTGTTGGTAATTTTTAAAAACTTCTGGTCATTTTTTTTAATAATTTTTAAATACCCCGAACGGTTCATTTTCCACAGCGCATTAGTGTATTTGTCCCTGGTAAAACCTCTAAGGTTTTTCCTCTTTGCGAAATCATACAAACTTTCCAACGGCAAAAACGGAGTGTCAAGATCCAGACACTCGAGAACCAAATGAACAAAAGGCCCATAACGATTCATATAAATTGACTGTCGCTTTTATTTAAAAATTAAATTCACCTCATTCACGGCCGTGAATGAGGTGAATGTTAGCTATTTGAAATCATTCCTAAATGATGTTCGCGGAGTTTTTTTAACCCGGTTGATAATTCCCGGCCTTCTAAAATTTTTGCTAAGTGCAAGCCGCCCATAAAATGCGGTGAGATTACGTAGTCTATGCCATGCTCGTACAAAATTTTTGTTTCCGCTTCATCCTGGGCAATAAAAATTAACTTCGGGTGATTGCGCTTGCCGGCTGTGGCGGCTTTGATGGAATGAATCAGCGACAGGTTATCGTTAAAATCCGGGACAGTGGAAATAATTAATTTAGCAAACGGCAAATTAACTTGCTCTTGAATAAAGCCGTCGGTAATATCGCCGCAAACAGCCAAGTGTCCCAGTTCAATATAATGTTCAACCACCTCCGGATTAAAGTCTACTATAACAAACGGAGTTTTATGTTTTTTTAATGCGTCAATTAAATGATGCCCAAGCCTATGCGCGCCCACCAGGATAATATGGTTTTTAAGGACCGCAGTGCTAACATGCTTTTCGGCCGAGCCTTTGCGGAAATCAAAATATTTAAAAACAAATTTTAGCTTTTCAAAAATTTGCGTAGCGTACATTATCATATACGAGGAAAGGCCAATTGTGACAATGGCAATTAAAGTCATTAAAGCCACGTCCTGTTTTTGCAAATGCCCCAGCTGATAGCCGGAAGTTACTAAAATTAAACTGAATTCAGAAACCTGGGCCACAGTTACGCCAGCCAAAAATCCGGTGCGGGGCTTATAACCGGCCAATCCGAGCAAGACCATAACAATTAACGGGTTGCCAATTAGAACAAACAACGACAGCCAAATTGCCGGACCGGTTAAGGCTGATAAATTATCGAGCATTAAGCCCGAACCAAGCACGATAAAAAATAAAATTATAAAAAAGTCGCGAATGGGTTTTATTTTGCCGCTAATTTCATAATGAACGCCGCTTCTGGCCAAAGACAGTCCGGCTAAAAACCCGCCAATCTCCAAACTGAAACCGACAATTGGCAGAGACACAAAGCTGGCAAGGCCTAAAGCCCAAGCCAAAGAGAAAACCAGCATTAGTTCGTCGTTATTGCCAATGTGCTGCAAAATTTTGGGGAAAACTTTGGCTGACAGCCACCAGACAACCAACACTAAAATTAAGCCTCTAACCAAAGCCATAATTACGGTCTGCCATAACGGCAAGTTGGAATAAAAGCCCGAACTGCTGGAACCCATGCTGGACAGAGCAATTAAAATTAAAATCGCAACAAAATCCTGAGTCAAAAAAATTCCAATAACCAGCTTGCCATACAAACTTTGCATATCTTTCTTCTCGCCCAAAAGTTTAACCACAATAATCGTAGAAGAAAAAGTCAGCGCCGGAGCAAGATACAAAGAGGGGATGGTGCCAAGGCCGAGCAGGCGCAAAATTAAATAGCCAATTCCGGTAGTAAAAACAATTTGCCCCAACGCAACAAACAGCACGGTTTTGCCCAGGCGCCGGAGCTGCGCCACGTCCAGTTGCAGGCCGACCATAAACAAAAGCAGGGTAATACCTATTTCCGCCAAAGCCGAAAACACATCGCCTTGCTGCAGGCGATAATATCCCAAAGGCCCGACAACAACGCCGGTTAAAATGTAAGCAATTATGCTGGGTTGTTTAAGCAGGCTCACCAAAAAAGACACCAAGCCTGCCAAAATCAAAACCGTGGTTAGTTCAAAAAATAAATTATTCACCCTCTATAATTTAATTAATTTCTGATTTGTATTTCAAAAGAAAAACTTTTATTTATTATACCATAACTTTTTGCCAAATCCCAATGTATTGATAAAAACTCGGGATTACGGTAAAATTAAATTACTTTCAACCTTATGGAACTAAATACCATATTTTTTATAGGTCCGCAGGGAAGCGGCAAAGGAACCCAAGCCAGAAGACTGGCCGAACGTTTAAAATTCTTTTACTGGGAAATGGGCGGAATTTTAAGGGAAATTGCCAAAACCGATACCCCATTGGGCAATAAAGTTAAAGCCCTGATTGATTCCGGCACTCTGCTTTCCGACCAGGATTTATACGAAGTTGTAAAAGCAAGGCTAAAACAACTGCCAAAAAGCCAGGGTGTAATTTTTGACGGAATTCCGCGCCGCCTGGGCCAGGCAGAATTTTTATTTAACTACTTGGTAGGCCAGGGCAGAAAAAACTTCTCGACTTTGTTTGTAAATTTGCCTAAGCAGGAATCTGTAAACCGGTTAATGCTCAGGGCGGAAAAAGAAAAACGCGCGGACGATACATTGGAAAAAATTGAATTCCGCCTCAAACAATATGAAGCCGATACTGTGCCGGTCTTAGATTATTTAAAAGACAGAACCAGTTTTTTTGAAATTGACGGAACGCCCGACATTGATACTGTGAGCCAAAATATAAATAAGGCATTAGGACTAAATGACTAAACAACCACTTAACATAATTCTCTTGGGCGATCCGGCCAGCGGCAAAGCAACGCACGGGGCTTTTATTGCGAAAAAATACAAAATGTACGACCTTGATATGGGGCGCGAACTGCGCTCCATTTCTAAAAATCCGGTTTTGCGCAAAAAATACCGCCTGGACGAAACTTTGGAAAAAGGAAAACTCACGCCGACAAAAATTGTCAGGCAAATTTTGCAGGACAGCATTGCCGCAGTGCCAAAAAGCCAGGGGCTATTATTGAATGGCACGCCAAAAATGATTGGCGAAGCCAAACTGGTTACCAAGTGGCTCAAACAACAAAAGCGCGAGAGAACAATTTTTATTTATTTGTCCATTCCGCTCAAGGAAACTATTTTGCGCATGACCGGCCGCAAAGAATACTTTAAAGGCAAGTTCTCCAAGCGCCCTGACGACAACAATAAAGCTTTAAAAAACCGCATTGCTTATTACCAAAAAAACATTGCCGAGGTAGTTACCTATTTTAGAAAGCTTTATCCTTATACAAAAATTTCTACCATCGGCACCGTAAGCGAAGCCAAAAACCGCTTGCTGACAATATTAAAAAAGTACGAGAACATTTAATTATGAAACGCGGGTTAATTAAAACTGAAAATGAAATAAACACCATAGCCGAAGGCGGCAAGCTTCTTCGCGATATTTTGGCGCAAACAGCGGCTTTGGTTAAACCCGGAATCTCCACGGCTTATTTAAATGACTTTGCGGAAAAAAAGATTTACGAAATTGGGGGGCGTCCGAGTTTTAAAAACTACGGCCCTAAAAAAAACCCTTTTCCCGCCGGGCTATGCACTTCAGTTAACGACGTTGTGGTGCACGGAATTCCAAACGAAGAAACTATTTTAAAAGTCGGCGATATTGTCGGGTTAGACATTGGAATGGAATACAAAGAACTTTATACCGATCATGCCATAACCGTGGCGGTTGGCGAAGTTACGCCGCAGGCAAAAAAATTAATGGAAGTAACCCAAAAATGTTTAAACTTGGCCATTAAAGAAGCGGCTCCGGGAAAGAAGACAGGGGACATTGGCTATATAATACAAAAAACCGCCGAAGACGCCGGGTTTAGCGTTATTCGCGATTTGGTAGGACACGGCGTGGGTTATGATGTGCACGAGGAACCGGCTGTTCCATGCTATGGCAAAAAAAATACCGGCGATGTTTTAAAACCGGGAATGGTCATTGCCATTGAACCAATGCTTACTTCGGGAGAATACTTTTTAACCTCAGACCCGGACGGATGGACCCTGCGCACCGCCGACGGCAGTTTAGCAGCCCACTTTGAACACACAGTAGCTATTACGGACAAGGGGTCTAGAATACTTACTTAGGGTGTAGTTAGTAGATTGTAGTTGGTAGTAAATATAAAAACAGCGGTTGACCCCGCTGTTTTTATATGCAAATATTTCTATGAAAGGAGGACACTTTGAAGACTGTTGCGCTACTGGATAAGTGTCCCAAATGCGGCGGCAACAACACTTGTACGATGTATGTCTCTACCCGAGAAACCATTGAGTGCAAGCACCCGGAAAACCCAGAATGGGTTGGTCTAAGAAAAGACCTAACCGCGCAGTCCAGAATCGTCTGCAAAGGCAAACCGAGACAAACCGGTTAGCATCAAGCGCGTGGATACCAAAATATGCCGGGGAGCGATAATCACCCCGGCATTTAGAAATAAATCTTTTAATCCGCGTTATCTGTTTTTATCCGCGCATCCGCGATTATTATTTCTTTTTTTCAATCTCTAATTTTAATTTTTCCGCAAATTTCTTTAGCGCCATTGTGCCCAAATCTTTTCCTTCCCGGCTTCTAATAGCAATCTTTTTAGCTTTAACTTCTTTCTCGCCCAAAATAATTTGGTACGGAATTTTTTGCATGCTGGCCTCGCGGATTTTTTTACCAACACTTTCATCGCGGTCGTCCAGTTCTATTCTTAACTCTTCATTCAAAATTCCTAATTCTTTTTGTACTTTTTTGGCATAAGCATTCTGTTTTTTGCTAATTGGCAAAATTGCCACTTGAACAGGGGAGAGCCACAACGGAAAGGCTCCGGCATAGTGTTCAATCAGCAATCCAATAAACCGCTCCATAGAACCATAAATTACGCGATGTACGACCACAGGAGTTTTTCGAGAACCATCAGCGGCAATGTATTCCAAACCGAAACGCTTAGGCTGCTGGAAATCTAATTGTATTGTTCCAGTCTGCCACTCGCGGCCCAAAGCATCTTTCATTAAAATATCAATCTTCGGTCCGTAAAATGCCCCATCTCCTTCTTCTATAAAATATTTCACCCCAGATTTTTCCAAAATTCTTTTAAGCGCACTTTCAGCCTTATTCCAAGTTTCAATGTCCCCTAAAAACCCTTCTGGCCTAGTTCCTAAACGGAAATGATATTCCATTTTAAAAATTCCATAAAACAGTTTGGCAATTTTAAATATCTCACCAAACTCGTCTTCAATCATCTCCTCGGTAATAAAGTTATGTGAATCATCTTGCCTAAAAGATCTAACTCGCAACAGCCCATTAAGTGTTCCAGCCAGCTCATAGCGATGTAAAATATCTGTATCAGAAAATCTTAATGGCAAATCTTTATAAGATCGTAGTTTTGAGCCAAAAACCAGCATAGCGTTTGGGCAATTCATGGCTTTTACCCCATAAACATCATTTTCCCCCATATCAGCAATAAACATATTCTCTTTGTAGTGATCCCAATGCCCTGAAGTTTCCCAAAGCTCTTTTTTGTTAACTAGGGGCGCGGAAATTTCCAGGTAACCGCGCTTCCTGTGCTCTTTGCGCCAGAATTCAAGTAAACCATTAAATACCACCATACCTTTAGGCAACCAATATGGCTCACCAGGAGCCGTTGGGTGGAACATAAACAAATCTAACTTTGGCCCCAAGATTTTGTGGTCTCTTTTCTCTGCTTCTTCTAGCTGGTGAAGATACTCAGCCATTTCTTCTTTTGTTTCAAACGCCAAACCGTAGATGCGCTGCATTTGCGGATTTTTTTGGTCGCCGCGCCAGTACGCTCCTGAAGTTTTGCTTAATTTAAAAGCATCTGTTTTTATTTGTGAAGTATTTTCCACATGTCCGCCACGGCACAAATCTATAAACTTTCCTGTTTTATAAAGCGAGACCTTGTCTATGCCGGAAGATGTCGATTTGTCTAATTCCTGATTCTTAATTCCTGATTCCTGATTCAATACGGCATCTGCTTTGGTTGTGCCAAACTTTTCTATGTCTTCAATCAACTGAATTTTAAACGGCTGGTTTTGCCCTTTAAAAAATTCCTTTGCTTCGGCAGTGCTTTGCTCAATTCTTTCAAAATCAAGCTTAGACTGGACTAGCGCGCGCATTCTTTTTTCCAGTTTAGATAAATCATCTGGGGTTAGAGAACGGGGGAGCAGGAAATCATAAAAAAATCCGTTGTCTATAACCGGGCCAACGCCAAGCTGAGCCTTTGGAAACATTTCCACAACCGCGGAAGCGAGTATGTGGGCTAACGAATGGCGGATATTGTGCAGTTTTTCTTGTTTGTCCATAAAGTTTACTAATACGCGATACTAATATACAAATTTACAAATATTAACGAAGTTAACTAATACTATCCAAAAAAAAATTTAAATAACATTAGTTATAGTTCGTTGCATTCGTACAAATCAGTATATTGGTATCATTAATTATTTGTTAATAACAAAACCCCGAGATCCACTTATTATAAATAATAATAAGTAAATCCCGGGGCCTTGGTTTTTCCCAAGACGTTTCCGTCCCAGTTTTTCCCGCTCTTTGTTACAAAGAACGGGAACTTTTAACCTAAAACAGTCTCTAGAACCAGTTTTAGATTTATTGATTCAATTGTTTCAAGCTCACTAACTTGGTAAGGCTAGATCATCGCTTGAAGAACTAAATTGATTATAATATAACTGCTTTATCTTGGCAATACCACTTTTCCACAATATTTTTGGCTTATTTAAGATAACTTTTAAAAATTACTCTCGCTATCTTTGACAATTAAGCCCCTTCGGTGCTATTTTTACCGCGATAGGCCAACAGGAGGGCAAATGTCTTTTTGCTTTCCAAGCGGCACCAAAAGTGTACAAAAGGAACTGAGATGAAATCGATAAAGGTCTGCGGTTGCGTCGCGCTGATCATTGGCCTGCTAGTGCAAGCCATGATCTATAGCGAAAGTTTGATGAATTGGAAACTGGACGCCTTTAAGGGTCCCAGTTTCATCGTCATCTTGGCCGGGGCTTTAATGGTAGCCGTTCCCTCAGTATTTCAGCGGTTTTCTGAGAGGAAGCGGCAACAAGAAGCTTCGTTGTCTCACGGCACGTTCGGCGACATCTGACGAGCTAGCCCAAGGAGGTGGCATGTCAAAGATTCAAATACTTTTAAGTGCTCTCCTCTTGGGGGCAGCTGCGATCGTTTTCTACTTATGCAACACTTCCGGCCGCAAAGGCCGTATTTGGGGCAAACCAAACAACTAGACAGCATACGCCGCGGACCAAGCATTCTCTCGGTCCGCGGCGCAACCATTTTTATTAAATTTATTTGTTTATAACTCTCACATTTGTGAATTTTATGAACAACTGTTTATGTAAAAAATAATCCTCGAGAGATTCTTCATCCTCTGATGCGCTTACCCGGACTCAGAATGACGCCGTGCATTCATCCGCGCAATCTGTGTTTATCTGTGATCCCTGCCTACCGGCAGGCAGGCGCGATTAACTAACATCTATCATCACTATTTCCGGAACATTGTGCAGCTCTTCCATTAAATCATTGCTCATACCCACCAGGGTTTGGGTTTTTATTTTTTTGGAGCGGGCGCCGGTGCCAACGGACAAATAAACCTGCACATTGCCCGGATGTTTTTCCAAAATATTTTTAATGCTATTTAACGCGGCCATATTTACCAGGCTATCCATGTGTAAAATTAACTGCTTATTTTTTTCCATCTCATTTAATGCCATTCCATAAAGTTCGTCGTTAGGCAATTCTTTAATTTCATCGGCAATTAATTTAAACTCTTCATCTTTATCCGATAGCCGTCCCGAGACCTGGACTATTTTATCATCCGCCAAAAACGGTAATGCTTTTTCCATAACTTTAGGAAAAACCAGCACCTCTACGCTGCCGGTAACATCGGACAGGGTAAAAAATGCCATTGGGTCGTGTTTTTTGGTAAGCGTGCGCTTAAGCCGGGAAATTATGCCTCCCATAACCACGTTAGCGCCCAACTCATCCAAACTCAAACTCTTTACATTGCGCATATTGCCCAAAACTTTTCTATAAACATCCAGCGGATGAGCGGAAACATACATTCCCAAAAGCTCCTTCTCCCACAATAGCATTTCTTCTTTAGTAGCCGCGGCCGCGGGTTTTAACTTCAGCTTTCCGGCTGTGTATGCGCCGCCAAACAGAGACCCTTGCTCGCTGTTTACATCTTTATAATATTGGCGAATAAAATTTAAAACTTCTTCCGTGTTGTTGAGCAACTGACCTCTTTCGCCAAAGGCATCCAGCGCTCCAACCTTGCACAAAGCTTCCCAGGATTTTTTATTCAAATTTTTTGTGTAAGTCCGAATTAGCAAGTCGTCTAAATCTTTAAACTTCCCGCCTGCTGCGCGCTGCTCTATTATTTTGGCTATAACATCATTGCCTAAATTTTTAATGGCGTTCAAACCAAAACGAATATTTTTCTCATCTACCACGGTAAAATCTCCCAGAGATTCATTTACATCCGGCGGCAGCACAGCAATGCCAAGAGCTTTACAGTCTTCCACTGCTTCGTAAATTTTGTCTTCATCGCCGGATTCAGCGGTCATTAAAGCCGCCATAAACTCCACCGGATAATTTGCCTTCATATAGGCCGTCTGGTAAGACACCACGGAATAACTGGCCGAGTGCGCTTTGTTAAAACCATAGGCGGCAAACGGCTCAATCCAGGCCCAAATATCTTCGGCTTTTTTATGGCTCCACTTGGAAGTTTCCTGGCATCCCTGAATAAATTTAATTTTCTGCTTAGCCATTTCTTCCGGAATCTTTTTTCCAACGGCTTTTCTAAACTTGTCTACTTCTTCCCAGGAATAGCCGGCCAAGTCGTGCGCAATGGAAAGCAAATCATCCTGATATACCAAAATTCCGTAAGTACGGCGCAAAATCTTTTCAAACGCCGGATCAAAATAGGTAATCAGCCCGGGGTTATGTTTGCGGCGAATATATTCTTCAATAAATTGCATCGGACCGGGGCGATACAAGGCTATCATAGCCATAATATCAAAAATGCTCGACGGCTGAAGTTCTTTTAAGTGTCTGGTCATTCCCGAGGAACCCAATTGAAACACCCCAAAAGTTAAACCTTCGGATAACAGCTTAAAAGTTTTAGGGTCGGGATGGGGGAGATTATAAATATCAATATTAATATTGTGTCTGGCTTGCACCAAATTTACCGCGGTTTCCAAAATGGAAAGGTTGCGAATTCCAAGCAAGTCCAGCTTAACCACGCCAATAGCGTGTGAAGACGCGTTCACGTCGAGCGCGTACATGTCGTACTGGGTAATAATTCTTTCCCCGTCCGGTTCTTTTTGCAGCGGAGTGTAATCGGTAAGGTCCGTCGGGGTTATAACAATTCCGGCCGCGTGCACCGAAGCATGTCGGGCGCAGCCTTCTAGTTTTCTGGCAATAGTTAATACGCGTTTGGTTTCCGGATCGTGGTCATAAATTTCTTTTAATTCCGCATTCATATCCAGGGCCTTGTCCAAAGTCATATGAAAACCCTGTTTGCCTATGGGAATCATTTTTGCAATTTGGTCGCACTTGGAATAGGGGACGGCCAGAGCGCGGCCAACATCGCGCACCGCAGCGCGGGCCATCATAGTTCCAAAAGTAATAATTTGCGCGACTTTTTCCTTGCCATATTTTTGCGTAATATAAGCAATGGCTTCGTCGCGGCGGTTATCGGCAATGTCCAAGTCAATATCCGGCGGGGTTGGGCGATGCATTGTTAAAAAACGTTCGAACGGCAATTCATAATACAGCGGATCAACATTGGTAATTCCTAAAATTCTTCCCACAATGCTTCCGGCAGCGGAGCCTCTGGTGTTGGTAATGGCGCCAATGCTGTGCGCGCCCTGAACCACGTCGGCCACCATTAAAAAGTAAGTGTCAAAACCTTTTTTACAAATAATATTTAACTCGTAATCTATGCGCTCTTTAATCGCGTCCGACAATTGGCCATTTTCGCCATAAAGCGGCAGAGCTTTTTCATAAGTTACCTGGCGAAGATACTGCTCTGTGGTCAAGCCTTCCGGAATTTCCACCTGAGGGAAGTAGCGCTGGTCAATGGCAATTTCCGTATTGCACATATCCGCAATCTTTTGCGTATTAGAAATTGCTTCCGGGACATCGTAAAATAATTCTTCCATTTTTTCCGGAGACTTTAGGGACAGATCATAAGCGCGCATATCTAAACGATCTTCGTCGTTAACGGTTCTGCCCGTGCCAATACAAACCATAACATCCTGCGCCTCGGCGTCTTCCGGATAAATATAGTGGCAGTCCGCGGTAGCCACCAGGCCCAAACCGTTTGCTTTAGCTAAAGCAATAAGTTTGTTATTTAATTCCGTTTCTTTAGGGTCGGCGTTGCGGCTGTTTCTTTGAATTTCAATAAACAGGCGTTCGGCTGTAAAAATATTTAAATATTTTTGCAAAACTTTTTGTGCCTCTGTTTCAGACTTGTTCATAACTGCCCGCGCAATTTCTCCGCGCATGCAGCCCGATAAACAAATTAAACCCTCGCTATGTTCCGCCAAATAGTCAGTATCAATTCTGGGCTTATAATAAAAACCTTCCAAATGCCCGGTGGTAGTTAGCTTAATTAAATTTTTGTAACCAACTTCATTTTGCGCCAGCAGGGTTAAATGAAAATAGTCGGCATCGGCGCGGCCGTCTTTGTCGGTCATTTTATTTGGGGAAATATATGCCTCAAGCCCAATAATCGGCTTAATCTTTTCCGCCCGGCATTTGTTGTAAAAGTCTATTACCCCATACATAACACCATGGTCGGTTATGGCTAAGGAATCCATACCTAACTCTTTGGTCCGCTCTACCAGCGGATCAATTTTAGACAAACCATCTAACAGGGAATAATGGCTATGGCAATGGAGGTGGGTAAATGGCATAAGATATTTTGAGCTTTATTTGGCATCTTCATTCGGTTAGATGAATAGTTTAAAACCAACAAGGGCCTGGCTAACTCATCGGCCTTATCATCAGTTTTTTTGAAGATGGCTTTTAATTGGTTTTTTGGGTTTCCGTAGCGAATCTAATCTGTATTTCCGCGGGAAGCTTCTTAATATTACCAAAAAGCGGCAGATTTTGCTATAATCAATGTGTAAAAAAACCAAACAAAATATGTCCATTCTTAAAGACAAAATTGAAATTGGAATAGAAGAAGCCGAGCTAGGGGTAGAGCAGTCCTTAAGCCAAATGCCGCCGCTTCTTAAATGGTATTTTATTATAGGAATAATCGCTATAATTCCGGCATATTTTATCGCCAAAAATATTTCTTTTAAAATTTGGCAAAAAAATTATGCAGTTTATGCGGTCACGGCAAAACCCAGCTTTACTAACCCTAAAGACCTGTCTGTTTCCGACATTAGCGTAACCTCTCAGGGGCCAAATACTTTTGCCGCTCTAGTTAAGATTACTAATCCTAACTTAGATTTGTCTGCGCAAAATATTAATTATCGTTTTAATTTTTATAACTCTTCAAAGACCCTAATTTATTCCAGCCCAACAAACAATTTTTTCATTCTGCCAAACCAAAGCAAATATTTAACAGCAACCAAATTTACCAGCAGCGACGCCATTGCTTACGCGGAGGTAAAAATAGACCCTAACATTGCCTGGCAAAAGCGCCTGCAAATTCCGCAGGTAAAATTGCTTACCTCGGTTCCATCCACCTATCAGCAAAATTCACCTGCAGCATTTGTGGTAGAAGGGGACTTTACCAACCAAAGCCCTTATTTGCTGGGACAGGTTAAACTTACTTTCGTCCTTTATAACACGGCAAACAAAATTATCGGAGTTAGCGAACGAACTGAATTTACCGTAAGCCCATTCGAGCGCCGCGGCTACAAACAGCTCTGGCCAAATATGGCGGCTCCGCAGCTTTCTAAAGTAGAAATTATTGCCGACACTAACACTTTAGATTCCGGCAACCTAAAAATTCTTGAGTCTTCCTCAAGTTCCGCCTCAGACTTGGGCCGGCCCTAAGCTGCAAAACTTTTCACCATACCAACAGATTATAGTTCTGACCGAAGAGACCAATGCTAAATTTTTTCAATCGTTTTAAGTATTTTGATATTCCGTTGCTCACCGCGACTTTGCTTTTAGCGCTCGCGGGTATTTCCATTCTTTACAGCACCACGCTTTCCGAAGACAGCAATACGCTGTTTTACAAACAGCTAATTTTTTTGGGAATTGGGTTTGGCGGATTTTTATTTTTAAGCTTTTTTAACTACCGCACCCTGGCCAAAGCAAACCGGGTTATTTACGTTGTAATGGTTGGGCTGCTGTTGTATTTGGAAATTTTCGGTTCCATCGTCCGCGGAGGCAGGCGCTGGATAGACTTAGGCTTTTTTACTTTTCAACCGGCGGAATTCGTAAAGCTGGTAGTTATTTTAGGCTTGGCTAGAATGCTCTACTTAAAAAGGGGGCAAATTAATTCCTTTACAACGCTGGTTTGGTCCCTGGCTTACGCGCTTGTTCCGGCCGGGCTGGTTATTTTAGAACCTGACCTGGGTTCTGCAATTATTATTTTAAGCTTGTGGCTGGGAATTATTATGCTCAGCCCAATCAAAAAGAAATTTTTAGTTTACCTATTTATTAGTTTTGTTATTATATCCGGGCTCACCTGGAAATTTTTCCTTAAAGAATTCCAGCGAGACAGAATTATGGTTTTTATTAACCCGGAATTGGATCCTAGGGGAAAAGGGTATAACGTTAAGCAGGCCACCATTGCCGTAGGAAGCGGAGAATTTAGCGGCCGCGGCTTAGGCAAGGGGGTGCAAAGCCAGCATAAATTTTTACCGGAACGCCAAACAGACTTTATTTTTGCCGCCAGCAGCGAAGAAATCGGCTTCTTAGGCTCTATGAGTTTGCTAGGCCTGTTTTTCTTTTTACTTATGCGTCTTTATATGATTATGAAAAAAGCCAAGGACGACCTGGGTATGTATATTGCCGGAGGAATTTTATTTTTCTTCTTCTTTCACGTAATAATTAATGTCGGGATGAACATCGGCCTTTTGCCGGTAACCGGCATTCCCTTGCCCTTTGTCAGCGCCGGCGGAAGTTCTCTTATTGTAAGCCTTTCGGCCTTAGGCGTAGCGCAAAATATCGCCATCCAATCTAAAGCTTTGCGGTTTTAACTTCTATCTGATAAAATACTTATATGAAAAATAATATGTCTGCCGGTGGAGGACCAGCCTTTAACGGAAAAAATTACGACTTCAAAAAAATTATCGAGTGGCTCGGGATTATTTTAAAGTGCCCGATTTGTAATGCTAAATATAACTTGGAAAAGACCCAGGTTATAGAAAGCGAGCAGAGCGAAGTTTTTAATGAAGCCCGAATACTCATTCATTCCGATTGCGCCAAGTGTAAAAGCTCGGTTATGTTTAATGTTGAGATTAAGGGTCCGGAAGTATTTAGCGTTGGAATGGTTACGGATTTAACCGGCAAAGACAGCAGCAAATTTAAAAAACTGGGGCCAATACATGTTAATGAAATTATCGGCATACACCAAGCCCTAAAAACCTTCAAAGGCGATTTCATCTCCGCCCTTACAGTTAAGAAATAATCTCTCTATTAAACCCCTTGCCAAAGCAAGGGGTTTTTGTTATAATGTTTGGGCATAAATTTTTAAGGTTTGTGAGTATCCTAAATAAGGAGATGGGCAAACCAATAGAGAGACCAGAAAATGGAGAAAATCCAACTCAAAGCCAGTTTAAGAGACATTAAAACCACTAAGCCTGCCAAACTCAGGAAAGAAGGCTTGCTGCCGGCAGTTTTGTACGGCAATAAGGTGCAGAATGTTTCCTTAAGCGTAAATGCCAGAGAATTCGACAAAATTTTAAAGAAAGCCGGTGAAAGCACGGTTATTGATCTTCAGACTGAAGACGGCAAAAACCACCCGGTTTTAATTCACGATATCCAAAACCATTACTTAACTTCAGTCCCGACTCACGTCGACTTTTATGAAGTAAGCATGACCACCAAATTAAAAGCCAATGTGGCTATTGAATTTACCGGTGAATCCCAGGCTGTTAAGGCTTTGGGCGGGGTATTGGTAAGAGTCTTGAATGAAGTTGAAGTTGAATGTTTGCCGGCAGACCTTCCTCACAATATTGAAGTTAATGTTGAAGTATTAAAAACCTTGCAGGATACAGTTCATGTTAAAGACTTGAAAGTTCCTGCTAACGTGAAAATTTTAACCCCGGCCGATGAATTGGTTATTAAAGTTCAGCCGCCACGCGACGTGGAAGCTGAATTAGCCGCTCCGGTTGTTGAAGATGTTAGCAAAGTAGAAGGCGCCGCCGAAGAAAAACCGGCTGCTCCAGCTGCAGACGCTAAAGCTGAAGAAAAAAAGTAGTTTAAACTTTTAATCCGCCTCAACCTTATAAACAGGTGAGGCGGATTTTTTAAATGTTTGATATAATTATCTCACCATGAAAAGCAAAAAAATAGCATTAATCTCTGCGGCCTGCATAATCCTGCTATTCGGCGTAGTGTGGCAGCATTTCAACAGCCACAAGTTTGTTGTTGAAACCTTAGCGCAAAAGCCAACCGAACCGGGGATAGTCCATACTTTCTACGCCGCAGCCGTTGAAACAAAACCACAAATTAAGCCGCCGCAGGAAAAAGTATTGCGCCTGCCAATTTTAATGTATCATCATGTAGGCGACCTGCCGGATAAAGCAGATGGCACCAGGCAAGATTTAACCGTTCCAACAGCGGAATTTGAACAACAGGTAAAATGGCTGTCCGAAAATGGCTACAAAAGCATTCATTTGGCGGACTTAGACAATTACGCCAAAGGCAAATTTATTATGCCGAAAAAGCCGGTTATTTTTACTTTTGACGATGGGTACTTAGACGTTTTTACAAATGCCGTGCCGATTTTAAAAAAATATAACTTTACCGGCAGTTTTGCAATAATTACCCAGTTTCCCGGCACGCAAGAAGGCAACAATGTTTATGCCTCCTGGGATGTTATTAGAGATGCTTACCGGCAGGGAAATGAGATTGTTTCCCATACCCAAAACCATTTTGACGGCAGCAACCCAAAATTTAACAGCGAGTTTATCCAACAAAATCTGTGCGGATCAAAAACAGATTTAAAACAGAACCTGGGAATAAATACCAATATTCTTATTTACCCTTACGGCCATTACACTCCTGACTATATTAATCAGGCAAAAATTTGCGGTTTTAATATGAGCCTTACGGTACACGAAGGCTCGAGGATAAATTTAGAAGACCTGATGGAAATTCCGCGCGTTAGAATCCATGGCAGGCAAAACTTTGAAAGATTCAAACAATTAGTCTCCGAATAAAACACCACTCTATTACACTGGAGTAATAGAGTGGTGTTTTTTAAAGGGTTATTTCAACAAAGCGCCAAAGGCTTCGAAAATCTTTGTAAAATTTTACATTTGCTTTGGGCAGATGTTTTTTTATTTCTTTATCCAGCTCAACTTTTTGCCTCGGATCAAACTCCAAATAAATCAAGCGCGGCTGTTTTATAGATTGTTTGATTTGCAATAACAAACGTTTAATTTCATATAGCCCATTATCTTTTGTAAACAAAGCATGTTTGGGTTCAAACTTTAAACCAATAGTAGCTGCGGATGTATTATTTTTCCATTGACTCCAACCATACGGCAAATTAGCAATAATTATATCCGGGGTATTCTTTATATTTTTAAGCAAATCGGATCTAACAAAATTTATTTTGACATGATGGGCTTTGGCATTCTGTTTGGCTACAATAAGAGCCTTGCTCGAAATGTCAGATGCAGTAATTTGAAATTTAAAATTTAAAATTTGTAATTTTTTGGCCAGTGCTATAGCTATGCATCCGCTGCCGGTGCCAATGTCCAAAATATTTATTGTTTTCCCCTTAATTCTTAATTCCTGATTCTTAATTCTAGTTATAATTTCTTCCGTCTCCGGGCGGGGGACCAGCACGTTTTTATTCACTTTAAACCGCAAACCGTAAAAATCCTTATATCCCAAAATATAAGCTATAGGCTCGCCCTTTTCCCGGCGCCGCACCATCTGTGTTAATTTGCTTGCCTGAATCCGTGTTAATTTTTGCTCCCCATTCATAAACAAAAACTCCCTGGTTTTCTTTAGAACCTCAGAGAGTAAAAGGTCAATCTCAACCTTCTGATATTTAATTAGGGCTTCTTTGACTGTCAATTTTGTCAATTTTACTAAATCCTGGTCAATTTTGTTCAATGCTTCAGCGCTTCTTTTTTTGCTTCTAAGTCAGCGCGCTGCAGGGCTTCGGTAATGGGTCCAAACTTTCCTTCCATAATCAAATTAATTTGGTTGAAGTTCTGGTTAATGCGATGGTCGGTTACGCGGTCTTGCGGGAAGTTATAGGTACGGATTTTTTCGGAGCGGTCGCCGGTGCCTATTTGGCTTTTGGTTAA
Source organism: Candidatus Doudnabacteria bacterium (assembly GCA_016218585.1). Taxonomy (GTDB): domain Bacteria; phylum Patescibacteriota; class Doudnabacteria; order UBA920; family UBA920; genus PALSA-1336. The sequence goes on from JACRDK010000006.1 coordinate 63,908, forward strand.
ATCGCGCACTTTTTTATTTTCTATTTCTTCATAATGCGCGGCAACGCGGGCGCGAATAACTTCCAAGGCTTTTTCTTTGTTCTGCGCAAAACTGCGTTCGTCCTGACACTGGGCGGTTATGCCGGTGGGAATATGCACAATGCGAATAGCGGAGTAAGTGGTGTTAACCGATTGTCCGCCGTGTCCGGAGGAGGTGGTGGCTTCCATTTTTAAATCTTTGTCGGCAATGGCGTAATCTTTTTCTTCTAAAATTGGCAGCACAGCCACGGTAATGGTGGATGTGTGAACGCGGCCGCTTTTTTCCGTTTCCGGCACGCGCTGGACGCGATGAACGCCGCTTTCATATTTAAACACCTGATACGGGTGTTTTTCCGCACTTGCCCGGCCGTGTATTTCAAAAACCACTTCCTTAAAACCGCCGGCCTCACTGCGGGAAGAGGAAACAATGTTTGGTTTAAAACCCAGCTCTTCGGCAAACTTACCTAAGGCACGGAACATTTCTGAAGCAAACAGGGTAGATTCGTCCCCGCCGGCCCCGGCGCGAATTTCCACAATTACGTCTTTGTCGTCATTAGCGTCTTTAGGCAGCAGAGCCTCCTCGATTTCAGATTTTAAATTTAAGATTTCGGATTCAAGGCGCTTGGCTTCATCTAAAGCCATAGATTTAATTTCCGGGTCGGCGTCATTCAATAAATTCTTATTTTCTTCCAGCTCCTTAATTCTTAATTCATAATTCTTAATTCTGTCTGCAATAGGGGACAGCTCGGCATGGCGGCGGCCCAATTTGGCAATATCAACACTGCCACCGGCAGACATCTCTTCGGTGATTTTATTATATTCTTCTAAAATTTTGGCAAATGCTGGTTCCATAAAAATTAATCCTAAACTACAAATTATTTTCCGAATGATCCGAAATTTCGCGGCATTCGGATTGCATCATTTGTTGAATTCGGATTATACACTGTTAATTCTAACATAAAACCACCCCAAACAAAACGTCAGGATGGCTTTATTAAAAGTTCTTTTAGCAGTTATTTCTTCGGGGAGCGGGCTTTTCTTGGCTTCTTTTCTTTAACTACAGCCTTAATCTTTACCGCGGTCTCTTTGCGCTTTTTGAATTTATCTACGTTACCAGCTGCATCGAGAAGCTTTTGCTTACCGGTATAAAACGGGTGGCAAGAGCTGCAAATTTCAGTGTGCAGGGAAGGGGCGGTAGAACCTGTGGTAAAAGTATTGCCGCAGGCGCAAGTAACTGTAATTCCAACGTTATATTGTGGGTGGATGTTAGATTTCATTGTTATACTAAGTTAATTTCGTTATTTCTTAATGCCTTAATTTCCATCAATCATTGCTGATATTATTGAAATTAAATGAAACTAAGAAACTTATGCAACTCCAGATATTCTATCAACACTTGCCAAAAAAGTCAAGGCCTGTTATAATATCGCTAATAATTAATAAACATATTCCGCACTCATTTCCTGTCCCAATAGGCCTGCGGGCTAAATATCGGGATCGGCGGAATAGAAGGAAAGGATTAATAGAATGAAAGAAATAACTCTTTTAGAGTTGTTAAAGAGCGGCGCGCACTTTGGGCACACCACTTCAAGATGGAACCCAAAAATGAAGCCGTTTATTTTTACCACCAGGAATAACATCCACATTTTGGACCTGGAAAAGACCAAGAAAGCCATTGTTAAAGCGGCTAAATTTGCCCAAGAACTATCCAGCCGCGGCGGCACAATTTTGTTTGTTGCCACCAAACGCCAGAGCAAAGACATTGTAAAGCAAGCTGCGGTTTCCTGCGGCATGCCATATGTTAACGTGCGCTGGCTCGGCGGTACCTTTACCAATTTCAAAACCATCCAAAGAACAATCCGCAAACTGGAGAAATTGGAAAATATGAAGATGTCGGGCGAATTGGAAAGCCACTACACCAAAAAAGAAAGATTAATGGTGGAAAGAGAAATTGAAAAGTTAAAAAAACTTTTTGAAGGCATTCAAAACATGAAAAAATTGCCTGACGCAATTTTTGTCACCGATGTTAAGCATGATGCCATTGCCGTAACCGAAGCTCAAAAGAGCAAAGTTAAAATTATCGGCTTGGTAGATACTAACTGCAGCCCTGACGGAATCGATTATATGATTCCTTGCAACGACGACGCCACCAAAGCCATTGAAATTATGTGCGGGGCCATTGCTGAAGGAATTAACGAAGGCAAACAAACCCAGGCTGTGGTAAAAAACGAAGCTGCGGCTGCCAAATAATTTCTCCATTTCTATTTGAACTCCTGGAAGTGCGGGAACAATAGAAATTCATCACAAAAATCTAAAAAATATCTTAATTAAAAAAATTTATGTCGAACGACTTAATAAAAGAACTCCGCGAAATTACCGGAGCAGGTATGTTGGAAATTAAGCAAGCCATAACCGAAATGGGCAATGACAAAGACAAGGTTATTGAGTTCTTGCGCAAAAAGGGCGCGCTTAAAGTCGGTAAAAAAGCCGACCGCGTTGCTAACGAAGGTTTGGTAGAAACTTATATTCACCCGGGCGGCCGCGTAGGCGCTTTGGTTGAAGTTAACTGCGAAACCGACTTTGTTGCCAGAACCGACGACTTTAAAAATTTGGCTAAAGAAATTGCTCTGCACATTGCCGCCGCCAACCCGCTTTACGTAAATATTGCCGATGTACCGGCAGAAGTTGTGGAAAAAGAGAAAGAAATTTACAAAGAACAGGTTAAGGGAAAGCCGGAAGATGTAGTTGCAAAAATTTTGGAAGGAAAAATTGCCAAATACTACGAAGAAGCCTGCTTAATGGAACAGCCTTTTGTAAAGAATTCCGATATGAAAGTTAAGGACTTAATTGCCCAGGCTGTTGGAAAAATGGGAGAGAATGTTGTAGTTAAGCGGTTTGCCAGATTCGTATTAGGCAATTAGTAAAAATGTTTGCTACAATAAATATAGCTAACATTTAACTTCTAATTACGGATACCGAACCGCCGATACTGCCTGCCGCCTCAGCTTTTTAAGCAACCCGTGATTTGATATCTCGCTTTACCATTTTGTCTTACCAAATCCTTCCCAATATAATATTTATTTTTTCCATTTTGGGCATATTGCTTATTATTCTTAGGCATTTGCCGGAAGCTACCATTAAGCATAATTTGGAAATTAAAGAGCCTCCGGCGGATCAGAAGCTTCAAGCTAAAGGTTTGCCGGCAGAAGCATTTTCCAAAGTTGGCAGCATTTTCAAACTGTGGACAAAAAAAGCCTGGAATTTTATTTTGGAAGCCAAAGATATGAAGCCGCATGCGGTGACCGGCTACCAGATGAAGAAAATTTTTGGCGGAAAACTGCCGACCTTTAAAAAACCGGCAGCCAAAGCTATTAGCACCAGGGAAGTGAAGGATGAAAAGTACTATTTGGAATTAATAAAGCTGCAGCCGAAAAATTATGAGCACTATGACTCATTGGGCAAGTTTTATTTGGAACGTGAAAATTTTAGCGACGCCAAAGATATTTACCAGTATTTGGTAAACCATCAGCCGGCCAATCCCGATTTTCACGCCCGCCTGGCCTATTGCTGCTACCGCTTAAAGCAATACCCGTTAGCAGCCGAACATTACCGCAAATCCCTGGCACTTGATTCAACTCAGCCAAACCGCTATTATAACTTAGGCCTGAGTTTGGAAAGCAGCGGCAAACTAGCCGAGGCAATAACCAGTTTTCAACAGGCAATTAGTTTAGAACCAAAAAATAGCAAGTATTATCTGAGTTTGAGCAATGCTTACGCCAAACAGGGAGATACTAAAAAAGCCAAGGATCTGTTATTTGCAGCGCAGGAATTTGACCCGGAAAATGAACTGGTTAAAGGCAAATTGCAAAAATATCTTTAAAAATTTTATACTGTTTTATAAAACCCCTTTTGTATTTTGGGCCGTTGTAGCTCAGCTGGTAGAGCAACTCCATGGTAAGGAGTAGGTCATCGGTTCAATTCCGATCAACGGCTCCAGATACAAAAGGGGTTTTTGTTTGCAAAAATTAAATATTGAATTTTTATAATTCCTCACAACCATAACACTAAGTCGGTGCTTGCGAGATTAAAATTACAAAATTTTATTTTACGATTAAAAATAAATTATAAAATTAGACACATATAGTCATATGGGTTATAATAAAAAAAATAGCCTAAATAAAGGAAATACAATGAACTTAGATAATAGTTCAATTCAGGTCAAATTTACTCCTAACGAAGTAAATTACATCAATGGGTTAGTGGACAATCATCTATCAGCCATAGACTTTTTGGGCAAAAAAATTCAGTCAGCTGGGCCAATACAAAAAGAAAAAAGAATAGCAAAGTCAGTTGCAAAAAAACTGGGTTTAGAAGAATAACATAACTTATGTTTATA
>JACRDK010000005.1 GCA_016218585.1 Candidatus Doudnabacteria bacterium
GGGGAACTATAATCTTGTTTGGTTCTTTGCTCAAGACTTTATACGATCCGTACACAGCCGCCGACTCGGTGTTTTTGTTTAATGCCAAATTTGGCTTAATGTTTGCCCACACTCTTGCTTTGTTGTTTGTTGGCTGGATGTACGAAAAAGTTAAAGTTTCTGAATTTGAAAAAAACGCCGAAACTGTCTTGCAGATTGTGGCAGCCCTGGTTCTTTGGGCCAGCGTGTCTTGGGATATGACTTCAGCTTTTTCTTCACAGTCGCAAAACTTTATGACTTTATGGTGGGTTGTTTACCCGGTGGCTTTGTTCTTTATGGCAAACAAGAGCAGCCGCGAGGGTTTGTCTAAAACCGCTCTGCTGCTTTTGGCTGCGGGATTCTTTAAGGTTTTATTCCTGCCTTATAACGGCGAATATCACTTTTTGTACAACGCCAAGTTTGGCTTAATGGCACTGCAAACCATTGCCTTAGTTTATGTTGCCAAGCTTTACGGAAAAGATGAAAAAAATAAATCTTTTGCCGATGTCTTAAAAGTAGCGGCCTGTATGTTATTGTGGTTCGCTGTTTCCTGGGATATTACCAAATACTTTGAGTTTTCACTTTCTAAAAATTCGCGCAACCTATTCCTAAGCTTGTGGTGGATTATGTATTCTTCCATATTAATCGGGGCGGGGATTGCCTGGAAGAGCGCGCTAATTAGAAAGATTGCCATTGCTTTATTTTTTGTTACCATTGTAAAGGTGTTTCTTTATGATCTGCTGTCGCTTGACTTAAGTTATTTAATTGTGTCATTTATTTCCTTGGGTGTTATTTTAATTAGCGTGTCTTTTTACTATAATAAACATAGGGAACAAATTTCTAAATTTTTAGAAGTGGAAAACAAATAATTAATTCATACAAAATGAAAAAATATCTATATTTGTCAGTGTTTCTCCTGGCGGCAATATTTTTGCCCAAAGCGGCTTTAGCCGATGTTACTATTCAGTTTGCAAACAATGGAGCTATAAGTTCAGCTCCCGGCACTAGCGTATCTATAAATGGAACAATTTCCAACCTGGCGACCTCCAGCGCAATATTTATTAATTCAGTTAGCGGTTTGAGCGTTATTCCTTCAAATAATCTTGCCACCTCAAGCGCTTATAGCATAACCATAGACCAGTCGTCGTCCGCTATGTCTTATGTTCCAATGACCTTGAACGCCTCTTCCCAATACCAGGGGGCTTTGGTTAAGTTAACCATTAGCGGCAATGCTGCCCCGGGAGACTATATGGGGACTTATAGCTTGCTTGGCGGCAACAGCAACTCTTCGGCAGATGTTTTGGCAACCCAATATTTTATTTTAACCGTTACCGGCAGCTCACAAAGCTCCAACACAAACAATCAAACTACCGCCTCAAGCACCAATACTACCGGCGGCTTGCAAATGCCGAGCGGCGGCTTGCAGTATGATGACTCCTGGATGTCTTCAGATTCAGGCCTTGCTATGAATGCCGAGGTTGGGGTTTATAGCGCCGGGCCGCGTTTAATAAAATTGGAAGGAACGGAAACGGTTTATTGGGTTTCCCCAAACAATCTAAAAATTCCGATGTTCTCCGAAGCGGTTTTCAAATCCTATAAAAATAATCCGGAAGACGTGCAAACAGTTTCTCAGGCCGAGTTTGACTATTACCAGAACGCTAAATACATCCGCCTGATTGGCAACTCCAGAATTTATAAAACCGAAGGGGGCGCAAAGCGTTTTATTCCTTCCGCCGTTTGGAATCCGGCCGGAATTGATCCGAGCTTGATTATTGATATTAATAAAACAGATTTTAATTCCTATAAAACCGGAAAAGCAGTGGCCGGTGCGGAAGAACTAAACTAAAAGTTTTATGTCAGACAGCCAGAAACCAAGCATAGACTCAAGGCTTATGGGCCTTAAGCGCGAAGACTTAAACGCCATTTTTACCGCATTGGTAAAATCTTTAGACTTGGATCCAAACGAAAAAGAAATAGATATAAATAAAGTCCAGTTAACCAAAAGCTTGGCTGATACTATGGAGTTTTTGCATTCTTTAGGAATCAGCAAGGAAATGATAGCGAAATATTTGGACAATTGGGAGAAGGCTAAAGATGAAGAATTTAGAAATCGTTTTAATATGCCTATTCAAAAATAAATGGTTGAACTAAATCCAAAAATTGGACAAAAAGATATTGAACAAATTCCAACCAGGAATGGTTATGGGGAAGGTCTTGTGGAATTGGGCGCGGCAGATGAAAACGTTGTAGTGTTAACCGCGGACTTGGCGGAATCAACCAGAGCCCAGGATTTTGCCAATAAATTTCCGTCCAGGTTTATTGAATGCGGAGTGGCGGAGCAAAATATGATGGGCGTGGCCGCAGGCTTGGCGCTTTACGGCAAAACCGCTTTTGTTTCTTCTTACGCGGTATTTTCTCCGGGGCGCAGCTGGGACCAGTTTCGCGTTTCCGTTTGCTATAGCCAGGCTAATGTTAAAGTGGCCGGAGCCCACACCGGAATTTCTGTTGGTCCGGATGGCGCGACGCACCAAGCGCTGGAAGATGTGGCAATTGCCAGAGTGCTTCCGAACGTAACTGTAATTGTCCCGTGTGATTCTATTGAAACAAAAAAAGCCACCATCGCGTTAGGTAAAATGAAGGGTCCGGCTTATTTTCGTTTTGCCAGAGAAAAGACTCCGGTAATGACCACGGCGCAAACACCATTTGAAATCGGCAAAGCGATTGTTTTTAAAGAAGGTGCGGATGTTGCGTTAATCGGCAGCGGTCCGGTTTTGTATAATGGGCTGGTTGCCGCAATGGAATTGGAAAAAGAGGGTATTTCAGTAATGGTAGTAAACAACCATACCATAAAACCAATTGATTCGGAAACCATTATTGCCGCGGCTAAAAAATGCGGCGCCGTGGTAACTTTAGAAGAGCATCAAACTATGGGCGGTTGCGGCAGCGCTGTGGCGGAAGTTTTAGCGCAAAATTATCCGGTGCCGGTGGAGATGGTTGGCATGCCAAACAGTTTTGGAGAATCCGGCCAACCTGAAGAGTTAATTGAAAAATACGGAATGGGTAAAGAAGCAATAAAAAATGCAATAAAGAAAGTAATGAAGAGAAAAAGCAGTTGATGTGTCATCCCGGAAATCTTGAATGCACCTGAAAGATTATCCGGGTTCCAGAGAATAAGAGATATATGCCAAATTCTTATTACATATATATCTTAGCAAGTCAGAGAAATGGGACACTGTATGTAGGTGTAACTAATAATTTAATCAAAAGAGTTTGGCAGCATAAAAATAATTTAGCAGACGGATTCACAAAAAAAGTACAAAGTTCATACGCTGGTATACTTTGAACAAACGACTGACATAGAAAGCGCAATAACTAGAGAAAAACAATTAAAGAAATGGCACAGAAAATGGAAACTGGATTTAATAGAAAAACAAAATCCAAACTGGATAGATTTATATAACGAACTACTCTAAATAACCCTGGATCCCGGCTCTAAAGGCCGGGATGACACAAAAAAATAAAATTATGAAAATATTTAGTTTGCAATCAAAATGGGGCTTGGTTGGTTGGAGTGTTGTGGTCTCTCTTATAATTAATTTTGTTTTGGTTAAATTATCTGGCTTATTATTAAGAGAAGCTATAAATTCAGGTAATTATTTTTCACGAATGTCATGCGACTCAAATTTGGTGAATTTAGCGAAAATAAAAGTATTATTTACCCCAGTTTTTAATATAAGGATTTCTTGCTCTCAGAGTGTCCATGATTTTTTACTAAACTTTTCTGTGAACGTGTTTATTTCCGCACTAATTTTATTTACTATTTTATTTGTTATAAGATATTTTCGAATTACAACTAATTCTTAATACTTGCTTCTTAATTCTACCCTCATGTTTGACATAATTTCCATCGGAGACGCGACTATAGACACTTTTTTGTTTATTAAAGATATTGAAATCGTCAATATCAAAGGAGACAAAAAAGCGATTTTAAATTGGGGCGACAAGCTGCCGGTGGAAAAAATGTATCGCACGGTTGCGGGTAATGCCGCCAATAACGCGGTGGGCAGCAGCCGCTTGGGGCTGAAAACCGCGTTTTATACTGTATTGGCTCACGACGTTGGCGGCCGCGAAATAATCCATAAAATGAAAAAAGAGGGCGTGTCCGACAGGTTTATTGTTATAGACGACGAACACGGAACAAACGCTTCTACAGTAATAAGTTTTGACGGCGAACGCACAATTTTGGTTTATCACGAGCACAGAAAATATAAGCTGCCGCCGTTAGTTCATTCTTCCTGGGTTTATTTAACCAGCTTAGGAAATGGTTTTGAAAAAATTTATAAAGATTTAGCCAAGTACATAGACAAGTATAATGTCTCTTTGGGTTTTAATCCCGGAACCTTTCAGCTTCGTGCTGGCGTAAAGAAAAATTTGTCTATGCTCGAGCGCACGGATTTGTTATCCGTGAATGTGGAAGAAGCCCAAGGGTGGGTGGGAGATTGCGGACGTGATCCGGAAGAGTTGTGCCGGAAGTTAATGAAACTCGGACCCAAAGCTATTGCTTTAACCGATGGCAGAAAAGGCGCATACAGTTATAGTAAGGAAGGTTTTTATTATGTTCCGGAATATCCGGGACCAAGGCTGGAAGCCACCGGAGCCGGGGATTCATTTACCACGGCGTATATTGCCGCTCTATTTTATGGCATGCCTCACAAAGAGGCTATTTTGTGGGGGCCGATAAATGCCGGCAGCGTAGTTCAGCAGGTGGGTCCGCAGGCCGGGCTGCTTAAGCGGCACGAGTTGGAATCGTTATTGAAAAAAATGAAAGATTTTAAGGTCATTGCCATCACCGATGCACAAAGCAAAAAAGAAGTTTTGGAAATGGTAAAAAATAAGAAAGACTAGCAAATAATTTCAAATATCCAATATCCAATTAGAAAATTACTACAAATGTCTATTAATGGCTATGGTGTAAAAGATCCTAACTATATTTTGAGATTTTCTGTTATAGTATTTATGGGGGTGGCGGCTATGGGCAGCGTGTTGGCTTGGCGTAGTTCCTTGCTGTTTGCCAGCGAATATCAGGAAATGCCAATAACCCACGAACAAATCAAAATTAAAAAAGAAAACGAAAAGAAACAGCAAAGCTTGCAGAAAAAAATATTAAATAATTATAAATTAGAAGAATAATTAACTACAGAAATTTATACGAATTCTACAGAAACCTACAGAATCGCATTTTAAAAAGCGCGATTGGTAAAAAACTTTTGTAGCAATCTGAAGATTTGTATAATCTGTAATTCCGTAGAAAGGATCTATGAAAAAAATAAAAGTTGGAATTAATGGGTTTGGGAGAATCGGCAGACAGGCTTTCAAAATCGCGCTTGGCAAGCCTGAGCTTGAGGTGGTTGGAATTAATGATTTAACTGCTACTTCAGCATTGGCACACTTGCTTAAATACGACAGCAACTACGGACATTTTCCCCATGAAATAACTTTTGATGAAACCAATGTTATTGTTGACGGCAAGAAATACCCGGTATCGACGGAAAAAGATCCGAGCATGCTGCCATGGGGCAAACTTGGAGTAGATGTGGTAATTGAAAGTACGGGCAGGTTCACCGACAGCGAGAAAGCCGGAGCGCATTTGAAGGCGGGAGCAAAAAAAGTAATTATTTCCGCGCCTGCCAAAGACGAAGGCATTACTCCGACAATAGTTTTGGGAGTAAACCAGGACACTTACAAAGACCAGCCAATAATTAGCAATGCTTCTTGCACCACTAATTGCATTACTCCGGTTTTGGATGTCTTAAATAAAAAATTCGGCGTGGAAAAAGCTTTTATGTCCACCATTCATAGCTACACCGCCGAACAAAACTTGGTAGACGGTCCGCCGCCGGGAGGAAAATCTAACGATTTAAGAAGGGCGCGCGCTGCCGCGGTAAATATTATTCCCACCACCACCGGTGCGGCAATTTCCGCTACGCAGGCCATTCCGGAACTCAAAGGAAAATTTGACGGCGTATCTTTCCGCGTACCAACCCCAGTCGGCTCTCTGTCCGATTTTACTTTGCTTCTTAAAAAGAATGTGACCAAAGAAGAAGTTAACCAGGCGTTTATTGATGCCAGCAAGGACAAACACTACAAAGGTTATTTGGAAGTTTCCAATGAACAATTAGTTTCAAGCGATATTGTTGGTAATCCAGCGTCATCAATCGTAGATTTATCACTTACTCAGGTGGTAGACGGAAATTTCGTAAAAGTAATAGCTTGGTATGACAACGAATTCGGGTATTCAAACAGATTAGTGGAAGAAGTAATTATGGTAGGAGCTCGTTAAAGAATTTATGATACTGATATACAGATATGAATACAGATAATACTGATAATACGGATGTTGGTAAACATGGTCTGCTATATGAGGATTTGACCTTTGCTATTAATGGAATTTTATTTTCTGTTCATAATGAACTTGGTCAGTATGCTAGAGAAAAACAATATGGGGATGTTTTAGAAAGAATTTGCAAAGAAAAGAACATTGCATATGATAGGGAAAAAGTAATAGGGAATTCAGGTAATACATTAGATTTTGTTATAGCGAATAAAGTTATATTGGAATTAAAAGCTAAACGAATTGTGACAAAAGAAGATTATTATCAAACCCAAAGGTATTTGCAAGAAACAGGCTTGCGGTTGGCAATTTTAGTAAATTTTAGGGATAAAGTGTTAAGACCTAAGCGTATTGTTAAAATAGATAATTGGAAAAATTAGAATCAGTATTATCAGTATCATTTGTATTAAAAATTTGTTTATCTGTATCATAATTGTATGCCTATAAAGTATCTCTCTAAATCAACTATAAAAAACAAAACCGTACTTTTGCGCGTAGATGTAAATGTGCCGATTGAGCACGGCAAAGTGGCGGATGCTTTTAGAATTGAACAGATTATTCCAACAATAAACTTGCTCAGGGAAAATGGGAATAAAATTATTTTGTGCGGACATTTGGGAAGGCCAAAAGGAAAGGAAGCGGAATTTAGTTTAAAACCGGTGGGGGAAAAATTGGCCAATATGCTTGGTTTAAAATTTGTGGAAACAGACCACAAGGTTCCGGATTACGCCATTCCCCATTTAATTTTATACACGGGCAACATTGCCGAAGAAAAGCACCAGCAGCAATTGCAAAACATTCAGGCAAAAGATATTGTGTTGCTGGAAAATTTGCGTTTTAATTCCGGGGAAGAGGAAAATGACCCGGTATTTGCCAAAAAGCTTGCTTCTTTGGGCGAGGTATATGTTAACGATGCTTTTGGCGTAGACCATCGGGCAGCGGCTTCCGTTTCCGCCATAACCAAATACATAACTTCCTATGCCGGTTTGCTTTTGGAAAAAGAAATTAAAGGCTTAGATGAAGTTTTGCATAAAGCCAAATCGCCGTTTGTTTTAATGACAGGCGGAATAAAAATTTCCGATAAAATCGCAACCATAGAACACTTAGGCAAAAAAGCGGATAAAATTTTAGTCTCCGGCGGCATTGCCAGCTTGTTCTTTTTGGCAAAAGGTTTTGAAATTGGCAAGTCTAAAGTGGAGGCCGAAGCCGCGCCAATGGCTAGAATTTTAGAAAAGAATTTTAAATCTAAAATTATTTTGCCGCTGGATGTGGTGGTGGCAAATGAAAATATGGACAAGTCTTCCATTCGGGTTTGCGCACCTTATGAAGTCGGGCCAAAGGAAATGATGTTGGACATTGGGCCAAAAACAATTTTAGCTTTTGCCAAAGAATTAAAAATTGCCAAGACAATTGTCTGGAACGGGCCGTTGGGACATTTTGAAGTAAAGCCGTTTGATATGGCGACAATGGCTTTGGCCAGAGTGGTTGGCGGCGTTGCGAGCCGTAAAGCGTTCGTGGTGGTTGGCGGCGGGGAAACCGTGGACGTATTAAGACATTCCCACCAGTTTGAACACATAGACCACGTTTCCACCGGCGGGGGAGCAATGCTGGAATACTTAGCAGGCAAAGACCTTCCCGGAATTGAGGCATTAAAATAGAGTCTAGGGCTTTTATATTTATGGATTTTGAGCATACAAGTAAAGTACAAAAGATAGCTGACAAAATCAAAGAATTAAAAATCAAAGGTGTAAAACCTAGAATTTTTCGCGGAAACTCTAACACTACGCGTCATGTTGATTTTGTATCAAATGAAATAATTGATATTTCTTGCCTTAATAAAATTTTGGAGATAAATCAAGAGCAGCAGTATATTGTCGTGGAACCAAATGTCACGATGGGTGAGTTGATAAAAGCAATATTACCATTTGGACTCATACCGGCAGTCGTTATGGAATTTCCTGACATTTCTGCTGGGGGCGCTTTTCAAGGAGGAGCAGGGGAGAGCAGTTCTTTTAAGTATGGTTTATTTCATGAAATTACTGAAGAAATTGAAATTGTTGATGGCTCGGGGAATGTTTTAGAATTGAGTCCTAAATTGGACAAGGAAATGTACTATTTGCTCGCCTGTACTTATGGGTCATTGGCAGTGCTCACAAAATTAAAAATTAAATTAGTCCCGGCAACTAAATTTGTAAAACTTTCTTTTTTTGAATGCGCGTCAATAAATCAAGCAGTTGATTTTTTTAAAGAAAATTTAGTTAATAATAAATATGATTTCGCTGATGCAATATTTTTTTCCAAAAATAAAGGCGTAGTAATATTTGGCAAAATGGTGATTGAAAGCAGTGATATTTCTTTTGAAAATTTTAACAACGCCAGTAGTGAGTGGTTTTATAGTTTTGTGGAGAACAAAATGAAGAGCGGAGATTTATCAGAATCTTATTTAACGATGGAAGATTATTTGTTTAGATATAATTATGGTGGTTTTTGGATAGCAAAATATTTTTTTGAGTTTTTAAAAATACCAATAAATAAACTGACTAAATACGTTTTTAAAAGATTTTTATACGCAAAAAATCTGTTTAAGGCGTTGCACGAGGCTAATTATTCTCAAAAGTTTTTAGTTCAGGACTTTTGCTTACCTGCCGAATCCACAGAAAAGTACTTTAATTATTTAGATGATCATTATAAAATATATCCTATTTGGCTATGTCCGATTAACGCCTCCGTCAAATATGATGAATTTTCACCAGCTCATGTTAAGGGCTCGTTTGCTATAAATTTTGGGTCTTATGGTATTGTTCCAAAGGGTGTTTCTTATTTAGATTATAATCGAGATTTGGAGCTGGTTTCCGCATCTTTAGGCGGCAGGCAGACTTTATACGCGCACAATTATTATACTAAAGAAGAATTTTGGCAGATGTACGACTTAAATAAATACCAGAAAGCCAGGAAGTATTTTAAAGCAAGTGAGACTTTCTCAGATATTTATGAAAAAACTCATGTTAGTAAACAGTATAAAGCGAGTTTGTCTCGCGGTCTTTTTTCGCTATTTTTCAAAAGAGTTAGATAAAATTGATTCATTAATATGTAAGCTTTAAGGCATATATCTTCCCTGGACTGAAGCTTTAAAATAAGGAATATTGATAAAATATTAAAGAAGGATAACCTCCGTCTTTTTTGTGTTATAATTAAGGAGTAAATTAACATTATCGAAATGAAAATTACAAAAATTCACGCCATGGAGGTGTTAGATAGCCGCGGAAATCCCACAATACAGACTACTATTTGGGCAGGAGACGTAAGCGCCACTGCTTCAGTGCCGAGCGGAGCATCTACCGGAGTGCACGAAGCTTTGGAATTGCGGGACGGAGACAAAAAACGCTATGGCGGAATGGGTGTTTTAAAAGCCTGTAAAAACGTAAATGACAAAATATTTAAGGTAATAAAGGGGATAAATGCTGATAGCCAGGAAGAAATAGACACCAAAATGTTGGAATTAGACGGCACTGAGAATAAGCGAAAACTCGGGGCAAATGCCATTCTTTCAGTATCTTTAGCCACAGCCCGTTTGGCTGCAAAAATCCACAAGGTAGAGCTTTTTTCTTATCTTGGGCAAACTTATGGCTATACATCAAAAACCCTTCCTACGCCCTTTTTTAATGTAATAAATGGCGGCGTGCACGCGGATTCGGGATTAGATGTGCAGGAGTTTTTTATTATCCCGCTAAAAGGGAATTTCGCCACCAAATTGCGCATGGGTTCAGAAGTTTTCCATAGCCTAAAAGCCCAGTTGGCAAAGAAAGGCTTAACCACTTCTGTTGGAGACGAAGGCGGGTTTGCCCCTAAGCTGGTTGGCGGCAATGAAACCGCTTTAAAGGAATTAGAGCAGGCCATAAAAACAGCTAAGTATAATTTAGGAAAAGATTTTGCTTTAGGAATGGACGTGGCCTCTAGCGAGTTTTTTGACGACAAAAAAGGTTCTTACGAATTTAAATCTTCCAAAATTTCCGCCAAGCCCAGCAATGTTTATCAGGTATATAAAAAGTGGCTGGGAAAATATCCGCTTATGGCCATTGAAGACGGCTGCGCGGAAGACGACTTTTTAGGCTGGAAATTTCTTACCCAGAATTTAGGAAGCCAAACTTTGTTGGTTGGCGACGATTTATTTGTTACCAATCCGGTTCGCATTCAAATGGGTATTACTCAAAAAATTGCCAATGCGGTATTAATTAAAGTTAATCAAATAGGCAGCTTAACTGAAACTTTGGCCGCAATAAAATTAGCGCAAAAAAATAAATATAAAATTGTTATTTCCCACAGAAGCGGAGAGACGTCCGATTCGTTCATTGCCGATTTGGCCGTGGCGGTTGGCGCGGAATATATTAAAAGCGGAGCGCCGAGCCGGGGAGAAAGATTGGCAAAGTACAACAGGCTGTTGGAGATAGAAAATTTACTATGATACAGATATACGGATTTAAATACAGATGAAACGGATAATACTGATGCGCAATTTTGGTCATAATCCGTATTATCAGTATCATCTGAATGTATTCGTATATCAGTATCGCAATCTATGAGACACAAAACTTACAAAAAAGTAGTGTTGGTTATTCTCGATGGTTTTGGCATCGCGCCTTTTGGGCGAGGCAATGCCATTGCGCAGGCGCAAACGCCAACTTTAAATTATATTGTTAGTAATTTTCCGTCATTGACCCTGCAGGCTTCCGGCCCGTTGGTTGGTTTGCCATGGGGTGAAATGGGCAATAGCGAAGTTGGTCATTTAAATATTGGCGCCGGAAGGATTGTCGGGCAAGATTTGCCGCGCATTACCAACGCCATTCAAAATGGAGAATTTTTCAAAAATCCGGTTTTTTTGGAAGCTATTAATCATGCCAAGCAAAACCATTCCACATTGCACTTAATGGGGCTGGTTAGTCCCGGAGGAGTGCACAGTTTTGACGAACATCTTTACGCGCTGCTTGGAATGGCCGCGGAGCAGGGTTTGACCAACGTTATTATTCATATGTTTACCGACGGGCGCGATACCGACCAAAAAATTGCTTTGGAATCTTTAGTTAAACTTTACGACAGAATAGAGCGCGCCGGAGCCGGCAGGGTTGCCACAATGGCCGGACGCTTTTATGCCATGGACCGCGGCGGACACTGGGGGCAAACATTAATGACATACAAAACCCTGGTGGAAGGAGTTGGAGAAACAGCTTCCAGCCCGGAAGAGTGCGTAAGAAACAGTTATCAGGCGCAAATTTTTGACGAAATGATTAAGCCCACGGTTATTTTAGACAAGGGCCAGCCGGTTGGAAAAATATCCGACAACGATTCGGTTATTTATATTAATTTCCGTTCCGACAGGGCTCTGCAGCTTACCCAAATGTTTACCCAGCCGGAAGCGGTGCCGGAAGAATTCCGCCAAAAGCCTTTGCAAAATTTATATTTTGCGACTATGACCGAGTACGCGCCAAAGCTGCCGGTGCACGTGGCTTTTTCTTCAATGGATTTGAAAAATAATTTGGCGGAGATACTGGCCAACAATAAATTTACCCAGTTTCATATTGCAGAAAGCGAAAAGTACGCGCACGTTACGGCATTTTTTAACTGCGGGCGCACCGATGTCTACCCGGGAGAAGACAGAGTTATTGTAACCAGTCCGGAAAATAGCCGCAATTATTCCGACCATCCGGAAATGTCCGCGGAAAAACTCACCAAAGCTTTGGTAGACAGAATTTCCGGAACGGAAACCAATTTTTTTGTGGCCAATTATGCCAATTGCGATATGGTTGGGCACACGGGAAATTTGGCAGCCGGAATTGCCGCGGTAAATTATATTGACGGGTGTTTAAAAAAGATTATGGACGCTTGCCTGCTTACCGATGCCGCCTTTTTAATTACCGCCGACCACGGCAACATAGAACAAATGATAAGCGCCAAAACCGGAGACATAGACAAGGACCATACCACCAACCCGGTGCCGCTGCTCTTAATTGGCAATGAATTTAAATTCCCCAAGTCTTTGGAAAAAACTTATGTTTCTTTGTCCAGCCGGGTGCCTGCCGGAGTTATTTCGGATGTTGCCCCAACTATTTTGGGACTATTTGGTTTGCCAACTCCTTTGGAAATGACCGGAATTAATTTATTGGAAGTGGTGGATGAAGTGCCGAAGAAGAGCTAGAATCAAGAATCAAGAATCAAGAATCAAGAATCAAGAATCAAGAATCAAGA